>CBDUMZ010000001.1:0-271570 GCA_965368465.1 uncultured Chromatiales bacterium
ACCGGACACCGTATTTAACGAGAAATAGGGTGTCCGGTACCTAATTACCGGGGCGTTTTTGTGTGCAGAGGAATGAGTGTGACGTTTAAGGAAGTACAGGGGCGCTACAACGGGCCGGCTCTCGAGGAAGAGGTGCTGGCGTTCTGGCGTGAACATGATGTGTTCCAGAAGACCATCGATGCGACGCAGGATGGCCCGCAGTTCAGCTTCAATGAGGGTCCGCCCACCGCGAACGGCAAGCCCGGTATTCACCACGTGCTCGCACGCTCGTTCAAGGACGTCTTTCCGCGTTACAAAACGATGCGCGGTTATCACGTTCCTCGCAAGGCGGGTTGGGATACGCATGGCCTGCCGGTCGAGCACGAGGTCGAGAAGCGTCTGAGCGACGAAGGCCGCATCAAGACTTACGACAAGTCCGAGATCGAAGAGAAGGTCGGCATCGCCGAGTTCACGAAGTTGTGCCGCGAGTCGGTCATGACCTACATCGGCGACTGGGAGAAGATGACCGAGCGCATGGGCTTCTGGGTCAATCTCGACGAGGCTTACTACACGCTCAACAACGCCTACATCGAAACGGTCTGGTACCTGCTCAAGGAGATCTGGGACAAGGACCTGATCTACAAGGGTTACAAGGTCGTCCCATACGATCCCCGCATCGGCGCGACGCTGTCGTCGCACGAGCTGGCGCAGGGCTACCAGGATGTGGAAGACCCGTCGATCACGGTGCGCTTCAAGGTCGCCGGCGAAGAGAACACTTATATCCTCGTGTGGACCACGACGCCGTGGACGCTGCCCTCCAATCTCGCGCTCGCGGTTGGCGAGGATATCGACTACAGCTATTGCCAGTCAGACGGCCAGACACTCATCGTTGCCGAGGCGCTGCGCGAGGCGGTCTTCAGGGACATCGAGCACGAAGTCGTCAAGACGGTCAAAGGCAAAGAACTCGTCGGCATGCGCTACGAGCAGCTGTTCGACTACATTAGCGTCGACGCGCCGAACGCTTTCCAGGTGTTCCCTGCGGACTTTGTCAGTACGGAAAGCGGTACCGGCATTGTGCATACCGCGCCCGCATACGGTGTTGACGATCTTGCGTTCGGCCAGGCCAATGAACTGCCTGTCGTGCATGGCGTCGGCCTCGACGGTCACTTCATCGATGAGGTCGAGCCGGTCAAGGGCCTGTTCTTCAAGGACGCGGACAAACCGCTCATCCGGATCCTCAAAGAGCGCGGCATGATGTTCCGCGCCGAACGCATCACGCACAGTTACCCGTTCGGCTGGCGCACCAAAGACCCGATTCTCTACTACGCGAAAAACGCGTGGTACATCCGCACCTCGCAATTCCGCGAACGCATGGCCGAGCTCAACCAGACGATCAACTGGGTTCCGGAGCACATCAAGGACGGCCGCTTCGGCAACTGGCTCGAGAACAACGTCGACTGGGCATTGTCGCGCGAACGCTTCTGGGGCACGCCGCTGCCCGTATGGACCGACGGCGAAGACGGCTTCAAATGCGTCGGCTCGGTGGCGGAACTCGAGGCGCTGACGGGCAGGGAGCTCAGTGAGCTCGACCTGCACCGACCGGCCGTGGACGACGTCACGTTCGAGCTCGACGGCAAGACCTGGAGCCGGGTACCGGAGGTCATCGACTGCTGGTTCGACTCGGGCGCCATGTCCTACGCGCAATGGCATTACCCGTTCGAAAACCAGGACAAGTTCGACAAGCATTTCCCCGCGGATTTTATCTGCGAGGCCATCGACCAGACGCGTGGCTGGTTCTATACGCTGCACGCCATCGCGACACTCGTCTCCGACAGCGTCGCGTACAAGAACTGCATTTGCCTGAGCCATATTGTCGATAAAGACGGCAAGAAAATGTCGAAGTCACTCGGCAACATCATCGACCCTTACGACGTCTTCAATACGGTCGGTGCCGACGCCCTGCGCTGGTACTTTCTCGCTCGTCTGTCCCCGGACGTGCAGAAGCGCATCTCGGTCGACATCGTCGCCGACGTGGCCAGCTCGTTTATCAACACGTTCTGGAACACCTATAGCTTCTTCGTCCTCTATGCGCGACTCGACGAGATCGACCTGACCGGCAACGTGCCGGTCGCGGACCGTCCCGAGATCGATCGCTGGGCGCTCGCGCTGCTGCATAAGACCATCACGACAGTGACGGAGTCGCTGGACCACTTCGACGCGAAGACGGCCGGCGAGGCCATCGAGTCGTTCGTCGACCAGCTAAGCAACTGGTATGTGCGCCGCAATCGTCGCCGTTTCTGGAAGTCGACGGATCCGGCGGACAAGCAGGCGGCCTACCTGACGCTGTATGAATGCCTCAAGGGCGTGCACGAGCTGATGGCGCCTTTCGTGCCGTTCCTTGCGGAAAACGTGTACCAGAATCTTGTGCGTTCGGTGGACAAGGACGCGCTGCCGTCCGTGCACATGGGCAACTGGCCCGCAGCCGACGAGTCGTGGAAGAACGACGATCTCCTCTTCGACATCGACGTGGTACAGAAGGTCGTCGGTCTTGGCCGGGCCGCGCGCAGTCACTCCGGTGTGCGCACGCGCCAGCCGATCTCGCGTCTGCTCGTGCGCGCGCCGAACGACGCGGCGGCAAGGGCGCTGGAGAGTCACATGGACCAGATTCTCGAAGAGCTCAACGTCAAGGCGGTCGAGTTCATTGCCCGTGACGCCGGGCTGGTCAGCTACAACATCAAGCCGAATCTGCCGAAACTCGGCAAGCAGTACGGCAAGCTGGTGCCGAAGATCAAGCAGGCGCTGCTGGATGCGGACGGCGCGGCCATCGCCGGTGCCGCCGCGAGCGGCGAGGCGTTCGAGATCGAAGTGGAAGGGCAGGTTATTGCGCTCGCGGGCGACGATGTCCTGATCGAGACGCATTCTGCTGAAGGCTATTCCTGCGAGGCGGACGCGGGTTATCTCACGGCGCTGGATACGGCACTGACGGATGAGCTGATCGCCGAGGGGCTGGCGCGAGAAGTCGTGCGCTCAGTGCAGGACGCTCGCAAGCAAGCCGGCCTCGAAGTCTCCGATCGCATCACGCTCGGTGTGTCGGGCTCACCCGCTGTCGAGAAGTCGCTTAAGACACACCGCGAATACCTGATGAACGAAACGCTGGCGACGCGCTGGCAGGTGGGTCAGGAGAATGCGCGGTACACGGCCGATCGCGAGATGGGCGAGGATAGCTGGAAGATAGAGATCAGCCTCTAGAAGCTGGCGCGCGACTCGAGCAGGAACTGCACGCTGTCGATACTCTGGTCGCCATTCAGGGGAAACGCGATATCCGCGTGTATGACCTTTCCCGATGAGCTGCGCGTCAGGGCAAAGCGCAAGCCGAAGCCGACGTCCATCAGCCAGCCCTGGTTGGGTTCGATCAGGGGATCCGATCCCCACACCCGGCCGGCATCGGCGAACATGGCGGCACCGACCCGGGCGATGCGCCACAGGTACCAGTCAGTGAAATAGCGTTGTTCGACGGACAACAGGAGTTTCGAATCGCCGTTCTGGTATCGCAACGGGTAGCCGCGAAGCCCGGTATCGCCGCCCAGTCTCACCCTGTTGTCGAGGTCCAGCGAGTGTCCGGCAGTGCCGCTGATGGCCGCGTAGAACAAGCGCTTCCTGGATTGGGTCTTGTACCAGCGGGCGCTGAGGGAAAACAGCGAATTCACGGTATTCCCAGACTCAATCCGGCCGCTCGCGCTGGCGAGCAGGAACAGGGCGTCCTCGTTGAGCTCACCCAGGCCTCGGCTCGCGCTCGCCGAGTAGATAAGGGCATTCCGATCGGCGCCGAACGACGTATCGGCCCAACCCAGCGACGCGACGAAGCGATTGCCCATCAGGAAGTCTTCCGTCTTGTCGATCTGGTCGTGATTGCGGGAGGTTTTGAAGTTGTCCTCGATGTATTCGAGGCCGACAAACGGGTAAACGAGCTTGCGGTCCTGTGGCACAGCCTGCGGCAATTGCGGGGTTCCCACGGCAGAAAACCGGTTGTCGTCGTAAACGAAACCGGCCGTCCAGCGCCTGACCCGGCCGTTGCGCAGTCCTCTCGACCAGCCGCCGAACAGCGAATCATAGGCGCGCTTGTGCCGGTACTCGGCGGCGCGCATGCCCAACGCATAGAGGGATTCTTCGCGGTCATCGCGGTGGGTGTAACCGCCAGCGGACCAGCGCGTGTCGAGCGCAAAAAACGGGCGGACGACAGACAAAGCGCGTGAGTCGCCATCGGAGTTGTGAGAATAGCGGAGCGCTGTAGAGACCCAGCTACGTCCCAGGTGGCGGTCCGCGAAGCCGATGCTGGTCGAGGCTCGGTCCACATCTTCATCGCGCACGAAGCTCAGGAACTGCCCGCGGCCTAGAAAATTGGACTCCTCGAGCCCGAGCCGGCTGCGATTTTCGCCACCACTGCGGGAAAAGGAAATGTCCGGAGCCAGCGACCAGAGGTCGCGCGTTTTCACCTCGAGATCGGCAACGCCGTCTTCGAAGCGCACGACGCGAATGTCGGCATCGTGCAGGTAATTGTTGCGGCGGAGGATGCGTTCGGACTCATCGGCAAGCCGCTTGGAGACGGTATCGCCGCTGCGCAGTAACAACTGTTTGCCGATCGTGCTTTCGCGGGTAACGACATGGAGCCGATTGGCAAGCCTGAAGAGCGCGTTGTTTTCCTTGGGATCGGAGACGTCGAAGACGTTCGTTCGATCGAAGCGAATCGTGCCGACAATCGCTCCCCGGGCCTCCAGGTCGGCCAGATCGACAGGCACGTCGACAGGCTCGCCGGCAAGGACCTGCCCGGCGAGAGCACCCAGGAGGGGGAAGAGGGTGAGGTGGCGGCAACGCCGCATGTACGGACTCCTTGAGGTTCTATCCAGTCGGGATCAAGCGACACTTGCGCGTACTTTAACAACTCTGATATAAGAACCCTACGCAAGATTCTGATAGATCAGGAGTACTTAAGGACTTGCGAGGCTCTGCAGGGAGCCCCGGATTACAGGACGTAATCGACTCCAAAACAAGAACAGCGTAGACAAGAATACAACTAAACGCTGGAGTGGCAATGACAGACCACCTCGATCGCTTTCACGCGGCACTCACCGTGCTCGCTGGGCATGGTCATATTAAACAACGACTTATCAAGGCCTATGAGGATAATCTCGTCGAGATTCATGACGACGAGTTGCCGGTAGCCGTGCGGCAATCGTTTGCCGACCTCAGAGTCGACATGCATCGTGTCTCGCCGCTCAACGGCGAAGGGCCGATTTGTGCGTCAGTGCGCAAGATGTCGCTCAACGAGGCCAGCGAGATTGCCGGCCGCATCGTCAGCCTCTATGGTCAAATTGCTCGCGCGAGGGACGATCTTCAATCCAGCCTGCCGCTTGTGGATGGCGAAGAGGCTCGTGTACCGCCGTTTCTGGTCAAGTCTGTTTGACCGGGTAGTAGACGTAGGTCAGTAGCTCCGCCTCGGGCGTATCGCCCGGATCGCTCACGTAGGACTCCCACGGGTCGCCATTGCGCTCGATACCCAGGGCCGCGAGGTATGCCGCGATCTTGCGGTGCGTCCTGGTCAGGTCGCGGTAAGACCCCAGGTGCCGGACACGAATCACCGGCCCACCATAGGTTGAGCCCAGTCTTACACCGGCATCTTCCGGCGGCGTCTCGTCGTTGACGCCCCGAACCGGGATCGCCGCATCAAACACCAGTACGGAGCCGCTGAACGTGCGCGTGATGGACATCGGAGCCCCGGCATCCTGCAGGCCGTGTGCATCGATAAAACTCAGGATCTGGAAATAGGCTTTCCCCATCGCCTCCGACATGGCGGCGGGCTCGGGTCGTGAGGTCGTCGGCAGGTAGGCGATAGCGGTGGGTTCGACCACGAGGTGCTCGATCTCGATATCGCTGAAATCGGCGGCAGGCAGGCTTTCCGCGATTTCCTTGAGGTTCGCGAGCCCGGCTTCGTAATCGCGTGCGACGACGCCGCCGAGCATCGATGCGAAGTAGCGCCCGACAATGTTCATGCCGTAGTCCGCCTCGAACCCCCAGTACACATGGGTTGTGCCAACGCCGGGAACCAGTCGGAACCAGGACTTTGCCTCGCCCGGCTCGCCGGGGTTCATCACGATACCGACGTATTCGAACGGTCGGCTCTCGGTGATCGTCTGGGTGCCGCTGCCGATCACGGTTCCGTCCCAGGTCACTGTCGCGCCGGCGCCGCGGCTGCTGCCCGAGTAAATAAAGCGTGCGTTGGGGTCCGTGTCTGCCCACGGCGCCCACAGCGTGAAGCGGCGGAAATCGTTGACGAGTGCAAACACCGTTGCCTGCTGCGCATCGATCTCGGTTGTGACTTCCACGCGATGTTCGCGCGGCAAGGCGAAACCAATGAGTACCAGCAGGATGACCGACCCGGCTACGCCGTAGAGGACTTTTTGCACGTCGCTTTCCCAATCGTCGAAAGATTCGGGCTGGATTATTCCACAGTTGAGGTTGCTTCGGCACAATGCGTGTATGACTCACGACATACAGAGCGAACTGCCGATCGGTGTTTTCGATTCCGGCGTCGGCGGTTTGACCGTCCTGAAGGCCATCCGTGAGGCACTGCCCGGCGAAAACCTGATCTACCTCGGCGACACGGCGCGCCTGCCCTACGGCACCAAGAGCCCGGCCTCGATCGAGCGGTACGCGACCCAGGCTGCGGCAAAGCTGCAGGAGCAAGGCATCAAGTTGCTGGTCGTGGCCTGTAATACGGCCTCGGCCGTCGCGCTTGACGCCTTGCGCGAGGCAATGGCGCCGCTCCGGGTTGTGGGCGTGGTCGAGCCCGGTGCTGCTGCCGCTGCCAGGGCGCAGCCCGGTGGCCGGCACCTGGTGCTGGCGACCGAGGCCACCGTGCGTCTCGGTGCATACCGCAAAGCCATCGCAGCCTGCGACCCGCAGGCCGTCGTTCGCGAGCATGCCTGCGAGATGCTGGTCTCGCTGGCCGAGGAGGGTTGGAGCCATGGCGGCATTGCGCGCGCAATCGTGCAGCGTTACCTGGACGAATCCGACGGTCACAATCCGGACACGATCATCCTGGGCTGTACCCACTTCCCGCTCCTCAGGGACACGATCCGGGATGTTGCCGACGACGGTGTCACACTCGTCGATTCGGCGAGTACGACCGCCGATGTCGTGCGCGAAGCGCTGCGGGCCGACGGCATGTTGCGCGGCGGCGGCGAACCCGGGTCGCTGCGCTTGCTGGCGACCGACGGGGCCACGCGTTTTGCGCGGGTCGGAGGCCAGTTTCTCGGCCACGAACTCAGCTACGGCGACGTGGAGCTCGTCGATCTCTGACCCGCAGAGTGTGAGACAATCTGCCCATCGAAACTGTTCCAGGGGGAACCCGTGATCACTCGCCGTTTCATTCGCCCGTTGGCCATCCTGATTTCGTCACTGCTCGTTGTTTCCTGCGGCAAAGAGGTGGCGCCCGAAGTTTCCGTTACAGCGCTGGAGACTGTTGAGCCCCGACCGGAGATCTATGCCGACTTCGCGCTGACCGCCGACCTGGATCATCTGAGCGACGACCAGAAGCAGATGATCGTGTTGCTGATCGATGCGGCGCAGATCATGGATGACCTGTTCTGGCGGCAGTCCTTCGGCGACAACTACGAAGCGTGGCTCGATTCCATAGCCGACGAAAAAACGCGGCGATTCGCGGAGTTGAACTACGGGCCGTGGGATGCGCTCGATGACGACAAGCCCTTTATGGAAGGGTTCGGCCCCAAGCCGCTGGGTGCCCGGTTCTATCCCGAAGACATGAGCAAGGACGAGTTCGAGGCCGCGTACCTGCCCGGCAAGACCGGCCTCTACTCGTTCGTCCGCCGGGACCGCGACGGCAACCTGGTGCTCGTGCCCTATCACGTTGAATACAGTGAAGAGCTCCACGCCGCGGCAACCCTGCTGCGCGAAGCCGCGAAACTGGCCGAGAGCCCGGACTTTGCCAACTACCTGAAGCTGCGTGCCGCCGCGTTGATCAGCGATGACTTCCAGCTGAGCGACGCCTACTGGATGGACGTCAAGGACAACAAGATCGATGTGGTCATCGGCCCGATCGAGACTTACCTCGACCGCCTGTACGGCTACCGCGCCGCGTACGAAGCCTACGTCCTGGTCAAGGACCTGGCATGGAGCGAACGCCTGGGTCGTTTTGCCGCATTTCTGCCGCAGTTACAGGAAGGCCTGCCGGTTCCCGACGCGTACAAGCAGGAATCGCCCGGGTCGAATGCGGACCTGAACGCCTACGATGTCGTGTACTACGCCGGCCACAGCAATGCGGGCGGCAAGACCATTGCCATCAACCTGCCGAACGACGAGCAGGTGCAGCTCGAGAAAGGTTCGCGCCGCCTGCAGCTCAAGAATGCGATGGAAGCGAAGTACCGCAAGATCCTCGAGCCGATCGCCGACGTGCTGATCGACGAGACGCAACGCGAGCACATTACGTTTGACGCGTTCTTCTCGAACACGATGTTCCACGAGGTTGCCCACGGGCTGGGCATCAAGAACACGATCGATGGCACGAGCACGGTGCAGAACGCCATGCTGGACCTTGCTTCCAGCATGGAGGAAAACAAGGCGGACGTGCTCGGCCTGTACATGATCACCGAGTTGCACAAGGCCGGTGAACTGGGCGATGCGGACCTGCGTGATTTTTACGTCACGTTCATGACCGGCATCTTCCGCTCGATTCGTTTTGGCGCGTCAAGTGCGCACGGCAAGGCCAACATGGTCCGCTTCAACTTCTTCCTGGACGAAGGTGCGTTCGTGCGTGATGCCGAAACGGGCCGCTACAGTGTCGATTTCGAGCGCATGGAAGTCGCCATGGAAAATCTCTCACGCTTGTTGCTGACGCTGCAGGGTAATGGCGACTATGAAGGCGCGAAGGAGCTCACCGAGACGAAGGGAGTAATTCCCCCGCAACTGCAGGCCGATCTCGACCGCCTGACGGATGCCGCGATCCCGGTCGATATCGTGTTTCAGCAGGGCGTCGCGGTGCTGGGCCTGGAATAGCCGTTTTCTAGAGATCGCTCTTTGCGACGACGGGCAATTGCCCGCCGAACAACGTCGTCAGGTAAAGCGCCCGGTCGGTCTCCAGGACGCCGGTTAGCGTCGGGAAGCGCGCGTTCGGTTCGTGCATGTTCATGAGAATGTCGCCCTGCCCATTGAAGGCGATAACGTGCGACGAAGGCACGGCCTTCGGCCGCACCGCCGGCGGCAGGCGCTGGATGACCTTGCGCAGCCATGGCTTGTCGCTCAGACGATCCAGCAGGGCGTTTCGCGGTGCCGCAAGTCCCAGCCAGAAGCGACCGTTGCGTCCCGTCTTGATGTTGTCCGGGAAGCCCGGGAGGTTTTCGAGCAAGACCTCCGTCTCACCCTGGCGTGGGCCGGCCAGCCAGTGTTTGAGCACGCGATAGCTGCCGGTTTCCGCGACAACGATGAACTGATTGTCATCGCTTATCGCAACGCCGTTCGCGTAGTTGAGGTCATCGAGTAGCGTCGTTGCGACACCGCTTGCCGGATCGAACTCGATAACGCTGCCGTGGCCACCGTGTTCCATGATATCGAGCAGAGACGCGTCGTAGGTGCCGCGATACTTTTCCGCGCCGAATTTGCTGCTGGCCTCGGAAAAATAAATCTTGCCGTCGTCCGCCAGCGCCAGGTTATTCGGATAGACCGGCGTCGTGCCGTCGACAGAACCCAGCAGTGTGCTGATGTCGCCGCCGGCGTCGATACGCTGCAGACCCGAATAGGCGTTTGCGATAACGAGGCTGCCGTCGCTTGCCGCCTCGATGCCCAGCGGACGGCCGCCGACCAGGGCAAACTTTTCGACTTTTCGATTGCGTATGCGCAGAACGTGCCCGCTGGATGTCGTTACATACACGGAGTTGTCGTAGCCGAGGGTCGCATCCTCGGGACCCTCGAACGACTGCAGGTCGATTGTCGTCGCTGCCTGGAGCAGGTCGTTCGGCAGGAACGGGTCGACGAGCCCACGGTCTTCGGGCGCATGCCACGCGACCGGCTCGATGGGGACCGGCCAGAAGAGCAGGTAAGCAAGCGCAACGAGGAGTATTGCTCCGGTGACCTTAAGGAGCCTGTTCATCGCGGTAGCAGCTTACCGCTTGGCGTCGATCATCTGCAGGAATTCGGCGCGAGTTCGCGCGTCCGTGCGAAAGCCACCGACCATCTGGCTCGTGACCATCGATACGCCGGGTTTGTGAACGCCGCGCGTTGTCATGCACTGGTGCTTGGCGTCGATGACCACGGCGACACCCTTGGGCTGCAGGACTTCCTGGATGCAATTCGCGATCTGCGCCGTCAGTTTTTCCTGCACCTGGAACCGACGCGCGTAGGCTTCGACAACCCGGGCGAGTTTGCTGATGCCGACGACCTTGTTCCTCGGCAGGTAACCCACGTGCGCTTTGCCGATAATCGGCGCCATGTGGTGTTCGCAGTGGGATTCGAAGGTGATGTCCCGCAGGACGATCATCTCGTCATAGCCTTCGACTTCCTCAAAGGTCCGCTCGAGGAACTCGTACGGATTGACGGCGTAACCGCTGAACCAGTCTTCGTAGGCACGCGCGACTCGTTTCGGTGTGTCGATAAGGCCTTCGCGGCGTGTGTCCTCGCCGGCCCACAGCAGCAGTGTGCGCACGGCCTCTTCGGCCTGGTTGCGACTGGGTCTGCGGGGTTTGGGTTGTTTCTTCCTGTTGGCCGCCATGGCACGCGTCCCTGTTTGAATTCGGGGCTATCCTACGCAGACTTCTGAGCGAGGTCGAGACCGACCGGGCAGGTTACCCCTGTGCCGCCTATTCCGCAGTAGCCGCCCGGGTTCTTTGCAAGATACTGCTGGTGGTAGTCCTCGGCGTAGTAGAACGTGTCGAGAGGTTCGATCTCTGTCGTGATGCTGCCGAGGCCTGCCGCGCGCAACGCCTTCTGGTACGTGTCGCGAGCACGCACGGCGATGTTCCCTTGCTCGTCGTCCAGCGTATAGATTGCGGAACGATACTGTGTGCCGATGTCGTTGCCCTGGCGCATGCCCTGCGTCGGATCGTGGCTCTCCCAGAACACCTTGAGGACGTTGTCGAAGGTTACGATCTCGGGATCGAATACGACGAGCACGACCTCGGCATGGCCGGTGCCGCCCGTGCATACCTCCTGGTAGGTCGGATTGGGTGTTGTGCCACCGGCGTAGCCGACAGCGGTGGTGTACACACCTTCTGTTTCCCAGAAGCGACGCTCCGCACCCCAGAAACATCCGAGGCCGAGCACGGCCTGTTGCAGGTGCGAGGGAAATGGCGGCTGCAAGGGCTTGCCGTTGACGAAATGGCTGTCGGGCACCGGCATGGGCGTGTCACGGCCTGGTAGTGTCGTGTCGTTCATTCTTCGCTGGTCTCCTGCTTGTCCGCCGCGGCTGCTTTCTTTTGCCGCAATTCCTCGAGTTCGGCTTCGGAGTAATAGAAGTCATGCCGAAAGACCTGGTTGCCGGATGCAACGGGGACGCCTTCCTCAAGGACCGGCCTGAAAATACGACGCCGGATTTCCCGGTGTACCATGCGTTGCATATCGGTGAATTCGGCGGGTCTCGCTTCGGTGCGAATGTTCTTCACGCGGCCCCGTGCCGAAACCGTGTAGTCGACCACGATCGCTCCGGTCAGGAGCCCTGCGCTCGACTGGCTGTTTGCGCCACCGCGGCTAAAGCGGGGAAGACCCTCTTCACGAATCGGCACCGGCCGTTCGAGAAGCTCGCGTCGCAACTCGATGCGGTCCTCGTCGCGTGATAGCTCGTTCCAGACCTCGAGGTAAATGCTGCGCGCCCGGTTGTGGGTTTCGTTGGAGATGTAATAGTCGGCAAGCGCCAGGCGTGCCTGCGCGAGCTCAAGCCACGGGAAGTCTTCGACCGCCTCGGCAACGCGCACAGCGCGCTTGAAATACGTCTCACCGGTCAGCGCAAGCGAGGTGCGCGAGCCGTCCGTAATCGGTTCATTGTAATAAAACGACTTGCCGAGCCGGATGAGAGGGTCGACCAGCCTGGGGTCCTCTTTGCCAACCGTTGTCTCGAGGATGCGAATAGCCCGTCGATACGTGATCCGTTCGTCGTTGTAGTATCCGGCACGGTGTTGCCATTCAGCGCGTCGCATCAATGACGGCAACAGGCCCAGCGCGTTGTCGGCGAAATGACGAACATTCAGCGCGTTGATCCTGTCCAGCGTGTCGCGCGCGGCCTCGAGGTCGCCGAGACGAACCTGGGCCTCAGCCAGCGATTCCAGGATCTCGATCTGTTCGATATTGTGCGGGCCTTCGTTCACGTGGGTGATATGCGTCGCACGGCCGAAACTCCTGGCCGCCAGGTCCGGACGGCCTTCGCCGAGCTGGGCGGCGCCAAGGCCGCGGAGCGGATTGACGAGCTCCTCGTTCAGCCTGTCCCTGACAACCTCGAGAATCTCGATCGCCGACGTGAAGTTCTGGATGGCTGCCGCGTATTGCTGGTTGTTATGCTGGACGATTGCGAGATTGTTCAACGCTTTCGCCGCTTCGAGGGATTGCGGGCCGTGTACTTTCATGGTCATTTCGACGACACGTTTCGCCGAGATGTCGGCCTCGTCGTAATTCTGCTCGGCCAGCAGGTCCCTGAACCGCGCAAATTCACGCAGCACATCGTCTTCGGTGATCGCCGGTGTCGGTTCGGTCTCCGGCACTGCAACCGGAGTGTCCTGGCCAATGGCCATCGAGGACAGGAAAAAGAGCAAAGCAGCGAAGCTTAGTGGGCTGATGGTTCTCATTCGCTGGGTCGGGTCTCCTGGCAGCTTTCTGCGGCGCCGTCTGAGTGTATGTGAGACACGTGGCGGTTGGATTAGTTCTCCGCGGCGGCTCCCGGTCCACTATACCGGCTGCCCCTGCGTGAAGGTAGATGCATCCCGGACCTAGAAATCGAGGCCCAGCTGCTGTACGCCGGGCCTTACGAATTGCGTGCAATCCAGCGCGTGCTGGTAGGCGTCGGCCTCCAGGCCGAGCTTGCGGCTGGCGGTCCGGAAACGGCTTGCAAGCATGTCGGCATAGGCACCTCGCCCGGTCTGGCGCACGCCGAAGCGGGCATCGTAACTGCGACCGCCGCTGGCCTGCCTGACAAGGCTAAGGACTCGATCCTTGCGCTCTGGAAAGTGAGTGGCGAGCCATTCGGTGAAGATGTCGAGCAGCTCATGTGGGAGCCGCAGGAAGATATAGCTGGCCTGGTCAGCGCCGGCAGCGGCGACGGCTTCGAGGATTGCCTCGATCTCGTGGTCATTAATCGCGGGGATGACCGGGGCGAGCAGGGCGCTGACAGGGATGCCGTACTCGGCCAACTGGGCCATCGCTTTCAGGCGCGCCGCCGCAGAGGGTACGCGTGGCTCCATGACCCGCTTCAGGTCGCTCGACAGGGTGGGTACGCTGATCGCGACGGAGCAGAGACGACGTTCCGCCAACTCGGCCAGCAGGTCGATATCGCGTGTGACCAGGTGACTCTTGGTAATCAGGCTAACGGGGTGCCTGTGCTCGAGAAAGCGCTCAAGCAACTGGCGCGTAATCTCCAGCGTTTTTTCGGCGGGCTGGTAGGGGTCGGTATTTGCGCCAATGGTTATCGGCTTGCACGCGTAGTTTTTCTTTTCCCATTCGTCGAGCAGCAGCGCGGCCGCATTTGGCTTGTAGAAGACCCGGGTCTCGAAGTCGAGTCCGGGCGAGAGGTCGAGGTAACTGTGGCTGGGCCTTGCATAGCAATAGACACAGCCGTGCTCGCAACCCTGGTAAGGATTGATCGACTGGTCGAAGGGGACGTCGGGCGAGTTGTTGGTGCTGATAATCCGACTCGCCGGCATCGAGCGCACGACGGTGGGTCGTGCCTCGAGTGCCTGTTCATGGGCAATGTCGTCGTCGAGTTCGACGGGGCGTTTTTCAAACCGGCCAAGCGGCGCGGAAATCGCGCCCCGGCCTTTGCGGGCTCGGGCTGTCATGCGTATTCCTGAGGCTGTATGGATATACAGTATCACAGAATAACGGGTCCGGGCCGGGCCCTTACCGACTAGCGGAACAGGCGGCGATAAAACTTGCGCAGGACGAGTATGCCGAGCGCAAGCGCGGCTGCGACGCTGTTGATCGGTGCCAGGAGCTGCTGCAGCCAGCCGGTCTCGATGCTCACCAGCGAGGCCGGCAGTAACTCCGTCGCCATGGTCAGCGCGGCGATCACCGGGGTGGCGAGCAGTGCCATGCAGGCAATGGCGAGCAGCATGACGGCCGACCACACGAACATTGTCCTGCGGCGCTGCCTGTCGATCATGCGCATGACGTTTTCTGCAAAGGCAGCGTCATCGAGCCTGCTCTCGGCCTGGGCGAACAACGCCATCACTTGCGGGTCGCGTTCAGTCGTCATCTCGTTTCCTCGGGTGTGGTCGCGTAGGCGGCCAGCGCTTCCTGCAGCCGCTTCGTTCCGCGCCGGATATGTGACTTGATGGTCCCGAGCCGCATTCCGGTGAACGACTCGATTTCAGTATGGGTCATGCGTTCGTGATAGCAGAGCACAATGCAGAGCCGGACGTCATGCGGCAGGGTGGCAAGGGCTGCGTCCAGGTCCATGCCAATGCCGGTCTGATCGGTATGCGTGGAATCGGCGTCGTGGTGTGCGTCCGCCATCCGCAACGGGTCTTGCCGGCGCGCGTGCTGCAACCAGGTGTTGATCGCCAGCCGTTTTAGCCAGGGGGCAAAGCGTTCGGCATCGTGTAGCTGCCGGATCGACTTCCACGCCTGCATGAACGCCTGCTGCGACAGGTCGTCCGCGAGCGTCGCATCGCCGCTGCAACGCCGCATCAGGTTGCGAATCCACGCCTGGCGACGCTTCATCAGTTCGGCGAAGGCACCACGGTCCCCTGTGCGGGACAGGCCGACAAGTACCGACTCCGGACTCCTGGCAAGAAGGTCCGTTGAGTAGCGCAAGCTATTGCCCGAAGACGTCCCGGTTCTTGGCCGCGTCGGCGTTGGTTGCCCGATCCAGGAAGCGTGCCGCGATCAACAGGCCGATGCCGACGAAAGCGACGAGGCCGGCCACGCCGAACAGGGGCATGATGACGTCCGGTTCGCTGAGGCCGATTACCCAGCCCATGAGCGCCAGCCCGGGTGCCACGAAGATGACAATCAGGCCGGCGACCTTGAGGTCGCGGGCCGGGTCCTTCTTGTGCCCGAGCAGCTTGTCGACAAGGTCCTGGTCGGGCGTCTTGCCGCTTTCAATCATGCGCCGGAGCGTCTCGTGCTCCGCCTCGCGCTTGCGTACGCCGTCCCAGATGCCACCGACCGATACGGCGGCTATGAACATCCAGAAGCCGAAGGCGGCAAGGCCGAAGATTCCACTTTCCATACTGCTCTCCCACGAAAATTGTGTGTCTTACTGTTGGAGATGCAAATTCTGTCGACCTGGATGCACCCGTACAGGCTTTTTCGCCGCTGGTGCGCCCGGTCCTTTAGTCGGCCTTGTAGACGTGCACGTCTCTTTGCGGGAACGGGAACGAGATGCCTTCCTTGTCAAAGCGCTTCTTGATGGCCTCCGTGAGGTCGAACATGACGCCCCAGTAGTCCGGCGTCTTCACCCACGGGCGTACGACAAAGTTAACGCTGCTGTCCGCGAGTGCCGAGACGGCAATCGTGCATGCGGGCTCATCGAGAATCCGCTCCTCGGCGGCGACGAGTTCCTCGATCGTGGCGCGGACCTTGTCGAGGTCGTCGTCATAACTGACGCCAACCACCATATCCACGCGACGCGTTTCATTGGCCGAGTAGTTCGTGATGATGCTGTCCATAATCTGGCCGTTCGGGACAATGATCTGCTTGTTGTCACCGGTTCTCAGCACGGTCGTCAGGATCTGGACCTGCTCGACCACGCCGCTGATACCGGCCGCCTCGACGAAGTCACCGACACGATAGGGACGGAACAGTACGATCAGCACGCCTGACGCGAAGTTGGACAGGGACCCTTGCAGGGCCAGGCCAACCGCGAGGCCGGCGGCACCGAAGATGGCGATAAAGGAGGTGGTCTCGATGCCCAACGCGCCGATGGCGGCGATAGCGACGACGACGAGAAGAACCATCCGGACGAGATTGCAGATGAAGGTCTCGAGCGTCTTGTCGACTTCCTGGCGTTGCATGACTTTGTGCAGCGCGCGCACGATCAGGCCGACGACCAGCTTACCGACGTAGAATATAAGGAGTGCGATGACGACGTTGATCGCGAGGTCGACCCCCTTGGTCTGAATCAGCTCAAATACTTCGTTCCAGTCGAAGCCAAGGTCGGGGAGAGTGCCTGTGTCCATTATTAGGTCCTTAGATTATTGCCCTGGAACGCCCTCGACACCGGGCCTGAACCGGAAAACCCGGTAGGGGCCCTGTGCCTCGATGTGTTCCCTTGATTGCAGAATGAGTTCCGACAGCGCGCTGTCGGCGAGGTAGAGGTAACCGTCGGGACCGAATGACAATGCATCGGCCCAGCGCACGTTGCGGGACTGAATGAGGGTACGGAGCTCTCGGTCGGCGCCGACGACAAAAACGGCGCTGTGTTCCACGTCCGTGATATAGACATTGCCTTCGAGGTCGATACTCATGCCATCGCTTAAGGGCTTGTCGCTGTAGCGTTCCACGCGATTCGCGAGCTGCCCGGGCGGGAGCTGGTCGTTACGCAGGTCCTTGAGCTGGACGCGGTACAGCCCGGAGCCGCTCAGGGCGCCGTAGTAGAGCCACTTCGGCCCCAACGCGATCCCGTCGACGCCGCCACGCAGCGCGGCGACCCCACCGAGGAATTTCATTACCCGGTCACCGTTGCGTATCAGGTACTTTTCTGCCGAGACGGACTCATGCTTTTCGAGGACACGTCGCGCCTCGCCGGTCTCTACGTCGTAAACAATGATCGCCGGCGACTTGCGCCAGAAGCTGGCATCGGCGATGACGACCGTGTTGCCGTCGGCGGAGACCTGCAGGTCCTGCAGGAACGACCCCGCCGGAGCGATGTCCGCCGACAACGACTGTTCGCGAATGACCGTATCGGTATTGAGGTCGATCGCGATGATGCGGGCGGTGCGCATGCCGTGGTTGCCGTGGTCAATCGTCCAGAGGCGGTTGTAGCGGTCGATAGCGACCCCGAGTACGGTGTCGAACAGCTCGGCCTGTTCTGAGCCGGACGGGTAGGGCACGGCGGCCCCTCGTACATACTCGAGCAGCTTGTTGCCGGTCGGACGCGATTCCGGGTGCACGGTGAAGAAAATGCGGCCGTCGCGATTCACAGCGACGTTGCCCACGGGCTCGGCGTACTCGAGGACCTGCTCGAGCTCGGACGAATTCAAGATCGGCGTCGTCGACAGGTTCGGGTAGGGCGCTCCGCCACCGTGCCGGACCCACAGAACCGTGGTCGCGATCAACGCAAGCGCCAAAAGAATCAGCAGAATATTTTTCATTGTTGCGGCTGCTGGAGCCCGTAGAAATCCCCGACGAAATTCTACAGGAATGTGAGGGATTTTCAGCCCTGCAGCGCGACCAGCCAGGCAACGGTAACCAATCCGAGCGCCAGTGCGCCCGCCGTGACCTGCACACGCGGCGGTGCGGGCATCTTGCCGATGACCGTAAGCAGCATGCCGGTCCCGAATCCGCAAACAAAACCGAGCAAATGCGCACCGATGTCCGTGTTTTCGTCACCCGTGCCGGTGAACATGAGCAAGGCGAGGCCGCCGATTACCGGGCCAAAACGTGTCGACCACCGGTCCTGTGCCATTAGCTGGCCGCGCCACACGTAGCCCGCGAGCAGGCCGAGCGTCGCGAACACGGCTGTCGATGCGCCGATCGAGCGATGGGCCGAGTCGAGCAGAAGCGTATTGGCCGTGTTGCCGAGGGCGGCGGCAATAACGATAGCCAGCCAGGCGACACCGGAGCCGAGCAGGCGTCCGGCGAAGATGCCGAAGAACACGCCGAAGACGAGATTGCCGAGGAGGTGCCGCACGCCGGAATGCAGGGTCAGGGCGGTAATCGTGCGCCACCACTCGCCGTCACGAATCAGGCTGCCGTCGACGCGACCCGCCGTGAACCAGTTGTGGCCGAAAATCGAGTAGCCGGCCAGCCAGGCGACCGCGCAAACGACGACGACATAGCCGATCACGCCGGGGAGGGCGTCCTGGTAGACGATGCGCTTGCGCACCCTGGGCTTCGCGGGCGGATTTTCGTCCTCGTAAAGCTGCAGCTCTGTAACGGCCCTCGCCGAGTGCTCGGCCGGCACCACGAGCGCGCAGCCCATGCCGTCGTCGATCAGCTGGTACGGGATATGCACCGCGGCCAGCACGAGCGCCCGGTCGGAACAGCTCCGCCGGTTGGTGCTCTCAAATACGACACGCAGGTCTTCCATCGATGCAGGGTAACAAGTTTGCGGTAAGCTAAGCGCCTGATTCTGGGGGTAGGTATGCGAAATACAATGTTTATCGTATGGCTGATGCTGGTGGCACCAATGGCTGCCGCCGAAGTAACCGATGCCGCAGCCGGCGGCTTCACCACGGTCAACGAGGTGATTATCGCGGACGGTCGTGCCGAGTCCTGGGTGGCTGCGGTTGACCAGGTGGGGCACTGGTGGAGCTCGGACCACACCGTTTCCGGAGACGCCTCGCGCCTGACCATAAACGCCGAGATGCAGGGTTGTTTTTGTGAGTCGCTGGGTGACCCTGCCGGCGTCGTGCACCTTGTTGTTACAATGGTCAATCCGACGCATCTGCTGCGCATGACCGGCGGGCTGGGCCCGCTGGGACTCATGGGCGTGGATGGCAACATGACATGGGAATTCGAAGACGTCGAAGGCGGCACGCGCGTCACCTTTACCTACGCGGTTGGCGGTTACAGCAAAGACGGCCTCGACAAGATCGCGCCCGCTGTCGATTTCGTCATCGGCGAAGCGCTCGGACGCCTCAAAGCCTATGTAGAGACCGGTAACCCGGAGCCCGACCCCATTGACTGAAATAGAGCATGCCCGACCGTCATCGACCGTGGTTCTCGTACGCGGAACGAGCGGTGAGCCCGAGGTTTTTCTCGTGCAGCGCCATGAGGACGCGTCATTCGGCGCCGCATTCGCGTTTCCCGGCGGCGTTGTCGATCCGGAAGATGCCGCAGTGCACGATTTCTGCAAGGGCGTCAGCTCGAGAAAGGCCAATGCCAACCTGGGCGTGAAAGAAGGTGGGCTTGACTACTACAGCGCGGCGATCCGGGAGCTGTTCGAGGAGTCGGGCGTGCTCCTCGCCAATCCCGACGACGTTGCAGAAGGCCCGGCAGCGGCACGCGATGCACTGAACGACAACAGCGACAACTGGGCGGACTTCGTGATTCGCAACGAGCTCGAGTTGCAGTGCGACCGGCTGCACTACATCAGTCACTGGATTACGCCGCCGCAGCAATCCAGGCGGTACTCGACCCGTTTCTTTCTTACCGTGATGCCCGCGACGCAGGTCGCCGCGCACTGCGGCGGCGAGTTGACGGAATCATGCTGGATGACAGCGCACGACGCGCTCATGGCGGGCCGGGAAGGAGCGATCAAGTTGCATTTTCCGACCGTAAAGACGCTCGAGTCCGTCGCCAGGCACAAAACGCTCGACGCGCTCGTCGACTGGGCAGCCTCCTGCGTCGATTGGGGCATAACCAGCATGCTGCCAATTATCGTGATGCGCGACGGCGTCCGGGATATCGTGCTACCGGGCGAAAAGGACTATCCGGGTACGGAGTCATGACTGCGTTCGGGCCGACGATGGACCCGCTCACCGAGTTGCGGCCCGGCCTGTTGCGCCTCGTCGCGCCGAACCCGTCGATGATGACGGGCCCCGGAACCAATACGTACCTGTTCGGCGGCAATGAGATCGCGGTCCTCGATCCCGGCCCGGCCATTGACAGCCACCTCGATGCCATACAAGGCGCCGCGGCTGCCCCGATTCGCTGGATACTCGTTACACATACGCATCCCGATCATTCGCCGGCTGCCATGCTGCTTGCCAGGCGTACGGGCGCTGAAGTCATCGGCCTGCCGGCACCGGAAGGCGCACATCAGGACGGGTCGTTCCGACCGGACCTAAGTCTTGCAGACGGCGATGAACTGGTCGCGGACGAATTTTCGCTGCGTGCGATCCACACGCCGGGGCACGCCTCCAATCACGTGTGCTACCTGCATGTGGAGAGCGACTGGCTGTTCACGGGTGATCATGTGATCGACGGATCGACCGTCGTCATCGACCCGCCCGACGGCAACATGAAGCAATACATTGGTTCACTGCGACGTGTGCGCGATCTTAACTGTGCGGCGATAGCGCCGGGACACGGCGAGATCATTCACGATCCGGCACGCGCCATTGACTGGATCGTAGAGCATCGTCTTGAGCGCGAGACGAAGGTACTTACCGCACTCAAGGCGCACCCGAACCTGGCGACGCGTGAGCTGGTGCCGCATGTCTACAGGGATGTCGACAGGCATCTCTACGCCCTTGCCGAACGCTCGCTGCTGGCGCATTTGTTGAAGCTGGAAGAGGACGGGCTGGCGACGCGTTGCGACGATCGCTGGAGCTAGCCCTTCCCGACCTTCCAGCTACTCGGGCCCTTGATGAAATCCCGGACGCGCTTGGTGCGCTGCATGCGCGATGGGTGGTGCGCGTAAAACGTATCTTCGAAGCTGATCGCCGGTTGCCGGTAGATGACGCCCATGGCGACCGGCATGTTCAGGTCGATAAGCAGTCTCGCGACGATCGCGTTGCCTTCGTCGTGTATGAGCACTTTATCCGGCGCCTCGGTCGCGTCGATGACTTCGAGTGACCAGGTGTCCTGGTTGAAGCGAATACCCTTACCGTTGTTCTCGCCGAACAGCATAGGCTCGCCATGTTTAACGTGCAGCTGCGTGTTCGCGGCTGTCTTGCGTTCTGTGAAGCCCGCAAAAACGTCTTCGTTGTAGACGATACAGTTCTGGAAGATTTCGACGAGTGCCGTACCCGTGAACGCATGCGCCTGCTGCAGGACGTCGCTCATGCCGACCTTGTCGGTATCGACACCGCGCGCAAAGAAGTGTGTGCCACAACCCATCGCGAACTGCCCCGGCGAGATCGGCGTGTCGACCGACCCCTTGGGACTGGACGGTGAGGTCGTCCCCACGCGGGACGTCGGGGAATACTGCCCTTTCGTCAGCCCGTAGATCTCGTTATTGAACAGCAACACCTTGAGGCCGACATTGCGGCGCAATGCGTGCATCAGGTGATTGCCGCCAATCGAAAGACTGTCGCCGTCTCCGGTGACCACCCAGACGTCGAGCCCCGGGTTCGCGAGCTTCAGGCCGGTCGCGATCGCCGGCGCGCGACCGTGAATCGTGTGAAAGCCGTAGGTCTCGACGTAGTAAGGGAATCGTGACGCGCAGCCGATGCCGGATACGAATGCGGTGTTCGCCGGATCCGCACCCGCGTCTGCGAGCGCCGTCTGCACGGCCTTGAGTATCGCGTAGTCGCCGCAACCGGGACACCAGCGCACTTCCTGTGAGGTCGCGAAGTCCTTGGCGGTCAGCTTGTCGTTCATGACGTCTCCCCGCGTACAGCTTCAATCTTATCGACGAGTTCCCGGATCAGGAACGGCTGGCCGGTAACCTTGCTGAAGGGAATAGGCTCGACGCACAGGTTTGCACGCAGCAGGGTAGTCAGCTGTCCCGCGTTCATCTCGGGAACCAGGACCTTGTCAAATCGGCTGAGCAATTCCCCGAGGTTTCCCGGCAGGGGATTCAGGTGGCGCAGATGGATGTGGCTCACGCCCGTACGTCGCGTTGCCTGGTAAATCGGACCGTAGGTCGATCCCCAGCCGACAACGACAAGGTCTCCGCTGTCCGGGCCTTGCTCGATTTGCTGGTCGTCGATGAACGCAGCGACGGCATCGATCTTCGCTGCGCGCAGGTCGGTCATGCGTTGGTGGTTCGCGGGATCGTAGGAAATGTGCCCGGAGTCGATGTCTTTTTCGAGGCCGCCGACGCGATGCATCAGGCCCGGCATCCCCGGGCTCACCCAGGCACGCCCCAGGCTTGCCGGGTCCCTCGTGAAGGCGCGGCGCTGCGGGCTGTCATCCGAGTCCGGCACCGGGTTTGTCGCAATCGCCTCGAAGGCCGAGAGCTCGGGTATCCGCCACGGCTCGGCAGCATTCGACAGGTAACCATCCGCGAGGAGAATCACCGGCGTCATGTGCCGCAGCGCGATACGCGTGGCTTCGATGGCCATCTCGAAACACTCGCCGGACGTCGACGCAGACAGCACCGGGATCGGCGTATCGCCATTGCGGCCGTACATGGCCTGGTAGAGATCCGACTGTTCGGTCTTGGTGGGCAGCCCCGTGGACGGTCCACCGCGTTGCCAGTTGATAATGAGCAGCGGCAGCTCCGCACTTACCGCGAGTCCCATTGCCTCGGTCTTCAGCGCAATACCGGGGCCGGAGCTCGACGTGACCCCGATCATGCCGCCATAAGATGCGCCGATGGCCGCACAGATTGCGGCGATTTCGTCCTCGGCCTGGAACGTACCCACGCCGAGTTCGGCGAGATGCGTGAGCCTGTGCAGCAGGGGCGACGCCGGTGTGATCGGGTAAGAGCAGAACAGAACCGAGCGATCCGCAAGTTCGCCCGCGGCGGCGATCCCGAGCGCCATGGCTTCGGCACCGGTAATGCCACGATAGTCACCTGGCGTCATGTCGGCCGGCGGCAGTTTGATCTGGGACAGGTTGGCAGAGAGCTCCGCCGTTTCGCCAAAGGCATGGCCCGAGTGCAGCGCCTTGATATTGGCATCCCGCAGGGTCGGCTGACCGGCCAGCCGGCGCCTGATCCATTCCTCGACCGGCTGCAATTCCCGATCGAACATCCACAGCAGCATGCCAAGGGCATAGAAGTTCTTGCAGCGCCCGCCTTCGGACTTGCTCAGTCCGAACTCCTTGACGGACTCGAGATTCAGGTGGCTGATGTCGGCCGTGACGACCTGGTAGTCATTCAGCGTGCCGTCTTCAAGCGGGTTGCTGTCGTAGCCGGCCTTGGCCAGGTTGCGGTCCGTGAAGGTGTCGGTATTGACGATGAGCAGCGCACCTTTGTCGAGCATCGGCAGGCTGACTTTGAGGGCGGCCGGGTTGAACGCGACCAGCACTTCCGGGGCATCGCCGGCCGTGGTTATCGGGCCGCCACCCAGGTTGATCTGGTAGGCCGAGACGCCGAACGTGGTGCCCACGGGAGCCCGAATTTCCGCAGGGTAATCGGGGAACGTCGCGAAATCGGCGCCCGCCAGCGCGGTCGAGACGGCAAACTGCGATCCCATGAGTTGGATTCCGTCGCCCGAATCGCCTGCAAGGCGAATAACGATCGACTCCAGATCATTGTTTTTATTCACAAAAATGGATTCTTTTCGGTGTGGGGCTCTTGCCCCCTTAAGCGCTTGATCGAGAGTGTAGCGCAATCGGGTCGCCGGCTGGCATGTCCGGTAATCCCGGCTTGATTGGCGGCCCGACTTCGCTTAGCTTACGCGCTCTGTCCAAAGGAAGGGTCCCACCATGACGTTCGTTGTCACCGAAGCCTGTATCAAGTGCAAACTGACGGATTGCGTCGAGGTCTGCCCCGTGGATTGCTTCCACGAAGGGCCGAATTTCCTCGTCATCGATCCCGACGAGTGCATTGACTGCACGCTGTGTGAACCCGAGTGCCCGGTCGAGGCGATCTACTCGGAAGACGAGCTGCCGGCCGGCCAGGAGCAGTACCTGGCACTCAATGCCGAGCTGGCGCTGGAATGGCCCGTCATCACCGAGATGAAGGAGCCGCCCGCCGACGCCGACGAGTGGCGCGAGGTCAAGGACAAGCTCAAGTATCTCGAGCGATAATCGCGAGCTTTCGATAGAGTAGCGGCATGAGCATCAGTCGCCGCGCAAAGTTCGTTCGCTGGGTAACAGGCCGGTACATAAAAGGCCTTGATGTTTCCAACCTTCCGGTTGCCACGGCGCGCAGGCATTTCGAAAAGATCGCGCGAACGTTCCTGATTCGAGCCAAGAACGTGGAGGTCGAACAGACGCAGATCGCCGGCGTCGACGTTGACTGGCTGCGCCCCGGCAAGGCACGCAAGGACAAGGTGTTGCTGTACCTGCACGGCGGCGCCTACGTTATGGGCAGCCCCAGGACGCACCGTCAGCTTGCGAGCCACATCGTGCGAGCCGCGGGCGTCGTCGCCGTGCTGCCCGACTACCGGCTCGCACCGGAGCATCCGTTTCCCGCCGGGATCGATGACGCCGTCGCGGTTTACCGAGGCCTGCTCGAGGCCGGGTTCATGCCAGGGGACATCATCGTTGCCGGCGACTCGGCCGGCGGCGGTCTCTCGGTAGCGACGCTGCTGGCACTGCGCCATGCCGGCGATCCGTTGCCGGCAGCGGCAGTACTTTTGTCGCCGTTCCTCGACGTAACGGGCAGCGGCGAATCCGCGACGACGCGCGCCGACCGGGACCCCTGGTTCGATGTTCGCGATCTGCATGTCGTTGCGCGTTACTACTGCCCGGACGAGAACGACTGGAAGAACCCGCTCGTGTCGCCCGTGTTCGCCAATGTTGCCGGCTTGCCGCCCATGCTGATTCAGGTCGGTGACGATGAAATCCTGCTGAGCGACGCTACACGGCTTGCCGGGAAGCTCGAGGCCGAAGGTATCGATGTCGAGCTCGAGATCTGGCCGCACATGTGGCATGTGTTCCAGATATTCATCGGTAAGATGCCGGAAAGCCGGGCGGCGGTGAAGAAGATCGGGCGCTACATCGACAAGCGGTTCTCCTGACATGAGAATTGCCGCACTGTCGCTGGTGTTGCTGTTGTCGGCGGCAAGCGCCGCTGCGGGTTCTTCCGAATTTTCGTTCGCCGGCTGGGAGGGTCCGCCGATCAGCGTCCGCCTGTACGTACCTGCGGCCGCCACGCCGACAACTTCGATCGTTATCGTCATGCACGGACAGAGTCGCGACGTTGAGCGCTACTTTGCCGACTGGTCCGCGCTGGCGGAAGAGAGGGGCTTCATCGCCGTCGTTCCTCACTTCCCGAAAACAGACTTCCCGGGATCGCGCAACTACAACCTTGGCAATGTCTTCGACCCGGATACCGGGGCACGCAGGGCCGAGTCCGAGTGGACGTTCTCCGCGATAGAGCCGATGTTCGATGCCGTCGTGGAGGCGCTTAGCGGCGACCAGGATTCGTACGCGCTCTACGGGCACTCCGCCGGGTCCCAGTTCGTGCATCGATTCCTCTACTTCAAACCCGGCGCGCGCGTCGCACGCTACCTCGCGGCGAATGCAGGCTGGTACACGATGCCCGATTTCGACACCGCGTATCCGTACGGCCTCGACGGTATTGGTATCGATCGTGACGCGCTGGCGGACGCATTCGCCAAGGATGTCGTCCTGCTACTGGGGCGGGAAGACACGGATCACAATGACTCGACCCTGAGAAACACGCGCGAGGCCAAACGACAAGGTGCCAATCGATTCCTGCGTGGCTTAACGATGTACGCCGTCGCCAAAGAAAGCGCCCGCAAGCTCGGCGCCGAGTTCAATTGGCGCGTCGTTGTCGTCGACGATGCGGGACACGTGAACGCCGAGATGGCGCGCGCGGCGGCGTTGCTGGTCGAATAGCCTGTTCGGGTCGCCATGCGGCGATCGCGTCTCAAGAGCGCCCCGGGTGATGCCCGGCTCAGAACCCCGCCTGTCTCCGGGAGTCGTCGTACATCTTCGTCAGGAAAGAACGGATGGCGGGCTCCGCCTCTTCTTTGGTCATCAGCTTCTGGCTCTCGAGGACCACAGCCATGTCCTTGATGGAGCGCCGGCCGTCGATCAGCGACATGATGAACGAGTAGATCTGCGTGGTCATGGCCTGCTGGCGGAAGGACGGCGACAGCGGGACCGGATCGGTGCCGGTCACGATCCAGTCAGGCAACGCCTTGTGCCGCTCCGGCCTGTCCGCGTTGCGCTCCTTGTAGGCGGAGAACGTAAAGACGCGCTCCTGCCGTCCGTGGCGGCTCGCAGGAGAGCACATATAAGGGATCGTCGCCTGCGACACGTACGGGTCGGAGAAACCGCTTTCGGCGACGATGGCCTTGACCTCTTCGGGGCTGTAGTGCCGCGCCTTCTGCGGCGATGAAAACGCGAGCGAGCCGAAGTTCACCCAGCGACCGTCCGCCTTGAGCAGGCGATTGATTCGCGCCGCGAGTATCGGCAGGTCTTCGCTGATGATGTCAATGAGCCACGGCGTGATGACGGTATCGAAGGACATCTCGGGAAACGGTGGCCGCAGTGCATCGCCGAGTACGAGGTGGAAGCCGTCACCGGCGGCTTCGGGTGCCGCGAGCTTGCGCAGCACGGCATCGTCTTCGAGCGCGAGCGGTGCGATCGGGAACTCGTAGAGGTTCAGCTTCTCGCCCTGTGTGACTGCCCTGGCAACCATCATGAGCAAAGGATTGAAGTCCATCGCAACCGTGGCTGCACATGCCATGTTCCTGTGGATATCGTAGGCCAGGCGACCGGCGCCCGCGCCGAGGACAAGGACGTTCCCGAGTTCGGCGTGATCGTGCAGGACCGCTTGTACCTGCTTCAACGAGGCCTGGTTTTCCTCGTCGCCCCAGGCCCAGTCTCGATGAATATTGGGATAATAAGTATTGAGGCCCTGGTCGGTGGGCAGTCGAGTGCGCAATGCAAGGTAGCTCTCGAAGCTGCCTTGCGTGGATTGCACATCAAGCGGCCGCAGGAGCTTCTGTAATTTGCGCCGATGCGAGTCCAGGCATTTCTTGTACCTGTCCACACGGCGACGTGCGAGCGAGGTCATGTCCTCGTTCTTGAGTTCGTGCTCCAGCCCGGCAATCTCATGGGCAAGCTGCTGCAGCGCAAACTGCAATCTGCCACGCCACTCGCCCAGCGTGGCCTGCGGCTCCGCAAACATCCACGGGATGCCGCCGACGGAGGGGAAATCGACCTTGCAGGCTTTGCAGTGCAGTCGGTCGCCGGTCGGTTCGAGGGGCGTCTTGTCACAACGCGGGCAGGCGAGCAGGGCGTTAAGTTCAGTCATGACTGGGGATTATGCACAAAAAAACGGCCAGCCGAAGGGATGCGACTGGCCGTTCCATTGCCGTGCTGTAGCGCGGCGGCATAGCTCTCGCTATGCGGGGTTGGCATTCGTTGCCTGCACGCGATCTATGCGACAGGTACCGTCCCGTTCACGATCGGCTCAAAGGCCGTGAAGCGGTCGAGGTCGCTGCCGAGGCCGTGGCCGATGCCGAGGCCCTGGTAGATCGCGGCGAAATCGCCCGTCGTCACCTGGCCATGCAGCGCCATGTAGTTCAGCACGACGGAGTTGACGAGCAGGTTGACGTTGTTCGCCATCGGCGTGGCTGCACGCTGTACCGAGCCGCCGGCGTCCATGTAGCCGAGCTGCTGATGTCGCAGCTGCTCATCGAGCGTCGCGCCCTTGAGCACCGGACGGCCGCCCAGTCGCGGCGGGTTGTAAACCAGGAAGAACGAACCGGCCGTTGACGAGTTGTCGCTGGTCCACTCGCCTTTGCCGCGGCCATCGCCGGAGTTGTCGATCGCACCGTTGGATGAGAGCGAGCCGTCACTAAAGACGTACAGCATGAGCGGCATGTTGAGCTTCGCGGCATACTCGAGGCAGGCGCCCATACACTGACCGGCACGGAAGTCTTTGACCTCGCCCTCGGCGCGTGCGCCGCCATGGTAGTCATAGCCACCCATCTCGACGCAGCCTGCGCCGGCGAAACCGTTCATGACGAGCTTCATGACCGAAGCGGTCTTCTGGAACTCGCGCGAATCGCGATTGCCTGCGAAGAACTCGGTATCGAGGAAGATGCCGGAGCCGTCGGCGGCAACGATGTCCGTGTCGAGGCCCGGGTCGATCGGCGTACCGCCGAAGCGGTCGGCAATGTGCGCCGCCTTGAGGTAGCCGCAGCGT
This sequence comes from uncultured Chromatiales bacterium, assembly GCA_965368465.1. Classification (GTDB taxonomy): domain Bacteria; phylum Pseudomonadota; class Gammaproteobacteria; order Steroidobacterales; family Woeseiaceae; genus UBA1847. The sequence goes on from CBDUMZ010000001.1 coordinate 28,040, forward strand.
ACGGCCTTGTCGATATCCGCATCGCGTGCGACGAGCGTATCGACGTTGACCATCTTCTCGTCGGACAGCCTGTAGATCGACTCCATGACCTTGGTGGCATCGTCCTTGCTGAGAATGCCGACGAGGTCGCCCGTGTCGACGAGGTTGACGACGTCGCTGGGACGATCGACCTTGGTCGGGCGCAGTTCCGGATCGAACAGCGGCAACGGCAATGTCGAGTTGCCACCCGAGTCCGTGTTCTCCGAGCCGGCCAGCCCCAGGATCGAGCCCTTGGCACCCGCCAGCGCGATGCCGTACAGCGGGTTGTGCGGGTTGTTACCCGTGTCGTTGTCCGAGCGCGCCGGTATGACGGCACCGTTGATATTGGCAGCCGTTGCCGCGCTCACGCGTGACAGGATGCCGCGGCGGAAGGCGCTGTCGAAGTGGAATCCCAGCCCCAGGTCGAAGTTTGCGTACGGGTTGCCGTTCGGGTCGTTGAGGCTCGGCACCATGTCGCCGGGCAGCCCCATCTTCTCGTAGCCATTGGCGGCGAGGAAGTCGCTTTGGCCGCCTTCCCGGCCGACCAGCACGTTCGAGCCGGCGATGTTGGCGCCGCCCGCAAGGTCGAAGCAGATAAACGGGATCTTGCCCGCGCCGTCAGTGATGTTGCACTGGGAAGGCGCACGCAGCGCGTCCAGGTCCGCTGCCAGGTCGGCGTACGCACGCGTACCCAGCAGGGGGGCGATGCCACCCACTGTGTAGGCCGCGCCCGTCATGAATCCCTGCGACAGGAACTGGCGCCGCGTGACAGGACGCGGATGATCGGCGTGAAATTGCGGCAAGTCGAAGTTGCCTCTGTTGCGTTTCATGGTCATCTCAAATATTCCCTTTTGTCCTGTCTTTACTGAACCAGCGTGGCTGCGCTGCCGAGTACGGAGGCGCATACACCCTTGGCGATGGCACGTGTATCACTTGTACCCGCGAGAAGCCTGTCGACCAGGTTCTCCGGGCGGGGACCCGCTGCCGGGAACGACGCGAGTTCGCCGTGCACGTCGGTATAACTCGGCTGCGACAGGATCTGCGTGCTCGTCGACGAGTGGCCGACCGCGCGCTGGATCAACGGTTCGACGAACGCGTCGCGATTGCCGACGCTGAACGCGGTTGCCGGAGCGGCGTCGAAGTTGAAGCCCGGCCACAGCGTGGCGTCCTCAACAGCGGCGTCACAGTACTGGATCGCGAGCTGCGCGATGGCGACCTGGTGCGATGACAGGAACGCTTCGGCGAATTCGACCGCCGGCAGCGACTGCCTGAGCTCCTGGTAGGTCTCGTCAACCATGAAGATGCCACCGCGCTGGTAGGTTACGCGGTCGATACCCGTAATCGCTGCGTAGGTCGCATCGATCTCGTCAAAGGTCTTCATGCCGATATCCGCACTGGCGGTCTCGGCGGTCGCAACGTAGTCGGCGACGGCGAGCATCGGATCTTCCGGCCTGTCGTAGGTCGCGCCATTGAGATCGTCGAACGTCAGGAAGAACTCGTCGAGATCCGGTCCTTTCTCGAGCGGCAGGACCGCACCGAGCGTAGCGTTGAGGACCATCAGCGGCTGACCGAGTTCGTCGAGCACTGCCGGGTTCGACAAGTCGAGCGATTCGATCATGTTGGCGTAGCTCTGGCCGACCGGTGCTTCCTGGCCGTTCATCGCGATACGCATGCCCTCCAGTCCAATACCCTGTGGCGTGGAACCATCGAGCGTGACGAAGTGCGGCTTGTCGAACAGGTACGCATACGAGTCGTATTGCTGTGCCTCGAACAGGACGTACGACGTCTGTATCGGCGCACCGATCAGGTGCGAGATGTCGAACAACAGGTAGAAGCGTTCGCCAACCCCCGCGTCGTAGTTCTGGTTGATCTGCTCATCCGTCAATGCACGGCGATGGATAGCGGCGAGGCGGAACGTGCCTTCCCAGAGTCCGTCGCTGGATGCTTCGTTGCCGAGGATCAGCGCAAAGTTGTTCTGCCACGGTACAAGCGTGCCACCCGGCACCGGATCGGTCTGGGTCACGAGCGTGCCGTTCACGAAGATCTTGCGGCCCTCGATCGGGCTGTACGTCGCAACCACGTGTTGCAGCGTTGCCTGGAGTACCTCGGCCGCATCCGGCGTCGATAGCTGCGGATCGCCGTTGAGCGAGGTCAGCGGGTTGCCGTTGGCATCCTCGGCATTCGTGCGCAGCAGGAAGTCGTAGTTATACAGGGTCTGCTGCAGCGTGAAGTTACGTGCTGACTGGCCGGCCGAGTAGCTGACGATGCGCGACATTTCCTGGGTCACGTTCGCCGGCACAACCCATGCCTCGATCGAGAATTCACCCGAATCGACCAGGATGTCATGCAGCTTGCGGCTTGCGACCGTCGAGCCCTGGGCCTTGCCCGGGCCGGCCGACATGTCGGCACCGATCGTGATGCCCCAGCCGCCATACCAGGTAACGTCGCCCGAGAAGTTCAGGTCAATGGCCGGGTCGACGCCACTGGTGTCAAAGGCCGTGGAGCCGGTGCCCGTCTTGAATTCCCAAAGCGCGATCTGGTCGTTCTCGTAGCGGTTGCCGCCCGAGGCGACCGTACCGTCAACGAGGCGCACAGCTTTACTGTACACAAGGGCGGGATCGACAACAGTGGGCTGGATACCGTTGACGAAGCCGGTCACCGCGGCGAGCATTTCAGCGCCCGAACTCACGCAGTCACTGTTGTTCCAGCAGTTGTGGAACTCGTCGCGAACGCGCACGACGAAGCGCGAATTGCCGACCGTATCAGGGTCGAGATTGATCTTCGACTTCGCGGCTTCGTACGCCACATTGACATCGGGGTCGGCGAAGTAGGGCTGTTGTGCCGTGGCCGACTCCGAGCTATGGCAGCGCTGGCAGTACGGCACGAGAATATCGTCGTACAGCCACTGCTCGAACAGCGCGGTGTCTTCCGGGAAGTTCCGGCTGTCGCTCGGATCGCGATCGGGCGGGGCTGTAAGCGATACCTGGCGACCGCCACCTGTGGCGGTGCCGAGCCAGTTCTCGATCCAGGTCGTCATGATCGTTCCGCAGGTGGCGGGATCGTCGACCCAGCAATTGTGACCCAGGGGCGGTGAGCTGACCTTGGTGACAAACTCCGACAACGAAGGCTGGTTTGAGTCGATATGGTCCACGGCCTCGTCGTAGGCCATGTTGACGTCGTCCGAACGAACGAACGGCTTCTGGCCGCCGGTCTCGCTGTGACAGTTGCCGCAGCGGTCCGGAGTCCGCGCCTTCGACCAGAATTCCTGCTGGAATCTCAGTACTTCGGCGTCGCGCGCGACAGGACCGGTATACGGGTTGCTGCCCGTGTTGTTATTGCCGTTTGGAGCGGCCGGGTTCAGTTCTGTTTGTGCGCCACCGCCGCAGGCTGCGAGTACAAGGCTCGCGAGCAGGGTGGCAATTCGTGATGCGTTATTCATCGTCATGTCTCCCTACTGGCCTTTGCAGTGATCCGCGGCGTCCGCGAAAACCCGTTTCATCTGGAATCCGCTCGCGGCGAAATTACCCATGATCTCGTCAACCTTCGTGTGATCCGCGGGTGACTCGGGTTCACGCAGGCAGACGGCCTGGAATACTTTTTTCACCTGGCAACCGGCAAACGCGTCACTGTTGGAAAGTTCGACGCCCAGCGACTTGGCGCCGTTGTCGTCGCCGTCACCCGGGCCGTTGAAGCCGAGGTAGCGGTTCTGGCCTTCACGCCAGTAGTTGGTCCAGTGATCGTCCGGTGTGCGGAAGCCCTGCGGGAAATTGAGGTCGTTGTTGAAATACTTCGGCTGCACGACGCCGGCGGTGTACTCGATCGATCCGGCCGCATCGTCGTAGTTGTAGTACGCGAAGGCCTGGGCCATCGGGTCCATACCGGTATGGCAGCCCACACAGTTGTTAAGGAACAAGCGGCTGTCGCCACCCGGGCTGCGGCTCACGTCCTGGCGGATGCGATCCGGCGACAGGCGAGGGTCGTGCAGCTGTTCCATGTCAGCGCAGAAGTGGTTGACCATCGTAAAGCGGAACATCGCGCGGTTGGTGCCGGCGATGAAAAAGGCTTCCGCCGCTGCTCGAGACGTCATGACGCCGGCAGTCGCGGCCGGTGGCAGGTTGTTGATGCTCGATTGCGTGGTCGGTTCGAGCACGGCCTTCAGGTCGTGATTGCCGGCCTCAAGCTGCTCGTAGTGGTTGTTGTTGTTGCCGGCGGGCGCTGCAGCCACGGTGCCGGCACGGCCGATGTATTGCAGGTCGGCCGACAAAACGGTCCGGAAATCAACGTCGTCGCGAATCATGCCAATGACGGTTGCGACATAGTCATTCAGCGGTACGAATACCGAGCGGTCGCGGTTCGTCCATGGCGCGGCGAAGTTTTTCAGCGTCACGTTATAGAAGCTGCTGTTCTCCATCGCGATGTAGGCGGCGCATTGTGCGCCCACCACGCCATACTGTGCGCATGCAGGATCGGAACTCGCAATCGCGTTCTCCATCTGCAATAAAACTGCATCGGTCGGCGGTACGCCGGCAATGCGCTCATGAATGCGCTTCGCCTGTTCCCTGGGACCTGCGTTCGCCGGCATCGACAATACTGTTAACAGTACTGCTGCCAGCATGGCACGCAGGACTCCGCCGAGTCGGCCGTCCTTGTGTCCTGTCCACATGCTGTTTCTCATATCGTTTTGCTCATCGTTCGTTATTTACGCAAAGTGTGGCCGGAAGATGTTGCCAGAGCCCCTCGCCCCTTGCCGTGAAAGCATTCACAGTCCTTGGAAGATCCCCTGCGACACGCTGGCCGCAACAAAAAGCGGATCTGCAATCTATAAAGCAAGTGCTGTGCCAGACTTGTGTCCAACCGGGAAAAAGGGGCTTTTATCCTTTAAAAACAATGGACTATAGATCCGACGCGGGGGGCTGCCGAAAGGCGCTTATGTAAGGTCACTGTCGGTACTTGGGCACAACGATTATGACCGGAGGGCATAAGCCCCTGATAAAGCAAGGCCTTAGGCCTGTCGCCGAAGGGAGACACATTGTCACCTCTGTGACACGGCGAACCGCCGTCGAACGGTGCGTGCGCTCGCGATCTCATGTCGTGCTTTTGAGACATTACATCCACTTACGACGGTCTCCTATAATCCGGCGTCGGGTTTGTGACTGCGTTAACGGTATGGGACGCGCGGCACAACGTACCCTGCCCAATCACTAGAGGTGAGCGCTATGACAAGGCTATCGCGACAATTTGGAAAAGGAATCAACGGTACAGTGACCAGGACGGTCGCGTTGTCGCTGGCGTGCATTGCTATTGCCGCTTGCAGCAAGGGTGACGGTGTCCAGATCGGCACCGGCCAGAATCCGGATCCCGTGGTGATCGATTTTCCGATCGCCTATATCAAGGCTCCGATTCCTACGGACGACAATGGCTTGTTCGCGCAACAGGATCTGCGCGAACAGATTACCTTCGAGTTCGGTGCGGATCTTTATTTTCGGGATCGGGCAGCCGTTGGCGCAGAGCCGATCAACATAACCGGCGACATCACACAGGGTATGGGTGCCATACGCGATGTCGAGATCGACTACGACGGAAGTCGCCTGTTGTTCTCGATGCGTACGCCATTCGACCCGAATGTCGACGAAGACGACCAGGTGGCGACCTGGAATATCTGGCAGTACACGTTCGAGACGGCCGAGTTGATCCGGGTGATCCCGGACAACCTTACGTCGGAGATCGGGCATGACATCATGCCGAAGTACCTGCCTGACGGACGCATAATCTTCTCGTCGACGCGGCAGACACAGTCGCAAGCCCTGCTGCTCGATGAAAACAAGGGTGCGTTCCCGGCGATGGACGAGGATGAGAACGAATTCGCGTTCAACATCCACGTAATGAACGACGATGGTTCGGGCCTGAAGCAGATCACGTTCAACCAGAGTCACGACCTGGACCCCTCGGTCATGGCCGATGGCAAGATCGTGTTCAGCCGCTGGGACCACAACATGTCCAACGACCAGGTCAACCTGTACCGGATGAACCCGGACGGTTCGGCCATCGAGTTGCTCTATGGTCAGTGGAGCCACGACACGGGAACCAACGGCGCGACGATTCAGTTCATGCAGCCGCGGCAGACCGAAGACGGCCTCGTCATGGTCGTCGCGCGTCCGTTCACCGATACCGACGGCGGTGGCGATCTTATCGTTATCGACACGGCGCAATATGTTGAGAATACACAGCCGACCAAGGACAACATTGGTGTCCTGACCGGCCCTGCACAGGCAGACGCAACCGTCAACGACGTCGTCACAGAGCCCGGCCAGCCGTCTCCGGGCGGCCGCTACTACTCGGTTTTCCCGATTCAGGACGGTACGGGGCGCCTGATGGTCAGCTGGAGCCAGTGCCGGCTCATTGAAGGCCTCGTGGATGACGGGGACCCGAATACCGACGATTTCCGGATCGTGCCCTGTACCGACGAGAACCTGCTAAACGTGGTGGCCGGCAATCCCAACAACCCGGTCGCACCGGCACCTGGCGAATTCGTGGTTGCTCCGCCGCTCTACGGCGTCTGGATCTACGATCCGCGTGACGAGACACAGCTGCCGATTGTCGCGGGCGAAGAGGGCTTCATGTTCACCGAGGTGGTCTCTGCGGACCCCCGTCCGGCGCCGCTGGTCATTCCTGACAACCTGAACTACTACACGCAGGATCCGTCGCTGCCCGACTCCGGTGAGGCGGTTCTGAATATTCGCAATGTGTACGACTTCGACGGTGCGATACTCCCGGGCCTCGATCCATACGTGTTGGCCGATCCGGCCCAGTCGCTGGCGGCCGACCGGCCGGCGCGTTTCCTGCGCATCGAGAAGGCCGTCTCGTTGCCGGATGAAGACCTGCTCGATATCGATGACACGGCATTCGGGGTAACGACGAATTTCGGCATGAAGGAAATCGTGGGCTATGCGCCGATCGAGCCCGACGGTTCGGTCGTGGTCAAGGTACCGGCAAATGCAGCGCTCATGATCAGTGTGCTCGATGTGAACGGCATGAGCATCACCCAGCGCCACGAAAACTGGATTGCAGTCCCGGAGGGCCAGGAGCTCAAGTGTAACGGCTGTCACGATGCGAACAGTGGCGTCTCGCACGGTCGTTACGATGCCTTTGAAAGCGCCTATGCCGGTGCGCCGACAGCCGGCGTCGCGTTCAATCCGAATACGGATCCGCAGTGGTTTGTTGGCGAAGTCGGCGAAACGATGGCCGAGGTGCGCGCACGCATTACGTGCGCAGGGGACAACTGCTCATCCATCGAGCCGTCGATGAATCTCATCTATCGGGACGTCTGGAGCGCCAACCCGGTCGACGTCAACGGCGTGCCGTTCAATCCCGATATCGATTACCGCTATACGGACCTGACCACGCCGGCGCCGACGTCGCTGGCCTGTCAGTCCGACTGGCGCTGGAACTGCCGCAGCATCATCAACTACATCGCGGTGATTCATCCGCTCTGGAGCCAGCCGCGCATCCAGATGGTCGACGATGACAACGACCCGACGACACCCGACGTGCCCTTGCTGGACGCGAACGGCAATCCCGTCAACGACAATTGCCTCAACTGCCACACACCGCTCGACGTTGTGAACAACGTTGCGCGTGTACCGGCCGGTCAACTCGAGCTGCAGGATGGCTTGTCGGTCGACGAGCCCGATCACTATCACGCCTATCGCGAGCTGTTACTTACTGATAACCTTCAGGTATTAGACGCCAATGGCACATTGGTGGATGCGACGCAGGTGATCGGTCAGGACGCAGACGGAAATGACATCCTGGCCCCGATCCCTACACCGCCGCCGGCGTCGGCTGGCAGCGCGAGGGCCTCGAGCGATTTCTTTGACCGTTTCAACGATCCTAACGATCTTCACTTCAATATTTTATCGCAGGCGGAACGACGCCTCATTGCGGAATGGTTGGATGTCGGAGCCCAGTACTACAACAATCCCTTCGACGCTCCAGCCAATTAAGGCCTTCATCGCCTATTGCCTGTGTGCCGTCGTACTGCAGAGTTTTCTGTCGGCACCGGCATTCGCTGCCGATGAGCTTCGTTCTGTTGTCGTTGCGGACCCGTATCTCGAAATGCGCACGGGTCCCGGCAACGGCTATCCGGTCTTTCACGTGGTCGACCGTGGCGAGTCTGTGCAGATCGTCATGCAACGCACAAGCTGGTACCTGGTGCGCTCCGATCGTGGCCAGGAAGGCTGGGTCGAGCGTGCCCAGATGGAGAAGACGCTGCAACCCGACGGGCAGCACGTCAGCTTCGCCGCCGCGACACTTGAAGACTTCACTAATGCCAGGTGGGAGACAGGTGTGCTGGCCGGTGACTTCGGTGGCGCGAACATCGTTTCCCTGTACGGCAGCTATTCATTGAATCCAAACGTGGCCGTGGAGTTCTGGGGTTCGCAGATTCTGGGCAACTTCTCGAACGGCTGGATGGCGAGTTTTAATATCGTGCACGAGGCCTTTCCGGAGTGGCGTGTCTCGCCGTACTTCAAGCTCGGTGCCGGCGCCATCTACACCAAGCCCAAGTCAACGATCATCCTGGGAGAGGACCGCACGGACCAGATCGGTCATGTCGGTGCCGGGTTCCGGGTCTATACCGCGCGACGTTTCCTGTTGCGCGCCGAATACAACAGCTACGTGGTCTTCACGAGCCGTGATGAAAATGAGGAAGTAGAAGAATGGAAAGTCGGTTTCGCGTTCTTTTTCTGATCGTTGCAATGATCAGCCTGTCGGGCTGTGCTGCGACGAAAAACCTGTTCGGTATCGGCAACCGGGAGGCGCCACCGCCTGCCGTTGAGGCACCGGGCCAGGTTATCGACCCCCAGGTCGAACGTCGTGAGATCAAGGAACCAAAGATCGATCGCGAGGACTTCGAGGTTGGTGCCTACGCGGGCATCATGAATATCGAGGACTTCGGCAGCAACGTCGTTTACGGTGCGCGCCTTGCCTACCACATTACCGACGGATTCTTCATGGAAGCCACGGTAGGGCAGACGGAAGGGGGCCTGACCAGTTTCGAGGTTCTGTCCGGTGGCGCCCGCCTGATCACCGACAGCGAACGTACGATGACGTATTACAACCTGAGCGTTGGCTACAACATCCTGCCCGGCGAAGTGTTTCTCGGCGAGGGACGCGCTTTTAACACCAACCTCTACCTGATCGCGGGGCTTGGTTCGACGACGTTCGCAGGCGATGACCGGTTCACGGTGAATGTGGGTGCCGGCTACCGCTTCCTGCTGACGGACTCGGTTGCGCTGCACCTCGATTTTCGTGATCACCTGTTTGATATAGACCTTCTCGGTGAGGAGAAGACGGCTCACAATCTCGAAGGCCACCTTGGCGTTACGGTGTTCTTCTGAGGCAGGGGTCACACTCCGGGCGGGTTTCCTTGGGATAAAGTACTGATATGAAGAAAACAGTTTCACTCACAGGCAGACTGCTGTTGCCATTGCTCGCGATGGCGGCCCTGTCCGGTTGCAGCGGCATCGAGCCCTGGGTCAAGCCCTACGAGCGCGACAAGCTGGCCGATCCGATCATGGCGCTCGATGGTGACCCCGTATCAACCGCGTATATCCAACACGTCTTCGAAGCACGTGAAGGTGCGCGCGGTGGCGAAGGCGCCGCCGGCGGCGGCTGCGGCTGTAACTAGCGGATAGTATCGATGATCCGTCGCGGACTGACATTTGCAACACTGCTGCTGGCGTTCGGCGTCGCGCACGCGGGCGTATTGCCCGACGATCGTGCCGATGTCCTGTACCACCTGTATGACGGTGGTGGTGTGACGATTGACGGGCCGTCCGTACTTGTCCGCAAGAAGGCAGGCAAGAGCCTCTCCTTCGTCGGCAACTACTACGTCGACATGGTCAGCTCGGCGTCGATCGACGTTATCACAACGGCCAGCCCCTACACGGAAGAGCGCACGCAGTGGTCGCTGGGTATGGACTACCTGCACGGCAATACGACGATGCGCGTCAACTACACGAGCAGTGTGGAGTCAGACTTCGATGGCGAGACCGTCAGTTTCTCGGTAAGCCAGGACATGTTCGGCGACCTGACCACATTGACATTGAGTTACGCACTCGGCGACGACCTCGTGCGCATGTCGACGGATCCGACGTTTGAAGAACCGCTGGACAGGCAAATCTACGGCATAGGTATCACGCAGATTCTGACCAAGAATCTCATATCGTCGCTAAATATCGAAACCGTAACGGAAGAGGGTTACCTGAATAATCCCTACCGTTCCGTTCGCTATTTCGATGCGGGTACCGGCGGCTACGACTTCGAGAGAGAGCTTTATCCCAATACCCGAACCAGCAATGCGGTTGGTCTGCGAATGAGATATTTCCTGCCGTACAGGGCGGCTATCGAAGGCGAGTACCGCTTCTTTACCGACACCTGGGACATCGAAGGTCATACGGTGTCACTGTCCTACATACATCCGTGGAAGGACTTTACGTTTACCGGCAAGCTCCGCTATCACGACCAGACCGGCGCACATTTCTACAGAGACCTGTTTCCCGGCCCCCAGGCAACGAATTTCCGTGGTCGCGACAAAGAACTTAGCCCGCTGACGAGTTACACGTTCAAACTGCAGGCCGCGTACGAATTCCTGAGCGATGACGGCAACGACACCTTCGGCTTTATCAAGCGAGCGAAAGTCACCGCATCGCTTAATATGCTGAGCGTCGACTACCACGATTTCTCGGACCTGACCGCGCAGGAAGTCATCGGCAACGAACCGCTCTACCAGCTGGACGCCAATGTCTTCCAGTTCTACTTCTCGTTCTTCTATTAGCAGATGATACGATGTGCAGCATCCTGATACCGGATCCTGCATATGCCCACAGCCATCATTGTTGTCCTGATTCTGATCGCCGTAGCCGGCGTCGTTCTCTACAACCGCCTCATTCGCAGCCGCAATCGCGTCGATACGTCGTGGAGCGACATCGACGTCCAGCTGCAACGTCGCCATGACCTGATTCCAAGACTCGTCGCCGCGGTTGACCAGTACGCGAAATACGAACGCGCAACGCTCGAAGCCGTGACTGCATTGCGAGCCGAGGCCATGCAACAGGCGAGTGTGCAGGCGCGCGGTAAGGCCGAAGAAAAGCTCAGCGCCGGCATCGAGCGGCTGATCGCGCTGGCCGAGAATTACCCGGACCTCAAGGCGAACGAGAATTTTCTCAGCCTGCAGAACGAACTCGTCGAGACAGAGAACTACCTGCAGTTTGCTCGCCGTTATTACAATGGCTCCGTTCGTGACTACAACACGATGACCGAAACGGTGCCGAGCAATATTGTTGCGAGCATCTTCGGGTTCAAACCGAAAGACTTTTTCCAGAAGTCCTCCGATGAGGCAGCCAACGTCCCGTTGGCGAAATTTGGGGCCGTCGAATGAAGAAAACGATCGCACTTCTGTTGTTGTGTTTGCCGGTGGTGGCCATCGCCGACGAGCGCATCCTCAGCTTCCATAGCGACATCCGTGTCTTCACGGACGGCATGCTGGAGGTTACCGAGACGATAACGGTGCGTGCCGAGGGCAAACAGATTCGGCGCGGAATCTACCGTGATTTTCCTGTCGACTACGAAGATCGGCTGGGCAATCACTACAGGATCAAGCTCGAGCCGCAGGGCCTGTTGCGCAACGGGAAAGGCGAGTCTTTTCACTCTGTCCGCAGCAGGCGCGATGTTCGTACCTACTTCGGGCGCTCGAACTATTTCCTGGAGGTCGGCGAGCACACCTACGTCTTTCGCTACCGCGTCAATCGTATGCTGGGTTTCTTCGACGAGCACGACGAACTGTACTGGAACGTGACCGGGAACACGTGGGCCTTCCCGATCGACAAGGCAACGGCAACCGTACGACTGGAGTTCGATGCGCCGCGGGATCAGCTCATAGTCGACGGCTACACCGGTCGTATGGGGTCCAAGGCCCAGGAGTACGGTCGTTTCCTCGACGATGACGGCAACGTGCATTTCCAGGCGAACAACCCGCTCCCGGCAGCGCACGGTCTGACTATCGTAGTGGGCTGGCCGAAGGGGCTGGTCGATGAGCCTACGACGGGCGACCGTATCGGCTGGATGCTGAAGGACAACAGCAACCTGCTGGCCGCGGTCATCGGTCTCCTGCTGCTGTTCCTGTACTACGTACCGCTCTGGCTGAAATACGGAAAAGACCCGGCAGAAGGTGTCATCGTCACGCGCTATGAGCCGCCGAAAGGCTTTTCCCCGGCATCGTTGCGATACATCAACCAGATGTACTACGACGACAAGGTGATGACCGCAGCGATTGTGAACCTGGCCGTCAAGGGATATCTCGAGATCAAGAAGAAAGGCTCCACGCACTCGTTGAAGAAGCTCAAGACCGAGACGCTCAAGCCCGCGATGGCGCCCGGAGAGAAGGAGCTGTTCACTGCGATTTTCGCGCAGGGCGACGTCGTGACGCTCAAGAACTCGAACCATGACATCCTTGGCAAGGCGCGGGCCGAGCACAACGAGTCACTAAGAAAGGACTACAAGAACCACTACTTCAAGACCAACTACCTGATGAGCCTCCCCGGCGTCTTCATCGTCATCGCGACAACGATTATCAGCCTGAATGTCGGGAACGGGCCGACCGCCTTTGTCATTGCGACGATCGTCCTGTCCATCCTGACCCTGGTGTTTTTCGCGATCATCATGAAGCGACCGACGATGCGCGGCCGCGAGTTGCTGGACGAGATGCTCGGCTTCAAGGACTTCCTCGAAATCGCGGAGAAGGATGAGTTGAACCTGCGCAACCCGCCGCAAAAAACGCCGGAGCTGTTCGAGTCCATGTTGCCGTATGCGCTCGCGCTGGGTGTGGAGCAACAGTGGTCGGAGCGCTTTGCGGATGTCCTGGCCGCTATTCGCGGTCCGGACGGCGCGGCCTACAGTCCGTCCTGGTACGACGGGCGCTGGAATACATCCAACCTGTCGAAGGCAACCAGCGGTCTGTCGAGCGGCCTGAGCTCCGCCGTGAGTTCATCCGTCTCGCCGCCGGGCTCGTCCTCGGGTGGTGGTGGCGGCGGGTCGTCGGGCGGTGGCGGCGGTGGCGGCGGCGGGGGAGGCTGGTGATACGCCGGCCTGGATTGCCGTATCGTCGGCGTCAGAGACTAGCGATGCCGAGGTCCTGATGACGATCTTCGACGGTCGCACGGTCTACGAGTCAGCCAATTAACGTATGATGTCGCGATGCAAAATCTGACACTTGTCCAGTCGGTCCTGTTGTTCGCAGTTCCGGCGATCTTCGCAATCACGGTCCACGAGGCCGCTCACGGCTTTGCGGCGCGGCATTTTGGCGATCGCACGGCCGAGGTTCTCGGGCGCCTGACGCTGAATCCGCTCAAGCACATAGACCCAATCGGCACCGTGCTCGTGCCGCTGGGCCTGCTTGTCATGTCGAAGACAACCGGCGCTCCGCTCGTGTTGTTCGGCTGGGCCAAGCCGGTGCCGGTCGGTACGCGCAACCTGCGTAACCCGCAACGTGACATGGCGATCGTCGCGGCTGCCGGCCCGGCGTCCAACCTGGCAATGGCCGCCGGGTGGACGGCGATTCTCGCGGCGGCGAGCACCTTCGGCGGCACACTGCAGATGGCGGAGTTGCTTGCCTACATGGCGTATTTCGGCATCTTCTTCAATGTCATCCTGGCCGTCTTCAACATGATGCCGATCCCGCCGCTGGATGGCGGGCGTGTCGTCAGTGGCTTGCTGCCGCCGCGTGCTGCCATGAGTTTCGATCGCATCGAGCCCTTCGGCATGATGATCATCATCGCGCTGCTCGTGTCAGGCGTGTTGTGGAAGATCGTCGGGCCTGTCGTGGGCGTGGTGCTCGGCTTCTTTCTCGCGTTAGTGGGCATTTGATCAGCCTCGTCGCGCTTGCCGGTCTGCCGACCTGGCGAGGCTGCGCCGCCCGAAATGCAACTTATTGTGCGCTCAGTGCATCTAACATCTAAATTCGACTGGGGAAAAAAATGACGATCAAACGCAGAGAATTTCTCGGCCACATGGCTGTGGGGAGCGCGATTCTGACGATGCCGGCTTTCCTGCAGGGTTGTGGCGTTCAGTCCGCGACGGCAGTCGGCGGCGCGACGCCGGAAAACCCGTTCATGTCATGGTTTGGCGTGGATCAGGCCACGGCCTCGCGGGTCATGTCCGAGCTGACGGCGCGTGGCGCCGACGCGGCCGACCTCTACTTCCAGCACACGCGCTCCAACTCCCTGACACTGGAAGACGGCATCGTCAGCGCCGCGAACTCCAGCATCGATCAGGGTGTCGGCTTGCGCGTCGTCGTCGGTGAGCAAACCGGCTACGCGTTCACGGAAGACCTCACCCTGCCATCCATGCTGGCCGCCGCGCGCACCGCGTCGGCGATAGCGTCCGGCAGCGGCGAAGTTGCCCCGCAGTCTTTCGATCCACTCGGGGCGGGTAAGCTGTACCAGACGAGCGTGCCCTGGAGTGACGTCGGCATAGACCAGAAGCTGCCGGTCCTCAAGTTCGTGGAGGAGAAAGCCAGGTCCATGGACCCGTCTGTCGACAAGGTCGCCGTGTACTGGGCCGATAGCGACGAGCGGGTCATGATTGCGACGCTCGGCGGCAAACTTGTCACGGATCACCGGCCCATGACGCGGATTACCGTGGTCGTGACGGCGAAGAAAGGCGATGAAGTTCAGACCGGTTACTCGAATATTGCCGCGCGCGAAGAGTTCGGCTGGTACACCGAGGAACGCCTGACCACGATGGCGAAGGAAGCTGTCGATCGCACCATGATCCAGTTCGAAGCGCGCCGTCCACCGGCGGGCGAAATGCCTGTCATCCTTGCCGCCGGCGCCAGCGGCATCCTGCTGCACGAGGCCATCGGCCACGGCATGGAAGCCGACTTCAATCGCAAGGGAACGAGTATCTACTCCGACATGATCGGCAAGAAGGTCGCGGAGCCGTTCGTGACGGTCGTCGACCAGGCGACGATCCCGCGTGAGCGCGGAGCGCTGAACTACGACGACGAGGGCAACAAGGCGGGTCGCACCGTCATGGTCGAAAACGGCATTCTCAAGTCGTACCTGCATGACGAGATCAGTGCGAAGCAATACGGGCTGAAACCGACCGGCTCCGGCCGTCGCGAGTCGTACAAGTATGCGCCGATGCCGCGCATGAGCTGCACGTTCATGGAGGACGGTCCGCACACCAGGGATGAGATCATCGCCGCCGTCGATCACGGCATCATCTGTGAAACCTACACCAACGGGCAGGTACAGATCGGTGCCGGCGATTACACGTTCTACGTCAAGAACGGCTGGCTGGTCGAAAACGGCAAGGTAACCGCGCCTATCAAGGATGTGAACATCATCGGCAACGGTCCTGAGTCGCTCAAACGCATCACCATGGTCGCCAACGACGCGCGCCTGGATACGGGTGGCTGGACCTGTGGCAAGAACGGCCAGAGCGTGCCGGTCTCGCAGGGTATCCCGACGGTGCTGGTCTCCAGGATGACGGTAGGAGGCGAAAATGTCAGCTGATCTCCAGAACCGGGCGGCACAGGCCGTCGAACTCGCCAAAGCAGCCGGGGCCGCGGAGGCATGGGCCACCGCGTCTCAGGGCCGTGACGTCGAGTTCGAATACAGGGACGGTGCACTCGAGAAAGTGAAGGATACGACCTCACGAAATCTCAATATCAACGTCTACGCCGCCGGTCGCTATTCGAGCCACCAGACGACGGACCTGAACCCCGAGCGCCTGAAGAGTTTCGTGGCCGAAGCCGTTGCCATCACGCGGGCACTGGAACCCGACGAGCACCGGGAGATCACACCGGCGGACCTGTTCGCGGGGCGCCCGAGTATCGACCTCGACCTGGTCGACGCGGCGGTCGGCAGTATCAGCCGCGAACAACGACTGGCGTGGTGCGAGGAACTCGACCGCGTTGCCACCGCACATGACCGCGTGATTTCTGCGACGGCGGGCATCTACGATGGTACTTACCATTCGGCGTCAGCCAGCAGCAACGGTTTTTCCGGCACGCATGCGGAAACCTATTGCTGGTATGGCAGCAATATCACGCTGCGGGACCAGGGTGACAAGCGCGCGTCCGACGGCTACTACGTCGGTAGCCAGCATGTGGCCTCGCTGCCACCGGCCGCCGGTGTCGCGCAGACGGGACTCGACCGCGCGCTGCATCGCCTGGGTTCGGAGAAGGGCCCAACGATCAAGACAACGATGCTCGTCGATGCGCAGGCCGCGGGCTCGCTCATCGGCCGTTTGCTGAGTCCCGCAAATGCACGGCGCGTGCACCAGGGGCAGTCGTTCTGGGCGGATCTCGTTGGTGAGCAGGCATTCAGCGACAAGCTCAGCATCGCGGACGATCCGCTCATTGCTCGTGGCTTCGGTTCGCGACTTTTTGACGGTGAGGGGATCTCCTCGAAGTACCTGCCGATCGTGGAGAATGGCGTGGTACGAAACCTGTACGTGGATACCTACCATGGCCGCAAAGCCGGCATGAAGCCGACGACCGGCACTGCGTCGAATCGGGTGGTTGCGCCAGGAGAGCTCTCGCTGGACGGCTTACTCAAGGAAGTCGGCAGCGGTGTCTACGTGACGTCGTGGCTGGGCGGCAATGCCGACCAGACGACGGGCGACTTCTCTCTCGGGCTGCGCGGCCACATGATCGAAAATGGCGAGATCGGTCGCCCCGTCGGCGAGATGAACGTGACGGGCAATCTCCGCGACCTGTTCAGCCAGCTCGAGCTCGTCGGCAATGACGTATACCGATATTCGTCGACGCTGGTGCCGTCACTCGTCTTCGGTGGCGTGGACTTCTCCGGAGCCTAGGCTCCGCCGCCCCCATCGATGGCGATGGTGGTGCCGTTGATGTGAGTTGCGGCGTCGCTGGCCAGGAACAGGGCCAGCGATGCGACTTCCTCCGGCTCTGCGACGCGCCCGCTCGGTACGGCCTCGGACGCCTCGGCCATGTACTCGTCGATCTCCATACCCTCGGCTTCGGCCTCCGCCGCCAGCATCGGTGTGTCGACGTCGCCCGGGCAGATGGCGTTGATACGCAAGCCGTCGCGTGCGTGGTCACGGGCCATCGCCCGGGTCAGCAGTACGAGGCCGCCTTTGCTCGCGCAGTAGGCTGCCGCGCGCTCGCCGCCGCGCAGACCCCAGTCGGAGGCAATATTGACGATGCTGCCTTCGGACCGCAGCAGGTACGGTAGCGCTGCGCGGCTGAGGAAAAAGGGCACGTCGAGGTTGACGGCCATCGTCTCGCGCCAGTCCGCGTCGGTGGTTTCGGAGACCGTGCCGCGCAGGATGATTCCCGCGTTGTTGACGAGGCAGTCAATCCTGCCAAACTCATCAATCGTGTCTGCCACCAACTCGTCGCAGTCCTCCGAACTGCCCAGTTCGCCTGCCCACGTGATGATGTGTTCCGATACGTCCGCGACCTCTTCGAGGCGACCTTCGTCGCGCCCGGCGGCCATGACGTCCCAGCCGTTCTCCGCGAAGGTGACCGCGATTGCAGCACCGATGCCGGAACTCGCGCCTGTGACCAGTACAACGCTCATGCTGATTTTCCCTGAGGACGATTACGTGATATCCAGTGTATCCCATGACTGCTGATGTTTCGTTACCCGGCCTTGGTTGGCGACCTTTTTTCCAGTCACAGGTCACCGACGTCGACGCGTGCCCTGCACGGGTCCTCAACGTGCACCGGGGCCGTATCGACGTGCTGCACGAAGGCGGCCAGGAGGCCATTGAGCTTTCCGCTCGCGCCGTCGCCATGGAGATTACGGTGGGCGACTGGGTGCTCATTGACCGTGAGGTGCGCCAGGTCACCCGGAGACTCGATCGCCTCGGCCTGTTCCAGCGACGCGCGGCGGGAACCGCCGGTGCGATTCAGCTTATCGCCGCCAACGTCGACACGCTGTTCATCGTCACGTCGGCGAATCGCGATTTCAATGTCGCCCGGCTGGAGCGCTACCTCGCGATCGCGAAAGACGCCGGCGCGTTTCCGGTCGTCGTCATCACCAAGGCAGACACGGTGGATTCGGTCGATGAGTTCGTCGCCGCGGCAAACGGACTCGCGCCGGGTCTGCTGGTCGAAGCGCTCGATGCACGCAGTGCCAGCGAGGTCGATGTATTGAAATCATGGTGCGGGGAAGGGCAGACGGTTGCACTGCTCGGCTCGTCGGGTGTCGGCAAGTCGACGTTGACGAACACGCTGACGGGTGAGCACCTGGAAACGCAGGAAGTGCGTGAAGACGACCAGCGCGGACGCCATACGACCACGTCGCGTTCCATGCACCGCCTGCCCCTGGGTGGCTGGCTCATCGACACGCCCGGTATGCGTGAACTACAGCTTGTCGATGTCGGTCACGCGCTGGATGATGTGTTTTCGGAGATCGCCGACCTGGCCGAAAACTGCCGTTTTTCCGATTGCACGCACGCGTCGGAGCCGGGGTGCGCGGTACAGGCGGCGATCGACGAGGGTGTGCTGGACGCGGAGCGGCTGCGACGCTACCGGAAACTGCTGTCCGAGGACCGTCGCAACAGCGAATCGATCGCAGAGCGGCGGTCCCGCGACAGGTCGCTGGGGAAGTTCTACAAGTCGGTCCTGGCGGGGAAACGCGACGAGCGAGGCGGAAAACACTGATGGCGAGCATCGATCTCAACGCCGATCTTGGCGAAGGCGATCCCTTCGACGAAGAACTGTTGGCCATAGTCTCGAGCTGCAACGTGGCCTGTGGCGGTCATGCTGGCGATGCCGAGTCGATGGTTGCGACGGTGCGGGCCGCCATCGCCAATGGCGTGGCCGTCGGGGCGCACCCGGGCTACCCGGATCGCGACGGTTTCGGGCGCGTGAGCGCCTACCTCGCCGGCGATGCCCTGTACGAATCGCTGACAGAGCAGGTCACCGGGCTCGCCGATATCGCGGCCCAGTTGGGCACGAGGCTCAGTCACGTCAAGCCGCATGGCGCGTTGTACAACGATGCGGCGCGGGACGGATCGTTGGCCGACATCATCGCGCGCGTCACGGCGGAGGCCCCCGGCGAGCCGGCTTTCGTCGGCATGGCCGGTACGCAGCTGGAGTTCGCGGCAAAGCGCCATGGCCTGGCATTCATTGCCGAGGCTTTCGTGGACCGGGCATACGAAGCTGACGGTACGCTGGTGCCACGCAAGGAACCTGGCGCGGTGCACGAAGACCTGAGTGTTGCGACCACGCAGGCGGTACGTCTTGCCGGGGACGGCGAGGTGACCGCCAGGAATGGTGAGATCGTCAAGGTCCGTGCCGATACGCTCTGTATCCACGGCGATACGCCGGGCGCCGCCGAGAAGGCTCGGGCCGTGCGCGACGTACTGGAATCCAACGGAGTCGAGATTCGTGCTCACACGCTGCGGTGACGATCTTTTTTCCATCGACGCGGCATCGCCATGGGAGGCACACGCGCTCGCGTTGCGATTGCGCGAGGCCGGCGAATGGCTCGACGTGGTTGCGGGAATCGACACGGTCATACTGCGCTTCGACGCCGCTCTACAGGATGCCCATGATGCGAGCAGGGTGATCCGGTCCGCGATCGCCGCGGATCTCGAGACAATGGAGCGTCCCGGGACGCGGATCGAAATACCTGTCGTCTACGGCGGCGATTTCGGTCCCGACCTGGACGAATTGGCGGAGGTGACAGGCATGTCGGTCGCCGCCCTTATCGAGAAGCACACGAGTCGCGACTACGAAGTCGAGATGGTCGGATTCACGCCCGGCTTCGCCTTCATCGGCGGCCTCGACGAGTGTTTCCGGATGCCGCGGCGCAAGGAGCCCCGGCAGCGGGTAGCAGCCGGTTCGGTGGGTATCGCGGACGGCCGGACGGGCCTGTACGCGATGGCAAGTCCCGGTGGCTGGAACATTATCGGGCGAACGCCCTGCAAGCTGTTCGATGCGGCGGCGACAGAACCCTTCGCGCTTTCTGTCGGGATGCGTGTGCGCTTCAAGGCGATCGACGCTGACGAATTCGAGCCATGAGCATCACGGTCATCAAGCCGGGACTGCAGACGACGATCCAGGCCGGGCCCCGCATCGGATTGCGGCACCTGGGTGTGCCGGCCAACGGTGCCGCCGATCCGTTGTCCCTGGCGCTGGCCAACAGGTTGGTGGGGAACGACTGGGATGCGCCGGCGCTTGAGGCGACCCTGCTTGGCCCTGTGCTGCGCTTCGAGGCGCCCTGCCTGTTCGCACTGACCGGCGCCCGTACCGCCGCGACGCTCAATGGCGCTGCGCTCTTGCAGCACAAGTCCGTCATGGCGATGCCCGGCGATGTACTCGCGGCCGGCTCTGCGGAGATTGGCGTCCGCGTCTATATTTCCGTGGCCGGCGGGTTGCAGGTCGACGACGTACTGGGGTCGAGGTCCACGAACCTGCAAGCCGGTTTCGGCGGGCTGCGGGGCAGGGCGCTGCAAACAGACGACGTGCTCGCGTTCGAGGCGCGTGAGACAGTGCCGCTCGAAACACCGGAGAGGTTCCGCCTGCCGCTAGCGACGAGCTGGGGTTTGCGTACTTGTGTTGGCAAGGAAGCGCCGCTCTTTGCAGACGAGGTGCTCGCCAGGTTCTTCGACACCAACTGGGTCATTGACCGGCGTTCGGACCGGATGGGATTGCGCCTCGAAGGACCGCCGCTCGAGAGCAAGTCGGATGGCCGCATGCCAAGCGCCGGTGTCTTTCCCGGGACGATCCAGTGCCCGGAAGACGGGCTGCCGTACATCCTGTCGGTCGATGCGGGAACGGTCGGAGGCTACCCGAGGATCGCGCAGGTGACGCGGGCCGATCGCCATATCCTCGGGCAACTGCGACAGGGCGATCACGTCCGCCTGCTCAGGAGGGATCCGGACGAGGCACTCGAGGAGCTGCGCGCCAAGATCGGCTACTGGCAGGAATGGCTGCCGGACATCGAGGCGATCCTGCGCTAGGAAATGGTGGGCCCGCCAGGACTCGAACCTGGGACCAAGGGATTATGAGTCCCCTGCTCTAACCAACTGAGCTACAGGCCCACTGAGGGGCGAGGATTCTAGCAGAAAACCCGCGGAGATAGTGCACGCAAAAAGGGCATCCATCGCTGTGTTTGCCGGGCGCCGGCGCGGGGCTCAGGCACGTCAAACGGGCCGGAAAACGCGGCAACTTTATCGGTGTCAGAGGCTTCGACTGAGTCCACATAAAATAGCGTGATGGAGTTCCGGGACCATTATGAAACAATGACTTACTATTGCGTCATTCTCGCTGGAATTGTGGTTCGAGCGCTCAATATGGTGCCGAATTCGCATATATGGACCGAAATTGAAACGCACGTCGAAAGGACTCGGACTGCTGGACCTGGTCGTGACGCTCGTCATCGCGTCGCTGCTGGCGTCGATCGCCATTCCCTCGTACCAGGCGTTCACGCAGCGTGCCAAGGTCGCAGCCGCCATCGGCGATATCGGTAAGCTCAGCCTGGCCATCGAGAGCCATCGACTTCGCTACAACGATCGCATTCCGCTGTCCCTCGACGAACTGGGCATTCCGATTCCGCTCGACCCCTGGGGCCAGCCCTACGAGTTTCTCAATATTCCAGCGGCGGGACCGGGAAACGGCGGGCTGCGCAAAGACGGCTCACTGAACCCGCTCAATACCGATTTCGATCTCTACAGCCGTGGCGAGGATGGCGAGTCGGCAGGTCCGCTCTCTGCGGAGAAAAGTCGCGATGATGTCGTGCGTGCCAACAACGGTGCGTTTATCGGTCTTGGCGAGGACTACTGATGAGCGCCGGCATTATCAGGCAGACCCTGAATCGCGGTGTCGGCAAACGCATCTTTGTCTTCTTCCTGATCGCGGCGATCGTGCCGATGCTGTTTACCGTGTGGCTCGCATCGCACGAGTTCAATCGCCGCCTGGAACAGGAAACCTCGAATACGCTCAAATACTATTCCAAGGAATACGGCGTCGAGATCCTGGCGCGCCTGCAAACCGCGTCCGAGAAAGCGCGGGAAGTGATTCGCCTCGCACGCAGGGACGGTCTTAGCCAGGTCTACGAACACGAGTACCTGGTCGAGGACTTCGAGAAGGTCTGGGTCCTGCGTGACACGGGGCCGCCGTCGCTGTTGCTGGATGACCAGGGCCTGGGTATCGAATTCTCGTCGGCCGATGAGGCGCACCTGGACGCGGGTGGGACGAAGCTGGTTCTGACGGCACAGAATGGCCTGGTTCTGCTCCAGGCCGTTGGCCCCGATGCGCCCGGTTGTATCGTAGCGTTTCTGCTGAGCGCCGACAGGATCTGGGGTGCACGGGAAAACCTGCCCTTCAACACGGAATTCTGTGTATACAGCGAATACGGTCAGCGACTGTATTGCACGAACGAGGTGCAGGTGGGACTCCACTCAGCCCTGGTCACGGATGCCGGGAATCGCAGCAGCATCTTTAGCGAGCTGGAGCAAGGCGGTGAGCGACAATTCGCTGCCCTGTGGCAATTGTTTCTTGATGGCACCTATGTCGCGCCGTCCTTCGATATCATTGCCGTGCAACCCGTGTCGTTTGCCATGAAGTCGGGCACGGACTTCCATCGTGTGTTTCTCCCCGCCATCGTGCTCATCCTGATCCTGGTGGCGATCCTGAGCCTGAAGCTCATCGCGCGCAGCCTGGTGCCACTGCGTCACCTGACCATTGCCGCCAGCCAGTTCGCCGGTGGCGATCTCGAATCCCGGGTTCGCGTCCGGACCGGCGATGAGTTCGAGTGGCTGGCAACGGCGTTCAACAACATGGCGGCCAGGCTGGGGCGACAAATCTCAGCGCTGGAAGCCATGTCCGGTATCGATCGCATGATTCTCTCGGGCACCAAGCTCGAAGAGGTCTCGGAAGACGTGGTCGGACACCTGATCGATCTGACCGGCTGCACCGCGGCTGGCGTTATCGCACGGGATGTCGATGCACCCCGGAAGGGCAAGATGATCTCCCTGCACGAGGGTGAGCTGTTGCACGAACGGATCGAGCTACCCGGAGACGTTGGCCACCACTGGTGCAATCCACGCCAGGTCTCGATTGCCGATATCGATGTGAAGGATGCGCCTTACAAGCCCCGCTTCGAATCCTACGGCCAGGGCTTCGTGGTCCTGATTCCGGTCATCCTGAGCAGCGACATCAAGGGCGTCCTGCTGCTCGGATTCGAGTCGGAGTTCAACATGTCGCAGGACAAGCTGCAGCGCGTCGTCGACCTGGCAGGGCGTTTTGCCGTGGCCCTGTCGAGCGTGGAGCGCGAAGAGGAGCTCTACCGGCAGGCGCACTTCGATGTCCTGACCGGCCTGCCGAACAGGCAGCTGCTCAAGGATCGCCTCGAACAACATATCGCGAGTGCACGAATAGACCAGCACAGCGGCGCGTTGCTGTTTCTCGATCTCGACCGCTTCAAGGGGATCAACGATGTGTACGGGCACTCGGTTGGCGATGCCGTGCTCATCCAGGCGGCCAAGCGAATCGTCTCCGAGGTGCGCGACCGTGACGTCGTGGCTCGCCTGGGCGGTGACGAATTCATTGTCGTTCTGCCGAACGTTCGCAACGAATCCATCGTGCGCCAGACCGCCGAGCGACTACTTACAAGGCTCAGCGAAGCCTTTACCGTGCAGGATATGGATCATCACGTAAGCGCAAGTATCGGTATCGTGATGTTCCCGGCCGATGGCGACAGCGTGGAGACCCTGCTCAAGAACGCCGACGCGGCCATGTACAGGGCCAAGGATGCCGGACGGAGTCGCTTCGAATTCTTCAGTGAGCGCCTCAATGCCGAAAGCCGCCGCAAGATCGGCCTAGAACGCGACCTGCGGGAAGCCTTTCGCGCCGGGCAGCTCGCGGTGCACTACCAACCGCAATTCGACATCGCGACCGGCGAGATTTGTGGCGCGGAAGCGCTGTTGCGCTGGGAGCATCCGGAGGAGGGGCATGTTGCGCCGACGGAATTCATCCCGCTGGCCGAGGACTCCGGCCTCATTGTCGACCTTGGTGCCTGGGTTATCCAGCGGGCCTGCGAGGACTTGTGCGCCATTCTGGACAAGGGTATGCATCCCGGCCCGGTCTCCGTCAACGTGTCCACCAGGCAGCTACGCGACGCAGGATTCCGGCGAGCGGTCATGGAGCCGATACGTCGTTTCGGCATCCACCCCGGCTACATTCAGCTCGAGGTCACGGAGACGGCGGTTGCCGAGAACCGGGACTCGGCGATCGCCGTTCTGGATTCATTGCGCAGACACGGCGTGCGCGTGGCGATCGACGATTTCGGCACCGGGTACTCGTCACTGAGCTACCTGCAACAAATGCCTTTCGACGTAATCAAGATCGACAAGTCGTTCATCGACACGATCGGTAGCGGCGTCACATCGAACAATATCTGCCGGACCATCATTCGCATGGCCGAGGAACTGGGCAAGAAATCCATCGCCGAAGGCGTCGAGACCCAGGAGCAGATCGATTTCCTGCGGCGCAACGGCTGCGACTACGTCCAGGGTTTCTACTATAGCGAGGCTTTACCGCAGGACCTGTTCGTCCTGTTCGTCGAGAAGCAGGGCTTCCATACGCAACGACGGAAGGCGCTCGAGATCCTTTGAGTCAAAAAAAGGCCGGGCAAGCCCGGCCTCTTCCTGTTAGTCGCCGCGTGAGATGACACGCAACTCCACGCGCCTGTTCCGCTCGCGGCCTGCAACCGTAGCATTGCTGTCCACGGGCTCGGATTCGCCATAGCCGCGCCAGCTCAGATTGCCCGCAGTCGCGCCATGTTCGATCAGGTAGTCGCGCACGGTCTTGGCCCGACGTTCGGACAGGCCGCGATTGTACTCGGCATCGCCACGATCGTCGGTGTGCCCGGCGACTTCAACGACCAGTGCCGGGTGCTTGCGAAGAGTCTCGGCCGCCGCGTCGAGTTCCCGTTCGGCGCCCGGGCGAAGCCGGTCCGAATCCGTTTCAAAGCGAACGCTCGGCAATTCGATGACATCCGGAACCGCAACGACTTCGGGTGCGGGCGGCGCAGGAGGTGCTACCGGTGCCGGAGGCGGTTCGGCCGGTGCCGGCGCGGGTGCCGGAGCAGGTGCCGGTGCTGGCGTAGCGATCTGGTCATGGTCGCGTCCGAACAACCAACCGACAGAGACGCCTGCGTACCATGCATCGCGGTCGTACCAGTCGATGTCGCCACGCACGAACCAGTTCTTGTCAGCGCGGTCGAATCGCAGTCCCGCACCGAAAGCCAGCTGGGCCGACGTCTGTTTCTCGAAAGGAATCGGTCCACCCTTGGCGTCGTTCGAAATTGCCGAAACGCCGAGCTTCAGGAATGGCTTCCAGTCCTCTTCCACGCGAAACAGGTAGCCGGCCATCAGCGACGGAACACGGTACGTAATGGCGGCATCCGGGTACATCGCGGCGATGGCTGGATTCCGGTTCGTGATGCCGGCCTCACCGAGGTCGGCATACTTGAGCTCGCCGAACCAGTGCGTCGTGAATTGCCGGCCCAGGTAGACATTGAAGCCTGAATCGTTGTCCTCGCTCTTGTCGAGCAGGAAGTTCTGTGCCTCTTTCTCGGGCGCGACGTAGGAATAGCCGTAGCCAATGCCGGCATACCAGCAGCCTGCAAACTGCTCGTCACTCTGCCGGTGGTCGCAGCGGTGGTCATCGGCCACGCTCGGACCGGCAGGGACGACGCTCAGCGCAATCACTGCAACGGAAAGGGCGGCAGCACGCGCCGCCTTGCCGTTCCTGAGCGCTACGAAGCAGGCAAGTGCGAGAACGAACAACCAGTCGAGGCTGCCCGAGCCGGATACGGCCGTCTCGAGCTGGCCGTCCACGTCTACGTAGTCCGGAATACCGTCGTTGTCGTAGTCGTTTTCGCCCTCGAGCCGGTCATCGATACCGTCATTGTCGCTGTCGGTATCGACGTAGTCCGCCATGCCGTCGCCGTCGGTATCGACTGGCTGGTCGGGCGTCACACCGGCTTCCGTCGAATCGGGAATGCCATCGTTGTCGCTGTCTTCGTCCATGAAGTCCGGGATGCCGTCGCCGTCTGTGTCGCCCGAGCCTTCCGTGCTATCGAGGATGCCGTCGCCGTCAGCGTCGGGCAGGGTGCCGAAGCCGTCGAAACGATCGACGACGTCTGCGATACCGTCGCCGTCGCTGTCCGTGTCGTCGTCAACGACACCGTCACCGTTGCCGTCAGCTCCCTCGTAGGGTGCACCGACATTGTCGTTGACGTTGTCGTTGTTACTGTCGATCTCACGCCAGTCGCCGATGCCATCGAAATCGCTATCGGTCGGGTCCGTAATCGTGCCCTCGTTGTTGACGAAGTCATCGATGATGCCGTCGCCATTCGTATCCGGTCCACCGGCCTCGACGACATCGAGCAACGAGTCGTTGTCCGTATCGAGATCGAGGTAGTCCGGCGCGGCATCGGAATCGGTATTGGTCGGAGTGACATTGTCGTCAACACCGTCACCATCGAGATCCGGGCCCATCGTCAGGTCGACATCGTAAACGTCATTGATCTGGTCGCCGTCGGCGTCGAGCAGCACGTCGAGATCGGCTTCCACCGTATCGGGAATACCGTCGTTGTCGCTGTCGATATCCAGGTAGTTGACGGCTCCGTCGCCGTCCGTATCGAGCGCGCTGAACGCGTCGTCGATGCCGTCATTGTTGGCATCGACGCCACCCGAAATATCGACGTCCCAGCCATCATCGATCTCGTCGCCGTCAGTATCCAGGCCATAGCCCAGCGAGTCTTCCACCGAATCGGGGATACCGTCGTTGTCGCTGTCGAGATCGCGGAAATTGGCGGTGCCGTCGCCGTCCGTGTCGATATTCAGCTCGATGCTGTCGGGGATGTTGTCGTTGTCGGAGTCGCGGTCCACGTAGTCCGCCAGGCCGTCGTTGTCGGTATCGACGGGCATGGCCGGGTTGGCGCCGGCTTCCTCACTGTCAGGAATGCCATCGTTGTCGGAATCGTCATCGAGTCCGTCGTTGATACCGTCATTGTCGTTGTCCATGTTCTCGACGCCGTCGGGGATGCCGTCGCCGTCCGAGTCCGGATTGTCGGGGTCGGTGCCGTTCGCGAATTCCTCAGGATCGATGACGCCGTCGCCATCGCTGTCCTGCGTGCAACCGTTGGCAAATCGATTCGGGATGCAGGGGTCGGTGTTGTTGATGTCGTCCTGGTCGGCGGTGCCGTCGCCGTCGGCGTCGTTCGTCGACGACTCGAGGTAGTCCGGAATGCCATCGGTATCACTGTCGTCATCGGTGTAGTCGCCGTTGGTGTTGGCGTCTTCAGCCAGCGTGGCGAGACCGTCGTTGTCGTCGTCGGTATCGCGCCAGTCCCGATTGCCGGCGCCATCCGAGTTCTGCAGCGGACTGTTGCTGCCCGTCGCGTTGCCCGGTGCCGGGCCCGAGACCGTGTCAAAACTGTCATTGAGGCCGTCACCGTCCGCATCGTTGCTGCCGGCCGGAACGACATCGGCGAGGCCGTCGCTGTTCGCGTCGTGTCCCTCGATGCTGTCGGGCACGCCGTCATTGTCGGCATCCGTGTCGAGGTAGTCCGGCAATCCGTCATTGTCCGTGTTCGCGAGGGTGATCGGCGTCCCGTTGCTGTCCGGGTCGTACGCATCATCCAGGCCGTCGTTGTCGGCATCGTTACCCGCCGGCGGCCGGTAATTGCCTTCCGGCTGAGCCTCGACATTGTCCACGATACCGTCATTGTCGGAGTCGATGTCGAGCGAGTCGACGATGCCGTCGAGGTCACTGTCGCCGGTGCCCTCAAGGGCATCGGGAATGCCATCGTTGTCGTCGTCCTGATCCACGCTGTCGGCTATGCCGTCGCCATCCGTGTCTGCGACGATATCGGCCGTGTCGGTGCGAATGACCAGGTTGCCGGCACTGTCGAGCTGATCGGTGTAGCTTGCGGTAACCGTCGTACCGACTTCGACGGCGAGCGTGCCGTCATTGTTCGCGCCCGACGCTGCTTCGGTCGTCGGCAACGTGGCGGTGAATACACCGGTATTGGCACCGGTCTCTGTCAGGATGATCTGCTCGGTTTCGCCCGTTGCATCGTTCGTGACGTCGACGCCCACGGAGTCCACGACACCCGTGTTGGTGTTGAGATCGGCGTCCGTCACGGTCACGAGGAGATCCGTGCCCGGTACGCCCGGGTCGGTGATTACGATCGTGCCGTCGACGCCGGTTAGCAGCGTATCGTCCGTCGTAATCTGCGCTGACGTGGTGGTGGTCGAGGTCAGGCCGTAAACGTAGGTGTCGATGTAGCGGACGTTGCCGAACCCGGTGCTGCTGAAGTCACCCCAGGTATGGCGTCCGGCCGACGTGCCCGAGCTCTCGCCATCGGGCAGTGTTGTGGTGCCATTCGGGTCGCCCAGGACCGTGACGTCGTCCCAGAAAACGTTGGTGTCGGTCAGCCCGCCGTTTTCGTCAACAAGGAAGATACTGAGCCCATCCTCTGCCGGGCCGCCGCTGGTCTCGGCGTCATTGGCGATGAAGTGGTACTCACCCATGCGGATGCTGACGCGTGCGTTGTATGTGCCGGGCGCGAGATTGCCGCCGACGGCATCAAGCCCGTCCCAGGTGGCCTGGTTCAGTCCGACGACCGCGGCGCCGAGCAGGAGGACGTCGCCCGCGTCGCCGAACGTGCCGTCCTGGTCGATGTCGATGAAGATCGCGTACGTACCCGAAACGTCGGAATTGAACTCGAAGACGCCCGAGTCCTGCACGCCGATCGTGACGCCCGGCGAAATGCCGTTGTCGATGCCCGCATCGTCAATGAACCGCAGTCCGCTTACGGAAGGCGGCTCTGTCGGCTGCGGATTGGCGACTACCGGGATGCCCGTGTAAACCGGAAACTGGTAGGACACGGAATTGCCCGCGGTGGGCGTCGAGTACCCCGAGTTCGGCGCGTCGACACCGAGTTCGTTCGCCAGGATGTTGTAGCCGAACCCGGCGAAGTTGTTGAGGTCGAGCATCCATGTGTAGTTCGTATTGGGGCGCCCGCCCGGCACCAGCACGAAGTAGTCGGCGTCGGTCGCATCGGCTTCGTCGAAAGACCCCGCGTTGAAGTTCCAGCTATAGGCCCAGAGGCGGCCGGCGGCCACCGTCGGATCCGGGTTGGTCAGCGTATCCGGCGTCACCGATACGTCGTAGCGCTCGAAGAAGCTGGTGTTGAAGGTGCTGCCCGAGGTGTTCTGCAAAGCGAGGCGGTGTGTACCGTCCGACACGGTTGTGTAGCGCACCGGGCTGGTAAGCGGCGCGCTCATGGGATCGGCACAGTCGACGTTGCCGTCCGCCAACGAGGTCGTGAACACGGATGTTTCCGTCGCGTCGAAGATCTCTATCGTGAGGTTGTCGGTGTTTAAACGACCGCACAGGGAGACGTTGATGACTTCGCCCGCGCTGACAATATCGACATACAAGGACGCCGAGGCAGTGTCGCTCGCATAGGCTCCCGAGATTGCGGCGTCGAGGTCGAGCAGACGCTGGTTGAGTCCAATTTGTGCCGATCCCTCGGCAAGTGCCAATTGCGGCGGAATGAGAAACGGCAACAGGCAAAGGGCGAGCAGACGGCGTACAAGCTTGGCGCGGAACATAGTCAGTGGTCCTTATCATTCGGGTTTGGATTTACAGCGAGTCTAGACAGGTCAGCGCGTAGCTTATGTGAAATGGGTCACGGGTTCCCGTTTTCGTAAGTTATTGAGTAATGGGTAAAAAAAGCCGGGCTGAGCCCGGCTTCTTTCTCGTCTTCCAGCAGGAGACTAGTCTTCCAGCAGGAAGCTTCGTAGCTGATCGGAGCGCGTCGGATGACGCAGTTTCCTGAGCGCCTTGGCCTCGATCTGGCGAATTCGCTCACGCGTGACGTCGAACTGCTTGCCGACCTCTTCGAGCGTGTGATCCGTGTTCATGTCGATGCCGAAGCGCATGCGCAGCACCTTGGCTTCGCGCGGTGTCAGGCCGGCGAGCACCGAGTGTGTCGTTTCCTTGAGGCCCGAGGTCGTCGCGGAGTCGACCGGCGAGTGCACGGTCTGGTCCTCGATAAAGTCGCCGAGATGCGAATCCTCGTCATCGCCAATCGGCGTTTCCATCGAAATGGGTTCCTTCGCGATCTTGAGCACTTTGCGAACCTTGTCCTCAGGCATCTCCATGCGTTCGGCCAGCTCGTCCGGCAGCGGTTCGCGGCCCATCTCCTGCAACATCTGGCGAGAGATACGGTTCAGCTTGTTGATCGTCTCGATCATGTGGACCGGGATACGAATCGTGCGTGCCTGGTCAGCAATCGAGCGCGTGATCGCCTGGCGGATCCACCAGGTCGCGTAGGTCGAGAACTTGTAGCCGCGGCGGTATTCGAACTTGTCGACGGCCTTCATCAGCCCGATGTTGCCCTCCTGGATCAGGTCCAGGAACTGCAGGCCGCGGTTCGTGTACTTCTTGGCGATCGAAATCACGAGACGCAGGTTCGCCTCGACCATTTCCTTCTTGGCGCGGCGAGCCTTGGCTTCGCCGATCGACATCTGGCGATTGATCTCCTTGATCTCGGCAATCGACAGACGCGTTGCCTCCTCTACGGCGACCAGCTTGCGCTGCGCGCGCAGGACGTCATCCTTGAGCTTGGCGAGGATAGACGAGTGCTTGCGCTTCGCCCGAATGTGCTTGTCGATCCAGGTGAAATCGGTCTCGCTCTTCGGGAAGCTCGACAAAAAGTCCTTGCGCGGCATGCCGGCGTCACGCACGCAGAGCCGCATGACCAGGCGTTCCTGGCTGCGGAT
Source organism: uncultured Chromatiales bacterium (assembly GCA_965368465.1). Lineage (GTDB taxonomy): Bacteria > Pseudomonadota > Gammaproteobacteria > Steroidobacterales > Woeseiaceae > UBA1847. The sequence goes on from CBDUMZ010000001.1 coordinate 58,907, forward strand.
AATCGACACCACGTCACGCAGGTTGCGAACGAGCGCGTCGAACAGTTTCGGCGCCAGCTTGAGTTCCATGATCTGCAGGGCGCAGTCGTCCTGTGCCTTGATCGTGCGCTTGTCTTTCTGGCCGTATTGGTCGAGGTACTTCATCGAGCGATTGAAGTGCCTGCGGATGACCTTGACGCGTGCTTTCACTTCGTCCGGGTCCGGTCCCGTGTCGACGACCTCGTCATCGTCGTCGTCATCGCTCTTCGGCGCGGGCGGCTTGATCTCGTCGGGCGCATTCGGGTCGATGAAGCCGACCACGAAATCCTGCATGCGGGTCTCGCCGCCAATGACGCGATCGGCAACCTCGAGCAGTGCTTCGACCGTGGGCGGGAAATGAACCATGTGGTACTTCACCTGGTTCAGGCCGTCCTCGATACGCTTTGCGATCTCGATCTCGCCCTGGCGCGTCAGCAGTTCGACCGTGCCCATTTCGCGCATGTACATGCGTACCGGGTCGGTCGTACGTCCGAACTCCGCATCGACGCTCGCGAGGGCGGCTTCCGCTTCCTCGACCGCGTCTTCGTCGGTTGCCGGTGTGTCGGTCAGTGTTTTCGACTCGGTTTCCGGTGCCTCTTCGTACACCGTGATACCCATGTCGTTGATCATGTTGACGATGTCTTCGATCTGCTCGGGATCGACGATATCGTTGGGCAGGTGGTCGTTGACCTCTACATAGGTCAGGTATCCCTGCTCCTTGCCTCGGGCAATCAGATCTTTGAGTTGCTGGGCCTGCTTGCTCACAGCAACAACCGGTGCGGGTGCTTTTTTCTCAGTCAAGACGGAAATCCCTGCGGGTAAAAAATGCAAACGATTAATTCTACTCCTAAGGAAGAGTTGAATCTACATAATTTTCATCGAGTTAGGCTGCCTTCAACAACGCCTGCAGTTCGGCTTTCTCCTCCATAGATAGGCCGCTAACTCTCTGTTTTTCAATCAAAAATTTAATCCTTTCCTTGCGGCCTGCCGTTTCCAGCTGGAGCAGGCAGTCGCCCAGCTCGGTGGCGGCGTCGAAGTCCTCATCCAGCGGCACCTCCGAGGCGACGAGTTTGCCGAGGTGCCGGCCTTCCTCATCGTGCCGCCAGCGCTCGAGCAGCCCGGCCGTCGTTATATTGGGCTCCGACTGCACGGTTTCAATGAGCGTTCGCAACAAGTCCACCCCGGGTCGGTTGACGCCTGCCAGCTTCTCGATGTCGAGCTTCAGGCACGCGGCCGGGTCATTGAGCAATAGCGTTATCGCGTGCCGGATCACGGAGGGCTGTCCCGTCACGGGCTTGCTCGAGCGCTTTTTTTTAAGACCGCCTGCGGGACTGGCGGAGCGGCCGCCGCGCTTGTCACCACCGAGCATCCTCTCGAGTTTTGCGGCCGTCAGCCCCACCGACTCGCCGAGGCTCTCGATGAGCAACTCGCGGTACACGCCGGGAGGGATATTGTTAACGAGCGGCCGGGCGAGCTCGGCGAGACGGGCGCGGCCGTCGACCGTGCTCATGTCGACCTGGCTCGCCAGTTCCTGTATCAGGAACTCGGACAGGGCAACGCCCTCGTCCAGCGCTTTCAGGAACGCATCCGTGCCAAGCTCGTTGACGTAGGAATCCGGGTCGTGCCCCTCCGGCAGGAACATGAAACGAATCTGTCGCCCTTCGCGAATCTGGGGCAGCGCGTTCTCGAGGGCTCGCCAGGCGGCCTTGCGGCCGGCCCGGTCGCCGTCGAACGCAAAACACACGTTTTCGGTGAGGCGGAAGAGCCGGTTCAGGTGATCGCTGGTCGTAGCGGTTCCCAGTGTTGCGACCGCGAAATCGATCCCGTGGCGGGCGAGGGCGACCACGTCCATATAGCCTTCGACCACCACCAGCTGTTCAATGTTCCGCAGCGCCTGGCGGGCTTCGTACAGACCGTAGAGTTCCCGGCCCTTGTGGAACAAGACGGTTTCGGGCGAGTTCAGGTATTTCGGCTCACCGTCGCCGAGCGTCCGGCCGCCAAAGCCAATCGTGCGGCCACGCGCATCGCGAATCGGAAACATGATGCGATCGCGGAAGCGGTCGTAGTGCTTGCCATTGTCTTTTTCGATGATCATGCCGGTGGCGAGCAGGCGCTGCGTGGCGTCGGGCGATTGCCCGAACTTGTCGAGGACGTTGCTCCAGCCGTCCGGGGCATAACCTATGCCGAAGCGCTTTGCCGTGCTGCCGTCGATCCCGCGATTCCTGACGTATTCGACCGCGACTGGCGAGTCCTTTAGGCAGTCCTGCCAATGGCGGGCGATGGCGTCAAGGAGTGAGAACAGCTCATCGTAGCGCCGAGCCGGCTTGTCGCTCTCGCTGCGCGGTACGTCGACGCCCATGAGTGCCGCCAGGCTTTCGATCGCCTCGACGAAGCTCATGTGATCGAATTCCATGAGGAAGCCAATCGCTGTGCCATGCGCGCCGCAACCGAAGCAGTGGTAGAAACCCTTGCCCGGGCTCACCGTAAACGATGGTGTTTTTTCGTCGTGAAACGGGCAGCAGGCCTTGAATTCCCGACCCGCCTTCTTGAGCTGTACACGGCGGCCAACCACTTCGACGATATCCGCGCGCGCGATCAAGTCGTCGATGAAGTCCTGGGGGATTAATCCGGCCATAGTGTATTAACGTCGCCCTGCCGTGATCGGGTCTTGAAGGATTGTTCTTGTTTTTAAGTAGCATAGCCTAATGATCGGGCTGTGCCAGAGCGCAAATTTGGTGCCAACTAGAGGGCGTTCAAACGCTCTTTTACCGCCGCGCCGACGGCACCCATATCGGCACGACCCGCGGCCCTGGCCTTGATCTGGCCCATCACCTTGCCCATGTCGCGAATGCTTTCGGCACCCGTGGCGGCAATCACCTCATCCACCATCGCAGCGAGTTCGTCAGCCGACAGTTGCTCGGGGAGGTAGTCTTCGAGAACCGCTATCTCGGCGCGCTCGATGGCGGCGAGATCCTCGCGGTTCCCTTTCTCGAATTGTTCGACCGAATCGCGACGTTGCTTGACCATCTTGTCGAGGACGGCGAGCACGGCCGCGTCGTCTAGCTCGATGCGCTTGTCGACCTCGACCTGTTTGATCGCCGCAAGAATGAGGCGCACCACTTTCAGCCGGTCTTTGTCACCGGCCTTCATGGCGGACTTCATGTCCTCGGTAATTTGGTTCTTCAGCGACATGGCTTAAAGAAATTCATGTGTGCGCCGCGAATGCGGCGCGAGGGAGTATCAATAGAGACGCTTGCGCTTTGCTTCTTCGCGCGACAGGCGCTTCAGGTGGCGCTTGACCGCGGCGGCCTTCTTGCGCTTGCGCTCCTGGGTCGGCTTCTCGTAGAACTCACGACGACGAAGCTCGGTAAGGATTCCGGCCTTCTCACAGGCACGCTTGAAGCGGCGCAGGGCAGCATCAAAATACTCGTTCTCTTTCACGCGAACGCTTGGCATTGTTCAGGTATTCCGTCCAGACATAAAGAAACCCGGCGCACGGCCGGGACTGAGCAGCGTATGATAGCGCCGGATTTAGCCGTTTGCAAAGAAAAATAAGGTACCGGACACCGTATTTCCAGACTATTATTGTCGGCCCTTTGATTCGGCTGGAACCCCGAAATACGGTGTCCGGTACCCTATTGTGAAATACGGTGTCCGGTACCCTATTTGTTTCCTGTATGAATGTACTCGGCATAGAAACCAGCTGCGACGAGACCGGTGTCGCGCTTTACGACACGGAAAACGGGCTCCTGGCGGAGGCGCTGCACAGCCAGGTTGACCTGCATGCGGTCTACGGCGGTGTCGTTCCCGAGATCGCGTCGCGTGACCATATTCGTATGCTTTTGCCATTAATTCAAAAGGTTATGAGTGAGGCGGGTGTCGACAAACCCGATGCCATCGCGTACACGGCCGGTCCGGGACTCGTCGGCGCCCTGATGGTTGGCGGCGGCATGGCGAACGGGCTGGGGCTGGCCTGGGACTGCCCGGTGATTCCCGTCCATCACATGGAAGGCCATCTGCTGGCCCCGATGCTCGAGGATGAGCCGCCCGAATTCCCGTTTCTCGCGCTGCTGGTGTCCGGCGGCCATTCCATGCTGATCAGCGTCGAGCAACTTGGTGACTACCGAGTCCTGGGTTCGACGCTGGACGATGCCGTCGGCGAGGCTTTCGACAAGACGGCCAAGCTGCTCGGCCTGGGCTATCCGGGAGGGCCGGCGCTGGCGGCGCTGGCCGAGAGCGGAGACGAGGCCGCCTTCAGCTTTCCGCGGCCGATGCTCAATAAACCGACGCATGATTTCAGCTTCAGCGGCCTGAAAACGGCCGTTATGCTCGAGGTCCGCAAGGCCGAGGCCGAGCATCGGCTGGACGACTGCCGGGCGGACCTCGCCGCCTCGTTCCAGCGTGCCGCCGTCGACACGCTGGTCGAGAAATCTCTAAGGGCCGCCAGGGCCGAGGGCCTCAATCGTATCGTCGTGGCGGGCGGCGTCGGCGCGAACAAGCTGCTGCGCAAGGAAATGGCGGAGCGCTTCGAAGGCGAGGTCTACTACCCAAGGCTGGCGTTTTGCACGGATAATGGTGCGATGATCGCCGTGGCGGGTGCGCTGCGCCTTGCGGAGGCGAGCAGGGCCTCTGCAATAAAAGCACAGGCGCGCTGGTCACTAGAGACATTGGGCGTTCCTGCCGGAACCTGACAAAGGACTGACTCACAACATGGACAAGATTTTTCTCGACGAACTCAAGATCGACACGATCATCGGCATCTGGGACTGGGAACGAAAGATCCGCCAGACGGTGGTCATCGATCTGGAGATGAGCGCGGACATTGCCCGGGCGGCAGCAACGGACAGCGTCGAGGACACGCTCAACTACAAGAGCGTCGCCAAGCGGATCCAGGGGTTTGTCGGTGACTCGAGCTTCCAGCTCGTCGAGACGCTCGCCGAACGTATTGCCGGCATCATCCGCGACGAATTCGATGTCGCATGGGTGAAGGTCCGGGTCCATAAACCCGGTGCCATCCGCGGTTCGAAGGACGTTGGTATCGAAATCGAGCGTGGCGAGAAGCCCGGGTAGATCTTCATGGCAACCGTCTACGTGGGACTCGGCAGCAATATCGATCCCGAGCACAACCTGCATCTCGGCGTACGGGAGCTACGCAAGCGCCATGGAGATTTGCAGCTCTCGGCCGTATACCGCAGCCATGCGCTCGGCTTCGAGGGCGAAGACTTCCTGAACCTCGTTGCCGGATTCGAGTCCAACGATTCGCCGCTCGCGATTTGCGAGCATATCGAGCTTGTACATAATCTCACGGGACGCGACCGCGACAGCGGAAAGTGGGAGTCACGTCCTCTCGATATCGATCTGTTGCTCTACAATGACCTTGTTCTGGATGAGCCGCCCGTGCGGGTGCCACGCAGCGACGTCCTTGAGTACAGTTTCGTACTGCGGCCACTGGCCGAACTCGCGCCGGACCTCGTGCACCCCGTAACACACAGGTCCATGCTCGAACACTGGCAGGAATTCGACGCGACAAGTCATCCTCTCGAGGTCGTCGGCGTTATTCTTTAGAGGACCTTGCATGCGCAAACTGATCATCGTATTGGCCGCGGCTTCGCTTGCCGCCTGCAGCAGCGACGGCACCGGCCCTGCCGGCCCGACGACACCGGCTGCCTGCAGCAATGACGGGCAGAAGACCTACGTTCTCGACAGCCTCTACGCGTGGTACCTCTGGAACGATCAGTTGCCGGCGAATCTCAGCATTGCCGATTACGCGACGCCCGAGGAGCTCGTCACCCGGGTCACGCAAACCTACGGCCCGCAGAATGCCAGCAACCAGCCCGTGGATCGCTGGAGTACGGTCGGGTCCCTGGCGGCAGACCTGGCGTTTTTCAACGAAGGCGAATACGAAGGCTTCGGTTTCAGCTGGCGCCTGGAAAACAACGAGATGCGTTTTACGCGGGTCTTCGCGGATAGCCCGGCGAACCTCGTAGGCGGCTTTTCTCGTGGCCAGACGGTCGTGAGTCTCGACGGGCGGCCCATTGCCGATATCCTGGCGGACGAAGGTATCAATGCCGCGCTCGACAACCCGACCGTCCTGTTCCAGGTTCGCGAGCTTGACGGCACGGTGCTGCCCGCGGTGTCGGTCAGCAAGGACATTGTGACCATTGATCCGGTGCCACAGGCACGTACCATCGATATGGGGCCCGGCAATCCGCCGGTTGGTTACATGGAGTTTGCGACGTTCATCAGCACGGCGCATGACGGCACGCCGCACGATGGCAACGGTAACCGCGATTTCGATGCGGTGTTCTCGAACTTCATCGCCGCCGGCGTCGAAGACGTCATCATCGACCTGCGCTACAACGGTGGTGGTCTTGTCGCCACCGCGAACCTGCTCGCGGACTACCTCGGCGGTTTTGCCAACGACGGGCAGATCTTCTCAAACACGGAATTCAATGCGGATCGCGCTCCGGCCAACAACAGTATCGACTACTTCGGCCGCCAGGCGAATTCCATAGGTATCAATCGACTGATTGTCATCGCATCGCGCGGCACAGCGTCGGCCAGCGAGCTCGTCATCAATGGACTCGATCCGTTCGTTACCGATGGCGTGTACATCGTCGGCGACAGCACCTACGGCAAACCGGTCGGGCAGGTGGGTCTCGAATTTTGCGACAAGATCCTGCGGCCCACGTCGTTCAAGAAGAGCAATGCGGAGGGTTATGGCGACTACTTCGACGGCCTGCCGGTTGACTGCCCGGTTGCCGACAACCTCGACTTCGCGACGGGTGCGCCGGACGACCCGAACATGGTGGCCGCCCTGTCGTATGTCGACGGGGCCGGCTGCCCGGTCGTGTCATTGCCGGGCGATCAGCAAAAGGCCGAATTCCTGACAGACCCGCCGGGTCCGGATCTCTCGGGACCGCCGGAACGCGAGTTCGCCGGGGCTTACTGAGTTACCAGCCGACGGAGCGACCGCCGTCGACCGCGATGATCTGGCCTGTAACGTAAGTCGCGTCCCTGAGCAGGTAGAGAACGCAACCGGCAATATCGTCGGGATCCCCGGCCCGCCCCAGGGGTACCTGGCGCAGGATGGTTTCCTGTACGGCATCAGTCATGCCGTTTTCGGGCCACAATATCGCCCCCGGTGACACGCCGTTGACGCGAACGTCCGGCGCAAGATCCTTGGCCAGGGACCGCGTCAGCATTGCCAGCGCCGCTTTCGCGGGCCCGTACACGCTGTGGTCGCGTAACGGTCGTTGCGCATGAATATCGACGATATTGACGATGGCGCCGTGCGCCTCCCGCAAGTGCGGCGCGACCGCCTGTGACAGGAACAATGGCGCCTTGAAGTTGCTTCCCACGAGATCGGTCCAGTGTTCTTCGGTGATCGCTCCCACGGGCGTCGGGTAGAACGTCGACGCGTTATTGACGAGTCCATCGAGACGGCCACCCCACTGTGTGACCGCTGCGACGAGTCCCGGCAAGTGACCGACGTCCAACAGGTCCGCCTGGAACGCCCTTGCCGAATCGGCACGCGCCGCGTTCAGTGTGGCAGCCAGCTCTTCAGCGGCCTCTGCCGAACCGCGGTAATGAATCGCGACGCGTGCGCCGTTGCCATGCAGGCATGTCACAATAGCCGCGCCGATACGACGGGCCGCGCCCGTGACGAGTACGACCTTGTCGTTGAAGCTGTTCTCCGTCATCACGCGATATTGACATGCCACAGGACCAGCCGCCAACACTGCCCAGCCCGGACGACATGAGCGCAACACACTGCGATCGTGTCGCGGCAGCGATTGCCGAACAGGTTGCAGCGGCAGGAGGCAGCATCAGTTTCGCCGAGTTCATGCAACACGCGCTGTACGCACCGGGCCTCGGCTATTATTCCGCCGGGTCGACCAAGTTCGGCGAGGCCGGTGACTTCATTACCGCACCCGAGGTTTCCACCCTGTTCGGCAAGGTCATTGCCAGGCAGTGCGCGGAAATCCTCGGCCAGTTGCCGGGTGGCGAGATTATCGAGTACGGCGCGGGCAGCGGCAGGCTGGCCGCCGACGTGCTTGCTGCGCTGCAACGCCTCGACGCGTTACCGTCTGCCTATCGCATCCTCGAGGTGTCCGCGGACCTGCGCGAACGGCAGGAGGTCTTCCTGCGCGACAAGGTGCCGGACCTGGCCGGCCTGGTTACGTGGCTCGATTCGCCACCGCGAGCATCGATCGGGGTCATCCTCGCAAACGAAGTCCTCGATGCGTTGCCCGTGGAACGATTTGTGCGGCGCGAGAATGCCGTCATGCAGCTGCGCGTGGCCGTCGGAGAGCCGGGTTTCGAATTCGTCGAGTCGGTTGCGCCGGCAAGGCTTGCCAGGTTCGTCGAGGCCGTTGAAGGGGAGCTGGGTGGACGATTTCCCGATGGTTACGTTTCCGAAGTTTGCCTGGCCGTTCCGGACTGGATCGCCGGCGTGTCCGCCGCGCTCGATACGGGCGTGGTGCTGCTGTTCGACTACGGGGTATCACGACGCGAATACTACGCGCCGGAGCGCAATGACGGCTGGTTGCGTTGTCACTTTCGGCATCATGCACACAACGACCCGCTGATGCTGCCCGGTATCCAGGATCTTACCGCCTGGGTCGATTTCACGGGCGTTGCCGAGGCGGCCGTAGCCGCTGGATTCGACATCTCGGGGTACTCCGCGCAGGCCCAGTTCCTGATGGCGGGGGGCCTCGGCGAGGAGATGCAGGATTTTGCCAAACGGCCGCTCAGGGAGCAGCTTGAATTGTCGAGGCAGGTCAAAACGCTTACCCTCCCCGGAGAAATGGGCGAGCACTTCAAGTGCATGGCATTGCGAAAAGGAGACATCGCAACGCCAACCGGCTTCAGCCTGGCTGACCGGACGCATACGTTATGAATGACAGGTACGTCAGACGAGGTAAGCAGTGACAACGTTGCAGATAGTGGTGCTCGCGATAGTGCAGGGACTGACCGAGTTCCTGCCCATTTCAAGTTCGGGGCACCTCGTGCTTGTCCCCTATCTCGTGGAGTGGACGGACCAGGGGCTGGCCTTTGACGTCGCCGTGCATTTTGGTTCCCTGATCGCGGTCTGCGTTTTCTTCCGGGAAGACATCGCGGGACTGCTGCGCGGCGGCTTGCGCATTCTCGGTGGCGATGTCAGCTCACCGCAGTCGTACATGGCCCTGGCAATCGCGCTGGGTACTGTCCCCGCAGCGGTGGCAGGCCTGTTGTTCGCGTCATGGATCGAGGCCAATCTGCGCGACCCGTCCATCATCGTGTACACGCTGGCCGGGTACGGCATTCTGATGGCGCTGGCCGATCGCTACGCAACACGCAGCAAAGGCATTGCAGAGGTTCGGATTCGCGACGCGTTGATCATCGGTGTGGCCCAGGCGCTCGCACTGGTGCCCGGCACGTCGCGTTCGGGCGTGACCATTACCGCGGGCCGCCTGCTCGGGTTCGAACGCCAGGATGCGGCACGCTTCTCCTTCCTGCTGTCCGCCCCGGTTATCCTGCTTGCGACCGCGTACAAAGGTGCAGAGCTCGTTCTGGGTGACGTGCCGGTTCCCTGGGGCGAGTTGGCACTCGGCGTGGTCGTCTCCGCCGTTGTGGCCTACCTCAGCATCGAGTTCTTCATGCGCGTTGTCAGCCGCATCGGCCTGGCGCCGTTTGCCATTTACCGACTCGCGCTGGCCGCGCTCATCCTGTATGTGCTGGCGTAGCGGCATCGTCCTCGCGCTGCTGGCGAGCAATGCGCTCGCAGCCGAGGGCTACATTGTCGGCTTTGGCGTCGAAGGCGATAGCGCAGACGGATTGAGCGCATCGCTGATCGCAGACGTCGGGCTGACCGAGAAGACATGGCTGACTGGCGCTATTGCGAGGAACAGGGTCGACCCGCCCAGCAGGCCGTCGCTCGAGACCTGGTACGGCGAGCTCGGCGTCGATCACTGGTTCGAACCGGTCGGGATTCGCCTGGGTGCCGCGTACTGGGGTGACAGTGACCTCCTGGAATCGAGGGACTTGCGAGCGTCTCTGTATTGGCGCAGCGACAGGTTCACCGTGTCCGGGGACTACGAGAATCGCGACTTTCGTTTTGCCTTGCCGGAAACGAATTTCTTCCCCGGGCGGGTGGTCCGATTCGATGCAAACGGCGTCGGGTTGTCGACCCGCTTTGACCTGACCGAGAAGCTCAGCCTCGGCTTGCACGGCATGGATTACGACTACAGCGTCAATCTGCGGCTCGACAACGATCGCCGCATTCTCGACCTGTTTTCGTTCTCGCGCCTGAGCCTGATCAATAGCCTGGTCGACTATCGTGCGGGCATGACGCTGGGTCTTGAGGCCGGCGAGCAGTTCTGGCAGCTGGGATTGTCGTCGCAAAAAATCGAGATGGACGGCAGTGAGACCCGCTCAGCGACCCTGCGGCTGCTGACCCCGATGGGCGCGAAGGGCGACATCGAGTTCAGTCTCGGCGTCGACAGCTCGGACGCGTACGACACCGTCACGTTCCTGTCGGTATTCCTGTATTTCTACGGCGGGTCCTGACGCCCGGCTGTAAATGCCGCGATCGCACGCGCGCGCGCACGACGAATTGCGGCAGGGATTTTCCTGTCTTGTGTTTCCTTCGCAATGGTCGCGGCGTCGATCGCCATCGCGGCGGCGAATGCCGCGCGGAAATACCCGGCCTGCTCGTAGCGCCTGTCCTCGAGGCCGGCGCGCCCCCGTGCGTCGGCCTCACAGGCCAGGAGGAACTGCTCGAAACGCTCCGGCCGGCGAAACGCATCGGTCTTTTCGAGGACCTTGAGAATCGTCTTCGGGCGCAGTTCGAGCGCACGGTGACAGTGCGTGTGAAACTCGGCGACCAGCAGGGCCAGGTCACGGCAGGATTTCGGTACCGGCAACCGGTCCGAGATACTCCGGATCAGCTTGCAGCCCCGGGTCTCGTGTCCCGGGTGACTCGGGAGCTGGCTCCTTGGCGTCGTGCCCTTGCCGAGATCATGCGTCAGGGCCGCAAAGCGAACCTCGAGATCTGTGCTCAGGCGTTCTGCCTGGTCCAGGACCATCATGACGTGCAGCCCCGTATCGACCTCCGGGTGCCAGCGCTCCGGCTGGGGCACGCCAAACAGCACGTCGACCTCGGGGAACAACACACGCAGTGCACCGCAGGAACGCAGCACCTCGAAGTACACGCGGCTATTCGATCCCGCCAATGCCAGTTCGGTTTCTTTCCAGACCCGATCCGGCACGAGCGCGTCGACCTCGCCGTTGTCGACCATGCGGTGCATGAGGCTCAGCGTCTCTCCGGCAATGGTGAACCCGAGATGCGCGAAACGCGCGGCAAATCGCGCGACGCGCAGAATGCGCACCGGGTCTTCGACGAACGCGTCCGATACGTGGCGCAGGACGCGATTCTCGATATCGGCAACGCCGCCCCACGGATCGATCAGGTGGCCGTCGGTGTCCTTGGCGATGGCGTTGATGGTCAGGTCGCGACGCGCAAGGTCTTCTTCAATCGTGACCTCGGGTGAGCAGTCAAAATCGAAACCGTGGTAACCCGGTGCCGTCTTTCTTTCCGTGCGGGCGAGGGCATACTCTTCCCTGGTTTCCGGGTGCAGGAATACGGGGAAGTCCTTGCCGACTCGCTGGTAACCCAGGGCCTCCAGCTCGACGGGGCTCGCGCCCACGACGCACCAGTCCCGCTCCCGGTGCGGGATGCCCAGTTGTTCATCACGGACCGCGCCGCCTACGAGATACACCTGCATCGTGTCATAGTACCCGAATGCCACGTTTTGTCCTTCTCGTCCTGGTGATCTTGTCGCTGTCCGGTTGCTACTACATGCAGGCGGCAAAGGGCCAGCTCGAGCTGACCCGCAAGCGCGAACCCATCGCCGATATTCTCGACGACGAGAACACGCCGCCCGAACTTGCCGCGCGTCTGCGGCTTGTACAGCAGGCCAGGCAATTCTCGATCGAGGAGCTCGGCCTGCCGGACAACGACAGCTATCGCACGTATGCCGATATCGAACGCGATTACGTGGTGTGGAATGTCTTTGCGGCGCCCGAGTTCTCCCTGCAACCCAAAACCTGGTGCTTTCCGATCGCCGGATGCGTCGGCTACCGCGGCTATTTTTCGAGGGAGGCGGCTGAACGCGAGGCTGGCCGACTGGCGTCGCAGGGCTACGATGTTGCGACCGGAGGCGTCGCCGCGTACTCGACCCTGGGCAAGCTCAATGACCCGGTCCTGAGTACGATGATGAACTGGGACGATGTGCAACTCGTTGCCGTCTTGTTCCATGAGCTCGCACACCAGGTGCTCTACGTGAAAGGCGATACCGGTTTCAACGAGTCCTTCGCGACAGCAGTCGAGGAATTCGGTATTCGCCGCTGGCTGGAGACGCACGGGCAAAGCGGGGACTTGGCGCGCTACGAAGCGTCGCGACAGTTGCGCACCGGTCTTATGGAACTGGTCGAGGCCGCGCGCGACGAACTCGAACTTGTCTACGCTGCGGATATTCCAACGGAGGAGAAACGGCGCCTGAAACAAGCGCATCTCGAGTCACTGGTCGGCGAGGTATCGAGGTTGCTCGAGCAAGCCGGGCGTAACCCGGGAAGCTGGCCGGGCGGCGAACTCAACAACGCGCGGCTTGCGTCGATGGCCCTCTACGAGGGGCGGCTTCCGGAATTCCGAGAGCTGTTCGCGCAGTGCGAGCAGCGTATCGAGTGCTTCTACGACAAGGCGAGAACGCTAGCGGGACGCTAGGCGAGTGTCCTCTTTCGGTCTGATGAGCGGCAGCTCATCGGACAGCCGTCGCACCTGGCCCGTCATGCGCCAGTGAAAAATCGCCTGTGCGGACAGGACACGCTTGACGTAGGTGCGGGTTTCATTGAACGGAATGTTCTCAATCCAGACGCGAGCGTCCTCGCTGCCCTGCACCGGCAGCCAGCGGTCGACACGATGCGGCCCGGCGTTGTAGGCGGCCGTTGCAAGAACCGGGTTGCCGCCGAATCGTTCCGCCATCTGTCCCAGGTAGGACGTACCGAGGCGAATATTGCTCTCCGGATCCGTCAGTGTGCTGAGCCCCGAATACGGAAGCCGGATATCCCGCGCGACTTGCTTGCCCGTGGCCGGCATGAGTTGCATGAGGCCGACAGCGCCCGCGCTTGAGCGCACATCGCGCATGAACAGGCTCTCGCTGCGCGCAATGCCGTAGGCCCAGGTCGGCGAAATATTGGCCGCCGACGAAAATGACTCGAACTGTTGTTGCCAGGGCAGGGGATAGCGAATAGAGAGGTCATCGTATTGTCCGAGGCTGGCGGCCGTGGCGATGGCGCGGGAGTGCCAGCCCCAGCGGTCGGCAAGAATGGCTGCCTGGAGTTTCTCAGCCCGGTCAAGATGGCGTACCGCCGCATCCCATTCGGAACGCCCGCGGCTGTCGAGTCCGACGAAAAACAACTCCCTGGCCCTGACGATGCCGGGTTTGTCCGCAACCGCAGCCAGTGCGGCATCGTCGGCAGCCAGCTGACTGCTGTCGAGCGCATAGTCCTGCCCGAGTTCGTCGGCGGCGAGGAAACCGTAGTAGCTGCGCTCCTGGCTCAGCGTGGCGAATGCGAGCTGAGCGTCCGCCGCGCGCCCCAGGCGCTGTAATGCAACCGCTCGCCAGTACTGCCATTCCTCGGATTCCCGTTCCGCGGGTGCCATCGCGGCAATGTCCGTCAGCAGGCGTTGCCATTGCGAGTCGCGCAGACTGGTTCTCGCGCGCCAGCGCAGCACCTCGTCGTTCTGCGCCGCGGCCGGCAATCGTGTCAGCAGGGCGTAGGCATCGGGCAGCTTGTCCCGAGCTGTCCACAGCGCTATGTGCCGCAGCGTGCGCTGCTTCTGTGCGGCGGAGAAGCCGTAACGTTTCGCTACCTTGGTCCACAGGTCCTGCGCGATCAGCGGGTCCCGATAGGTCAGGCGCTCCGCCGCGTACACGAGCTGTTCGCGATACGTCGGTCCGTTAGCGCGCGACTTGTGCTCGCGGAGAAACTGTTCGGGATCGGCCTGGGCCTGTATCCAGAGCGCCGCTTCGTCGACGTGTGACTGATCGATCTTCTTGGCGAGCCAGCGCGCCAGCTGAAACTCCCGGGCGTCTATGGCGAGGCCGAAGCGTTTTCGGTACTCGGCCGGGCCGATAAGCTCGTTGTCATTGAGATACGCGAAAACGGGATCGCACTCGCCGACCTGGCTCCTGCCGACCAGCCAAAGATCGAGCGCCCTCTGGTTGACGCGGGCGAGGCGCCCGGCGTCGATCTCCGCCTGCAATGACAGGCAGTCGAGGCGCGCAACGTCCTGGCCCTGGTAGAACTGTTCGTAGATCCGCTGGAACCCGGCGAGGTCTCCCTCTTTCGCGAGGAACAGGGCGTGCCGGTAGCGGAGTTCACGCGCCGGACGCAGTGTGCCGTACTGCTCGGTAAAGGCCTCGATGTCCGTTGCCGGGGTCTTGCCGAGGTTGGCACGCAGCCAGGTGGCACGAAGATCGGGCCAGAGAACATACGCCTCCAGCAACGTCCTGTCAGAGGCAGAAAGACCGTCGACCGGGCTCCAGTCACCCCGTTCGACGGTCTTGTATACGCTCTTGAAGAGCTCGCGCTGCTGGTCGACCTGGGCGGCCGCAACGACCGGCAGCAGACCCAGCGCGAAAGCGAGGACAGCGGCGACAAATCGTCTGCTTGCGGCCTGTGTGCTGTCCTTTCTATGCATTCACATAGCTTACCTTATCTGCAGCATGAGGGAACGATCGCCGCGCTGGATCAGGAGGAACAGAATCCGGCTGCTCTGGGCCACGGTCTGCAGGTCGCCGAGGTCCCGCACGAGCACGCGATTGACCGCCGTGATGACGTCACCGGCTCGCAGACCACGCTGAGCGGCTGCGCTGCCTTCCTCGACAGCCGACACTTCGACGCCGCTGTCACTCGAGGTGCTGGCGCTGGCAAAGCTGGCACCGGCCAACCCGGGATGAATGTCCTCGCCGGCGAGCAACTGGTCCTCAAGGCGACCCAGCTCAGCCGAGGTCGTGTAGGACTTGTTGTCGCGCAGGTAGCGCAGGCCAATAACGTCGCCAGTGCGCATCAGGCCAATCGTGTTGCGCAATTCCGTGCCGCTGGCCACGGTCTTGTCATTGACGCCGACGATGATGTCGCCGACCTTGAGCCCGGCCTTCTCCGCGGCCGAGTTCGGGAGTACACGCGTGATGAGGGCGCCACCGTCGACATCCAGGTCGAGCGTTTTGGCGGCTGCCCTGTCGATGTTGTTGAACTCGACGCCGAGCAGTCCACGCCTGATCTCGCCGAAGTCGAGGATCTGACCCATGATCGAACTCGCGATTTCGGTCGGTACCGCAAAGCCAATGCCGACGTTGCCGCCCGAGCGGCTGAAGATCATCGAGTTGATGCCGATGAGTTCGCCATCCATGTTCACCAGCGCGCCGCCCGAGTTTCCGGGATTGATCGACGCGTCCGTCTGGATGAAGTTCTCGAAACCGCCGCGATTGATGCCCGTGCGACCAAGGGCGCTGACGATGCCGGATGTAACCGTGTTGTCCAGCCCGTAAGGATTGCCGATGGCAATGACGAAATCGCCAACCCGAACGCTGTCCGAGTCGCCGATCGGCATTTCAGTGAGGTTGTCCGGCTCTACCTTGAGCAGGGCGATATCGGTACCGGCGTCCGAACCGACGATCTCCGCATCGAGCGTACGCCCGTCGTGGAGCGTCACCTGGATCTTGTCCGCGCCGTCGATGACATGGTGGTTCGTCAGGATGTGGCCGCCCTTGGCGTCGACAATGACACCGGAGCCGGCCCCGCCGATTTCGCCGGCGCGGCCGAAGCGGTCGCGGCGCATCTGCGTCACCTGGATGTTGACCACGGCGGGCGATGCCGCTTCGACCAGCGGCGCGAGACTGGTGACAGGCTGTCCGCCGACAACGGTCGGCAGTGCTGCCTGTGCGCCAAGAGATGCCAGGGCGAGCACGAGTGTCGTCCATGTCAGTCGTATCTTCGTCATTTCAAAAAACCTCAATGATCCTTTAGCGTGTGTGGTCGAGATTATAGGCCTGTAAACAAAAGATGCCCGGGCGCGGCACAGCGTCGCGCCCGGGCTGCCTCCTCGTGCCGGCGCCTGCTCGCTGTCAGGCTGCCTCTACTGTAATACGGCGTGACTGGACTTCTGGCATCTTCGGGATCGAAACCTCGAGGATGCCGTTGGCGCACTTGGCGGCGATGCCGTCGGCGTTCGCCGTTTCCGGCAGCGTGAAGCGGCGCAGGAAGCGACCGGTGGCGCGCTCGATGCGCTGGACACCGCTGTCGTCCGCGGGCGCGATTGCATGGCGTTCGCCGGAGACGCTCAGGACGCCGCTGTCCATCGACACATCGATGTCTTCGGGACGTACGCCCGGGACGTCGGCGCGCAATACGTAGCGGTCCTTTTCTTCAATAATATCAACGGCAGGGACCCAGTCGGCGACGGGATTCTCGGCACTGCCGGTAGCCGTACGTTGCGTCGCGAGCCGGTCCAGGTCGCGGTGCAGCAGATCGACGAAATTCCAGGGTTCGAATCGGGCAATGTTCATGGTTTTCTCCACTTAAAACAGGCTTCAGGAGGCATAGGTGAGGCCATGGAGAGGCATTTCAAGGCCGCGGATATGCGACAATAATCGCCACTACATGTAGTGGTCGGCGCTTTTTGCGGAAGTGCCGTTTTTTTTTCTCTATATTTAAAGCACTTACTCGCGAACAGTTTACAACATACTGTTTTATATAAAGAAAGTGGTATGGAGAAATTTCCGGTAAACCCTTGACAGTGGGCCGCTTCGGGCATAATCTTGTCCCCACTTAGACACTACATCTTGTGTCTGATCAGGAAAGGAAAGAGGCCGAATACGGCACTCGTCGCGCGCTCTCTGGCCGTCGGCGAGCGGGGCCCTTTTCTCCGGGGAAAAGCGAGCTAAAACAGCTTATTTGGGGCCTCCTAAGGGAGATCAGGGGAGTTACAGGACCAATGAAGTCTGCCGTCAATCTGGATACGCACACGGTTACCGACATCGAATTTCAACCGGCATCACTGGACATCTGGGATGCAAAATATCGACTGACAGCCAAAGACGGCTCGAAGATCGATGAGTCTATCGATGACACCTACAAGCGGGTCGCCGCGGCGCTCGCGAACGTGGAAGTCGAGTCAAAACGCGAACACTTCTTCACCGAGTTCGTCTGGGCCCTGCGCGCCGGTGCGATACCGGCTGGCCGCATCATGTCGAACGCCGGTGCCCAGGAGCACAAGCCTGCCACATCGACGATCAACTGCACCGTGTCCGGCACGGTCGGCGATTCGATGGACAATATCCTCAACAAGGTGCACGAGGCCGGGCTGACACTGAAAGCCGGCTGCGGCATCGGCTACGAGTTTTCGACACTGCGTCCGAAAGGGGCCTATGTAACGGGTGCCGGTGCGTACACGTCGGGCCCGCTGTCCTTCATGGATATCTACGACAAGATGTGTTTCACCGTATCGTCGGCGGGCGGTCGTCGCGGTGCGCAGATGGGCACGTTCGATGTGGGCCATCCCGATGTCATAGAGTTCATTCGCGCCAAGCGCGAGGACGGTCGCCTGCGCCAGTTCAATCTCTCACTGCTCGTTACCGACGAGTTCATGCAGGCGGTCATCAACGAGGATGACTGGAAGCTCGCCTTCCCCGTGACCCACAAGGAAGTCGAGGACGACGGCCTCGATATCAGTGACAGCAGCCAGTTCGTCTGGCGTGACTGGCCGGAAGCCGGCAATTACGTCACCAACGCCGAAGGCCTGGCGGCCTGCAAGATCTACAAGACACTGCCGGCGCGGCGGGTCTGGGACATCATCATGGCGTCGACCTACGACTTCGCGGAGCCGGGCTTCGTGTTGATCGACAAAGTCAACGAGATGAACAACAACTGGTTCTGCGAGACCATTCGTGCGACCAACCCGTGTGGCGAACAACCGTTGCCGCCGTACGGCTCCTGCCTGCTGGGTTCGATCAACCTGACGCGCTTCGTCGTCAAGCCGTTTACCGACGAGGCGAGCTTTGACTGGGCGACGTTCCGCAAGGTCGTCAAGGTCTTCACACGCATGCTCGACAACGTTGTGGAGATCAACGGCTTGCCGCTGCCCCAGCAGCGCAACGAGATCCAGCGCAAGCGCCGGCACGGCATGGGCTTTTTGGGACTGGGTTCGACGATCACGATGCTGCGCATGCGCTACGGCGATGCGGCGGCCGTCGAGTTCACGGAAGAAGTGGCCCGTCAGCTCGCGCTGGCTGGCTGGGAAGAGGGTCTCGAGCTTGCCAAAGAGAAGGGCCCGGCCCCGATCATGAACGAGAACTTCGAAGTCACCGAAGAGATGCTGCGCAAGCGTCCGGAAATGCGTGCCGACGGCTACCAGGCCGGCGACAAGGTGCCTGGCCGGATTCTGCATGCCCGGTATAGCCGCTACATGCAGCGTATCGCGGCCGTGGCGCCGCAACTCGTGGAGCAACTTGCCGAGACCGGAGCGCGGTTCACGCACCACAGTTCGATAGCGCCGACCGGCACTATTTCGCTGTCGCTCGCGAACAACGCGTCGAACGGCATCGAGCCGAGCTTCGCACACCATTACTTCCGTAACGTCATTCGCCAGGGCAAGAAGACCAAAGAGAAGGTCGATGTCTTCTCGTTCGAGTTGCTGGCCTACCGCGAATGCATCGACACGGAGGCCATGCCGGCCGGTCATGGCGACGCGGATGCGGCGGGCAGCTTGCCGGACTACTTTATTACGGCTGACGAGGTGACGCCGAAGCAGCACGTGGATATCCAGGCGGCTGCACAGAAATGGATCGACTCGTCGATCTCCAAGACCGCGAACGTCCCGACGGACTACCCGTACGGCGATTTCAAGGATATCTACCTGTACGCCTACAAGCAGGGTCTCAAGGGTTGCACGACGTTCCGCTTTAACCCAGAGGCGTTCCAGGGCGTACTGGTGAAAGAGAAAGACCTCAAGAATACGAATTACACCTTCACGCTGGAGGATGGCTCGACCATCGACCTCAAGGGCGACGAAGAGATCGAGTACGACGGCGAGGTGCATACCGCCGCCAATCTCTTCGACGCACTCAAAGAAGGCTATTACGGAAAGTTCTAAATGATCAAAATCGACAAGAAAATCGTTGGCTACGCGGTAAACCAGCCAGTCGAGGAAAAGGAAACAAAGCGTGAGTTCAAGCGTGAAGGCGGCGGTGATCGTGCCGAAGTCATCCGCATGCACGAGAAGCTCGAGCGGCCGGAGATGCTGGTCGGCTCGACCTACAAGGTCAAGACGCCGGTGTCGGATCACGCCATGTACGTGACGGTGAACGACATTATCCTCAACGAGGGTACAGAGCACGAGAAACGTCGTCCCTTCGAGATCTTTATCAACTCGAAGAACCTCGATCATTACCAGTGGATCGTGGCACTGACACGCATTATCTCGGCCGTGTTCCGCAAGGGCGGCGACGTGACGTTCCTCGTCGAGGAGCTCAAGGCCGTGTTCGATCCGCGTGGCGGCTACTGGCAACCGGGCGGCAAGTTCATGCCGTCGATCATTGCCGAGCTCGGCCATATCGTGGAGAAGCACCTGATCATGATCGGCATGATTGCCGAGCCGGAGCTCAATGAGCACCAGAAAAAGCTGATCGCCGAAAAACGGGCCCAGTACGAAGAAGCGCAAAAGCAGACAGATGCCTTCTCTGACAGCGAGTATCCCGAGGGCGCGCAGCTCTGCACCAAGTGCAACACGACAGCCGTGATCATGATGGACGGGTGCATGACCTGCCTCAGTTGCGGCGATAGCAAGTGCGGCTAGGGCGCTATTTGGACCCCATAAGTTGCCACAAGTGAACAGCATGATAGGCGGCTAAGCCAGGCTCGCGCCATTTGAGTTAATCTACTGTTTGTGTCGTTCCATCGCCGAATCATGCCGAGTCCAGTCAACGTGTTTGCGGTAACCCGTTGCCGCTGGCTGGTGCTTGCCGCGGCACAGCTATTCTCAGCGATTGCTTCCGCTCAATCGCCACCGCCTCTTGAAGCCTACGGGGCGATGCCGACGGTCGATCTTATGGTCATCTCGCCGAGCGGCGACAGGATCGCGTACCGAGTGACGACGAGCGACCAGGATGTCGTCGCGGTCGTTGATCTGGATTCGATGGAGGTAGTCCGCGGCGTGTCTGTCGGTGAAATATCCGTCAGGGAGCTGCGCCTGGTCGACGACGACACGCTGATCATTATCGCAGGCCGCACGGCAAGGGCCTTCGGGTTTCGTGGTCAGTTCGATTTCAGCGCGGCATTCCGGTTCGACGTTTCGACCGGGTCGCTCGATCAACTGCTCAAACGCGCCAGGGATCTGTATCCGGCACAATCCGGCCTCGGCCAGATCATCGCCGCAACAAACGACGGTCAGAGCCTGTTGATGCCGGCATTTCACAGCTACGACGTGTACCTCAGCGACCCGAAATACGGGGTGTACTCCGTAAATCTGGAAGACAACAGGGCAAGGTTGATCGAAGAAGGCGATTTCTCAGCCATGGACTGGTTCGCTGATGCTGAAGGCGAGATCGTGGCGCGGGTCGACTTCGTCGAGTCCCAGGATCTCTACAGAATCTGGTCGCTTGCGGGCAAGAAGACAAAGATCTTCGAACTGGAAACGAGCATTCCGCCGCGTGGTCCTGTCGGCCTGATATCCGGTGACGACGCGTTGGTTTATGCGGCGTGGACACGAGATTCTGACTACCCGGTCTTCTATCGCATGGGAATCGACGATGGCGAACTATCCGGGCCTATCGTCGACCGAACTGATTCCGGGGTTGAACAAAGCTTGTCGGACATCAATCGCGTCGTTCACGGATTTCAGCACTCAGGGTTCACGCCGACCTACACGTTTTTCGATGCGGAGCTTGACGCGCGAGTCGGAAAGATAGTCGCGCACATGGATGGAACGTCCGGCACGATCGTCAGTTGGAGCGACGACTTTGAGAAGATCCTCATGCGCATTAGCGGGGTATGGAATTCCGGCGCCTACCTGCTCTTTCGCAAAGGCTCCGATGAGCCCGAACTCATTGAGCATGTCCGACCCGACATCGAATGGGACCAGGTGGTCCCGACGGTCGCAACACGCTATTCAGCGCGAGACGGATTGGAGATTCCGGCGCTCGTGACGGCGCGCGACAGTCTGCGGTCGAACGGTAACGCTCCCTTGATTGTACTGCCTCACGGCGGACCCGCGGCGTACGACCGACTCGAATTTGACTGGCTGGCGCAGTATTTCGCGAGTCGCGGCTACGTAGTGCTTCAGCCGCAATTTCGCGGTTCAAGCGGCTTCGGATCCGATTTCATGCGAGCCGGTTTCGGGGAGTGGGGCGGCAAAATGCAAACGGATATCGACGATGGCGTCGATCATCTGATCGAGAGTGGCCTGGTCGACGCAAAGCGCGTGTGCATCATCGGTGCCAGCTACGGCGGCTACGCGGCCCTTGCGGCCGGTGCGTTTTCGCCCGAAAAGTATCGATGCGTCGCATCGATTGCCGGTATCTCCGATCTTGAACGCATGCTGAAATCGGACCGCCGAAAATACGGGCGCGATCATTGGGCGATCAGTTACTGGGAGCGCCAGTACGGTGGCGAAGACTTCGACTGGGACGCACTCGATGCGATTTCACCGGTCAATTTTGCCGATCAATTTCAGGTGCCCGTTCTGTTGGTACACGGGAGGGGAGATACCGTCGTGCCGATCGACCAGAGCAAAGTCATGCAAAAAGCATTGCGTAAGGCCGGCAAAGACGTCGAGCTGATTGAGCTCAAAGGGGAAGACCACTGGTTGTCGTACAGCGAATCGAGAGTGGCGATGCTACGTGCAGTTGCTGCCTTCGTCGAAGAACACCTGTGACCCCGGCCGGAAAACGGTGCGCAACAGCGGCCGGCTAGCTGCTGCGGCGCGCTCAATCTGATAGATTGCCCGCGTGACTATCTCGATTCCTGATTTCTCATCCACTCGCGTCGTCGTCGCCGGTGACGTGATGCTGGACCGCTACCTCTTCGGCTCCACGGGTCGTATCTCGCCCGAGGCGCCCGTACCCGTCGTGCACGTGCATGAGACGGACGACCGGCCGGGTGGCGCGGCAAACGTCGCCGTCAACCTCGCGGCGCTGGGCGTATCGACGAGCCTCGTTGGCGTCGTCGGCCAGGACGCCGCCGCGAAATCGCTCGAGTCGATCATGGGTGCACGTGGCATCGCTTGCCGCTTTGCGATCGCGGCCGACCGTCCGACGATTACCAAGACCCGCGTCCAGAGTCGCGGCCAGCAGCTCATCCGCCTCGATGAGGAGAAGGCCGCGGCCATGCCGGGCGATGCAATGCTCGAGGCACTGCGCGGTGCAATGACAGGTGCCGGTGCCGTGGTGCTTTCCGACTACGGCAAGGGGGCGCTGGCGGATGTCACCGCGATGATTGGCGCTTGCCGCGAAGCCGGCATCCCGGTTCTCGTCGACCCGAAAGGCACGGATTTCGAAAAATACCGCGGCGCTTCGCTGATCACGCCCAACCAGACCGAGTTCGAGGCCGTGGCCGGCAAGAGCGCGTCGGACGAGGAGCTCGTCGAACGGGCGCGTTCGATGATGGCCGACCTGCAACTCGATGCACTGCTCGTCACCCGCAGCGAAAAAGGCATGCTACTGATCGAAGCCGGTGAAGAACCCCTGTTCCTGTCGACGCAGGCGCGAGAGGTGTTTGACGTCACGGGCGCGGGCGATACGGTCATTGCAACGCTTGCCGCTGCCCTGGCCAGCGGCCAGGGGCTGGCGTCGGCGGCCGCACTGGCCAACATTGCCGCAGGACTCGTGGTCCGGAAGATCGGCGTTGCCTCGGTTACGCCCGGCGAGATTTCCGCTGCTCTGCACCAACGCGGGCAGGGTGGCAGGGGCCTGGTCGAACTGGATGCGCTGCTCGCGCTGGTTGACGAAGCGCGTGGACGCAACGAAAAAGTCATCATGACCAATGGCTGCTTCGATGTATTGCATGCCGGCCACGTCGCGTACCTCGAGGAAGCCAAGAGCCTCGGCGACCGGTTGATCGTGGCGGTCAACGATGACGACTCCGTGCGCCGGCTGAAAGGCGAGTCCCGCCCGATCAATGCGCTCGAAGATCGTCTCCTGGTGCTGGCAGGGCTGGCCGCCGTCGACTGGGTGGTGCCGTTCTCCGAGGACACGCCGGCCAGGCTGATCGAGGCGGTGCTGCCGGATGTGCTCGTCAAAGGCGGCGATTACCGGCCCGAGGAGATCGTCGGTGCCAGGGAAGTGCTGCGTAACGGCGGTGAGGTTCGCGTGCTCGCCTTCCGGGACGGTCACTCGTCGAGCCGCATCATCGACAGGCTCAAAGACGAATAGCCTGAGCCGGTCGTGCGCTTTCTCTACAACCTGCTTACCTACCTGCTGCTGATCCCGTTCGCGTTCTACTGGCTGCTGCGGGGTATCGGCAACCGAACCTACTTCGAAAAGCTCGGCCAGCGCTTCGGCCTGGGTTTCCCGAAGCTCGATAGCTGCATCTGGGTGCACGCGGTCTCTGTCGGCGAAGTCCAGGCGGCGGCGCCGTTGATTCGGGCGCTCATGGAACAGTTCCCGGAGCGGCAACTGCTGATCACGACGGTCACGCCGACCGGTGCCGCGCGCGTCAGGTCGTTGTTCGGCGAGCGCGTGTTGCATTGCTACATTCCGTTCGAGTTTCCCAACGCGATCGCCAGCTTTTTCCGGGCCGTAAAACCCGATGCGGCGTTGATCATGGAAACCGAAATCTGGCCGAATCTCTATCGTGCCTGCGGCATACGGGAGATACCGCTGATCCTCGTCAGCGCGAGAATCTCGCCGCGCTCGGTGCCGGGTTACCGCAAACTCCTCCCCCTGATTCGCGAAACGCTGTCTCACGGCATCATCATTGCTGCACAGAGCCAGCCCGACGCAGATCGATTCCTCGCACTGGGTGCCAACCCGGCGCGAACGTGTGTCATGGGCAATATCAAGTTCGATGTCGAGCCGGATCCGGATGTCTCGGCCAGGGGCAGGGCGGTACGCGAGGAGTTGTTCGGCGATCGCCCGGTCTGGATTGCCGCCAGTACGCACGAAGGCGAAGAGCCGCTGGTACTCGACGTGCAGCGGCGGCTGCGTGCCCGCCACCCGGATCTCCTCCTGGTCCTCGTGCCACGTCACCCCGAGCGTTTTCAGGCTGTCAGGGAGCTGGTTGAAAGAGAGGGGTTCGATGTTGTTTCCAGGACGGAGGGCGTAGCAGCCGGCAATGCCTCCGTCTTCCTTTGCGATACGATGGGCGAAGTACCGATGTTCTATGCGGCGAGCGATGTGGCGTTTGTTGCCGGCAGCCTGGTTCCCATCGGCGGTCACAATTTGCTCGAGCCCGCCGTGCTCGGTATCCCGATCGTGACCGGCCCGCACAATTTCAATGGCCAGGATATTGCCGACCTGTTCGTCGACCTGGGCGCGTGTCGCCGGGTCGAGGGTCCCGACGAACTCGTGACGACCGTCAGCGAGTTGTTGTCCGACCCCGCGCAGGCCGCGCGCCTGGGAAGCGCGGGCCAGTCCGTCTTGCAGGAAAACAGGGGGGCGCTCGAGCGGCTCCTCGTGCTCCTCGAGCCGCTGCTTGGCGATCGCAGGCCCGCTTAGTTAGCCGGGTTCTGCGCCTCTTCTTCTGCAAACATCTGTTCCGGCGTCTTGCGGGTCGTCAGGAACTGGTCGATTTCCTCGAGGTCCTGCACCTGGAGCGTACCCGCCGCCTGCTTGAGTCTGAGGACGTTGAGGATGTAGTTGTAGCGGCTCTGGTAGTAGTTGGTGATGGCCTGGTACAGCGAAAACTGGGAATTCAGAACGTCGACGATCGTTCGCGTGCCCACCTCGAAACCGGCCTGGGTCGCCTCGAGTGCCGTGCGGCTGGATGCGACGGCCTGGCCGAGCGCCTTTACGCGACTCTCCTCGGAAAGGACGCCGAGGTAAGCGTCGCGTGACTGCCGCTCGGTTTCACGCGTGACTCGCTGCAGCTGTTCGCGACTGGCGCGGTGCAGGTAGACAGCCTCCCGGACGCGGGACGACGTTCCACCACCCGCGAACAAGGGCAGGTTGAAGGACAGGTATATCCCGTCGCTTTCGCCGGGGATGCTGTCCGAAAACGATACCGATGCCGGCTGGCCCGTCAGCGGATCGATAAAGTCGTAGGTCTGGTCCGTGTCCGTATCCGTATCATTGATTCTCGCGGTGAGTGCCAGGGTCGGGTAATGACCGCTCCTGCGGAACGAAATCTCGTCGCGCGCGAGCTTCTCATCGAGCCGGCTGGCGACGAGGTTGAGGTTCTGGCTAAGCGACATGTCCACCCAGTCGCGTTCCGACTTTTCGGGTCGCCGCAACGGAAAGTCTTCCTTGGGCGCGGACAGCTCGGTCACGTACTCACCCGTTATCTCACGCAGGAACTCGCGTGCCGTTGCGAGTTGGCGCTTGGCATCGATTTCGTTGGCGACTGACTGGTCGTAGGCGGCCTGTGATTCCTGCACATCGGTAATCGCGATCAGGCCAACTTCGAAGCGTTGCTTGGCCTGTTCGAGGCTCCTCGCGATCGCCGTCCGGTCCGCGTGGATCGACGTCAGGCGATCTTCGGCGGCGAGCACGTCGAAGTAGCGCTGCGCCACCCTGATGATCAGGTCCTGCTGTGCCGCTTCGCGCACGGCTTCGGCTCTTGCGATCTGCTTGTCGGCGCGTTTCAGGTTGACGATGGAGTCCCACCGGAAAACCGTCTGGGTCAGCGTGATGCCCCAGTCCATGATGTCGTTGTCGATCGTCCGTTCCGCCTCGATTCGCGGCTGGGTGAGGTCGGGCTGGAAGAACGTGGGCCCTGAGTTTTCCGTCATGCTGTAATCGCCCGACAGCGACAACTGGGGCAGGTAGGCGCTGCGAGCCTGGGGTTTGGCCTCGAGCGCGGCCAGGCGCCTGGCCTCGGCTTCGTGAATCTGCGGGTCGCTCTGTAATGCCTGCTGGTAGATCTCCAGCAACGACGCGGCGTCGGCCGACGCTGGAAGGGCGATGATGCAGCTCGCAAACAATAAGGCGTTGATATTTCGTAATTTATTCATTTTTTACCGTTCCAGGTAGTGGCCCGCCGACGGGCGCGAGGTGTTATAGTCTACTATATCACCAAACCAGTTGTGAAGATGCGCTTCAGGTCTTAGATGCAAGAGGCCGCTAACTGGTTTCGTTTAATTCAAAAAGAAAACTGCGGGGGCAAAGCACCGTGTACCAGCGGCGCAAGGTCCGTTTCGAATAGTGACACGGTCTGCCAGTCGTGGTCATCCGTTCGCTCGATCAGTTTGGCCTGCATGGCCGGGCTGTCGCCGGTCACGACGAACAGGCGACCACCCGGGCTCAGGGATTCGACGAAGCGCGGGTCGAACGACTGCACAGAGCCCGTGACCGCGATTGCATCGAAAACGCCGTCCGGAAGTTCTCTGGTGCCGTCCATCTGCAGCAACTCGACGTTGCCGATCCCCGCGTCGTCGAGCTTCGCGGCTGCGGAGCCCACGAAGTCCTCGTAGATGTCGATACTCGTGACGTGAGCGGCCAGGCGAGCGAGACATGCCGTCATGAAGCCGCTGCCCGTCCCGATTTCAAGCACGGATTCATTGCCACGAAGACCCAGGGCCTGCAGCAGGCGACCCTCGATCGTCGGTGTCATCATGTGTTCTCCATGCCCGATCGGGATCGCGACATCGGCGAAAGCCAGGGATTCGAAACCTGCCGGCACGAAGTGTTCGCGCGGCAATTCCCTGAGCATCGTGAGAACATCTTCGTCGTAGACGTTCCAGCCACGAACCTGCTGGTTGACCATCTGCAGGCGTGCAAACTCGGTATTCATGTGTGTCTTACCTGTAACTCTATGAAACTACGCAACTATCTATCTCGTTTTCGCATCTCGTGCGCGACGTCATAAAGAGCCTTATGACAGCCAGTTCGGAATTATGGTGAATCGCCGCGGCGGGCATAGTCTGCTGGGATATGCTTACCCGAAGATGCGTCTTGAGCCCTGAAAAAAGCAATCATATCAAATGATCCCCACCAAACTGACTACGCAATAATTCGGGCTCTGGATGACTTCCACGTTAACAATCATCGCACTGGCAACCCTGGCCCTGGTGGCCACCGGAGCGAGCCTGTACCTGTGGACGACACGCCGGAAGATACTCGCTCGCGTCTCGCGACTCAACGTGGAAACACTGGAGGCATCGCGAGATGCGTCTGTCGGCCACCGCCTCACCATTCCGAACGATCCGGAAACGGCGCAACTCGCGCACACCGTCAATCGATTGTTCGATGCGCTCGGTGAACGCGACGAAAAAATCCAGGGCCGGGACCGGCTGTTCAAGGACTTCGCGCGAACCCTTCCCGAGATTGTCCTGATTCACACCGAGAAGATTCTCCTGGCCAACGAGTCGGCGGCCAGCCTTGTCGGGCTCGAGCCCGCGCAGCTGGTGGGCCGCGAGATTGCCGATCTCGTGAAACCTGCCTACCGGGCATTGTTTCGCAAGACTGTCGCCAAGCGGCTGGCGGGCGAAAACGCGCCGCGGCGCATCGAGATGCAGCTGATCAACGGCAACCAGACCGGGCTGTGGGTCGAGGCGCAGAGCTCGAATATCGAATTCCAGGGCCACAAGGCGATCCTGACCGTGGCGCGCGACGTCAGTCACCGCAAGAGCCTCGAAGTCTCATTGTCGCGCAGCAAGCGCCAGGCACAGTACACGCTCGAGTCGATCTCCGAGGGCGTGATCACCACGGACAACGATGGCCGTATCGATTACATGAACCTCGCGGCGGAGACGCTGCTCGGCACCAATCGCGACGATGCGTCAGGACATCGTATTGGCGAACTGTTCAAACTGGTCGATGACGCCGACCGTCGCCCGCTTGGCGACCCGGTCGAGCGCTGCCTCGCCATGCGGCGCCGGGTCAACATGGGTCGTCGCGCCGTCCTGGTCACGGTCGACGGCGAACACGAACACTCCGTGGAGCTTACTGCCTCACCCGTGCGCGGGCCGAGCAACAGCATCTCCGGCACGGTTGTCGTTTTCCACGATGTCAGCGAGTTGCGCGGACTGACGCGCAAGATGTCCTACCAGGCAACCCACGATCCGCTGACCGGCCTGATCAATCGACGAGAATTCGAGCGCCGCCTCGATGAGGCGATGGATTCCGCACATGCCGAAGAAGCCGTGCACATGCTGTTCTACATGGACCTGGACCGATTCAAGGCCGTTAACGACAGTTGCGGCCACATGGCGGGCGACAACATGCTGCGCGAGGTTGCCGCGCTGATCAAGGACCAGGTTCGTGACTCGGACTTCGTCGGTCGTCTCGGCGGCGATGAATTCGGGGCGCTGCTGATAGGTTGCCCGATTGACAAGGCGCGCCAGATCGCGACCGACATATGCAATGCCGTCGCCGACTACCGCTTCGTGTGGAAAGACAAGATTTTCAACATTGGCATTTCCGTCGGTCTCGTCGAGATTTCGCACGCGAGCGGTACCCTGCAGGATGTCATGAGTGCCGCGGATTCTGCCTGCTACATGGCAAAGCAACAGGGCAGGGGGCAAGTGCATATCTACTCGGCCCGCGACGAAGCCATTGCGCGCGAGCGCGGCGACATTCAGTGGCTGCGCCAGTTGCAGACTGCGCTGCACGAAGACAGTTTCGAGCTGGCGATACAGCCCATCATCGCCATGCGCGGCGGGAGCGACTCCGGTCCCGCGGTCGAAGTCCTGATTCGACTCAACGACGGGCACGGTCGCTCCACGGATTCCGCCGAGTTCCTGAGGCCGGCCGAGCGCTACCAGATGATGCCGCAGATCGATCGCTGGGTAATCAATGCAACGCTGGCCGCCATTTCAGGTGGCGAGATCAAGCTCCCGGGCCACCGCAGTTGTGCGATCAATCTCTCCGGGCAGACGCTCGGCGACGAAGCGTTTCTCGGCTTCGTGGTCGATGTGCTCGATCGATCGGGAGTATCGCCGTCGTCGATCTGTTTCGAAGTCACCGAAGGCGCCATCCTGTCGAACGTGCAGCAGGCCCAGCGGTTCATCGAGGTTCTGCACGGCATCGGCTGCGAGTTTTCGCTCGATGACTTCGGCAGCGGACTTGGTTCGTTCTCGAGCCTCAAGCACCTGCCGATCGACTACCTGAAGATTGACGGAACCTACACGCGCAACCTGCAAACGGACCTCGTCAACCAGGAAATGGTTGCCGCGATGATCAAGCTTGCACGCACGATGGAATTCCAGATCGTGGCCGAACAGGTTGAGCACCAGGACGACTTCGACTGGTTGCGCGATGTGGGCGTGGACTTCGTGCAGGGGCGCTTCATCGAGGCGCCGGCCTTGCTCGGCACCGGCAATACCGGGACGTACCGGGTTCTCAATTCCTAGCCCGAGGGTTCTTCCGGGCGACTAGTTCGGGATGCGAATCGTTTCCTTGATGTGCTTGAGGTTCGCGACGATCGTGAACGTCATGATCACGAGCAGGGACCACGAACTCCACTTGGCGACGTGCACGACGGACCAGGCGCCGAGCTGATCCGGATAACTCCAGACCGTGAAGAACGTGCTGATGTTCTCGGCCAGCCAGATGAAGAAGCCGATCAGCACGAAGGCCACGACGAGGGGCATGCGCCGGTCGCGATCCATGGGTCGGAAAATGACCACGGCCCGCGCGTACAGCCCGAGCGCCAGCGCCGTGATGTACCAGCGATAGTCACCGATGAAGTGATGAGTGAAGAAATTCGCGTACACAAGGAACGCCACGACCCAGGCCATCCAGTAGGGCGGATGATGATCGATGCGCAGATCGAGAAGACGCCAGGCCTGGATCATGTAGCTGCCGACAGCCGCGTACATGAAGCCTGAGAACAACGGCACACCGAAGACCTTCGTGTAGGCGAAATCCGGGTAGGACCAGGACTGGATCGCCGGCGACGTCTTGAACACTTCCAGCGCGAACCCGATCAGGTGAAACAGGGTGATCGCCTTGACCTCGTCCCATGTCTCGAGCTTTGCCCAGAGCATGACGCCCTGGATACCGAGGGCGATTACGAGCAGCAGGTCATACCGAGGAATGCCGAACAGCCCCGCCCGGGGAACCGCGAACACGGCGAGAAAGAACAGCCCCGCGAACAGGCAGGCGCGCGCTTCCTTGATGCCGAAAACCAGGAATTCGGCGATGAAGCGAGAGGCGCCGCTCAGCTCGCGGCGTGGCCTGAAATTGATGAGATAGTCGTCGATGATCATAGTCTACAGGTAACAAAAAAGCCGCTGGACGAATCCAGCGGCTTTTTCTTTTCCTTGCAAGCTGCGGTCTTAGCCAACCAGCAGCGGGACCATCAGCAGCGCGACGATGTTGATGATCTTGATCAGCGGGTTGATCGCCGGACCGGCGGTATCCTTGTACGGATCGCCGACGGTGTCGCCCGTGACGGCAGCCTTGTGGGCATCAGAGCCCTTGCCGCCGCAGTTGCCGTCTTCGATGTACTTCTTGGCGTTATCCCAGGCACCACCACCGGCGGTCATTGAGATAGCGACGAACAGACCCGTGACGATCGTGCCCAGGAGCAGGCCGCCCAGGGCCTCGACGCCCAGGGTGAACCCAACGATCAGCGGTACGGCGATCGGCAGCAGCGACGGAATGACCATTTCCTTGATCGCGGCCTTGGTCAGCAGGTCGACGGCGCGGCTGTAATCCGGCTTGCCTGTGCCTTCCATGATGCCTTCGATCTCGCGGAACTGGCGGCGAACCTCTTCGACCACGGCACCGGCTGCGCGGCCAACGGCTTCCATCGCCATGGCGCCGAACAGGTACGGCACGAGGCCACCGATGAACAGGCCGATGATGACGCGGTAGTCGTTAAGCAGGAAGGTCACGTCTAAGCCAGCCGTTGCGAGCGCGTTGTTGTAATCCGCGAACAGTACGAGGGCGGCGAGACCTGCCGAGCCAATGGCATAACCCTTGGTGACGGCCTTGGTCGTGTTGCCGACCGCATCGAGCTGGTCCGTGATCTTGCGAACCTCCGGCGGCAGCTCGGCCATCTCGGCAACGCCACCGGCGTTGTCCGTGATCGGGCCGAACGCGTCGAGGGCGACAACAACACCGGTCATCGACAGCATCGTCGTCGCGGCGATGGCGATGTTGTAAAGGCCACCCATTGCCACGCCTTCGGGCGCAAGCTGGAACGCGCCCCAGATGCTGGCGCAGACAGCGAGTACGGGAAGCGTCGTCGCTTTCATCGAAATGCCGAGGCCTGCAATGATGTTCGTTGCGTCACCCGTGAGCGATGCGTTGGCGATCGTCCTTACGGGCTTGAAGTCCGTGCCCGTGTAGTACTCGGTAATGACAACCATCGCAGCCGTCAGTGCGAGACCGATCAGCGACGAGTAGAAGATGTTCATTGCGGCGCCGGTGCTGCCCATCATCAGGTTGGTGATGAAGTAGAACGCAACAGCCGCCAGCAAGCCGGAAACGATCATACCCTTGTACAGAGCGCCCATGACCTTGCCGCCATCGGACGTCTTGACGAAGAACGTACCGAGGATCGAAGCAACGATCGAAACCGCGCCCAGAACCAGCGGGTACAGGACGGCCTGGATACCGTAGGCATCGATAATGAGGCTGCCGAGCAGCATCGTTGCGATGATCGTAACGGCGTAGGTCTCGAACAGGTCAGCGGCCATACCGGCGCAGTCGCCGACGTTGTCGCCAACGTTATCGGCAATAACGCCCGGGTTGCGGGGATCGTCTTCGGGGATGCCTGCTTCGACCTTGCCGACGAGGTCAGCACCGACGTCGGCACCCTTGGTGAAGATACCGCCGCCGAGTCGCGCGAAGATCGAGATCAGCGAGCCGCCGAAGGCGAGGCCGACGAGGGCATGAATGGCGTGATCGACGGTCGAGCCCATCTTCATCAGGATCGCGTAGTAACCGGCGACGCCGAGCAGGCCAAGGCCGACGACGAGCATGCCGGTGATGGCGCCGCCCTTGAAGGCGATATTCAATGCCGGGTTCACGCCCTTGGTCGCCGCCTCGGCGGTACGCGTGTTGGCGCGTACCGAGACGAACATGCCGATGTAACCGGCAAGGCCTGAAAAGACAGCGCCGATCACAAAGCCGATCGCCGTCGCCCAATCCAGTGCGAAACCAAGAACCAGCGCAAGCACGACGCCGACCATGCCAATGGTCATGTACTGGCGATCCATGTAGGCCTTAGCACCTTCCTGGATTGCCGCGCCGATTTCCTGCATGCGGGCGTTGCCTGCAGGCTGCTTGAGAACCCACTGTGTAGTGACCACTCCGAACAGGATGGCGAGTACGCCAGCACCGATCGAGAGCCACAGGGCTAACTCTTCAGACATCAGATATCTCCTGACTGTTATTATTTAAGTGTCAAACGCTACCGCAGGCACCGGCCGCTTTGGCGAGCGCAAGGATGCGTTCGATGGTGAAATTCCCCAATAGAATTGTTTTTCCGGCTGAGCCGGCCGCGAATCATACCACAAATTTGGTGCCGATCTTTGGCTTCACAGGGCGCATCTTCAGCCGGGCCGTTTTCGGTAAGCCATTGATATATGGAGGGTAATTCTCTCCCTTGATCAGGGGCTCGAGGTAACGGCGGCAGGCGGCCGTGATGCCGAAGCCGTCCTTGGTGATGTAGCTCTTGGGCAGCATCTTTTCCTTGTTCGCGATGCGACCCAGCGGCGCCGCGTCGATTTTCCAGCGATAAGGTTTGTCCGACAGGCGCTTGATCACCGGCATGACGGCCGTCTTACCCTGGACGGCGAACTCGACCGCCGCCTTGCCGACCGCGTAGGCTTGCCGGACGTCGGTGTCCGAAGCGATGTGCCGGGCCGAACGCTGCAGGTAGTCGGCGATCGCGTAGTGATACTTGAGCCCGAGGTTGTCGCGGACCATCTGGGCAACGACCGGAGCCACACCGCCGAGCTGCGCGTGGCCGAAGGCATCGCGCGTACCCTGGTCGGCCAGGAACTTGCCGTTTGCATACTGTGCGCCTTCGCTGACGACGATCACGCAGTAGCCATAGTCCGCGACGCATTGCCGTACTTTCTTCAGGAACTCGCGTTTCTTGAACGGGACTTCCGGGAACAGGATGATGTGCGGCGCGTCGGCGGGTGTCTTGCCGGCGAGGCCGCCCGCTGCAGCGATCCAGCCCGCATGACGCCCCATCACCTCGAGAACGAACACCTTGGTCGAGGTCTCGGCCATCGACGCAACGTCCATGGCGGCTTCCTGGGTGGAAACGGCGACATACTTCGCGACCGAGCCAAACCCCGGACAGGTGTCCGTGATCGGCAAGTCGTTGTCGACGGTCTTGGGGATGCCGAGGCAGGTCACGGGGAAACCCATCTTCTTGGAAATCTGCGACACCTTGTGCGCCGTATCCATGGAGTCGTTGCCGCCGTTGTAGAAGAAGTAACCAATGTCGTGGGCCCTGAAGACCTCGATGAGGCGCTCGTACTCGGCACGGTTTTCTTCGATGCCCTTCAACTTGTACCTGGCCGACCCGAAAGCGCCGCCCGGGGTGTGCATCAAGGCGGCGATGGCCGCTGCGCTTTCCTTGCCGGTATCGACCATGTTCTCTGTCAGTGCCCCGATAATGCCGTTGCGGCCGGCATAGACATTGGCGATCTTCCCGGGGTACTTGCGCGCTGTTTCGATAACGCCGCAGGCCGATGCGTTGATGACGGCCGTGACACCGCCCGACTGGGCATAAAACGCGTTCATTGCAGACATGGTTCGATTCCTGTTTCGCTGTGTGGAAAGGTCGCAAGGATACCTCGCATTGACGGCAAAGTCCTTTGCGAGTAGCGTACTTCGCCCTGATTATTTCCATGAGACAGAGCAATGCGAATCGTACTTCTTGGCGCGCCCGGATCCGGCAAGGGAACCCAGGCAATGAAACTGATGGCCGACAGGAATATTCCGCAGATATCGACCGGCGACATGCTGCGCGAGGCGGTGGCCAACGGCACGCGCTTCGGTCTCAAGGCCAAGTCCATCATGGAGGCCGGCAACCTCGTGCCCGATGAGGTCGTACTCGGCATTATCAGCGAGCGTCTGAGCCAGCCCGATACACAGGACGGTTTTATTCTCGATGGATTTCCGCGGACGACGCAGCAGGCGCTCGATCTCGAGGAACTCCTCGACCAGATGGGTACGCCGCTCGACACCGCCGTTCTTATGGATGTCGATTTCGACATCCTTATGAAGCGCCTGACCGGTCGCCGTACCTGTTCGCTCACAGGCAAGTTGCTGAACGTCTACTTTTCCTCGCAGGAAGAGATTGACGAATGCACGAGCGCGGGCGGCGAACTGATCCAGCGCGAGGACGACAACGAAGAGACGATCAGCAATCGCCTGGACGTCTACCGCGAAAGCACGGAACCGTTGATCGAGTTCTACAGGGAACGAGACAAGCTGACGACGATCAACGCGGAAGGCACGATCGACGAGGTGTACGAGCGCCTGACCGCCGCGCTCTAGGACGCAACGGGGCCTGGAGCCCACGCGCCAAGCGCTTTGCCCCCCGGTTCAACCGTTCTCGAGCAAACTTTCGAGTTCGTTGCCGATGAGCTCGGCGCGCCAGCCAGTGAATACGCGCGAGTTGCGGTGGCCGGAAACGACCACGGCCGACAATTCGCGCTTTGAGGCCACCGTTTCCGCCACGATACCGAGCTCGGTCGCACACGCGGCCACGCGTGACTGCATTTCCTTGAGCAGGGCTTTCTGCCGCGCATCCGGCGGGCGAGGAGGGTCGTAACCGCCATCGTCTTTCCCTGCCGCAGCGATCAGGCCGAGCAGCTCCCGCCCCACGCGTTGTACGAGTTTCGGCGGCACACCCTGGATGTCCGCCATGGCGGCTTCCGTTGTGGGCAGATTCCAGGCGATATCGAGGAGCACGTTGTCGCGCATGATCCACTGGCGAGGTCGGTCACGCTTTATCGCTTCCGCTTCGCGCCAGGCGGCGAGCTTCACGGCGGCAGCGCGCTTACGGCCCCGGAAGGCTCGTGCACCTTTCAGGCGCTCGATCGCCTGGCTTTCACCGATGTCGTAAAGCGTTGGGTCAAGCAGCCACTGCGAGTCTTCCAGCGCCCACGCCAGCCGCCCGTGCTCCTCGAGGCGCTCGGTCAGGATCCGGCAGGCCGGCAGCAGGTACTCGACATCCTCCGCCGCGTATTCGAGGTACTCGTCACGGAGCGGCCGCTTGCTCCAGTCTGCACGCGTGTGGGACTTGTGAATCTCGACGTCGAAGAGTTCCTTGACGAGTCCCGCATAGCCCATCTGTGCGGGATATCCGAGGAGCCCGGCCGCGACCTGTGTATCGAAAATCGATGTCGGCATCGCGCCCGCTGCCTGGTAGATCACCTCGATGTCCTGCCGGGCCGAGTGCAGGACCCAGTCATGCGTCAGTATTTCTTTCCAGAACGCGTCCTGCGTGTGACCCGCCAACGGGTCCGCACACCAGATCTCATCGGGTGTCGCAATCTGCGTCAGGCACAGCTGCGCGAAGTACGTGCGTTCACGCATGAACTCGGTGTCGATTCCCAGCTGTCCCTCGCTTTGTAGCTGCGGGACCAGGGAGTCGGGCTCTTCAACGAATTGGTAGTCAGGCATCAAAAGGCGCAGGCGAAAATCGGACACAGAGGTTAACATGCCCACATCATGCTGGCCCTGCTGGAAACACTGCTCGACATCATTCGCCTGCGGAAAGGGCCCGACGCCGTACCGCATTCCACCGTGCTGCTCGTCATCGTTGTCGCGTTCTGGCTGTTCGTCGACATTCTCGGCGGGCTGATCGTGCCACGGTTCGGCGGGCTGTCGGCCTCCGGGCTGGCGATCAC
The DNA here is from genome assembly GCA_965368465.1 of uncultured Chromatiales bacterium. GTDB lineage: Bacteria > Pseudomonadota > Gammaproteobacteria > Steroidobacterales > Woeseiaceae > UBA1847. The sequence goes on from CBDUMZ010000001.1 coordinate 94,950, forward strand.
GTTGCTCGGACTTGTGATCTTTGCGCTACTGGCGACGCTCGATGGCAGGAACGCACGCATGCTGCAAATGCTGACGGCGATGATCGGTTGCGGAGCGATTTTCGGTTTCGTCCTGACGCTGGTCCTGGCCGTCGCCCTGCGTTTCCAGCAGTTCGCGGTTGTGCCGTTGCTCGCGTTGCTTTCCGTCTGGAGCGTCACATTGTTTTCCGTCATCGTCGATGGTCATATATTGTCCCGAACCCTGGAGCGCCCCCGGCCAGTCGGCGTGATCGCCGCATTCCTGGTCTTTGCGCTCCAGTTCTACCTCAGCACGACATTCAACCCGTCGCCGGCTGCGGCTGCCTGAGTTCAGAATGCATATACACATACTTGGAATTTGCGGGACCTTCATGGGCGGCGTGGCCGCGCTGGCGAGGGCGGCCGGGCACGAGGTGACAGGCTGCGATCGCAACGTGTACCCGCCGATGAGCACGCAGCTCAAGTCGCTCGGTATCGAGATTCACGAAGGCGTCGACGCGGGCCAGCTCGCGGTCAAGCCGGACTGTGTCGTGGTCGGCAACGTCATGAGTCGCGGCGTCGAGGTCGTCGAGGCCATGCTCGACAGTGGCATGCCGTACAAGTCCGGCCCGGCCTGGCTGGCGGAGAATGTACTCAACGATCGTCACGTACTGGCGGTAGCAGGAACCCACGGCAAAACGACCACCGCCAGTATGCTGGCCTGGATTCTCGACGACGCAGGGCATGCGCCGGGCTTCCTGATTGGCGGCATTCCGACAGACTTCGGCACGTCGGCCCGCTTCGGCGAGTCCAGGTATTTCGTTGTCGAGGCCGACGAATACGACACGGCCTTCTTCGACAAGCGCGCCAAGTTTGTGCATTACCGCCCGAATACACTGGTTCTGAACAACCTCGAGTACGACCACGCCGATATCTACAAGGATATGGACGCGATCCTCTGGCAGTTCCACCAACTGCTGCGCACGGTGCCGGGCAATGGCCGTATCGTCATGAACGGTGCGGACGAGAACCTGCGGCGGCTCATCGACCAGGGCTGCTGGACGCCGATAGAGACGTTCAGTACCGTGGGCGACGCCGACTGGACGGCCCGCTTCGGCGACAAGGTCGAGCGACATATCGGCATGCAGGGTCCCGGTGGCCGGGCCAGTGAGACGCGCTGGAAGATAGGCGGTCTGTACAACCTCGAGAATGCGCTTGCGGCCGTCGCGGCGGCAGCGTCGGCGGGTGTGTCGCTCGAACAGGCGGTTGACGCCATGTCCCGGTTCGAGGGCGTCAAGCGACGCATGGAACGGACGGCGACCGTGGCCGATATCGCGATCTACGACGATTTCGCGCACCACCCGACGGCGATTGCAAAGTCGATCCGGTCGATGCGCAAGCGCTACCCGGGTCACCGGGTCGTCGTGGCGTTCGAGCCGCGCTCCAATACGATGAAACTCGGTGTGCATAACGACCAGCTCGCCGAGTCGCTGCAGGGTGCCGACCTCGTGTGGATGTTCCGCCCCGACGGGCTGCCCGACGAATTCGACAAGAGCCTGCAGTGCCTGGGCGGCAAGCTTCGCGTTTTCGATGACTACGATCGGCTCGTTAACGACATGTCCACGCGCGTGCTCGGGGGCGACCAGGTCGTGTTCATGAGCAACGGCGGCTTCGGGTCGGCGCGCCAGACATTGACGGCGCTCCTGCAACGCACGCGTGGTTCCTAGAGGACCCGAGGCACCTTAATACCAGCCAAACGCGTTACAAGGGTCTATATTCAGGGTGTGAACGTACCGCTTTTCCCACTGAATACCGTCTTGTTCCCGGGCGGGCCCTTGCCCCTGCGAATTTTCGAGCCCCGTTACCTCGACATGATCAGCCGCTGCATGAAGAACGATGCGCCGTTCGGCGTCTTGCTGATCAAGAGCGGGCGGGAGGCCGGGCCGGCCACGACCCATTCGACCGGCACCCTGGCGAAGGTCAGCGACTGGTACCAGGGGAGTGACGGCCTGCTGGGCGTCACCGCAACAGGCACTGAGCGCTTCCGGCTGCTGCGGGCCGAATGCCGGCACGATGGACTGAACACCGGCGACATCGAGATTCTGCCAGCGCCGCCACCCACGACCTTGCCTGACGAGTTCCAGTTCCTGCCGCCCATTCTCGAGAGAATCATGAACGATCTCGGTCGCCTCTACGAGAACCTGGAGCGCCGTTTCGACGACGCGGCCTGGGTTGCACACCGCTTCGTCGAGATCCTGCCGATCGGGCTCGAGGAGAAGCAACTCTGGCTCGAAAGCGATGACGTACCGGCTTGCCTCGGGATGATCAAGGAGGTCCTTCACAGCGACTGATGGGGGGAATTACCCATAGTGTCGTGCGCGAGGCCCGATAGAATATCCACTGGATGGGTATTTTCGCTCGCAACAGGCAATTCCTGCTCGTCGCCGCACTGGCGGCGCTGGCACTGCGTGCGTTAACCCCGGCCGGATATATGCCGGGCTCGGCAGACAGTGGCCTGCTGTACGAGTTGTGCCCGGAGGGCATGCCCGTTGCGATCATGCAGGCCCTCGCCGGTGGCGGTCATCACCATCACCATGGCGCCGATGAGGGCGGTACTGCGTCCGGCAGCGGTGAGCAGTGCCCGATCGGTCACTTGCTCAACTCGGCGGTTGCGGTGGACACGGGCACGGTGCCCGATGTATTGCCCGACATGCCCCGCTTTGACAGCGTACCCGTCGCGTTTCTTTTCCGTACCCAGGCAACCGCCTATCGCTCGCGCGCACCGCCTGCCTGAGCCGCACTCGCTTTGAACCCTTCCGGATCGCGCGCCACACGTTGCGCGATCGAGTGCTCCTTCGGAGAAGACAATGAAATATTGCACAACCACGGCCGTGGCGGCCGTGCTGCTGTCGCCTGCCGCCGTGGTGGCGCAAGCGCCGACTGACGGTGTTGCGTCCGATGTCGACGAGGTCATCGTCATCGGCAGAACTGTAACGACAGGCCTGGCACAGATCGAGGTCGACCGCGAAATGCTCGTCGATACCGCCACGGTTTTAAAAGACATACCCGGCGCCAACGTCAATGCAAACGGGCCCGTAACGGGGATCGCGCAGTACCGCGGCATGTACGGCGATCGCATCTCTGTCGTTATCGACCACCTCGGCGTCGTGTCCGGCGGTCCGAACGCCATGGACGCGCCACTCTCCTATGTCTCACCGATGATTACGGAGCAGCTGTCCGTGGTTCGCGGCATCCCGAGTGTTTCGCTCGCCCCGGAGTCGATCGGCGGACACGTTGCCACGAGCTTGTCGCGCGGGGAGTTTGGCACGGACGCGTCACGCCTTTCCGGCTTCGTCGGCAGCCGCTATTCGGCGAATGGCAATGTCAGCACGTCGGCGGGCCGACTCACCCTGGCAAGCGACAGGCACAAAGTGTCGCTGATCGCGGAGCTTGACGATGGAGACAGCATCGATACGCCCGCTGGTGAGGTGCGTCCATCGCAATTGCACCGGGAACGCTCGGACCTGAGCTACGCCTTTGCGGGTGACCGGGCGTCCGTGCTCTTCTTTGCCGGTCGCCTCGACACGGACGAAACCGGGACGCCGGCTCTGCCGATGGACATTCGCTTTATCGACACGAGTCTTGCCGGCGCCCAGTCGACGCTGGAGCTGAACGATATCGTTACGCTGACTGCCCGGGTCGCCTGGAACGACGTGGAGCATCTCATGGACAATTTTGGGCTGCGGCAGGCGCCGATGGCATCCATGCAGCGCGAGAACTTCACGACAGGCACGGGCGTACAGGCCAGTGTCGCGACGTCCATCGCCTTGTCAGAGTCGACTCTTGCGATCGGTATCGATGCCACGACAGCCGACCATGACGCGACGATCACGAATCCGAACAACGCGATGTTCCGCGTCGATAATTTCGTCGCTGTGAGCCGCGATGTGTCCTCCGTTTTCGTCGAATGGCGGCGCGATGGCATACCCGGCGATATCGAAGTGGGGTTGCGGGCAAAACGTGTCGAGACCGATTCCGGCGAGGTCGGCGCCGCCGGCATGATGGGCAGTATGGGCACGAACGTCGCGTTGCTTGCAGATGCCTTCAACCTGGCTGATCGCAGCAAAAGCTGGAGTTCCGTGGACGCCGTTCTCAAGTATCGCTGGCGTATCGACTCCGGGTCCGAGTGGCGCATCGAGCTGGGCAGCAAGACACGCGCGCCGTCGTACCAGGAGCTGTACCTGTGGCTGCCCCTGCAGGCAACCGGTGGCCTCGCGGACGGACGCAGCTACGTGGGCGGTCTTGACCTCGACGAAGAACGGTCCAACGAGATCGCGATCGGCTTCGGTCGCGACAGCGGACGCTTCGCGATTTCCCCGCAGGTCTTCTACAAGCGCATCGACGGGTATATCCAGGGTGTGCCGTCGACCAACATGGTTGCGAATACGGTGTCTGAGATGATGTCGGGCAGCCCCGCGCTGGCATTTGGCAACGTCGACGCCGAAATCTACGGCGCCGATCTCGCCTGGAAGGTGGAGCTGTCGGACCGCTGGTACCTCGACGGCATAGCGTCCTGGGCGCGCGGCAAACGCAGGGACATCGATGACAACCTGTACCGGCTTGCGCCACCCAACGCGTCCGTGGGTTTGACGTGGGAGAAGGACGGGCTGTCGGTGACTTCCGAGATCGTCGGCTACGCGCGGCAACACGATGTAGCAAGTACCAACAACGAGCAACGCACGCCCGGGTATGCGCTCGTCAATGCCGCGCTGATCTGGAAACCGGCCGATGCGCTCCGCGTCGAGGCGCGCCTCGACAACCTGTTTGACACGAGCTACCAGGACCACGTCGCCGGAATCAACCGGGCCAGAGGCTCCGACATCCCGGTCGGGGAAAGGCTCTACGGTGCCGAGAGGACCTTGTCCGCCGGCCTGATCTGGTCGTTCTAGAGGTTCTTGAACACCCTGGCCGCGGCGGCGATGGTCTGATCGAGATCATCGTCGCTGTGCGCCGCGGATACGAAACCGGCTTCGAACGCCGACGGCGCCAGGTACACGCCCTCATCCAGCATGCCGTGGAAGAACGCCTTGAACCGCGCGGCGTCGGCTGCTGCAACCTGTGCGTACGACCGGACCGGACCCTGGTCCGTGAAGACGAGGCCAAACATGCCGCCCTCGCACTCCAGCGAGACCGGGATGCCCGCCTCGGCTGCTGCCGCGGCCAGGCCGTCGACGAGCCGCTTCGTTTTGGCGGTCAGCTCGGTCCAGAAGGCGTCATTGTCGATCAGCTCCAGCGTCTTCAGCCCGGCAGCCATGGCGACAGGGTTTCCGGACAGGGTGCCCGCCTGGTAGACCGGGCCGTCCGGCGCAATGCTCGCCATGACGTCAGCCCGGCCACAGTAAGCCGCCGCCGGCATGCCGCCGCCGATGACCTTGCCGAGCGTGGTGATGTCGGGCGCGATGCCATACAGCGACTGCGCGCAACCGCGCGCCACGCGGAAGCCCGTCATCACCTCGTCGAAGATCAGCAGGGCGCCGGCCTTCGTGCATTCGTCGCGCAGCGTTTCGTGGAAACCTGCGACAGGGGGCACCATGTTCATGTTGCCGGCAATCGGCTCGACGATGACGCACGCAATCTGGTCGCCAACCTCGGCGAATGCGGCCCTGACCGCGTCGCTATCGTTATACGGGAGCGTAATCGTGTGTTCGGCCAGGCCGGCCGGAACGCCCGGCGAGCTCGGTACACCGAGGGTGAGCGCGCCCGACCCGGCCTTGATCAGCAGCGAATCCGAATGGCCGTGGTAGCAACCCTCGAACTTGACGATCTTGTCGCGGCCTGTATGGCCACGCGCAAGCCGAATGGCACTCATCGTGGCTTCGGTGCCGGAGCTGACCATGCGCACCTTGTCCACGGACGGCAGCATGCTGCAGATCTTTTCGGCGATCGCCGTTTCCAGTACGCAAGGCGCTCCGAAGCTGAGTCCGTTTCTTGCTGTGGCAACCACGGCCTCGATTACGTCCGGGTGCGCATGCCCCAGGATCATCGGACCCCATGAGCCGACATAGTCGATGAATTCCCTGCCGTCCTCGGATGTCACGCGGGCGCCCGCGGCACTTTTGAAAAAGACGGGTTCACCGCCGACGCCGGCAAATGCGCGCACCGGGGAATTCACGCCGCCGGCAATGAACTTGCGGGCATCAGTATACAGACTCATGGTATTCCTCCTGAAGAGGAGGGGATGCTACCGGACTGTCGCGGGCTCGCTCAACTGATGAATACCGAAACCCTGCTTCTCAAGGAGTGCCGGGACGCCCTCCGGGCCAACGAGATGCAGCGCACCCACGACGACGAGGTAGTCCTGCTCGTCATCGAGCCAGGCCGCGATCGTCTCCGCCCAGCGCCGATTGCGGCTGCTGATCAGGACCTCGCGCAGTTCTTCCTGCCCCACCGTGGCGGTCAGCAGGGCCTCCTCCAGGGCCGCGGTGTCACCGCGGTGCCAGGCATCGATCAGCTCATCGATCGACTCGCTCAACGCGGCGCCTTCGGTCAGGGCCTGTAACAGCATCTTGCGCTGTGCCTCGATCGGCAAGCCATCGAGGAACGACAACTGCTCGTCGACGGTTTCGAGTCCTTCGATGGGTTTGCCATCGGCGGTTGCGCGCTGCACCATGGTCATCTCGACGCCCAGCATGGGGTTGAACCCGATGCGATACAGCATCATGAGTTCTACCGTCATCGCGGCCAGCCAGGGTTTGCTCTGCTCGAGCATGTCGAGCGGTATGTCGATAACGGCGGCGGCCTCGCTCGCCGCGGCGAATGCCTCCTCGCCCAAGAGATCGCGCAACGTTGTGCCATCGGTCATGACGCCGGCGCGATTGAACGCCGCCTGCGTACGCAGCGGATCCATGTCGTCCATGTCGAGTTCCATCACGACAACCTCCGCATCGCAGTAGGCGTTGTCGATTACGCCGGGTAGCGGGTGGTCGCGTTCGCGCAGCAGGTGGACGGAACCCAGCAGGTAAACCGAATTCGTTTCGCCCGCAACGCGCCACAGTGTGACCGGATGCGCCCGGTCGTCGGCGCTCGCGCTTGCGCCTGCGACACACAGGAGCACGAAGAGCCAGCGCGTCATGGGTCGACCCAGGCAATGTCGGTGTCGACGCTGCCGTCCGGCTTGAGCTCGATACGGCGATAGGCGGGCGGCTTGTCATCCACGGCGAATTCGTCGCTGCGAGGCTTGAACTGCCGACAGGTAGACGGCGTGGCGACAATGCGTATGCCCTCGTGATCCGCGTCGTACTCCTGGTGGACGTGTCCAAACGCCGCGATGCGTACTCGCTCCAGCGTCCTCAGGCGCTCGAGGACTTCTTGACCGTTCTCGAGGCCCACGGTGTCGAGCCACTTGCTGCCCATCGGTATGGGCGGGTGGTGCAGGCAGACCATGACGTATTTCGCCGCACTGCCCACGACGATATCGGCTAGCCGTTCGAGTTCCGCGTCGCTGACGCGGCCACCGGCGGCGCCTTTCAGGCAACTGTCGATACCGACGATCAGCCAGTCGCCGAGCGCTTCGTAAGCGCAGTAGGAGAACGGCGGGCGGCCACAGACCGGGCGCATGAGGTCGCGAATGTCATGGTTACCCGGCACACAGTGAATGCGAAGATTCAGTGGCAGCATCAGGTCGCGGAAGCGCTCATAGGCCGCCGCAGTGTCATCCTGGATGATATCGCCGGTGACCAGCACGCGGTCAGCGCGCCAGTCACCGGCTTCGTAATGATCAAGCACCCGTTGCAGGGTCGCGGAAGTCACCGTGCCACGAAGTTCGCCGTCGGGTGTCGCAAACAGATGCGGATCCGTCAGGTGCAATACCCGAATAGACCCGTTGTTACCTTCCGCAGGTGCTTGAATAGGCAGGTCCCTTAGTAGCGGTAATGCTCAGGCTTGTACGGGCCGTCTTTCTCGACGCCGATGTACTCGGCCTGTTCGTCGGACAGCTCGGTGATCTTCGCGCCGATACGATCGAGGTGCAAGCGCGCTACTTTCTCATCGAGGTGTTTCGGCAGCACGTAGACCTTGTTTTCGTAGTTCTCGCCGTTCTGCCAGAGTTCGATCTGTGCCAGCACCTGGTTGGTGAACGAATTGGACATCACGAAACTCGGGTGGCCCGTGGCGCAGCCGAGGTTCACGAGACGACCTTCGGCCAGCAGGATAATGCGCTTGCCGTCAGGGAAGATCACATGATCGACCTGCGGTTTGATGTTCTCCCACTCGAACTTGTGCAGGTAGGCGACATCGATTTCGTTGTCGAAATGACCGATGTTGCAAACGATGGCCTGGTCGCGCATGCGCTCCATCTGCGGTCCGGTGACGACGTGGTAGTTGCCGGTCGCGGTCACGACGATGTCCACCTGGTCGCAGATCTCGTCGAAGTCGACGACGCGATAGCCTTCCATTGCCGCCTGCAGCGCACAAATCGGATCGATCTCCGTGACCCAGACCGTGGCGCCGAGGCCTTTGAGCGACTGCGCACAGCCTTTGCCAACATCGCCGTAGCCGCACACGACAGCAACCTTGCCCGCAATCATGACGTCGGTCGCCCGCTTGATGCCGTCGACGAGCGACTCACGACAGCCGTACAGGTTGTCGAACTTGGACTTGGTGACCGAGTCGTTCACGTTGAACGCCGGGCACAGCAGGGCGTCGTCAGCCATCATGTCGTACAGGCGCTTGACGCCGGTCGTGGTTTCCTCCGAGAGGCCTTTGACGTTCTTCATGATCTCGGGGTACTTGTCGTGCAGGATGAGCGTGAGGTCACCGCCGTCGTCGAGGATCATGTTCGGCTGCCAGCCGTCGGGGCCGTTGATCGTCTGCTCGACGCACCACCAGTATTCGTCCTCGGTCTCGCCCTTCCAGGCGAAGACCGGGATACCCGCGGCGGCAATGGCTGCGGCGGCGTGGTCCTGCGTGGAGAAGATGTTGCACGACGACCAGCGAATGTCGGCGCCGAGTTCCCGTAAGGTCTCGATCAGTACCGCCGTCTGGATCGTCATGTGCAGGCAGCCGGTCAGGCGCACGCCGGCGAGCGGCTTCTGGCCCTTGTATTCCTCGCGCAGCGCCATGAGGCCGGGCATTTCCGTCTCGGCGATGGCGATTTCCTTGCGGCCCCAGTCGGCGAGCGAAATGTCGGCGACCTTGTAGTCGTTCTTCTGAATGGCAACGGCTTGGCTGCTCATAAGTCTGTCTCCTAAATTAGGTACCGGACACCATATTTCGTCCGGGTGATTGGATACCTGAAACCATACTTTCGAAATATGGTGTCCGGTACCCTAATTTGCGGCGTTTTTGAGCGCCTCGGCTTTGTCGGTCCGTTCCCAGCTCAGGTCGATATCTTCGCGGCCAAAGTGCCCGTAGGCAGCGGTCTGCTTGTAGATCGGCCTGATCAGGTCGAGCATCGTCAGGATGCCGTACGGCGTCAGATCGAAATGATAACGGATAAGCTCGGTCAACTTTGTATCAGAAAGTTTCCCGGTGCCGAATGTGCGGACCGAGATCGACGTCGGTTCCGCGACGCCAATCGCGTACGACACCTGGATCTCGCAGCGGTCGGCGAGGCCCGCCGCCACGATGTTCTTGGCGACGTAGCGCGCGGCATAGGCCGCCGAGCGGTCGACCTTGGACGGATCCTTGCCCGAAAACGCACCGCCGCCGTGCCGTGCCGAACCGCCGTAGGTGTCGACGATGATCTTGCGGCCGGTCAGGCCGCAGTCGCCCATCGGCCCACCGATTTCGAAACGGCCGGTAGGGTTGATGTGGTACTTCGTGTCGGCGCTGATGAGATTCGCAGGAATCACCGGCTTGATGATCTCTTCCATGACGCCCTCACGCAGGTCCTTCATGGAGACATCCGGGTCGTGTTGTGACGAGACGACGATGGCGTCGACCGCGACGGGCTTGTTGTCTTCGTAGACGAAGGTGACCTGGCTCTTGGCGTCCGGCCTGAGATAGGGCAGCGTGCCGTTCTTGCGCACATCGGCCTGGCGCTTGACCAGGCGGTGCGAGAAGGTAATCGGCGCGGGCATGAGTACATCTGTCTCGTTGGTCGCGTAGCCGAACATCAGGCCCTGGTCGCCGGCACCCTGCTTCTCGGCGGACTCGCGGTCAACGCCCATGGCGATGTCCGGGGACTGCTTGCCGATTGCGTTGAGGACGGCACACGAGGCGCCGTCGAAGCCCTTGGCTGAGCTGTTGTAGCCGATATCGAGTACGGTAGTGCGCACGATATCCTCGATATCCACCCAGGCAGTCGTTGTGACTTCACCGGCGACGATGGCCATGCCGGTCTTGACCATGGTCTCGACCGCCACGCGCGCGGACTTGTCCTCGGCGAGGATCGCGTCGAGGATCGCATCGGATATCTGGTCCGACACTTTGTCCGGGTGTCCCTCGGATACCGATTCCGAGGTGAACAGGAAACTTTCACTCATGATTTAGGCTGTTCCAAACTAAGGGGTCGCGCATTGTACCCTTGATGCGACCCTCTATAACAGGGAAAATGTCTGGCTCGCGATAGCGAAAATCACCCCTCATCAAAAGGCCTCTGTGCCAAAGACAGGTCCAATGTCACATCAAGCTACTACCGCCGGCCAGCCCGCACGGCGTGTCCTCGCGAATGCAATAAGAGCCCTCAGCATGGATGCCGTCCAGGCGGCGAAATCGGGTCATCCCGGCGCCCCGATGGGCATGGCGGACATCGCCGAAGTCCTCTGGCGTGACTACCTTAAACATAATCCGGCCAATCCGCAGTGGGCCGACCGCGACCGCTTTGTGCTGTCAAACGGGCACGGCTCCATGCTGTTGTACAGCCTGTTGCACCTGACCGGCTATGAAGATTTTACGATCGATCAATTGCGCAACTTCCGGCAAATGGGCTTCAAGACCGCCGGGCACCCGGAGTACGAGCCGGGCGGCCCGGTCGAGACGACGACAGGTCCATTGGGCCAGGGCATCACCAATGCCGTGGGCATGGCGATGGGCGAGAAAATGCTGGCCGCCGAGTTCAATCGGCCCGGACACCAGGTTGTCGATCACAAGACCTGGGTATTCCTCGGTGACGGCTGCCTCATGGAAGGCATTTCGCACGAAGCGTGCTCGCTGGCCGGAACGCTCAAGCTCGGCAAACTGATCTGTCTCTACGACGACAACAATATTTCCATCGACGGCGACGTGGGCGGCTGGTTCACCGACGACACCGCGAAGCGATTCGAGGCATACGGCTGGCAGGTTATCGACAACGTGAACGGTCACGACGCGGCCGCGATCGCCGCCGCGATCGACCAGGCAATCGCCGAGACGGACAAACCGACGTTGATCTGCTGCAAGACGGTCATCGGCTACGGTTCTCCCAACAAGCAGGGTACGTCGGCGACGCACGGTGCGCCGCTTGGCGAAGACGAGGTCGCCGCGACGCGCAAGGAGCTGGGTTGGGATGCGGCGCCGTTCGATATTCCGGCCGACGTTGCCGCCGCCTGGGATGGCAGAGAGCGCGGTGCCGGCGAGGAGTCTCGCTGGAACGAGGCCTTTGCCGCCTACAACGCCGAATACCCCGAACTTGCCGCCGAATTCGCGCGCCGCATGGCGGGCAAACGACCGCAGGGCTGGTGCAAGCACGCCGACAAGTCCATCGCCGAGATCGATGCCGAAGGCGCCAAGATGGCCACGCGCCAGGCGTCCCTGCGCGCATTGAACGCGTTTGCGCCGTTCCTGCCGGAGATGGCAGGAGGATCCGCCGACCTGACCGGCTCGAACCTGACCAAGCACGCCACATCGACGCCGATCTCGGGCGACGACGCAAAGGGCAACTACGTCTGGTTTGGCGTGCGGGAATTCGGCATGACCGCGATCTGCAACGGCTTGCGCCTGCACGGTGGCTTCATCCCGTACTCCGGCACATTCCTGACGTTCTCGGACTATTCCAGGAATGCGCTGCGCATGGCCGCCCTGATGAAGGTGCAAAACATCCTCGTCTACACGCACGATTCTATCGGTCTCGGTGAGGACGGTCCGACACATCAGCCGGTCGAGCATACGGCGTCGCTGCGCCTGATGCCGAACATGAGCGTCTGGCGCCCATGCGACACGGTCGAGACCGCGGTCGCCTGGCGCTACGCGATCGAGAACGAAACCGGGCCGACCAGCCTCGTGCTGACGCGCCAGGGATTGCCGCACCAGGCGCGAGATGCCGGCCAGATTGCCGCAGCCGCACGTGGTGGTTACGTATTGAAGGACTGCGACGGCACGCCGAACATCATCCTGATTGCGACGGGCTCCGAAGTTGAACTGGCGATGTCGGCCGCCGATGCACTGGCGGCCGAGGGTATCAATGCGCGGGTTGTATCGATGCCGAGCACGGATGTTTTCGACGCCCAGGATGCGGGCTATCGTGAATCGGTCTTGCCGGCCGCGGTGACCGCGCGCGTTGCTGTCGAGGCAGGCGTGACCGGTGGCTGGTGGCGCTATGTCGGTACCGAGGGGCAGGTTGTCGGACTGGATCGCTTCGGCGAATCGGCACCGGCTGGAGAATTGTTCGAACATTTCGGCTTCACGACTGACAACGTGGTTGCCGTCGCGAAAGACGTACTGAATTAACTACTGGAGCAAGAGAAGAAAAATGGCTATCAAAATTGGTATCAACGGCTACGGCCGCATCGGTCGCAATATCGTTCGTGCAATCCACGAGTACGGACGCGCCGGCGAGTTTGACGTCGTGGCGCTCAATGACCTCGGCGACGCGGAGACGAATGCGCACCTGACACGCTACGACACGGCGCACGGCAAGTTTGCCGGCACCGTGGAAGTCGACGGTGGTGACATCATCGTGAACGGCGACCGCATCAAGGTATTTGCCGAACGCGATCCCGGCAAGTTGCCGTGGGGCGAGCTCGGCGTTGACGTCGTCTTCGAGTGCACCGGGTTGTTCCGCACGGCCGAAACGGCCGGCAAGCACATCGCCGGCGGCGCCAAGAAGGTCATCATTTCTGCGCCTGGCGGCGCCGATATCGACGGGACTTTCGTATTTGGTGTGAACGACGGCGACATCACGGCCGACCACAACATCATCTCGAATGCATCCTGCACGACGAACTGCCTGGCACCCCTGGTCAAGCCGTTGCATGAAGCGATCGGCGTTGAGCATGGCATCATGACGACCATTCACGCCTACACCAACGACCAGGTGCTGACCGACGTTTACCACAAGGATCTGCGCCGCGCGCGTTCCGGCACGATGTCACAGATTCCGACGAGCACGGGTGCTGCCAAGGCGGTTGGCCTGGTGCTGCCGGAACTCAACGGCAAGCTCGACGGTTTCTCGATGCGTGTGCCGACGATCAACGTGTCTGCAGTCGACCTGACGTTCGTCGCGTCTCGCGCAACGTCTGTCGACGAGATCAACGACGTCCTGCGCGCGGCTTCGGAAGGTCCGCTCAAGGGTGTGCTGGCGTATAACGAAGCACCGCTCGTATCGGTTGACTTCAATCACGATCCGGCATCGTCTACCTACGACTCGACATTGACGAAGGTGATCGACGGCACGCTCGTGAAGGTTCTCGCGTGGTATGACAACGAGTGGGGCTTCTCGAACCGCATGCTCGATACGGCCACCGTGTTGATGAAAGCAGCAGGCTAAAACGTCAGAAAAGGAACCAGCATGGCCGTTATCAAGATGTCCGACGTCGATCTGTCGGGCAAACGCGTTTTTATCCGCGAAGATCTGAACGTACCCGTCGCGGACGGCGTGGTAACGAGCGACGCTCGTATCCGGGCCGCCTTGCCAACCATCAAGGCGGCGCTGGACGCGAATGCCGCGGTCATGCTGGTCTCTCATCTCGGTCGCCCGACCGAGGGCGAGCCCGACGACAAATTCTCGCTGCAGCCGGTCGCCGATCGCATCGGCGAGCTGCTCGGGCGCGAGGTACCCCTGGTCAAAGACTGGATTGACGGCGTGGATGTCGAGCCCGGCAACGTGGTGTTGCTGGAAAACGTGCGCTTCCTTGCCGGTGAGAAAAAGTGCGATGACGCACTGGCGAAGAAAATGGCGGCGCTCTGCGATGTATTCGTCATGGACGCGTTCGGCACCGCACATCGCGCCCAGGCCAGTACGTATGGCGTCGGCGAGCATGCGCCGATCGCCTGTGCCGGTCCCTTGCTGGCCGCCGAACTCGACGCGCTGGCGAAGGCGCTCGACAACCCGGCGAGGCCGTTCGTGGCGATCGTGGGCGGTTCGAAGGTATCGACCAAGCTGACCGTCCTTGACGCGCTGGCCGACGTCGTCGACTGCCTGATCGTCGGCGGTGGCATTGCCAATACGTTCATTGCGGCGGAGGGCCACAATGTCGGCAAGTCACTGTGTGAGGCCGACATGCTGGAAACGGCCCGCGAACTTGCCGGCAATCGCGACGACCGGGCCGAGATCCCCGTGCCGACCGATGTCGTCTGCGCCAACGAGTTTTCGGCCGATGCGCCGGCGACGACCAAGGCGGTTGCTGCGGTAACAGCGGACGACATGATTCTCGACATCGGTCCGGAAACCGCGGCGCGCTTCGCGGCCATCCTCAAGGACGCCGGGACAATCATCTGGAACGGACCTGTCGGCGTATTCGAGTTTGACGCCTTCGGCGAAGGCACCCGGATCCTTGCCGAGGCGATTGCCGCCAGCGACGCGTTTTCAGTGGCTGGCGGTGGCGACACGCTCGCCGCGATCGACAAGTACGGTGTACGTGACGGCATTTCCTACATCTCGACCGGCGGCGGTGCTTTCCTGGAGTTCGTCGAAGGGAAGAAGTTGCCCGCCGTGGCGATGCTGGAGAAGAGAGCCGCGCAATAAGCCGGCTCAGGTTTGCAGCGATTCCCAGTTGCCGGTGATGGCAATCGTCATGCCGGGGTACTGAATATTCACGAACAATATCTCGCCGTCCGGCGAGAAGCACACGCCCGCCAGCTCAGAGCTCGAATGCGCGTTGTCCGCGATTGCGTACTGGCTGCCATCGGGCCGAATGCCGACAAGCCCGCAATGGCCCGACGTGTCTTCGCACACGATAAGGTCGCCCCAGGGTGCCATCGTCAGGTTATCGGCGTTACGCAGCAATGAGTCCTCCTGCGATTCGGCGATGAGCTCGAGCTCACCGCCGTCCGCGGAGGTCGGCCTGTAGGTGAAGATCTGTCCCAGGCGGGCCGGTCCGCCGTTCGTACAGGTGAATGCGAATCGGTCACCGGCCACGCACAGCCCTTCGCCGCGGGCAAACGTTGCCGCGCCGCGCATTGCGCCGTCGCTGCGCAATGTGTCCTCAAAGGGATTCGGGTCGTCGAAATCGATCCAGCGTGCGGCGAGCGGCTCGCCAAGCCGGATCGACGGCACCGCCGTCCAGTTGTGAGTCGCGAGCGCCGGCTGTCCGTCGACGACCAGTGCCTGCAGCTTGCCGCCGGCGAGCAGCTTCCCCGGCACGTTGGGTACGTAGCGATAGAAAAGGCTGTGATGCCGGTCCTCGGTCATGTAGACGATGCCGGTAGCCGCGTCGACGGCACAGGCCTCGTGTTCGAAGCGGCCCATGCCCGTCAATGGAATCGCCTGCACGAGTTCGTCGGCCCCCGCCGGTACCTCGAAGACATAGCCGTGCTTCCGGTCGCGCCTTGCGGCCGGTACGCCGAAATACTCGACGTCACCCGCCCATTCGAAACATTCCTCGCAGGAAAGCCAGCTGCCCCAGGGCGTCGGTCCGCCGGCACAGTTCAGCTCGGTGCCGCCCAGGCTCAGGAACTGGCGTTCGGTCTCTGCGCTTTGCGGGTTGTAGATCGTGGTGGTGGTGCCGCCGAGCCCCGGCGTCCGGTCCCCGCCTCGGTCGTAGAACTTCGCCCTGGCGTCTTCCGGCAGGGCCGAAAACCGCTTCCGGAGACTGTTAGAGCCGGTGTCCTCAGGCTGGATCTCGTGGTTACAGACAAGCCGTATGCGCCCGTTGGCGCCGTTGAATGCCGCCATGCCGTCGTGCTTTCCGGGGACTTGCAGGCCGTCGCTCATCTGGGTTCCGGCCTGCGACACAATGCTGTAGCCAAATCCGGGCGGCAGGTCGAGGACTCGTCCCGGGTCCGCAACCAGGTTGCCCTGGGCGGTACGCGACGCGGCACACGCGTCCGTGACGGCCGGGGCAATGGCGGCGGCAGCGAGGCTCTGCAGGAAACGGCGGCGATTCAACATGGGAAAACCGGAAGGAAAACCTGTCCGTCCAGCATAGAGCCGTTTCACGGCAACTGAAAGACCCCGCGGCCTATCGGAAGCACTTTCCGCGACAAAGCTGTGCAATAATCGCGCGCATGCTGAGACGAACCAAGATTGTCGCTACGCTGGGACCAGCGTCGGAGCGACCGGAAACACTGAGAAAAATGATCGATTCGGGCGTCGACGTCGCCCGTTTGAATTTTTCGCACGGTAATCCTGACGAACACCGGGGGCGCGCCCGCGCCCTGCGCAAGGCCGCCAGGGATTGCGGGCGTGACGTCGGACTGCTGGGCGACCTGCAGGGTCCCAAGATACGCGTCATGCGTTTCAAGAAGGGCAGTGTCCACCTGAAGAACGGCGCGTCCTTTTTCCTGGACAGCACGCTCGGCCTGTGCGACGGCACCAAGAAGGGCGTTGGCGTTGCATTGGATACTCTGCACCGGGACGTCAAGCCCGGTGACCTGCTGTTGCTCAATGACGGCCTGATTTCACTGGAAGTCGGCAGTGTGGAGGGCACGCGTATTCACACGACGGTAATCGACGGCGGAATCCTGTCCGATCACAAGGGCATCAACCTCAAGGGCGGTGGCCTGTCCGCGGCCGCGCTGACCGAGGTCGACCGCGAGAACATCAAGCTCGCCGCGGAATTGGAATGTGATTTCCTCGCCGTCTCTTTCGTGCGCACAGGCCAGGACATCATCGAAGCCCGGAAATTGTTCGAGGCAGCCGGTGGCAAGGGCCTGATCGTCGCCAAGATCGAGCGGACCGAAGCGGTCGAGAACATCGATGAAATCATCGATGCGTCAGACGTGATCATGGTGGCTCGCGGGGATCTCGGGGTAGAGATGGGCTATGCCGAACTCACGGGTATCCAGAAGAAGCTGATTCGCAAGACGCGCAAGGCACACAAGATTGTGATCACGGCGACGCAAATGATGGAGTCGATGATCGAAAACCCGATCCCAACACGTGCCGAAGTATCCGATGTGGCGAACGCAGTCATCGACGGTACGGACGCAGTCATGCTGTCGGGTGAGACGGCGGTTGGCAAGTATCCCAACAAGGCGGTAAAGGCGATGGCTGAAGTGTGCGTGGGAGCCGAGAAGTTCCCCTTGCCACAAGGCCGCACGAGCCACCGAATGAATGATCACTTCGATCGCGTCGACGAGGCGATCGCGATGGCGGCGATGTACACGGCCAATCACATGTCGGTCAAGGCGATCGTCGCATTGACGGAATCCGGTTCGACCGCGCGCTGGATGTCGCGCATTCGCTCCGACATTCCGATCTACGCACTTACGCCGCACGAAACGACGGCCCGTCGGGTCGCGCTGTATCGCGGCGTCTACCCGGTCGAGTTTGGCGTCGACCCGGCGAATTCGACGAGCCTGTACCGCGACATCTTCGATGCCCTGCTACTGGGTGACCACGTGGAAGCCGACGATATCGTGATCTTTACGAAGGGTGACCTGGACGGTGTCGAGGGCGGCACGAACGCGATGAAGATCGTTACGGTGAAAGCGTCGGCATGAGGCGGGTCTGGTTCCGCGTCGCCGGCGGCATCATGCTTGTCGCCATCGTCCTGGCGCTCGCAGCCTGGTTCGGCTTGCGCGCCAGCCTTCCGGACCTCGACGGCGAGCTCGCCGTCGCCGGCATTGACGATTCGCTGACCATCGAACGCGATGCGGACGGGATACCGGTCATCACGGCCTCGAGTCGCAGGGATCTCGCTTTCGGTACCGGGTTTGCACACGGCCAGGACCGCTTCTTCCAGATGGACCTTATCCGGCGCCAGGCGGCAGGCGAATTGTCGGAACTGGTGGGTGCCGCGGCCGTCGGGGTGGACAGGCGCTATCGTTTTCACCGGTTTCGTGCGCGCGCAAATCTCGTCTACGAAAACGCCACGGAGGCAGAGCGGGCCTTGCTGCAGGCGTATGCGGCTGGCGTCAACGCCGGGCTTGCGTCACTCGATGCACGGCCATTCGAATACTTCGTACTGGGCGCCGAGCCCCGTGCGTGGGCGCCGCAGGACTCCCTGCTCGCCGTTTACGCAATGTACATGCAGCTCAACGATTCGCGCGCGACCAAGGAAATCCGGCGTGGACTCGCGCACCGGGTGCTGCCCGCGGACGTCTATGCGTGGATGTATCCCCAGGGCACGTCGTGGGACGCGCCGATCATGGGTGACGCGCGCGCTGCTGCCCCGATACCGCCGGCCGATGTGTACTCGATCAGGCACGTTACGGACACGGCGCCGCCCGCGAACGAACAGGGGCGGTACCCGTTGCGCGGCAGCAATAACTGGGCCGTGTCGGGCGCGCTGACAAGCAACGGCCGGGCACTGGTGTCGAACGACATGCACCTCGGCCACGACGTGCCGAACATCTGGTATCAGGCGCGCCTGCGGATGACCGGGCCGGATGGGCGAGACCTGGCCGGTGTCACGCTGCCGGGCGCGCCGTTCGTGATTAGCGGCAGCAACACGCAGGTCGCGTGGGGCTATACAAACAGTTACGGCGACTGGACCGACGCCGTCTTGCTCAAAGCCGGTGAGCGGGAAGGTACCTACCGAACGCCGGAAGGCGATCGAGAATTCGCAACGATCGTCGAAATCATCAAGGTAAAGGACGCTCCACCTGTCGAGTACGAGATTCGCGAGACGATCTGGGGCCCGGTTGTCGACGACATCAACTATCCCGATGGCGAGATCGCCGTAAGCTGGATCGCGCACAAGCCCGAAGGTCTCAACCTGCGACTGCTCGAGCTCGAGACGGTTGCCACGGTTGCCGAGGCCATGGATGTCGCGAACACCATGTCGATGCCGCCGCAGAATTTCGTGACGGGCGACGCCGGCGGCAATATCGGGTGGACGATCGCAGGGCGGATTCCGCGCAAGACGGGTTTCGACCCGATGCTTCCGGCCGACTGGAGCGAGGAACATGGCTGGCAGGGCTGGCTGGCACCCTCCGAATACCCGCGTGTCATGAATCCGGAGAGCGGCCGCATCTGGACCGCGAATGCGCGTGTCACGGATGCCGGTGCGCTGCGGATCGTCGGCGACGGCGGCTACGACCTGGGCGCGCGTGCGCGGCAGATACGCGATGGCCTGTTCGCAAGAGACACGTTCACGCCCGAGGACATGCTGGCCATTCAGTATGACGATCGCGCGCTGTTCCTGTCTCGCTGGCGCGACTTGCTGCTCGATGTCCTGGATGCCGATGCGCTTGCCGCAAATCCGGCGCTGGTCGAGTACCGCGCGCTGGTCGAGAACTGGATACCGCGCGCGGTACCCGAATCGACGGGCTATCGCCTTGTGCGTGCTTTCCGCCTCGAAGTCGAACGCCGGGTCTTCCACGCGTTGATGACACCGGCCTGGGAGACGTATGGCGACGACGTACGCCTGCGTCTCAGCAACCAGTTCGAGGGGCCACTGTGGTCCGTCGTGACCGAGCAGCCCATGCACCTGCTGCCCGCCAACTACCGCACCTGGCGGGAGCTCATGCTGGCTGCGGTCGAACAGAACATCGCGTGGTTTACCGGTAACTTCGAAGGACCGCTGTCCGAGCGGACCTGGGGCGAGGTGAACACGGCGTCGATCCGGCATCCGCTGAGCCGCAATATCCCGGTGCTGGGCGCCTATCTCGATATGCCCGCGGACCAGCTCAATGGCGATCTCGACATGCCGAAGGCGCAGGGCCCGTCGTTCGGGGCATCACAGCGATATGCCGTCTACCCGGGAGATGAGGCCAACAGCATCCTGCACATGCCCACGAGCCAGAGCGCGCATCCATTGTCGGAATTTTTCGGGCGCGGCCATGACGACTGGGTCGACGGGCGTCCGAATCCCTATTTGCCCGGTGCGGCGGCGTATACCCTGACGCTGATACCCGACAGGCGGTAAGATAGTCAGCCCGACAGGTTACGGACAGGTCGATGACTGACAAGAAATTCACGGGCACAAGTTCCTACATCGCGACGGACGACCTGATGATGGCTGTGAACGCGGCCGTCACTCTCGAGCGTCCCATACTCGTAAAAGGCGAGCCCGGTACGGGCAAGACGCAACTGGCAATCGAGGTTGCGCGATCCCTGGGCAAGCCGTTGTATGAGTGGCATATCAAGTCGACGACCAAGGCTCAGCAGGGGTTGTACGAGTATGACGCCGTCGCGCGCCTGCGGGACTCGCAGCTCGGCGACGATCGCGTCCATGACATCGCGAACTACATCATGCGGGGCAAGATCTGGGAAGCCTTCGAGTCGGAGGAACAACCGGTGTTGCTGATCGATGAGATCGACAAGGCGGATATCGAGTTCCCCAACGACCTGCTGCGCGAACTCGATCGCATGGAGTTCTACGTTTACGAAACGAAGAGGCTGGTCGAGGCACGGCACCGGCCGATCATTGTGATTACGAGTAATAATGAGAAAGAGCTGCCCGATGCCTTCCTGCGCCGCTGCTTTTTCCACTACATCAAGTTCCCGGACCCGGACACCATGGCCGAGATCGTCGATGTGCATTTCCCGGATCTAAAAAAACAACTGCTGACCGAGGCGCTTAACGCGTTCTACAAGGTCCGCGACGTTCGCGGCCTGAAGAAAAAGCCGTCGACTTCCGAGTTGCTCGACTGGATCAAGTTGTTGCTCGCCGAAGATATCCCGCCGGAGGCACTGCGCGGCGAAGGCAGTCGCAATGCGATTCCGCCGCTGTACGGTGCGCTGCTCAAGAACGAGCAGGATGTTCACCTGTTCGAGCAGCTCGTCTTCCTGGATCGCCGCACGAACCCGCAATAAGCTCATGCTGCTGCCGTTTTTCTACATGCTCCGTGAGGGCGGAATGAAGACGTCAGTCACCGAGTTGCTGACGCTGCTTGAAGCCATGCAGAAAGGCCTCGCCGGTCAAAGCGTCGACAGTTTCTACTACCTGGCCCGCGCCACGCTCGTCAAGGATGAGTCAGAGCTGGATCGCTTCGACCGGATCTTCGGTGCCTACTTCAAGGGTGTCGAGGACTCGCTGGCCGATCTTTTCCAGGAGATCCCCGAGGAGTGGCTACGACGTCAGGCCGAGCTCTTGCTGACCGAGGAGGAGCGCGCGCAGATCGAGGCCATGGGCGGTTTCGAGGCGTTGATGCGGGCACTGCAGGAACGCCTCGACGAGCAGGATGAGCGTCACGAAGGTGGCAACAAATGGATCGGTACGGCAGGTACCTCGCCGTTCGGCGCCTATGGCTTCAACCCGGAGGGCGTGCGGATCGGGCAAGAGGGGTCGCGCAACCGCAGCGCCGTCAAGGTTTGGGACAAGCGCGAGTACCGCAACCTGGACGACTCGCTCGAACTGGGCACGCGCAACATCAAGGTAGCGCTGCGTCGGTTGCGGAAGTTCGCGCGCGAAGGTGCCGCGGACCAGCTCGACCTCGACGATACGATCGACAAGACGGCGCGCAATGCAGGCATGCTCGATATTCGCATGGTTCCTGAGCGCCACAACGCGATCAAGGTCCTGCTATGCCTGGACATCGGTGGCTCCATGGATGACCACGTGCGCATTTGCGAAGAAATGTTCTCGGCGGCGCGCACGGAATTCAAACACCTCGAGTATTTCTATTTCCACAACTTCATCTACGAGAGTCTCTGGAAGGACAACCGTCGCCGGCACTCGGAGAAGACACCCACGCTGGATATCGCGCACAAGTACGGGTCGGACTACAAGCTGATTTTTGTCGGTGACGCGACGATGAGTCCCTACGAGATTGTCTACGCCGGCGGCAGCGTTGAGCACTGGAACGAGGAGCCCGGTGCGGTGTGGATCAAGCGCCTGTTGAATACGTACCCGAAGGCGGTCTGGCTCAATCCTGAGCCACAGCATCGCTGGGACTACACGCCGTCAACCAAGCTGATACGGGACATCATGGACGATCGGATGTACCCGCTCACGATCGCGGGCCTCGACGACGCGATCCGTGAGCTGCACTAGTCGGTCGTGAGTTCCTTAAGGTCGGCGAGCACCTGTGCGGAGTGCTCGGCAGGCACCACTTTTTCGTAGTGCCTGGCGATCCTGCCATCGGGACCGATAAGAAAGGTCTGGCGCTTGGCGATGGTCATTCCGGCCCAACGCGTCTTTACGCCATAGGCCAATGCCGCCTCGCCGTCGACGTCTGCGAGCAATGGAAAGGGCAGGCCGTGGTTCTCGGCGAACGCCTTGTGTGATTCCATGTCGTCAAGACTGACGCCGAGAATCTGCGCGTTGAGTTCCCGGTACGCGAAAATATTGTCACGAAACTCGCAGGCTTCGGTGGTGCAGCCGGGGGTTTCGTCCTTCGGGTAAAAATAGAGCACGACCCACTGGTCGCGATAGTCCTCGAGCGAATGCAGCTGGCCGTTCTGGTCGGAGAGCTCAAACTCGGGCGCAACGTCGCCTGTGGTGACCTGGTCGTTGGCCAGGCCGATCGAGGTGAAGCTTGCGATGATCGCTACCAGTGCGGCAGAACCAAGGGCGAGTGCAATGTTTCGTTTCATGATACGGGTCCGTGTATTGGATGCGCATTATAATACGATCCTGTACATGACGATGAATCACTTTGGCATGATCCTATGATTGACGCGCCCGAAAAGGTCAAAACCGCGCTGGTGCTGCCGGGCGGCGGCGCGCGCGGGGCCTTTCAGGTCGGCGTGCTCAAGGCGCTTGCGGAACTGACACCGCGCGGCCAGCCGAATCCGTTTTCCGTGATCAGCGGCACGTCCGCCGGGGCCGTCAATTCGGTGGTCCTGGCGTCGCGTGCGCAGAATTTCCGCTCGGCGATGGCTGAGCTGGAACGCGTCTGGGGCCATTTCCGCTGCCATCACGTCTACAAGACCGACAACCTGACCATGCTGAAAAGCAGTCTGCACTGGATGGCCTCGCTGGTGCTGGGCGGCTGGCTCGTCGGTACACCGAAGTCCCTGCTCAACAATGCGCCGCTACGCAGCCTGTTGAGCCAGAACGTGCACTTTCCGCGTATTCGTGACGCTATCGAGGCGGGTTGTCTCGACGCCGTGGCGGTGACCGCTGCGGGCTACGCGTCGGCGAGATCGTCGACATTCTTCGAAGGCAGTACCGACCTGGAAGGCTGGGAACGCACCCGGCGACTGGGCAAGCAGACCGACCTGAACCTGGATCACCTGATGGCATCGATTGCCGTGCCGATGATCTTCCCACCGGTCTGTATCGGCAATGAGTACTTCGGTGACGGTGCAATGCGCCAGGCGACGCCGCTAAGCCCGGCGGTTCATCTCGGCGCCGATCGCATCCTCGTCATCGGTATTCGAGACGAGACCGGTGAGAAGATACCGGATGCGCCGGGAGACCCGCCTAATTTTGCGCAGATCGCCGGCTATATGCTCGACACATTATTCATGGACGGGCTGTACTCCGATCTCGAGCGCGTTACGCGCATCAACGAAATCCTCGATACGCTGCCCGATGAATGCGTCCAGGTCGGCGACACCACCATGCGGCCCATCGATACGATGCTGATCGTACCGAGCGAAGACCTGCGCGCTATCGCGCATAAACATCGTGAGGAGCTGCCATTCGCAATTCGTGCCTTGTTGCGCGGTGTGGGCGGCAAGAACAAGAGCGAGAATCGCCTGCTCAGTTTCCTGTTGTTCGAGCGGGCATACACACGTGAACTTATCGACCTTGGCTACCGGGATGCGATGAAGGTCAAGGACGAACTGCTGGATTTCGTGAATGGCGCCGCGGTACCGCGCCTGTTCGCGCCAAGCTGGATCAAGAAAGACCTCAGCGCATTTACATGAGGAAGATCGCGGCGAGGCCCAGGAACGCCATGTAGCCGACAACATCCGTGACCGTCGTCAGGACGACGCCACCCGCCAGCGCCGGATCGATCTTCAGACGCTTCAGCATCAACGGGATGAAAAAGCCCGAGGCGGCAGCGATAAACATGTTGATGATCATGGCACCGCCGAGAATACCGCCGATACGCCAGTCGCCGATCCACAGGTACGTAAACAGCGACACGATAGCCGCCCAGCCCAGTCCATTCAGGACACCAACGGCCAGCTCCTTGCGCAAGATACCCGCGGCATTGGCCTTGTTGATCTGGCCGAGGGCGATGGCGCGCGTAATGATCACGAGTGACTGCGTGCCGGCAACGCCGCCCATGCTCGGTACGATCGGCATCAGTACGGCGAGCAGCACAATGGCATCGAGCGTGGTCTTGAACTGATCGACCACTGCTGCCGCGAGAAAGGCCGTGCCGAGATTCACACCGAGCCACAATGCCCTGCGCGTAGCGCTTTTGATGACGGGCGCAAACATGTCGTCCTCTTCGTCGAGGCCGACGGCGCCCATGAAAGCGTGTTCGGCCTCGTCGCGAATGACATCGACGACGTCGTCGACCGTGATGCGGCCGAGAACACGGTAGTCATCGTCGATGACAGGGGCCGACAACAGGTCGCGGTTCTCGAACTCCCAGACAACCTGGTTTGACGGGGTATGCGCCGGTATAGGAATCAAATCAGTCGACATGACGCTTGCGACCATGTCCTCGGGATCATGGGTCAACAGGCGAGAAAGAAAGAGCGACCCGATGTACGTGTTGTCGCGGCTGACGACAAAAATAGAATCGGTGCCGTCCGGTATCTGTCCGACGCGGCGCAGGTACCGTGCGACGACCTCGAGCGTGACGTCGGGACGCACGGTCACGACGTCGACGTTCATCATGCCGCCGGCGCTTTCCTCGTCGTACGCGAGGACTTGCTTCAGGCGCTCGTGGTCCTGTTCGTCAAGAGACTGCAGGACTCTCTGCGTGACGGTTTCCGGCAGATCGGCCAGCAGGTCCGCAAGGTCGTCGACCTCCATACCCTCGGTTGCGGCGATGACCTCGTCCGTGCCCATGTCTTTGAGCAGGCCGTCGCGAACCTCTTCGGCCAGTTCGACGAGGACGTCGCCGCCGAGGTCGTGTTCCACCATTTTCCAGAGGACGGATCGATCTTTGAGCGGCAGGGACTCGAGGAGGCGTGCGACTTCGGAGGGATGCAGGCTGTTGACCATGATGGCCGCGGAGCGCAGACGACCGCTCCCTAGCCTCTCGCGGAGGAGGTCGACGTTGGCCTGTGTGCTCTCTCTCGCTTCCATGGACGCGGAGTTTAGCAGCTTAGTCCGGACGGAGACGATGCTCCGGCAGGCTGTTGTGGCGCACAAGGATCGGGTCGTGGATTTGCCGCAGCGCCGCAGCGAGCTTCTCAGTCATGTAGACGGAGCGATGCTGGCCGCCGGTGCAGCCGATTGCCACGGTGAGGTAGCCGCGATTGGCGTCCCGGTAATGCGGCATCCAGCGTCCCAGGAACTCGCAGATGTCCTCGAACATCGCCGTGAACTTTTCCTGGTCGTCCAGGAATCTGCGAACTTCGTCATCGAGGCCGGTCAGGCCGCGCAACTCCACGGTCCAGTACGGGTTGGGCAGGCTGCGCAGGTCGAAAACGAAATCGGCATCGGCAGGAATGCCGTACTTGAATCCAAAGCTCTCGATGAGCACCGACAGTGCCTGTGACTCACGGCAATCGACCCGCGAACGAATTGAGTCGGCCAGTTCGTAAATGCTGGTCCGCGATGTGTCGATGACCAGGCCTGCGGATTGCTGGACCTCGGCCAGTACCGCGCGCTCGGAAGCAATCGCGGCGCGCAACTGCGTGCCTTGCACGGCGAGCGGATGACGTCGCCGACTTTCGCCGTAGCGTTGCAGCAGGATTTCGTCGCTGGCATGCAGGAAGATAACGTCGGTCGATACATTCTGCTCGCGCAGGTCTCGCAGCAGGTCCGGTAGTGCGGCGAGATTGGCGGCAGTATTCCTGGCGTCCACGCCGACCGCGAGGTGCCGGGGCGCGTCGCCGTTCTGCCGGCGTACCTCAGCCACAGCGGCGCGCAACAGGCCAACGGGCAAATTGTCTATGCAGTAGTAGCCGAGGTCTTCGAGGACATGCAGGGCAACGGACTTGCCGGAACCCGACAGCCCGCTAACGATGATCAGGCGCAGTTCGCCTGGCATGTCATCTCGGCGCCGCTGATCAGCGCGTCGTAGAGGTCCTTGCTGCTGTTCATTTCGCGCAGCCGGGCACGGAGCCCCTCATCGGCAAGTACCTGGGCAACCAGCTTCACCTCGTCCCGGTGCTGGTCGTTGACGTCTTCCGGCACGATCATGCCAACGACGATGTCGACGGGTTCCCCGTCGGGGGATTCGAAATCGACGGGCTCCGATAGCTTGATGAGCACGGCCACGCTCTCGTCAATGCCTTCGATGCGGCAGTGCGGGAATGCCGCGCCCTTATCCAGGCCCGTGCAGCCTAGCCGCTCACGGCTGATCAGGCACTCGAAAATATCGTCGCTTGCGATATCGGGGAGATTGCGGACCAGCAGTTCGCTGAGTATCTCGAGGCAATGCTTCTTGCTACGCGCATTTGCGTTACACAGCACGCCGTCCGGCTTGATGAAATCTTGTAAGGACATAGGGGTAGGGATGTGCCTGGGATCAACCGGCGCGATCCTGGCGGACCGCGCCGGGATCGATTGCTCAGGCGTATCGTTCTTTGTGTTTATCTCTTGCGTGGTGATCGACGAGTTTTTCCTTGTACTTACGAACTCGCCGTTCCAGTTTGTCGACCAGGCCGTCGATCGCAGCATACATATCTTCTTCAGTGTGATCGCAGTAGATAGTACCGCCGTTGACGCTGGCAGTCGCTTCGGCTTTGTGCTGGAGCTTCTCGACAGTCAGGATACATTGGACGTCAGACACGATGTCAAAATGTCGGCCGATCTTGTCTACTTTGGCGCCGACATACTCTCTCATTGATTCAGTTACCTCGACATGATGGCCTGAAACATTCAATTGCATAATGGTCTCCCATATTCTTGATTTGCCTGCGGGTTCAGGATAACAGTCCGTTGGTCCTCCTTCATAAGTGTTTCGTACCTGTTGTTCACCGCGCCTCGCGAATCCTGCGTTCGCTGGACGACGGTATATTCATGGCTTCACGGTACTTCGCGACCGTCCTTCTGGCAACAGAAATACCTTCCTCTTTCAGTAAGTTCGTGATCTTGCTGTCGCTGAGCGGTTTGGCCGGGTTCTCGCCGCCGATGAGTTTGCGGATTTTCGCGCGAACCGAGGTCGAGGACTGGTCCTCGCCGCTATCAGAGGACAGGTGTGACGAGAAGAAATACTTGAACTCGAAGACGCCGCGCGGCGTGTGCATGTACTTGTTGGTCGTCACTCGTGAAATCGTGGATTCGTGCATACCGATCTCGTCGGCGATGTCGCGCAGCACCATGGGCCGCATGGCCTCGTCACCGTGATCGAGAAACTCGGTCTGGCGCGTGACGATGCTGGTCGCGACCTTGAGCAGTGTTTCGTTGCGGATCTCGAGGCTCCGGACCAGCCAGCGCGCCTCCTGGAGCTGGGACTTGAGCACGGCGTGTTCACCGCTGCCGCGCAACAGCTTGGCATACGCCTGGTTGACCGACAGTCGCGGTACCCCGGTCGGACTGATCTCGACCTGCCAGTGATCGTCTATCTTGCGGACAAAGACATCCGGGATGACGTATTCGGCGGCGGCCGGGCTGACCGCATTGCCCGGCCTCGGGTTGCAGCCGCGAATCAGGGCCAGCGCGTCGTGCAGATCGTCTTCGCTGACGCGCAGGCTGCGCCGCAGTTCGCCATAGTCGCGTGTTGCGACGAGGTCGAGATGAGCGCCCGCGATTTCGATAGCGAGCTGCAGGCCTGGTGTATTCCAGTCGAGTTGACTGAGTTGCAGAACGATACATTCGGAGAGATCGCGCGCCCCGACGCCCATCGGATCGAGCCGCTGGATCTTGACGAGGGTCTTCTCGACCTCGCGCTCCGTGGCCGCCGGCTCTTCGTCGAGGCTCGCGAGAATGTCTTCGATACTGGCTTCGAGGTAGCCGTCGTCATTGATGGAATCGACAATCGCCTCCCCGATGACGACCTCGCGTGGCGTGAAATGCTCCATCTCGAGTTGCCACAGCAGGTGCTCGCGCAGTGACTGGCCGGACTCGTCCGCGAACTCGCCGACGGGCCTGCCTTCGCCGTTCCAGCCGCCGTCCTGGATACGTTCATTCGAACGGGCTTCCCAGAGCTCGTCTGCCTTGATCGTCTCGACCTCGGCCGTGGTATCGGCCGACGTGCTCGGGACGTCCGGCAGGTCCTCCATCTCGAGCATGATGTTTTCTTCCAGGGCTTCCTGGATCTGGGCATTGAGATCGAGGACGGGGAGCTGCAGCAAGCGGATGGCCTGCTGCAATTGCGGCGTCATGGTCAGCGTCTGACCGAGTTTTAACTGCAGCGAAGGTTTAAGCATGCTTGTCCATTACTCTGTGGGCGTAATGCGCAGGTACAAGGGGCGAATATGCACAGTTTGCCTCAGAGCTTGAACTCCTGTCCGAGATACACTTCTCGAACGTGCTGATTCTCCAGGATGTCTTCGGGCGACCCGGCGGCAATGAGGCTCCCATCGCTGAGTATATAGGCGCGCCCGCAGATGCCCAGTGTCTCACGAACATTGTGGTCGGTGATCAGGACGCCGATACCGCGCTCACACAGGTGCCGGATAATGCGCTGGATGTCGAGCACCGAAATCGGGTCGACGCCGGCGAAAGGCTCGTCGAGCAGGACGAACAGCGGGTCGGCCGCCAGTGCGCGCGCGATTTCCACGCGACGTCGCTCACCGCCCGACAGGCTGATGCCGAGGCTCGTCCGGACGTGACCGACGTGCAATTCATCGAGCAGGTTCTCGAGTTCCTTCTCGCGACCGGCCCGATCCAGGTCGTCCCGGTTTTCAAGAATCGCGAGGATGTTCTGTTCCACGGTCAGCTTGCGGAAGATCGACGCTTCCTGCGGCAGGTAGCCGACACCGAGCTTGGCGCGGCGATGCATGGGCAATGCGGTCAGGTCCTTGCCATCGAGGAATATATTGCCGCCGTCCGCGGCGATGAGTCCCACAATCATGTAGAACGCGGTGGTCTTGCCGGCGCCGTTCGGGCCGAGCAGGCCGACAACTTCGCCACTCTTGATTTCGAGGGAGAGTCCCTTGACGACCTTGCGGAGCTTATAGCTCTTGGATATATCCTGGACGCTGAGAATGCTCATTGATTCTCGTCTTCAGGCTTCTCGATCCCGTTGGCCGGCGTGTACGTGATCCGGACACGGTCGTCTGCCTCACCCGACGAGTCGGCATTGATGCGCTGCTCGAGTATGTTGTAAACGAGCACGCTGGACGAGATCTGGTTGCCGCCTTCGGTAATGACCGCCTGTTCCGAGAACTCGATCACGCCGGCGTCGACATCGTAGTTGAGGCGCCCGGCTTCGGCGTGCGTTATCTCGTCTGTTCCGGGGCGCTGCAGGTCATACAAAGCCGGGCTCCCTGTCACGATCGCCTGCTTGAGGCGAAAGTCGTCGAACAGCAGCTCAGCGCTGTCGCATTGTATGCGGCCGGCGCCGATGTTGATGACGACATTGCCGGTAAAGCGCCAGGAGGCATCCTCGAGTTCCATGCGCGTGGCGCGGCCCTCGTCAGCCTGGATGCTGACGTCGCCCTGGGTCAGCGTGAGGCCGCTGAAGATGATCATCGAGTTCTTGCCGTCAATCGAGGTGTTGTCGGCGTTGATGTCCATCGGCAGGCGCATGTCGAGATCATTGACCTGCGCGGTCGCGAACAACGGCGCTGACAGCAGGGCGAGAGCGCACAGGAAGACAGGGGTTTTACGTAATCTTGCGTTCATCCTAGGGAACTATTTTGCCTCGGACATTGGACTTCAGTTCGACCGTGTTGTCGTTCAGGGATGCTAGCATGCCCGTCGCCGTAAGACTGCGTGCGCCAACGCGGATCTGCACACGCTCGTCGGTCTCGACGACAAAGCGCTCGGGATCGAACTCGAGGTACTGGGTGCGAATCTCGGTTTCGTCACCGTTGGCACCGCCGCTGCCCAGCGCGCGGACATGTCCACGGAGCGCAATACGTGGGCTGCCTTCTCGCAGTGTCGCTTCGTCGGCATAAACGACCCAGGGCACATCGGCCGTGGGCGAGTAGCGAATTCGGACCTTGGTGAACTCGATTCTGTCTGCGGCCTCCTGCTCTGCACGGTCGGCCTCGATTTCGTACAGCAGGTGGCCGTCTTCACCGGTACCGAGGATGCGGGCCGATTTGAGGTAGTAGCCGCGATGAGCGGTATCGTAAGGGCGTTCATCGACCTCGGCAGAAGGATTGTTGCGTGCGACATACCAGCTGCCGAGGGCAGCGGCCGTCAGCACGACAAGCAGGGTGACGGAACGCGGGCTCATCCGTCGCCGGCGTCGCCCGACGCCACCAGCAAGTCGCAGATTTCGCGGACCGCACCGAAGCCTCCTTGCCGGGTCGTGACGTAGTCGCAGCGCTCCTTGAGCGCCGGCACCGCATTCGCAACGGCAATGGACAGGCCCACCTGTTCAAGCAGCGGCAAGTCGGGAAGGTCGTCGCCGACATAGGCGCACTCATTGATCGATATACCCAGTGTCGCGGCCAGCGCGTCCATCGCGGCGACTTTGTCCTTGCAGCCGAGGATGACATGCGGGACGCCGAGTTCAGCCATACGTCGCTGGACGGCGCCCGAGTTGCGGCCACTGATGACGGCAACGCCGAGACCGCTGTCGAGCAGCCTGCGCACGCCGTAGCCGTCCTGCGTATGGAAGGCCTTGGTTTCCACGCCGTCATCAGACAGGTAAAAGCGACCGTCGGTAAAGACACCATCGACATCGAACGCGATGAGGCGAATCCTGGAAAGGTTGTTGAGACCGCGGCTCACATCAGGCCCTCGCGAAAAAGATCGTGAATGTTCAACGCGCCAACGAGGGTGCCGTCTTCATCGGCGACCAGAAGCGAGGTGATCTTGTTCTCCTCCAGGAGGTGCAGCGCTTCGGCGGCGAGTACGTCGGCCGACGTCGTCTTGCAGTTGGTGTGCATCACTTCGCGGATGGTGGTGGTCCGGATATCGGCACCGGTATCGAGCGTGCGCCGCAGGTCGCCGTCCGTGTAGATACCGAGAACCCCGTTCTTGTCGTCGACGATCGCGGTCATGCCGAGACCCTTGTCCGTCATTTCGAGCAGGGCATCCCGCAGCGTCACGTCGGCACCCACGGCCGGGATGCGATCGCCCGTTCGCATGATGTCGGAGACGCGCAGCAACAGGCGTTTGCCGAGACTGCCGCTTGGGTGCGAGCGCGCGAAATCCTCGGCGGTGAAGCCACGCTTCTCGAGCAGAGCCACGGCCAGCGCGTCGCCCATCGCCAGCGTTGCCGTCGTACTCGCGGTCGGTGCAAGTTTGAGCGGGCAGGCTTCCTCTTCGACGCTGATGTCGAGATGCACATCGGCGAGCTGTGCCATCGTTGATGTTGCATTGCCCGTCATCGCGATCATCTTTGCACCGATGCGCTTCACCATCGGCAGGATCGTCAATACCTCGGCCGTCTCGCCGGAGTAGGAAATCGCCAGCAACAGGTCCTGCTGAGTGATCATGCCGAGGTCGCCGTGGCTGGCTTCGGCCGGATGCATAAAGAAAGCCGGTGTGCCGGTTGAGGCGAGCGTCGCGGCGATCTTGTTGCTGACATGCCCGGACTTCCCCATACCCGTCACGACAACGCGCCCCGGGGTCTGCATGCAAAGATCGCAGGCAGCGACGAAGTCGTCGTTGAGTCGGGCTTTGAGTGATTCGACGGCGCGCGCTTCGATATCGAGAACGTTGGCTGCCAGCGCGAGCAGTTCGTCCTTTGTCAGCGTGTCAGGCAACTCAGACCCTCAACCGATTTGGAATCGTCTTATTCTAACTGAGGCGGGTACTAAATGTGCTGCGCGATCACGTAGCCGTTGTAGGCCATGTAGGCGGCGAACAGCGCCACGCCTTCGAGCCGCGACAGCTGCGCCCTGCCGTCGTAATCGTAAGTCATGGCAAACAGCACCAACGTGAATGCGACCATGACGAAGACATGCAGGCTAAGGACCGATGGTGCCAGGGCCGCCGGCGAAATGGTGGCCGCCACGCCGATGACAGCCAGCAGATTGAAGATGTTGGAGCCGACGATATTGCCTATCGCGAGTCCGTACTCGCCTTTCAGGGCACTGGCCAGGGACACGGCGAGTTCCGGGAGGCTCGTTCCGAACGCGACAATCGTGACGCCGATTACGACCTCGGATACGCCGAGTTCTTCGGCGATCTCGACGGCTCCGTGCTCCAGCATCTGCGCGCCGGCGAGCAGGATGCCGAGGCCGATGACCAGCCAGACAATCGCCATGGTCATCGTGACATCGCTTGGAATCTCCGCCTCGTAGTCGATGGCGATCGGGTCATTGGCCGCCGAGCGCATGCCGAGGCGAGTGAGCCACACCATGACGATGACCAGTCCGGTGAGCAGGACGAGGCCGTCGATACGGCTCAGGAACGTATCGAGAAACAGGGACACCGTCAGCAGCGATACGGCCAGCAGGGCAGGCATTTCGCGGCGCAGCGTCGCGGACTCGAGCTTGATCGGCTGGATCATCGCCGTCATGCCGAGCACGAGGCCGATATTGACAATATTCGAGCCGATGGCGTTGCCAATGGCGAGCCCGGGCTGATCGTCCAGCGCCGCAACCACCGATACGAGGATCTCCGGCGCCGATGTCGCCAGGGCAACGACGGTGAGGCCGATCAGCAAAGGCGCGACACCGAGATTGCGGGCGCACGCCGCCGCACCGTGCACGAAACGATCCGCACCCCAGATCAGCAGGATCAGGCCTGCGACTACGAAAGTGATATTGGCGAGCATAAGCGTCGGATTGCCAAAGGGCAGAATATGATACACAAATCGGCGTTCTGCGTTAGGACGGCGATCAAATTGCGGTTACACTGCGCGCCGGTAGTTGCCTGGACCCACGTGAGATGGACCCATCTGAAATTGAACGATTGATCGCGACCGGATTTAACGAACCGCTCGTCAAGGTGATGAGCGCCGACAATACGCACTTCGAGGCCCTGGTCGTGGCCGCCGAATTTGCCGGGAAACGCCCGCTGGCACGCCACCAGTTGGTCTACAAATGCCTGGGTACGCTCGTGGGCAACGAGATCCACGCGTTGTCCATCAAGGCGCTGACCCCCGAGGAATGGAAGGCCGCCGGTCAATCGGGCGGGTCGTAAATACCCTGGGGGCGCTCCCCCGCCGTAACCGTTGTCCGAAAGCGGACGTTGTCGCGGATACCGAGGATTTCCACGGTGTCCCCCGGCACCGTGCTGGCGGATATCAGCAGGGCCTGGCGCTGGGAGTAAACCGGCTCGCCGTTGATCTCGAGGATGATGTCGCCCGCGCGCAGGTCGGCAGCCGCGGCCGGCCCGCCTTCGTAGACCTCCATCAGCATGATGCCGGTCTTGTTTTCGATGCCGAGCGCCAGTCGTTCTGCATCGGTCAGGTCGTCGGGCAGCAGGCCCATGTACCCGCGGATCACGCGGCCGTTGAGCTTGATCTGCTCTACCACGCCGCGTACGAGGTCGACGGGAATCGCGAACCCGATCCCCTCGGTCCCCGTGTCCTGCGCCAGCACAGCCGCGTTGATGCCGACCAGCTCGCCGAGGCTGTTAATCAGTGCGCCACCTGAATTGCCGGCGTTGATCGCCGCATCGGTCTGGATAAAGTTCGCAAACGTCACCAGCTGGTAGAGATTGCGCCCCGTGGCGCTGACAATCCCCTGGGTCACGGACGTGGAGAGCCCGTAGGGGTTACCGATGGCCAGGACGACGTCCCCGATACGCAGGTCGTCGGACCTCGCGAGCTTGATCGGCTGGAGATCGGGCAGATTGACCTTGAGCAGCGCCAGGTCGGTCTCGGCATCGAGGCCGACGATTTCCGGATCTGCGATGCGACCGTCGC
Organism: uncultured Chromatiales bacterium; assembly: GCA_965368465.1. Classification (GTDB taxonomy): domain Bacteria; phylum Pseudomonadota; class Gammaproteobacteria; order Steroidobacterales; family Woeseiaceae; genus UBA1847. The sequence goes on from CBDUMZ010000001.1 coordinate 129,153, forward strand.
TGAACTGGACCCGGATTTCGGTCGGTTCGTCATGGAATACGTGGTAATTGGTCACCAGGTAGCCGTCTTCATCGATAATGACGGCCGAGGCGAAGGCCGTGTCCACCCTGAATCGGGGGCGATTGGTCGCGGCGTCGCTCTCCTGGACGAGGCGCTTGGTGTAGATATTTGCGACCGATGGCGCGCTCCGGCTGACGGCGTCCGCATAGCTCGCCGGCTTCTCGTCGTCCGCGCCCAGGACCGGCATCAGGTCGGGCCGGATGAGGACCACGAGAAACGCGACAGCCAATCCAACGACGATCGACTGCAATAAAAAGACAAAAGCTGACTTGAAATTGGCCAAGCGAAATCCTGGAATCTCTCAAATGTCCCTTGCTGGCACCTAGCCAATTCGAATTGGCCAAGTGTATAATGCGCCGTGGTTCCGCACCTAGGTCCGGGGCATCCGTCATCCTGACGGCAAACCGGGTTTGCTGCAAATCTACCAGTATCGATACTAAGCAAGAAAAGCGCTGAATTAGGGGCCGCCGCACAGGGCGGTTTATGGGAGTGCCTGATGACCGAAGACGACCTGGATCGCAATAGGCGTCATTTTCTAACCGTTGCAACCGTTGCAACCGGCGTCGTTGGCGCCGGGATGGTCGCAATTCCTTTTATCTCGTCGCTGAAGCCCAGTGCCCGCGCCCAGGCGCTCGGCGCTCCGGTCGAGGTGCCGCTGGGCTCAATGCAGCCGGGTGAGATGGTTCGCGTTCTCTGGCGTGGCAGGCTCGTATTTGTCCTGCGACGTACCGAGGCCATGCTGGCGAAGCTGCCTGAGGGCATCGACAACCTGCGCGACCCGGACTCCACGGAATTCGCGGAGAATCAGCCCGATTACGCGGCCAACGACACCCGTTCGCTGAAGCCCGAATACCTCGTTGTCGAGGGCTCGTGCACGCACCTGGGGTGCGCGCCGCTGGAGGACTTCGAGGTGCGACCGGCGGAAGGCTGGGGCGGCGGTTTCTTCTGCCCGTGCCACGGGTCGAAATTCGACCTGGCCGGACGTGTATACAAGGGTGTCCCGGCACCGAGCAACCTGCGGGTTCCGCCGCACCGATTTGTCAGGGATGACCTGATTCTTATCGGTCAGGACACGGGAGCAGCATAGAATGTCCAGAATCGAAGCAGAAGTAGGCAAGCCACAGGGCGGCCTGATGAAATGGATCGATGATCGCTTCCCGTTCACCAAGACGATGGAGCATCACGTAACCAAGTATTACGCGTCGAAGAACTTCAACTGGTGGTTCGTGTTCGGTGTGCTGGCGATGGTCGTCCTCGTCATCCAGCTCGTAACCGGCATCTTCCTGACGATGAACTACAAGCCGGCGGCAGCGGAAGCGTTCGCCTCGGTTGAGTACATCATGCGCGACGTCGAGTGGGGCTGGCTCATACGCTACATGCATTCGACCGGTGCGTCGTTCTTCTTTATCGTCGTGTACCTGCACATGTTCCGCGCCATGCTCTACGGCTCCTACAAGAAGCCGCGCGAGCTGATCTGGCTGATCGGCATGATGATCTTCTTCGTGCTCATGGCCGAGGGATTTGCGGGCTACCTGCTGCCGTGGGGGCAAATGTCCTACTGGGGTGCGCAGGTCATCATCTCCCTTTTTGGTGCGATACCGGGAGTGGGCGATGCGCTCGTCGAGATCATCCGCGGCGATTACTCGATCTCGGATATCACGCTGAATCGCTTCTTCGCGCTGCACGTCATCGTGTTGCCGCTTGCGTTGATCGGCCTCATTTTCGTCCATATCGTGGCGTTGCATGAGGTCGGCTCGAACAATCCTGACGGCATCGATATCAAGAAGTACAAGGATGAAAACGGCAAGCCGCTGGACGGCGTCGCCTTCCATCCCTACCACACGTCCAAAGATCTCGTCGGCATCATCGTATTCCTGATGATCTTCTCGGCCGTCGTCTTCTTTGCGCCGGATATGGGCGGCATGTTCCTCGAGCACGCGAACTTCGAGCCGGCAAACATGACGGCGACACCGGAGCATATTGCACCGGTCTGGTACTACACGCCGTACTACGCGATTCTGCGCGCCGTTCCCGACAAGCTCTGGGGCTTCATCCTGTTCGCGTTGGCCGTCGTGTTGCCGGTGTTCCTGCCGTGGCTCGATCGTTGTCGCGTGCGCTCTATTCGCTACCGCGGCTGGATGTACAAAACGGCGTTGAGCGTGTTTGTCGTGACGTTCATCATGCTTGGGTGGCTGGGCCTGCAGGCCGCGACTCCGACCTACGTCCTGCTGGCGCGCGTTTTCTCAGTGCTCTATTTCGCGTTCTTCCTGCTCATGCCGTTCTACACGGCGATGGACAAGACGAAGCCGGAACCGGACAGGGTGGTCTACCATGATTAAATCTACGAGCATTGTCAGTCTGCTCGCACTGAGTGTGTGCTTTTTCGTACCGCAGGCCTTCGCGGCCGGTGGCGCTGTTCACCTTGAGCCCGCCAACATCGAGCAGGACAACAAGGCATCGCTGCGCCGCGGCGCACGTAATTTCATGAATTACTGCTCCGGTTGTCATTCGGCCAAATACGTTCGTTACAATACGATTGGCAAGCACCTGGACCTGTCGGAAGAACAATTGATCGACAACCTGATGTTCAATGCCGAGAAGACGTTCGAGACGATCCAGTCGGCGATGCCCGCGAATGAAGCGGCAGTCTGGTATGGCACAGCGCCGCCGGACCTGTCTCTGATGGCTCGCGCACGAGGTGCGGACTACGTCTACAATTTCCTGAAGGGTTTTTACCTCTCAGAAGGAAGTCCGACGGGTGTCGACAACCTGGTGCTGGCCGGTACCAGCATGCCGCACGTGTTATGGGAATTGCAGGGCTACCAGACAGCGCATTTCGAGGAGCACGAGAACGATGACGGCTCCGTAACGAGAGCCTTCGAAGGCTTCGAAGTGTTCAGTGCCGGTAGCATGGATGCCGAGGAATATGACGAATTTGTTCGCGATACGGTGAATTTCCTCGCTTACATTGCCGAGCCGGTTCGTTCCGACCGCCGCAAGCTGGGGGTCTGGGTACTGATGTTCCTGATCTTCTTCTACGTTCTTGCAGCGCAACTCAAGAAAGCAATTTGGAAGGACGTTAAATAATGGCGGTAGTCGCAAACAGGCGTTCGGTAATGACGCTCTTCTCCCGGCCGATGGATATTCACAGCCATCGGACACGCCTGGTACTGGCCGAGAAGAACATCAGCATCGAAATCGCCAATATTCCCGGGCCGGATCTGCCCGAGGATCTGATGGATCTCAATCCGTATCACACGGTGCCAACGCTCGTGGACCGCGATCTCACACTGTACGACTCGCGCGTCATCATCGAGTATCTCGACGAGCGTTTTCCGCATCCACCGCTCATGCCGGTAGACCCGGTGACGCGCGCGCAGTTTCGTCTGGCGTTGTTCCGCATCGAGACCGACTGGTACTCGATCGCTGAAGAGGCGGAGAACAGCTCCGACGGCAAGCTTGGTACGAAGGCTCGCAAGCTGCTCCGCGAGAGCATCCTGCAGAGTACGGAGCTGTTCGGTGCGCGGTCGTACTTCCTGAGTGATGAATTTTCGCTCGTGGATTGCACCATTGCGCCCTTGCTCTGGCGTCTGCCGCGATACGGCGTGGATCTCGGGTCGGATGCCGAGGCGATCGAAGCCTACATGAACCGTGTGTTTGCGCGTCGCTCGTTCCAGCAGAGCCTGACTGAGCTGGAACAGGAAATGCGGCTCTAGTATGTGGGGGGCAGTGGACTGTTCTCGCGGTTTTCAGACCCCGAGAAAAGCCCACTGCCGCCAGCTTATGTTAGGTTGCGCGCAGTCCCCGAAAACGATGGTAAGCTACGGCAAATGACGCACCCCAGCCGCTCAAAACGTCCGTACCTGATTCGCGCCATGCATGAGTGGATGGTTGATAACGGACATACTCCGCATATCGTAGTGGACGCCTCCTTCGACGGCGTGACAGTGCCCCAGGAGCACATCAAGGATGGCAAGATCATCCTGAATATCAGTGAGTCTGCGGCGCATAATCTCAAACTGACTAACGACGCCGTGAGTTTTCGCGCGCGCTTCGGCGGTGTGCCGTTCGATGTCTGGTCGCCGATTCGGTCGGTACTCGGCATCTATGCCCGTGAGACGGGGCAGGGCATGATCTTTTCGCACGACACCGATCAGCCGAAACGTCCCGAGTTACACGCAGAGATCGAAGAGCCGCGCTCGCGTCCGCACCTGACTATCGTGAAATAGCCGGTCCGGCCGGTTTGCTATTCCGACCCCAGCAGGGTCATGTCGATCAAATCACACAGACAATGGATCACCACCAGGTGAACTTCCTGGATGCGTGCTGTGCGCGTCGCGGGCACGCGTATTTCGACATCGCCTTCTTCGAACAGGTCAGCCATCCGTCCGCCATCGCGGCCGGATAGCGCAACGACTTTCATGCCCCGCTCGTGGGCGGCGACGATGGCACGAATCACATTCTCCGAATTGCCGGACGTGGATATTCCGAGCAGCACATCCTGCGGTTTGCCGAGCGCACGAACCTGTTTGGAAAAGATCTCGTCGTAGGAATAGTCGTTGCTGATCGACGTTACCGTCGAGGCGTCTGTCGTCAGCGCCATGGCCGGGAGTCCAGGGCGTTCCATCTCGAAACGGTTCAATAGTTCCGACGAGAAGTGTTGTGAATCAGCGGCCGAACCGCCATTGCCACAGCTCAGGATCTTGCCGTCGGAGAGCAGGGCATCGCTCATGACGCGCCCGGCTGCCACAATACTCTCAGCCAGGACTTCGGCGGACGTCTGTTTGGTCGCAATACTCTCGGCAAAATGATCGCGAACTCTGGTCAAAGGATCCATGGTTTCTCCCGGGATGGTTCAGGCGCAGTCTAACAGGGCTCAGAGCGTCGAGTCATTGGGACGGAACGCGTCCTTGATCCATTTGACGCTCGGCCGGCCCTCGCCTTCGACGGCAACCACATCAAATCGCATCACGTGATTCGCATAGGAAGGATTCCTCGCGGCGAAGAGAGCGGCAGTGCGGATGAGCTTTGCCTGCTTGCGGTGATCCACCGTGAGCCCGGGTTCCGTAAAGCTCGATGAGCGACGTGAGCGGACCTCGACGTAGACGAGGCAGTGCTTGTCGAGCATGATCAGGTCGATTTCGCCGCCACGCGTGCGAAAGTTGCGTGCGACGGGGCGCAGTCCGCGGTCAGTGAGAAAGCGAAATGCCAGCTGCTCGGCGTGGTCGCCTAGAGTTCCTGTTGACTCACGTCCCACGGTAAGTCGTCTGCGGCACCGGGCGTGATAATTTCGCCCTCGTCGCTCATGTCACGGATCGGGCCACCGATACCTTCCTGCCGCGGCAGGGCGACGGCCTCACCGCGCTGGAACTGAGCCCACGCGAGTCGCCTGTGAATACGGCCGTTTGCGTCGAGAAACAGGGTGCCCGTGGCGCCATCGATTTCGCTCATGGTGCCGCCGCGTGCCGCGTACAGCGAGGCGATCAGGTTATAGGCGTCGTATCCCATGGCGTGGAGCCGCGTCAGCCTTTTTTCTTCCGGCCAGTGCTCGGCGAACTGCGCCGGCAGGTGCTCAATCCACGGCTGCGGGTCGACGATCCATGGCGTGTCCGCGAACATGATGCCGTTCAGGTCGGCGTTTGAACGGCCGTCGAGTGCGTTGACCGACGACGTCGAGTAAACCGGGATGTCGCCCGAGTAGTGAAACTTGAGCTGCGCCTTGAGCAGGCGGCCAGTAGGCGCGTCGCTTGCGAGGAAGATGAACTCCGCGTCCTGGCGACGGCGTGGATCGAATTGCAGCGCACCCCCGATGTTCGCGCGCAGGCGCTGGTAGCGACTGACACTGCCGGTCAGGCCCATGAGGTTCTCGATTTCGGCGGAGAAATCCTGCTTGCCGGGCGGGTACGTCCGGTAGTCGAGGAGTGTGCCACCCAGTCCCTCGAATTCGGTCGTGAAGCTTGTTAGCAGGCGTCGCCCCCAGTCGTTGTTCGGGACCAGCGCGACCGCGCGTCCGTGCCCGTCGCCAATGGCACGCTGCGCCGCTGACATCGCTTCATCTTCCGGCGCGAGACTGAACTGGTACAGGCCGGGCGGTGGCAGTGTTTCATCCGGCAGGTTGTTGAGCGTCAGTACGGGAACCGGCACGAGGATGTCGTTGGCCAGTTCGATTACGTTCGACCTGAGCAATGGGCCGACGATGAATTCAGCACCGTCTTCCACGGCCGCCGTATAGGCGGCGCTGGCCCCGCCTTCTGCCAGTACGTCGTAAATGTGTATCGACTGACGGTCGTCAAGGCCGGAGGCAGTCGCGAAATAAGCGCCCAGGAAACCGTTCTGAATGGCCCGGCCGAGGGATGCGTTGCGTCCGGATAGCGGCAATAGCAATGCGATGCGTCGTGGGTACTCAAGCAGCAGGTGCTCGGGCAGTTCCAGGTTGCCCAGGATCGCGATGGCCGGGTGGCCGGGGTTGGCCGAGCGCCAACGCACGACACCGTTGTTCCAGCCGACGCCCTGCTGCCCGGTAGAGGCCGCGAGTGACCCGATCGTCAGCCAGCCACGTACGACCGGGTCCTCGCTTTGCTCAGCCGCGGTTCTCAAGACCTGTGGCCGGCTGACGAGCAGTCCCTGCCAGAGTCGCGCGCGATTATTCTCGACGCCGCGGCGATCGGTGACCCAGGTTTCGCGCTGCATCATCAGTTCGACGGCACGCATGGGGTCCTGCTTCTGAATAAAGGCGTCGGCACGCAGTGCTTCCACACGCAGCCGGTCTCGTCGCTGAAGTGGCTGTCGGCTTAGCGGCTCGAGCAGGTTGAGCGCCGCATCGGCATCGCCCTTGTAAAGCAGCAGGGCGGCCTCGTTGGTCGTCCAGAGCGGTAACAGGTTGCCTGACGTCGGCCTGGGGACAGACCGAAATGCAGTGCGTGCGCGCGTCGCGTCACCAGCGTCCAGGTATTGCTCGACGGCCAGCAACGTGTAGCGATCGCGCTCGCTGCCGGTCGCGTCGACCGCAAGTCCCATGTACGCACCCGCGGCCATGCCGTGATCGCCGTTCTGGGCCATGCGTGCTGCACGGCTCTCGGGGGAGCCGCCGAGCGAAACACCGCCGGGTGTCTCGCATCCGCTGAGCAGCAGAAAGCCCGCCAGTAAAATGACGATGCTTGCCAGTGAACGTGGTTCACATGCAGGATGTCGGAGCTTACGTTTCATATTGTCTAAACCGGATACGGATGCAAAGCCCGATGAGCGGCACACTGTTTGTTGTAGCAACGCCGATTGGCAACCTTGACGATCTGACACCGCGAGCACGCCAGACGCTCGCTGCGGTGGATCTCGTTGCAGCCGAGGATACCCGGCACACCGGGCGATTGCTATCCAATATCGGCTCGAAACCGGCACTTTTGGCGCTGCACGATCACAATGAGGAGCGTGCGGTTCACGGCATCATTGAAGCACTTAAAGATGGCAGGAATGTGGCGCTGGTCAGCGATGCCGGTACGCCGCTCGTCAGCGACCCGGGCTTTCGCCTCGTTCGCGCCGCGCACGCCAACAACATCACGGTTGTGCCGATACCCGGCGCAAGCGCGCTGACCGCGGCCCTTTCCGTGGCGGGACTGCCGACGGACCGCTTCTGTTTCGAAGGCTTTGCCCCGTCCAAACGCGCGGCTCGCCGCGACTGGCTGCAGGCGCTGGCGGCCGAGGAGCGCACGCTGGTGATGTACGAATCGGTGCACCGGATTGCGGCCTGTCTTGCCGATATGGTCGACATCTTCGGCGCCGAGAGGCCCGCGTTTATCGGTCGGGAACTGACCAAGATGCACGAGGAGTGCGTTCAGGATTCACTTGGCGCATTGCGGCGCAGGGTGGACAGCGGCGACATGACGAGCAAGGGTGAATTCGTCCTCGTGGTGGCGGGTGCGCCGGCGGCGGCTGCCGCGTCGATCAGCAGCGATCGCCTGCTTGCCGAACTTGCAACGTGCCTGTCGGCAAAGGACGCTGCGAGGATCGCCGCCAACGTTACCGGTGAAAAAAGAAACGCGCTCTATGAGCGCGTTCTCGAACTGAAATCGTCAAAACCTTCATAGCCAGCGTCGGACGCGGCGCTTATACGACGTGAACGCCTCGGGGAAGTCGCGTTCCAGTTTGTCTTCCTCGTAGGGGCAGAAGACGAAATCAATGATCAGCCAGAAAGCGACGGCAGCGACATAGAACGCCAGCCCTCCGGTTCCCAGTGCTGCGCCAGAGAGTAGCAACACGATACCGAGGTACATCGGGTTCCTGGTAAGGCGGTAGACGTCGTTGGTGATGAGCGTGGTCGTCGTTGCTGTCGGGCAGATCGCGGTTTCACGGATGCGGAACAGCCACCACGCGCGCAACATGATGCAGAAGCCGAGCGCCGCAACGAGTACGCCGCCCAGGGGGATGGCGAGCAGGGTGACGAAGAGAGAGGGCAGTGCCAGCTGGAGAGCGCCTGCCGCAAGCAACAGGCTCAGGGCGATTCTCGGAGGCCGGTAGCTGAGCATGCGCGGGCAAGGGTGATCGGGTCTAGTCAAGGTGCGTCTCCTGGAAGTGATTGAGCAGACTCTCAAGCGTCCGCCGGGTGGTGGCGATATCGTCAGGGTCGAGTGAACGGAAGATTTCGTCCAGCAGCGCACCTTCGCGGCGGCGAATGTCGGCGAACGCTTCCCGGCCGGCCTGCGTAAGCTGCAGCAGCGAGGAGCGTTTGTGCCGTGGGTTGACGACGCTCGTCACCAGGCCCTGATCGACCAGTCGATTGGCTGTCACCTGAACATGCTGTCGCGAGACCTGGTAGCGGCGCGCGATGCCCGGGACCGTGAGCGCTGCATCCGGGTACAGGAACTCCATCACGGCCCGGTCCGCCGCTGTAAGCCCGATGTCGCCGAGGTAGGAATCGGCGGACTCGCCCATGGCCCTGAACAGGCGCCGGACGAGCCAGGTAACCGCGTAAGCGTCTTTGCCAATGCTCATCGTACAGCCCAAAGTGACAATTGAATTGTCATTATTGATTTTGACAAGTAAATTGTCAAGTATTTCCTGTACAATCGCCGCCGAGAAAGCCGGAGTTGGCCAGACAATCGCTGTGGTTCGCCGCAGAGGAAAGTCCGGGCTCCTTCGGACAGGGCGCCAGGTAACACCTGGGGGGCGTGAGCCCATGGAAAGTGCCACAGAAAAGATACCGCCGGCTTACGGTCGGTAAGGGTGAAAAGGTGCGGTAAGAGCGCACCGCGCGGCTGGTAACAGTCCGCGGCACGGTAAACCCCGCCCGGAGCAAGACCAAATAGGGGAGTTAGCGAGCGTGCTCGCACCGTCGGTTCCGAACGGACTCCCGGGTAGGTTGCTAGAGGTAGCCGGTGACGGCTACCCCAGATGAATGGTTGTCGATGACAGAACCCGGCTTATTGCCGACTCCGGCTTTCTCACTAATAGGGTACCGGACACCCTATTTCGGCTCGGACTAATAGGGTACCGGACACCCTATTTCGGCTCGGATACGAGCCACCCAGACCAGCCCAAGCGAAATACGGTGTCCGGTACCCTATTCGTCCGCGCGAATCCGCAAACTTCTCCCCGGCAAGCGGCCCCTGTCGCCGATTCACGACGCTCTCTTGAGGCCTTGTCGAAGAAGCATTTGTAAACGTTTGATTTTATTTGCGCGAACCCTGCCACAATTCGCCCTATTTGGGCCACTAAAACGCCCCTAAGTCACTGTAGAACAACAGTTAATTGCTTTGCTCTGTTGACGGTCACAAGGGCCGCCACCTATAGTGTTGAAAAGTGGATAAAAGTGGGAGGAAAGGGATAGCTCGCCCGTATTTAGCGCCTACTAAGCGCGACGCCGGCAGCCACCCTTAAAAAAACGTGTTTCGAGGGGCCACCAAAGTCACATTGGACGCCAAAGGGCGCATGGCAATACCGACCCGGTACCGGGAGCGGCTTGCCACCCGTTGTGATGGCCAGATCATCGTGACTGTCGATAAAGATCACTGCCTCCTCGTTTACCCCATGCCTGACTGGGAAGAGCTCGAGCGCAAGCTCGTGCGGCTTCCGAGTATGAACAAAGCTGCGCGCCGCATTGTGCGCATTATGGTCGGTTATGCGACAGAGGTCGACATGGATGGCAGCGGACGAATTCTCGTTTCGAAAGAACTCAGGGAATTCGCCGGTCTCGACAAGCAGGCAATGCTGATCGGGCAGGGCAACAAATTTGAATTGTGGGATGAAGCGACCTGGAACGAAAAACGCGATGCGTGGCTCAGCGAGGAAGACGACGGCGAGTTGCCGCCGGACCTCGAGTCGATTGCGTTCTAGGACGTTGTTTCATTGATGGGCAGCAACGCGCATGTGCCGGTGCTGCTGGGGCCGGTCCTTGATGGACTGAAAATAAAACCAGACGGCTGTTACGTCGACGGAACATTCGGACGCGGGGGGCACAGCGCAGAAATACTAAAGCAGCTCGGGTCAGGTGGCAGGCTCATTGCCATCGATCGCGATCCGCAGGCGATCTCAGCTGCTCCGGTTTTTCTCACTGACGATCCCCGTTTCGAACTTGTGAGAGGCGAGATTGCGCAACTTGAGACAATCATTGGTGAAAGAAGCCTCGTCGGCCAGGTCGACGGACTGCTTTTCGATCTGGGCGTTTCCTCACCACAACTGGATGAAGCCGAAAGAGGCTTCAGTTTCATGCGCGATGGGCCACTCGACATGCGAATGGACCCGGATTCAGGTACGCCGGCCAGCGAATGGCTTGCGACGGTGGACGAACGAGAATTGAAGCAGGTACTCAGGAAATACGGCGAGGAAACGAGTGCGGCGCGCATTGCCCGCGCGATCGTTACTGCGCGCGCTGCAGCGCCCATCTCCCGTACAGCGCAGCTCGCGCGCATCGTTGAAGAAGCGAAGCCCGCGCGCGGCCAGAAGATCCATCCGGCGACGAAGACGTTCCAGGCGATTCGAATCGCCGTGAACGGTGAACTCGAGCAGCTCGAGGCGGTGCTGGCGCAGTCGGTCAATGTGATGAAGAAGGGCGCCCGTCTGTGCGTCATCAGTTTTCACTCGTTGGAGGATCGTATCGTCAAACGCTTCATGCGCAACGCGTCACGCGAGACGGAGCAGTATCGCGGCATGCCGAACGTACCCGAGGAGTTTCAGCCGAAGCTGAAAATAATCGGCAAGGCGATTCGTGCAAACGAGTCGGAAATTGCGTTGAACCGTCGCGCGCGCAGCGCACACCTGCGCATTGCGGAGCGGACGTGATGGCGGCGAAACAACATCCGTTTCTGCTCGTGTTTGTCTTCGCCATCGTATGCGTCGTGAGCGCGATGGCGCTTGTCTACACGAAGCACGAGTCACGCAAACTATTTGTTGAGCTCGAAGGACTCACGCACGAGCGCGACAACTTGAATATCGAATGGGGCCAGTTGCAAATCGAACAGAGCACCTGGGCTCAACATGCACGGATAGAGCAGGTCGCTGTAGACGATCTGTCGCTCGTGCGTCCTGAAGCAACGGAAATCTTTGTAATTGAACGTCCATGACACGCGGCGCAGAGACAAAACAGCAAATTGCCCGGCGCTTCACGGGCAGGGTGACGCTGGTGACGGTGTTCTTCGGACTCGTTGCCGCAGCGCTGGTCGGTCGTGCCGTTCATCTGCAGGTCCTGGACAAGGATTTTCTCAACCAACAGGCTGACACCCGGCACCTTCGCACGGAAAAGATTTCCGCCCATCGTGGCACGATCACCGATCGCAATGGCGAGCCGCTTGCGATCAGCACGCCGGTCGATTCAATCTGGGCAAACCCGAAACAGTTCGCGCCGGCAGTGGACAGCGTGCCGAAACTGGCGCGTGCGCTCGGTATCGATTCGCAAATGCTCATGCGCCGCATCACGCGCAGCATGGACAAGGAGTTCCTGTACCTCAAGCGCCACCTTAGCCCGGAACAGGCAGAGGAAGTACTGGCGTTGAACCTGCCGGGCATCAACGTGCAGCGCGAGTACCGGCGTTATTACCCGGCATCCGAAGTGACCGGGCATCTTGTCGGTTTCACGAATATCGATGACGAAGGCCAGGAAGGCCTCGAGCTCGCGTTCAACCACTGGCTTGCGGGTGAGTCGGGCGCCAAGCGCGTCCTCAAGGATCGCCTGGGCCGTTCGATCGAAAACGTCGCGAGTATCCGGCCGCCGCACCATGGCAAGGATCTCAAGACCAGCATCGATCTGCGCCTGCAATACCTCGCATACCGCACGCTCAAGGCCGCGATCAAGTCGCACAACGCGAGGTCGGGGTCGATCGTGGTGCTGGACGTGAAGACAGGCGAAGTCCTGGCAATGGTCAACCAGCCGACCTACAACCCGAATGATCGATCGCAATTCACAGCGGAGCGTTATCGGAATCGCGCGATCACCGATATCTTTGAGCCCGGGTCGAGCCTCAAGCCGCTGGTTGTCGCAGCGGCACTCGAGAGCGGACAGTACCGCCCGTCCAGCATCGTCGACACGGCGCCCGGCTATGTCGTCGTCGGTCCGAAGAAAATCGAGGACACGCGAAACCTCGGGCGCGTCAGCCTGACCACGATTCTTGCGCGTTCGTCCAACGTTGGCATCACGAAGCTCGCGATGACGCTGCAGCCCGACCAGCTCTGGGACACGATGACCCACTTCGGTCTCGGGGAGCTCACGACCAGTGGCTTCCCCGGTGAATCCGCCGGGATGCTGACGCACTACAGCAACTGGCGCCCGATCAGCCAGGCCACCCTGGCATACGGTTACGGCATCTCGGTGACACCGCTGCAACTCGCACAGGCCTATGCGGCGATCGGCGACGACGGCAACATGCGCCCGATCTCACTCGTTGCGCTCGAGCAGCCGAACGACGGCGAGCAGGTTGTCGGCGCGGATACCGCGATAGCCGTGCGCCGCATGCTGGAAGAGGTTGTCCGCCCGGGCGGCACCGGCACCAAGGCTGCGGTGGATGGCTACCGAATCGCCGGCAAGACCGGCACTGCCTGGAAATTTGCGACAGGCGGTTACTCGCAGGACAAGTACATTTCGATTTTTGCCGGAATGGCGCCGGCGAGTGATCCGCGCCTCGCCACCGTGGTTGTCATCGACGAGCCGAGCGGTGAGCTTTATTACGGCAGCGATGTCGCTGCCCCGGTTTTCGCCGACGTCATGTCGGAGTCACTGCGCCTGCTGGCAGTACCTCCCGACGCCATGCCAGCCCGTGATCCCGGCAGTGTCATGCAGGCGATGGCGACTTCGCCGGAGAAGCAATGAGCATGCCGGCCGAACACATGATCTCGTCACCGACTCTTGCCGACTTGTTGCGGGGCTTCGCCGAGGCGCCCGCGATTCCGGTGGCGGGTATCGCAAGCGACAGCCGCTCTCTGCAGCGCGGCGACCTGTTCCTGGCCGTGCAGGGCGACAGCTCACACGGCCTTGACTACGTGCACCAGGTGCGCGACGCAGGCGCCTGTGCCATCGCCTGGGACGCGTCAACCGGAACAGCGCCGGCAAATGTCGATCTGCCAATGGTCGCTGTCACCGATCTCGCAGCAAAACTGGGCGAGATCGCAAACCGATTCTACGGTCGGCCGTCCGAACAGCTCGATGTCGTCGGCATCACGGGCACGAATGGCAAGACGACGGTCGCGTGGATGGTCGCCCAGGCGGGCCGGATTCTGGGCGAGCGCTGCGGGTATCTCGGCACGCTGGGCTACGGCATCGACGATATGCACGGTGCCGAAGGCATGACGACACCCGCCGCGGTGGAATTGCACGGCCGGCTGGCCGACTTCGTCGAGCAGGGCGCAACGCGTGCCGCAATTGAAGTGTCATCGCATGCACTGGCGCAAGGCCGCGTAGATGGCGTGCGCTTTGCCACGGCGATGTTCACCAATCTCACGCGTGATCACCTGGACTACCACGCAGACATGCGTGAGTACTTCGAGACAAAGGCCCGTCTCTTTTTTGAATGCAAGCCGGGGGCGCGCATCGTCAATCTCGACAATGAGTACGGGGCGCAACTCGCATCGATGTGCGGTCAGGATGTGATAACCGTATCGACACAGTTTGACCGGGTTGCCAATGGGCGTCCCTACGTTTTCGTGCGCTCTGTTGCGGCGACCGATTCGGGCTCGGAGATCTCCTTCAGCAGCTCGTGGGGCGACGGCCGATTTTCCCTGGCGTTGCCCGGCGATTTCAATGTTGCCAATGCCGCATTGGTTTTGGCGCAACTACTGAACAATGGCGTGCCGTTCGACACGGCCTGCGACGTCATGTCGCAGGTTAGTGCTCCGCCGGGAAGAATGCAGCGCGTGGCCATGGAAGGCCCCGCTGTTTATGTCGACTACGCGCATACGCCCAACGCGCTCGAGGTTGCATTGCGGGCATTGCACGCGCACTGCCGCGGCAAACTCTGGTGCGTGTTCGGTTGCGGCGGTGATCGCGATGCCGGCAAGCGGCCGCAGATGGGCGCGATTGCCGAACGACACAGCGACTACATCGTCGCCACGACCGACAACCCGCGTTCCGAAAATGCCGCGGACATCATTGACGATATCGCTGCCGGCCTGACGCAAAGAGACAAGCTGACGATCATCAACGACCGTGCAGCGGCCATCGCCTGGGCAATCGAGAACGCGGCGGATAACGACGTCGTGCTCATTGCCGGCAAGGGCCACGAGGATTACCAGGAGATCGCGGGTCAGCGCAGGCCATTCTCGGACTTTGCGATTGCCCGGGCGGCTCTGCACGCCAGGAAGGGGGCCGCATGATTGCCACGTTGCAACAGGCGGCTGACCGCATGCAGGGCACGCTCAAGGGTACGGACCGCGAGTTTGCGGGGGTGAGTACGGATACCCGCAAAATCCAGGAGGGCGAGCTGTTCTTCGCGCTGCAGGGTCCCAATTTCGACGGTCGCGACTACGTCCGCGTCGCAATGGAAGCGGGTGCGGCCGGAGCCGTGGTCAGCAAGCGGGTCGACGCGGACATCGCCCAGATTATTGTCGACGATGCCAAGCGAGCGTTGGGCCGTTTCGGCGCAGCCTGGCGCAGTGATCATGATGTGACGGTTGTCGGGGTCACCGGTAGCAACGGCAAGACGACGCTCAAGGCGCTGGTCGCTGCCTGCCTGTCACGGCATGCCGCGACGCTCGCGACGCATGGCAATCTCAATAACGACATCGGCATGCCGCTGATGCTGACGCGTATCGACGAGTCGCACCGGTACGCGGTACTGGAGATGGGCGCCAATCACGCCGGTGAAATCGCTTACCTGACAGCACTCGCGCGGCCGGACGTTGTGGTGATCACCAATGCGGGCGCGGCGCACCTCGAAGGTTTCGGCTCGATCGACGGCGTTGCCCGGGCAAAAGGCGAGATCCTGCAGGGCGAAAAGCGGCCTCGGGCAGCCGTGCTGAATGCCGATGATCGATATTTCGACTTCTGGACGGAGCGGGTCAGGGATACGCGCTGCGTCAGTTTCGGCTTCGCGGAAACGGCTGATGTCCGTGCCGATGACATCGCGCCGGGGCCAAGCAACACGCGCTTCACGCTGCATGTCTATGACAAAAGTGTCGAAGTGACGTTGCCGCTGGTTGGTATTCACAACGTCCGCAACGCCTGCGCAGCCGCGGCAGTTGCTAACGTCCTGGATATCGGCCTGGACGACATCCGTGCCGCCCTGGAAAGCGTCAATCCCGTTGGCGGCCGCCTGCAACCGCTCCGCGGCATCAACGAGGCCACACTGTTCGACGACAGTTACAACGCCAACCCGCTGTCGGTGGCTGCCGCTGCGGAATTCCTGGGCTCTCTGCCTGGTGAGAGCTGGCTGGTACTGGGCGACATGAAAGAACTCGGAGACGATGCGGCGGAGCTGCATCGCGAGGTTGGAGAAGCCGCGCGGGCAAGCGGTGTAGACCGCTTGTTCGCGTACGGCGATCTCGCCGCGAGCGCCGCCGAAGGATTCGGTGAGCACGCGAGCTGGTATGCGTCTGTCGATGCGCTCGTCGACGAGTTGTGCGAAGGCATGAGCAGCAACGTTACCGTGCTGGTCAAGGGGTCGCGGTCGATGCGCATGGAGCGTGTTGTCGATGCGCTGCGAGAACCCGAAGCCGCGAGAAGGGAGGCCTGATCGTGCTGCTCTATCTCACACAATACCTCGCCCAGTTCGAATCCGGCTTCAACGTTTTCAATTACCTGACGATGCGCGCGATCCTCGGCGCCCTGACGGCGCTGCTGATCTCGTTCATCATCGGCCCGCGCATGATCAAGCGCCTGCAGGTCAATCAGCTTGGCCAGCCCGTGCGTGACGACGGGCCCGAAACTCACCTCCTGAAGGCCGGCACGCCAACCATGGGTGGAACGCTGATTCTGGCGGCGATTTCGATCAGCACCGTGTTGTGGGCGAATCTCGAGAACGTGTACGTCTGGATCGTCCTGTTCGTCACGCTTTCCTTCGGCGTCATCGGCTATGTCGATGACTACAAGAAACTGATTCTGCAAGACCCCGCCGGCATCTCGGCGAAGCAAAAGCTCTTCTGGCAGTCCACTGCGGCCCTCATTGCCGCAGTCGCCCTGTACGTTACGGCGACAGACGACGTTCAGACGTCGTTGTTGATTCCGTACTTCAAGGATCTGGCTATACCCCTCGGCATGTTCCAGGTCGTCGTGACGTACTTTTTTATTGTTGGCTTCAGTAATGCGGTAAACCTTACCGATGGCCTCGACGGCCTGGCGATAATGCCGACCGTCCTCGTGGGTGGCGCGCTGGGTATCTTCGCGTACGTCACCGGCAACGTGAATTTCTCGAACTACCTCGGCATTCCTTACGTGCCGGGCACGGGCGAGATTCTCGTGTTCTGCACAGCGATGGCCGGTGCCGGACTCGGCTTCCTCTGGTTCAACACCTATCCGGCACAGGTGTTCATGGGCGACATCGGTGCCCTGTCGCTGGGCGCGGCGCTGGGTGCTGTCGCCGTCGTCGTCAGGCAGGAAATCGTGCTCGCGATCATGGGCGGCGTATTCGTGGTCGAGACACTGTCGGTCATTATCCAGGTCGCTTCGTTCAAGCTGACGGGCAAACGCGTATTCCGCATGGCGCCGCTGCACCACCACTTCGAGCTGAAGGGCTGGGCGGAGCCCAAGGTTATCGTTCGCTTCTGGATTATCACGGTCATCCTCGTGCTGATCGGCCTCGCGAGTCTGAAAATCCGATGAACGTGGCGCAGCGGAACAGAGATAAGGATCTGGTCGTGGGCCTCGGCGCCACGGGCCTGTCAATCGCGCGCTACCTGAAGCGCAAGGATGCGGATGCGATCTTCTACGACAGCCGCAAAGAGCCGCCCGGGCTCGATGAGCTGGAGCAGATCTGGCCCGGCGCGGAGCTGCGCCTGGGCAAGGACAGTGTGCCGAAGTCGGTCAAGCGGGTCATTGCGTCGCCTGGCATTCCCGACAGCCACACGTTGCTCAAGAAAGCACGCAAGAAGAACATCGAGATCGTGTCCGACATCGAGCTGTTCGCGCGCGACGCGGCCAAACCGTTTGTCGCGGTGACCGGGTCGAACGGCAAGAGCACGGTAACGACACTGCTCTACCTCATGTGCAAGGCGGACGGCCGCAACGTTCTTGCCGGAGGCAACCTCGGTGTGCCCGCGCTGGACCTGCTCGAAGAAGATACACCGGATCTCTACGTGCTCGAGCTGTCGAGCTTCCAGTTGCAACGTACGCAAAAGCTGCCGGCCGAAGTCGCGCTGTTACTGAACGTGTCACCCGACCATCTCGACTGGCATGCGGATGAAGATGAGTATCGCGCGGCCAAGTACCGCGTGTTCCGGGACGTGGATGCGGCCGTCATCAATCGCGCCGACGCAACGGCCGGGGAAAAAGCTGCGCACTGCGGGCGCAAGCTGAGTTTCGGGCTGGACGCTCCCGGTGAGGGGCAGTACGGCATTCGTGAAGAGGATGGCGACAAGTTTTTGGCATGCGGCGAGACCCTGCTGCTTGCCGTACGCGACCTGGCGCTCTACGGCACGCACAACCAGCTCAACGCACTCGCGGCACTGGCCGCGGGCGAACTGCTCGGCCTCGACCTTGGTGCAATGCTGCAGGTGCTCGTCGAATTCCCGGGCCTTCCGCATCGCATGCAGTTCGTTGCGCGCATCGGCGCCGTCGACTACATCAACGATTCCAAGGCGACCAATGTTGCGGCAGCCGTTGCATCGATCGAATCGATCGACGGCATGCTGGTGCTCGTGGCCGGCGGACTGGGCAAGGGCGGCGACTTCAGCGAACTGGCCGCGGCGATAGAAGGCAAGTTGCGTGGCGCCGTACTCATCGGCGAGGACGCGGAAAAAATCGCGCATGCACTCGACACCGTCATGCCGGTGCACTTTGCCGAGAACATGGAGTCGGCCGTGCACATGGCAGCATCCTGCGCCGAGGCGGACGACACGGTGCTGCTCGCGCCGGCCTGCGCGAGTTTCGACCAGTACGACAACTACATGGCGCGCGGCGATGCGTTTGTCGACGCGGTGGAGGCATTGAAGCGATGAGCTCGTCGATGATCATGCCGTTTCCCGCGAGGCTGAAGACCGAGCTGAAACTCGATCCCGTGCTGCTTGCCATCGCGGGTGCGCTGCTGTTCGGTGGCTTTGTGATCCTGGCGTCCGCGTCCATTTCGATTTCTGACAATGCGGCAGGCAATCCCTTCTTCTACATTCAGCGGCAATTGCTGGCCGCGGCTATCGGCGGCGTTGCGGGCGCAATTTGTCTGTTCATACCCATGCAGGTCTGGCAAAGCCTCGGCCCGTTGCTGTTGCTGACGGGGCTTGCGCTGCTCATCGTGGTGCTCGTGCCCGGTATTGGCTACGAGGTCAATGGCAGTACGCGCTGGGTGCGTGTGGGCTTCATGAACCTGCAGGTCTCGGAGCCGGCACGACTCTGTTTCCTGATGTACCTGGCCGGCTACCTCGTGCGGCGCAACAAGGCCGTGCGCGAGGAGTTCGTCGGATTCCTGCGGCCGATGCTGGTCTTGACGCTGGCCTGCATCCTGCTGCTCAAGGAACCGGACTTCGGTGCGGCTGTCGTGTTGCTGGCGACTGCGCTGACCATGCTGTTCGTCGCCGGCGCGCGCATTCGTGACTTCGTTGTCTTCTTCACGGCGGCCGTTCTCGCGGTGGTCGCCCTGACGATTACGGCACCCTACAGGATGAAACGCCTGACTGGCTTCCTCGATCCCTGGGCCGACCCCTACGATTCGGGTTTCCAGCTGACGCAGTCATTGATCGCCATTGGCCGCGGCGAGTGGTTCGGCGTCGGGCTGGGCGAGAGCGTGCAGAAGCTGTTCTACCTGCCCGAGGCACACACCGATTTCGTGTTCGCCGTGTTTGCCGAGGAGTTCGGCCTGCTCGGGTCACTGGTGCTGATTGGGCTCTTCCTCGCGCTGCTGTGGCGGATCTTCAGGATCGCCCTGCGCGCCCACGATGCCGAGCGCCTGTTCGAGGCTTACATCGCCATCGGTCTCGGCACGTGGCTGGGACTGCAGGCCTTTATCAATGTCGGCGTCAACATGGGCATGTTGCCAACCAAGGGCCTCACCCTGCCGCTCATCAGCTACGGCCGCAGCAGCCTGATCATCACCATGATCTGCATTGGCCTGTTGCTGCGCGTGCATCACGAACTCGTCGTCGATGCGAAGCCGGTCAACCGCAAGCGAGGTCGTCGTAAGACATGAGTACGCGACCTATTCTCATCATGGCCGGCGGGACCGGTGGACATGTTTACCCGGCGCTTGCTGTTGCACATGCCCTGAAAGCGCGAGCACGCGATGTCGTCTGGCTCGGCACGCACCGCGGGCTGGAATCGCGCATCGTTCCCGCGGCCGGCATCGACATCGAGTGGATCAGCATCAAGGGCCTGCGTCGCAAGGGTGCGCTTGCGGTCCTTGTTGCACCGTTTCAGATTGGCTGGGCGCTGTTGCAGTCGCTCGCCGTCATCTTCCGTCGCCGTCCCGCAGCGGTGCTCGGCATGGGTGGTTTCGTGAGCGGACCCGGCGGTGTTGCCGCCTGGTTGACGCGGCGACCCCTTGTCATTCATGAGCAAAATGCTGCTGCGGGCATGACCAATCGTCTTCTGGCGCGTCTTGCCCGGGTTGTGCTGCAAGCCTTCCCGGGCAGTTTTAATCCTGATGTCGACGCGGTGACCGTCGGCAACCCGGTGCGCGAGGCTATCGCCGCCGTCGCACCGCCGCACGAGCGTTATGCCAGTCGCCATGGCGCCCTGCGCGTACTCGTGCTTGGCGGCAGCCAGGGCGCACTCGCATTGAACCGCACGGTGCCGGCCGCGCTGGCCCTGCTGGATGCCGACGTGCGCCCGATTGTCCGTCACCAGTGCGGTGAGCGGACGCTGGATATCGCGACCGATGCGTACGCCGAACACGGCGTCGACGTCGAGCTGTTGCCGTTCATCGAGGATATGGCGGACGCCTACGGCTGGGCGGATCTCGTCATCTGCCGGGCTGGTGCCCTGACGGTCGCCGAGCTCTGCGCCGTGGGCGTACCGGCGCTTTTCGTGCCGTATCCGGGCGCCGTTGACGATCACCAGACTGCCAACGCAAGGCCGCTGGCCGACGCCGGCGCGGCCGTGATTATCCCCGAGCCGGAACTGACCCCGAACTACCTCGCCGAGTTGCTGCGCGACTGGCTGCAGTCGCGGGCCAGGCTGCAGGAGCGCGCGGCCAAAGCGCGTGCGTTGTCGGTTCCTGAATCGCTGAACCGGATTACCGAGATCTGCCTCGAGCAGGCGGGAGTCGCTGCATGATCAAGAAAATGCGTCGAATCCACAATGTGCACTTCGTCGGTATCGGTGGCTCCGGCATGTCGGGCATTGCCGAAGTGATGCTGAGTCTCGGTTACGCCGTGCAAGGCTCCGACCTGAAGTCCAACAAACAGACAAAGCGCCTGGAAGGCCTGGGCGCGACTGTATTCATCGGCCACGCTGCCAACAACATTCGCGATGCTGATGCGGTGGTCGTTTCCAGCGCGGTCGATGAAACCAATCCTGAAGTGGCCGCGGCGCGGGAGCAGCGCATGCCGGTTGTCAGGCGCGCGGAGATGCTGGCTGAACTCATGCGCTTCCGTTACTCCATCGCCGTAGCCGGAACGCACGGCAAGACGACGACCACGAGTCTCATCGCCAGCGTACTCGCGGAGGGCGGGCTCGACCCGACGTTCGTTATCGGCGGGCGCCTGAAGAGCGCGGATGCCAACGCGCGCCTCGGTGAAAGCGACTACCTGGTCGCCGAAGCCGACGAGAGTGACGCATCGTTCGTGCACCTGAAGCCGATGCTGGCCGTAGTAACGAATATCGATGCCGATCACATGTCGACCTACGACGGCGATATCGAAAAACTCAAGGCCGGTTTCATCGAATTCCTGCACAACCTGCCGTTTTACGGGCTGGCCGTCGTGTGCACCGACGATCCGGGTGTCAACGAGGTTCTCGGTGATATCGGTCGTTCCGTGACGACCTACGGTACCAACGAAGAGGCCGACATCCGGGCCGTCAACATCGAGTTCAACGAGAACGTAACCGAGTTCGATGTGGTGCGGTCCGGCAAGGTGGAGAAGACGCTCGGCGACACGCAGAGCGTGTACCAGGTCATGCGTGTGAAGTTGCGCCTGCCCGGCATGCACAACGTCAGGAATTCGCTGGCCGCTATCGCCGTCGCTGACGAGCTCCAGATCGGTGACGCCGCCGTGATGGCCGCGCTCGAGAAATTCGAAGGCATCGATCGTCGCTTCCAGAGCCTGGGCGAAGTACGGATACGTGGCGGCAAGGTCATGCTGGTCGATGACTACGGGCATCATCCGACCGAAGTGGCAGCGACGCTGGCGGCTGCCAAGGCGGGCTATCCCGAGCGCCGGGTGGTACTCGTGTTCCAGCCGCACCGGTATTCGCGCACGCGCGATCTCATGGACGATTTTGCGTCGGTGCTGTCGGAAGCCGATGCGCTCGTCTTGCTCGATGTCTATGCGGCCGGAGAGGATCCAATCCCGGGCGCCGATGGACGATCCATGGCGCGGGCGGTGCGTACGCGCGGCGCTGTCGAGCCCGTGTTCGTCGAGCATCTAGAGGACCTCGCCGGTGTGCTCCAGGGCGTGCTGGCCGACGGTGACCTCGTCCTGACGATGGGGGCCGGCGATATCGGCGCCTATGCGCATTCGCTGCCGGAATTGCTCGCCAACGGGCCGGTGCTGAAGGTGCATTCATGATGGCGCTGGAACGCAATCTCAGTGCGCGCGGCGAACTGCGCTATGACGAGCCGATGAGCCGCCATACGTCGTGGCGAGTCGGCGGTCCGGCCGAAGTATTTTTCATTCCCGAAAGCATCGACGACCTGTCGACCTTTCTCGCGGAGCTCGATCATGCGACGCCGATCTTCTGGCATGGCGTCGGCACCAATCTGCTGGTACGCGATGGCGGACTGCCGGGTGTGGTTGTCTCCGCGACGAAGATGCTGCGTCAGCTCGAGCGCATCGACGAGTTCCGGGTGCGTGCCGGCGCAGGAGTGCCGTGCACGCAGCTGGCACGCCAGTGCATTCGCTGGGGGCTCGGCCCCTCGGAGTTCTTCGCAGGTATTCCCGGATCCGTTGGCGGCGCCCTGGCGATGAACGCCGGTGCGCACGGCGGCGAGACCTGGGAGCGCGTCGAGTCGGTCCGCACGATCGATCGCCGAGGCGAAATTCGCGAGCGCGCACCGGAGGAGTACGAAGTCGGCTACCGCAGTGTGAAGGGTCCCGCGGACGAGTGGTTCATCGAGGGGACATTGCGCTTCGATCCGGATGTCGTGCCCAGCATGGAAACGCTGAAGGCGATGCTGGAGCGCCGCAAGCAGACACAACCGCTCGGCCTCCCGAGTTGCGGGTCCGTGTTCCGGAATCCGCCGGGCGACTTTTCGGCGCGCCTGATCGAGGCGGCCGGCCTCAAAGGCTATCGCATTGGTGGCGCCGAGGTTTCAACCAAGCATGCAAACTTCATTATCAGTCGGGCCGGCGCATCGGCCGCGGATATCGAGAACCTGATCGAGCACGTTCGCCAGACCGTGCTCGACAAACACGGTGTGGCGCTCAGGCACGAAGTGCGCATCGTTGGCGAGGTGGCGAAATGACCGTTACCGATGCCGCAGATTTCGGCCGCGTTGCCGTGATGCTGGGTGGGCAATCCAGCGAGAGGGCCGTCTCCCTGGATACGGGTGGTGCCGTTCTCGCGGCCTTGCAGTCGAAGGGTGTCGACGCGCATGCCTGGGACCCGGCAGAAAATTCAATAGCCGAATTCGCGGCGGCGGGCTTCGACCGCGTGTGGATTGCCCTGCACGGGCCGGGCGGTGAAGACGGCGCGGTGCAGGGACTCCTGCAGTGGCTGCAGGTCCCGTACACCGGAAGTGGCGTGATGGCATCTGCGCTGGCGATGGACAAGGTTCGCAGCAAGCACCTGTTCCGGGCGGTCGGCATACCGACGCCGGACTACGCGGCGGTCAACACACTCGACGAGGCGTCGGTGGCTGCCGAGCAGGTGGGCTTCCCCCTGATCGTCAAGCCGTCGGGGCAGGGCTCGAGTGTGGGCATGTCCAAGGTGTTCGAACGCAGTGAGCTGAACGAGGCGGTCGAAGTCGCACTGCAGTACGACGCTACGGTTCTGTTGGAGACCTGCATCGTCGGTGAGGAGATTACGGTAGCCGTGCTGCAGGGCAAGGCATTGCCGAGCATCCGGATCGAAACACCGCGCGTGTTTTACGACTACCGGGCGAAGTACGAATCGGATCGCACCCAGTACATTTGTCCCGGCACGGAATCGGACGCCGAAGAAGCGCTATACGCCGAGCTGTCCCTCGCCGCGTTCGATGAGCTTGGTTGTTCCGGCTGGGGTCGTGTCGACTTCATGAAGAGCGCCGACAAACAGCCTCTTGTCCTGGAGGTCAATACGGTACCCGGGATGACGAGCCACAGTCTCGTACCGAAGGCGGCACAAAAGGTCGGCATCGACTTCGCAACGCTTTGCTGGCGAATCCTCGAGACGAGTTTCGAGACGGAGGTTGGGCATGGCACGTAAGCAAGCCAGACGTCGCAAGCAGAAGAAGGCTACGACCTTCAAGATGCCCAGGATCCGAATCGGCCGCATCGTGGCGCCTTTCGTCGCTGCCGGCATCATCGTAGCGACCTATCAACTCACGATGACCATGCTCGATCGGAGGATTTCGTCGATTGAAATCAGTGGGCCATTCCAGCGCGTAACCGCATTGCAGATCGAGGAAGCGATCAGCGACGAAATCGACGCGGGATTCGTTGGTGCCGATCTCGACTACATCCAGGACCGCATCGTGGCGCTGCAGTGGATCGACCAGGCGCGTGTTGCACGTCGCTGGCCGAGCCGCATCTCGATAACCGTGACGGAACAGGTGCCGGCCGCCACCTGGGGCGAGCGCGGACTCCTGAACACGCGCGGCGAACTATTTGTGACCGAGGCGCGCCACATCCCGGCAGAGCTGCCGCGCCTGAGCGGGCCGGACGATAGCTCCGCGGCAGTCGCAAAACGTTACCTCGAGGTGCGCGACAAGCTTATCCCGCTTGGACTCGACCTGCGGCGCGTGCATCTCGATGCGCGTGGCTCCTGGGAAATGACGCTCTCGAACGGTATCGAGATACGGCTGGGACGACGTGACGTGGCTGAGCGCACGGAGCTGTTTCTCGACGTCGTCGCCAACATCATCACGGGTCGTGCCGCGGATATCGAGTACGTCGACATGCGGTACGGCAACGGTTTCACCATTGGCTGGAACGGCGGCGAGAAGACGCCTGTTGCCGAACCGAATCAGCAAGGACGCAAGCTGCTCGCGTCCAGAGGAACGGAGTGAATGTCAAAACGGCCTGACAGAAACATGATTGTCGGACTCGATATCGGCACCTCGAAAGTGGTGGCGATCGTCGGCGAGGTCAACGACGAAGGGAACATCGAAGTCGTCGGCATCGGCTCGCACCCCTCTCGGGGACTGAAGAAAGGGGTCGTCGTCAATATCGAGTCGACGGTGCACTCGATTCAGCGTGCGGTGGAAGAAGCCGAACTCATGGCCGGCTGCGATATTCATTCGGTCTACACGGGAATTGCCGGCAGCCACGTACGCAGCCTGAACTCGCATGGCATCGTCGCTATTCGCGATACCGAAGTCAGCGCGTCGGACGTCGATCGCGTCATCGACGCGGCCCGCGCCGTCGCAATACCCGCGGACCAGAAGATCCTGCACATCCTGCCGCAGGAATTCCTGATCGACAGCCAGGAAGGTATCCGCGAGCCGATCGGCATGTCGGGCGTACGTCTCGAGGCAAAGGTTCACATGGTGACCGGTGCGGAAAGCGCCGCGCAGAATATCGTGAAGTGCGTGCAACGCTGCGGCCTCGAGGTCGACGACATCGTGCTCGAACAGCTGGCATCGAGTTACGCCGTGCTGACGGATGACGAGAAGGAACTGGGTTCCTGCATCGTCGATATCGGCGGAGGCACTACGGACATCGCCGTGTTCCTCGGGGGTGCGATCCAGCACACGGCCGTTATCCCCATTGCAGGCGACCAGGTGACCAACGACATCGCCGTGTCGATGCGCACGCCGACGCAATACGCCGAAGAGATCAAGATCAAGTACGCCTGCGCCTTATCGCAGCTCGCGAATCCTGACGAGACGATTGAGGTGCCGAGCGTTGGGGACCGGCCGCCGCGCAGGCTGGCACGCCAGACACTCGCCGAGATCGTCGAGCCACGCTACGAAGAGCTGTTCGGCCTCGTGCGCGATGAGCTGCGTCGCAGCGGTTTCGAGGAACTGATCGCGGCCGGCGTCGTGATTACGGGCGGAAGCGCGAAGATGGAAGGAGCGGTAGAGCTGGCAGAAGAGGTCTTTCACATGCCCGTACGGCTCGGTGCGCCCCAGTTCATCGACGGCCTCACAGAAGTCATTCGCAACCCGATTCACGCCACGGGCGTCGGGCTGCTCCTGTACGGAAACGAAAACCTCTCCAGGCGCGATCGCCGCAGCACGCCGATCGGCGGCAACCTGGGAGAAGTCTGGGATCGCATGAAGTCGTGGTTCCAGGGGCATTTTTAGGCATTTATTTTTGTTGTTAATCAAGGGGTTTGTAGTGAGTGCCCCACAGGGAAAGTCAAAAAGCGGAGGAAGACTCAATGTTTGAACTAATGGACACACACAGCCAAAGTGCTGTTATCAAAGTCATCGGTGTCGGTGGCGGCGGCGGTAACGCCGTCGGTCACATGGTCGACGCCGGTATCGAGGGCGTGGATTTCATCTGTGCCAATACCGATGCGCAGGCGTTGAAGGGGTCGCGCGTACGGACCTCGCTGCAGATCGGCTGCAATATCACGAAGGGTCTCGGCGCCGGTGCGGACCCGGATATCGGTCGCCAGGCCGCCATGGAAGATCGTGATCGCATTCTCGGGGTTATCGAGGGCGCGGACATGCTGTTCATCACGGCGGGCATGGGTGGCGGTACCGGATCCGGTGCAGCACCGATCGTTGCCCAGGTCGCCAAGGAGCTCGGTATCCTGACCGTCGCGGTCGTGACCAAGCCGTTCCTCATGGAAGGTGGCAAGCGCATGCAGATTGCGGACCACGGTATCAGCGAGCTTGGCAAATACGTCGACTCGCTGATCACGATTCCGAACGAGAAGCTGCTTACCGTGCTTGGCGGAGAAACCACGCTGCTGGATGCGTTCCGCTCAGCCAACCAGGTACTGCAGGGGGCGGTGCAGGGTATCGCCGAACTCATCACGCGTCCCGGTTTGATCAACGTCGACTTTGCCGACGTGCGCACCGTGATGTCCGAAATGGGCATGGCGATGATGGGTACCGGCGTATCGCAGGGCGAAGACCGCGCTCGCGAAGCGGCCGAGGCGGCCGTCTCGAGTCCGCTGCTTGAAGACATCAACCTTGCAGGAGCCAACGGCATTCTGGTCAACGTCACGGCGGGCATGGACCTGTCGATCGGCGAGTTCCAGGAGGTCGGCAAGACGGTCAAGGAGTTCGCGTCGGACGACGCCACGGTCGTCGTCGGTACAGTGATCGATCCGGACATGACCGATCGTATTCGCGTAACGGTCGTTGCCACCGGTCTCGGCAAGAATGCCGCGAACGCCGAGTCGCCAATGCGGATCGTACGTCGGGCAGAGGCGCAGGCCGAACCGAACTACCACACGCTGGACAAGCCAACGGTGCAGCGCAAACGCGCCGTGGGTGACGGTCTGGAGCAGGGCGGATTACAGGAAGAGCTGCTGGATATTCCGGCATTCCTGCGACGCCAGGCTGACTGACGAGGAAGGGATGCGACCCCCGGTGCTACTCACTCACCGGCGGGAACCTCCTCCGCTTTACCGACCCGGTAACCCCGGGTCGGTCCCTTCTTTCCCCTGGACATCGACTCTTCACAAACCTGTCATGCCTGTGCGCTAACAGCCTAATTCTTGTGGAGTTTTTGCTCATTATGGTAATCTTGCGCGCGACATGTTGAGACAACGCACTCTCAAAACCACGATCCGGGCAACCGGTGTCGGCCTGCACTCCGGCGAGAAGGTCTACATGACCCTGCGACCGGCTGCCGAAAACTCGGGCATCACGTTCCGGCGTGTGGACCTGGATCATCCCGTGGACGTTCCTGCTGACCCTAAACTGGTCGGCGAAACGATGCTGGGCACCACGCTGGAGAAAGACGGCGTCAAGGTGGCAACTGTCGAGCACCTGATGTCGGCGCTGGCCGGCCTCGGCATCGACAACATCAATATTGACCTCTCCGCGTCCGAAGTGCCGATCATGGATGGCAGCGCCGGTCCGTTCGTGTTCCTCCTGCAGTCGGCCGGCATCGAAGAACAGAATGCCGCAAAGAAGTTCATTCGAATCAAGAAAAAGGTGCGGGTCGAAGACGGCGACAAGTGGGCCGAGTTACTGCCTTTCAATGGCTTCAAGGTGAACTTCGAGGTGTACTTCAATCACCCCGTGTTCAACAAGCTCAGCCAGAAAGCGACCATCGATTTTTCGTCAACGTCGTTCCTGAAGGAAGTCAGCCGCGCGCGCACGTTCTGCTTCCTGCGCGATGTCGAGGCCTTGCGTGAAAGAAACCTGACGCTGGGCGGCAGCATGGACAACGCGATCGTGCTGGACGACTACAGGATTCTTAACGAAGATGGCCTGCGTTACTCGAACGAATTCGTGATACACAAGATTCTCGATGCCATTGGCGACGCCTACCTGCTGGGCCACAGCCTGATCGGCGAACTCAGGGCCTACAAGTCGGGCCACGACCTCAACAACAAGCTCATGCGGGCAATGCTTGCCGACGCGTCCAGCTACGAGGTAGTGACCTTCAGCGATTCGAAGCAATCGCCGATTTCCTACGCGACACCCGCGTACGCCTGATTCTAAAGGATGGTCGGGTTCGGCGCGTCGCCGTAGACCTCGTCCGGATCAAACACTTTCTCGGTTTCCGTCCATTCGAGCGCCACGTGGCCCTTCGCTTGTTTTGCCTCGAAATCGCCGGCGACGGGGACCTTGCGGTAGAAGCAGCTCCGATAGCCCACGTGGCAACTGGCACCCCCCGCGACATCGACACGCAACCAGATGCAGTCCTGGTCGTCATCGACAAGCAGTTCCCGGACTGTCTGGACGAGACCGCTGGTCGCGCCCTTGTGCCACAGGACCTGGCGGCTGCGGCTGTAATAGTGGGCTTCGCCCGTGGTGATGGTCAGCCGCAGGGCCTCGGAGTTCATGTAACCCTGCATCAGGAGTTCGCCGCTGTCGGCGTCGGTGGTTACGACCGTGATCAGCCCGCGCTCGTCGAACTTGGGCGCAAGGTCATTGCCTTCCTCAACCTGTTCGATGGAGGTGCGGTCTTTGAAGCGGACGGGGGCGCCTGACATTGCGAAATCTCGAAAAAAACAGGGGCGGGAAGAATACCTAGCGTAGCAGCGCTCATCAATGTTGTTATGATTGCGTTTTTTGACCGGCTGGACCCAGGAACGATGACCATACAGTTACATGACACCCTTAAGGGCAGGAAAGTCCCGTTTGAGCCCCTCGAGGAGGGGAAGGTGACGATGTACCTGTGCGGACCGACCGTATACAACTTTGCGCACATCGGAAATGCCCGGCCAGCCGTCGTATTCGACCTGCTGGCGCGTATCCTGCGACGACGCTACACGTTGACCTTCGCCCGCAACATCACGGACGTGGATGACAAGATCATCGCCGCGGCCAGCGAAACCGGCCAGCCGATCGGGGAGATAACGGCGAAGTTCACCAGGGCCTACAACGACGACATGGGCGCGCTGGGCGTGCAGCCGCCGGACATCGAGCCGCATGCGACGCAGCATATCGACGTCATGATCGCGATGATCCAGAAGCTTATCGACGCAGGCCACGCCTATGTTGCCGAAGGTCATGTCCTGTTCGATGTGGCCTCGCACAAGAAATACGGTGAACTGTCCAAGCGGGATTTGCGCGAGATGATCGCGGGGTCCCGGGTCGAAGTCGCGCCTTACAAGAAAGCTGCCCAGGACTTCGTGTTGTGGAAGCCCTCGACACCGGATGTTCCCGGCTGGGATTCCCCATGGGGACGCGGGCGGCCCGGCTGGCACATCGAGTGCTCGGCCATGGCGGAAAAGCACCTCGGCGACACGATCGACATTCATGCCGGTGGCCAGGATCTCGTTTTTCCGCATCACGAAAACGAATGCGCACAGTCGAGTTGCGCCCACGGCGGCGCGCCGTTCGCGCGCTACTGGTTGCATAACGGCTTCCTGAGCATCGACGAAACCAAGATGTCGAAGTCGCTGGGCAATGTCCTGCTCGTGCACGACCTGATCGAGACGATTCCCGGCGAAGTCATTCGCCTCGCGTTGCTCAGTGCGCACTATCGCCAGCCACTGGACTGGTCGGCGGAAACGCTCGCGTCCGCTCGCCGCATGCTGGATCGCCTCTACGGTGCCGTGCGTGGCGTCAAGGTGTCCGAGCAAGCGCGAGCGGCTGCCGAGGTGCCGGAGGCACTTGTCGCGGCACTCGAGGATGACATCAATACACCCAAGGCAATGGCCGAGTTTTTCGCGCTGGCGCGCTCGCTGAACAAGTCCAACGATCCTGAAGAGATGGAAGCGCTGGCGGCACAGATGTACGCGGCGGGTGACCTGCTGGGCCTGCTCGGGCACGATCCCGAAAAGTGGTTCGCGGGGAACGTGAGTGGTGACGTTGCCTCCGACGACATTGAAGCGCTCATCGCGAAACGCAATGAAGCGCGCGCCAACAAGGACTGGGCGGCGGCCGATGGCTTCCGCGACCAGCTTACCGAGATGGGTATTACGATCGAGGACGGGCCCGATGGCACGACCTGGCGACGGAGCTGACTGTGACTAACGAAATTGCGCAGGCACAAGAGGAACTCATCGCCGACTTCGAGCTGTTCGAAGACTGGATGGATCGCTACCAGTACCTGATCGACCTGGGGCGGCGCCTGCCCGAGTTTCCCGACGAATTGCGGACGGAAGAAAATCGCATTCGCGGCTGCCAGTCACAGGTGTGGTTCGTGGCCGACAAGAAAGACGGCCGGCTGGAGTTTCGCGCCATTAGCGACGCAGCCATCGTCTCCGGCCTGATCGCGCTGTTGCTGCGTCTCTACAGCGGCCGCTATCCGCAGGACATACTGGATACGCCCCCCGACTTCGTCACCGCGCTGCAGCTCGAGAGCCACCTGAGTCCAACCCGCAGCAACGGCCTGAGCTCGATGCTCCAGGCGATTCGACGCTTCGCGACCGAGGCGCTCGAGGCGGCCTGATGCCGAACGCCGCCAGCCGGATACTCGCAAGGCCGTTGATCGGACTTGTGCGCGTGTATCGCCTGGCGATCTCCCCGTGGCTGGGTTCCAATTGCCGCTACCAGCCCACCTGTTCGAGCTATGCGATCGAGGCGCTGCAGGTTCACGGCGCGCTCAAGGGAAGCTGGCTGGCATTGAAACGCATCGGCCGGTGTCATCCCTGGGGTGGCTCGGGCTACGATCCGGTGCCGGGCACGGAGCAGGGCGATGATGAAGCCGGCTGACGTCTTTCGCGCGATAGCCTATCCGCTCATTACGCCGGCCGTGCTCGTGCCGCTGGTCGTCTTCTGGCTGCTCATGTCCTTCGCAACCTGGGGTGGCGTACTGGGCCTGTTCCTGCTGTTTCTCATCCTGCCGGCCGTCTTCCGCTTCCAGATGATCGTCCTCGAAGCTCGCGGCCGCGGCGTAGAGCCTGCGACGCCGGATGTCGACTCCTTCAACTGGTTTGGGAATGCCTGGACCCTGTTTCCGACAGTGGTCTTCGTTCTCGTCACCTGGGCCGTCATCGTGACCCTCAATCATTTCGGAATCGCCTGGGCGATTGTCGTTACGATGCTCGCAGCCGCGTTTATTCCCGCATCCCTCGGCGTCCTCGCCATCACACGCTCACCTCTGCAGAGCCTGAACCCTGTGGCGCTATACAGGCTGCTGGAGCGTTGCGGCTCGACCTTGTGGATAGCGACGGTATTCCTGGTGACGTCTTATGCCCTGAGCTACTTTGCAGAGGGTCTGCCCGCCATGCTCACAAACCTGGTGCAGCTCTTCCTCTCGTTCGCCTTCTTCTCGTTGACCGGCAGCGTGATTGAACCGCATGACCTTTTTGGCGAGGTCGATATTCCGGCGCCTCTCGAAAAAACCGCCGACGAAATATCGTCCGACGTAGAAAAGACCCGGATCGCCGCGCTCGCGCACGCCTACGGCTTCATCAGTCGCGACAATCGCGCGGGCGGCTTCAAACATATCCTCGGCGAGATCGAGAAAGATCCGGACCCTGCCGCTGCGTGGGCCTGGTATTTCGAGCGCATGCTGGGCTGGGAGCAGAAGCAGCACGCCATGTTCTTCGCACAGGACTACATTCACGATGCGCTGGCGCATGGCGAGCACGTTCCTGCGCTCAAGGCGATCATGCGCTGCCGACTCATCGACGCGAACTTCAAGCCCCGCTACGACGATCTGCCGGCGGCCATCCTCGCCGCGGAAAACAGCGGAAATTTGGAGCTCGCAACCGTGCTGAAGCAGGGCTGAGGCGCTACAATAAGCGCCATGGATAAACGTCTGCTCACAATTCTGCGCTGCCCGGTTACGCATAAGGGCCTGTCTGTACTGAAAAAAGACAAACTCGAGAAGGTCAATGCCGCCATCGAGGCAGGCACGCTCGAGACTCAGGATGGCGTCAAACTTGCGGAGCCTCTGACCGAGGCCCTGGTCACCGACGACGGCAAACGCGTCTACCCGGTCGATGATGGCATCCCGGTCCTGCTCGAAGGCGAGTCCATAGCGATGGAGCAGCTTGTTTGAAGATTCGGGCTAACCAGCTTTCATCACATCTCAAGAACTCGCTTGCTCCCTGCTACCTCGTCACCGGTGACGAACACCTGCTGGTGTCCGAAGCCCTTGATGAGATTCGTGACGCGGCCAGGGCGCGGGGCTTCGGGACCCGCGAACTGCATGTCGCGACGACCGGCTTCGACTGGCACTCCCTTACCGCAGCGACGGGCAACATGTCGCTGTTCGCCGAACAACGTATCGTGGAACTGCGCCTGCCGACGGGCAAGCCGGGCCGCGCGGGCGGGCAGGCCATCGTCGACCTTGCCGGGCAAGCCGGTCCCGACTTGCTGTTCATCGTCACCGGCCCGAAGCTCGACGGTGGCGGCACGAATTCAAAGTGGGCGAAGACCCTGGACCAGAAGGGTGTCAGTCTGCCCATCTGGCCGATCGGTGTTCGTGAATTACCGGGCTGGATCGCGAACCGCATGCGCCAGGCCGGCCTGCAGCCCGAACGCGATGCCGTGACCCTGATCGCCGATCGCGTTGAGGGCAACCTGCTCGCGGCGGGCCAGGAAATCGAAAAACTGCGGCTGTTGCTGGGCGCGGGCAAGGTAACGGCCGAGGATGTCAGCAGGGCCGTGGCCAACAGCAGCCGGTACGATGTCTACCAGCTCGCCGATGCGGCGATCGGAGGCGACGCGCGGCGTGCGGTGAAGATCCTCGGCGGACTCAGGGCTGAAGGTGTCGAACCCGTTATCGTCATGTGGGCGCTGACGCGCGAGTTGCGCACGCTGGCAATGCTCGACGATGCCGTGCGCCAGGGGACGGATCTCGGCAGCGCCATGCAATCGGCACGCGTCTGGAACAATCGCCAGGGCCTGCTGCGAAGCTGTATCGGCCGCCACCAGCGCGGCGCCTTTCATCGGATGCTCAAGGCCAGTGGTCGTGCCGACGCGGCAGCCAAAGGGCAACGCTACGGCGATCCGTGGCAGATGGCGACTGACATTGTCGTAGGGATGGCCCGCAAATGAAGCCCATCGGCATTTTCGGCGGCACCTTCGATCCGGTGCACTACGGTCACCTGCGGTCAGCCTTCGAGATGCTGCAGGCGCTGGACTTCGACGAGGTTCGCTTTGTGCCCTGTGGCGATCCGCCGCATCGGGGCATCACGTACGCGAGCGCCGCAGAGCGTTTTCGCCTCGTGCAGCTGGCGATAGAGGGACAGGCGGGTTTCGTCGCCGACGATCGCGAGCTCCGCCGGGACGGGCCGTCCTACACGGTTGATACGCTCGCGTCGCTCCGCGAGGAATTTCCAGACCGTTCATTGGGTCTGATAGTGGGTATGGATGCGTTTCTCGGGCTGCCTGGCTGGCACCGTTGGGAAGAGATCCTCGATATTGCGCATATCGTCGTCGCCCACCGGCCAGGCTGGAAAGCGCCGGACATCGGTGTCCTGGGCGAGCTCATCAGTGAGTTTGGCACGCACCGGGTCGACGACTTGCACGGCTCGACGCTGGGGCGCATCCACATACACGCGGTTACGCAACTCGAAATCGCGTCGACAGAAATCAGGGATTTGATCGCCGCCGGACGCGACCCGCGGTTTCTCATGCCCGACCAGGTTCGCGACGCGATCCTGGAATCGCGAATTTATTGAGTGTTGCGGACCGCAGTCCGCTCCCGGAGGAGACAGAGTTTGAGCACAACAGAGAACCACGCATGAACAGCGAAGCACTGGCAGACCTGGTCGTAGAGGCCCTGGACGACGTCAAGGGCAAGGATATCGTCCGCCTCGACGTGCGCGACATGACGCCCATGACGGACTATATGGTTGTTGCGAGCGGCACATCGAATCGCCACGTCAAGGCGCTGGTCGACAACGTTGCCGAGAAAGCCAGGTCGGCCGGTCGCCGGCCTATTGGCATCGAGGGCGAGGAAGGGGGCGAGTGGGTGCTGCTCGATCTTCAGGACACGCTCGTGCACGTCATGCTACCCAAGGTGCGGGAGTTCTATAACCTCGAGAAACTCTGGTCGATCCGTCCGAGCGGGGATGCGGCGGCGACCGACGGTTGAGCCGTGCATATTCGACTACTGGCCGTTGGTGATCGCCAGCCGTCCTGGGTGGACGAGGCCTTCGGCACCTATGCCGAGCGTATTCCGCGCGAATGGAAGTTCCGCCTCGACGTCGTACCCACCGTGCGCCGCAACAAGAACGACAAATCACGCCAGGCCATGGAGGCCGAAGGCGAGCTGATTCTGGGCAAGCTCGCGCCCGCGGAGCAAATGATCCTGCTCGATGAGCGTGGCAAACAGCTGACGAGCAAGGCGCTCGCCGGAAAGTTGTCGGACTGGCAGATCGACGGGCGCGATCTGTGTTTCGTTATCGGCGGTCCCGACGGCGTTTCGAATCGTTGCAAGCAGCGCGCCGATTTCACATGGTCCTTGTCGCAGCTGACGCTGCCGCACGGGTTGGCGCGCGTCCTGTTCGTCGAGCAGCTCTATCGCGCCCATTCGCTGCATACCGGCCACCCCTATCACCGCGCCTGACCGGACCTGAATGACTACTCGACCGCTGCTGCATCTTGTCTCTGCTTCGCCGCGCCGCCGTGAGATCCTCATGTCTCTAGACCTCGCGTTCACGGTCGTTCCCGTCGATGTTGACGAGACGCCGCTCGACGGCGAAACACCGGATGAGATGGTCCTGCGACTTGCCGTCGCGAAGGCCGGGGCGGCCGCTGTCGAGCCCGGAGACCTCGCCCTGGGCGCCGATACGGCCGTCGTGATCGACGGGCGAGTCCTGGGCAAACCGCGCGACGAGGCCGACTGCCTCGCGATGCTGGCGGCACTCTCCGGCCGCTGCCACAAGGTGCTGACGGGCGTGGCACTCGCCGGTGCCAACGGCGTGCGCACGGCGTTGTCGGAAACGGATGTGTATTTCCGCGAAATCAGCCGCGACGAAGCGCTCGCTTACTGGCAAAGTGGGGAGCCCTGCGACAAAGCGGGCGCCTACGCCATCCAGGGCCTGGGCGGTGTGTTTGTCGAGCGGATCGAGGGCAGCTATTCCGGCGTTGTCGGGCTGCCCGTATTCGAGACCGTGGCACTGCTGCAAGAAGCTGGCCTCGGCGTGATGACCTGACAGATTGCAATGACGGACGAATCCCAGAAAGAAGAGATACTGATCAACGTGACGCCCAGCGAAGTTCGTGCGGCGTTGCTCGAGAACGGCGTCCTGCAGGAGGTCTACATCGAGCGTGCCGCGCGTCGTGGGCTGATCAGCAACATCTACAAAGGGCGGGTCCTGCGAGTCCTGCCGGGCATGCAAGCTGCATTCATTGACATCGGCCTGGAGCGTACGGCCTTCCTGCATGCCTCCGACATCGCCAAGCCGAGCGCGCCCGAGAACGGCGACGACGCGCCGAGCATCCGCGATCTCGTAAAAGAAGGCGACGAGATCATGGTGCAGGTCGTCAAGGATCCGCTGGGCAATAAGGGGGCACGGCTGACCAGCTACATCACGTTGCCCTCACGACATCTCGTGTTGCTGCCGCGCAGCGACACCGTCGGCATTTCGGCGCGCATCGAAGACGAAGACGAGCGCGATCGGTTGCGCCGCATGGTCGAGGAGCTGCTGGCCGAGAGGGATCTTACCTGCGGCGCTATCGTCAGGACGGTGGCGGAGGGCGCCGACAGGTCGGCACTCGAGTCGGACCTGCGCTATTCGCTCAAATTATGGGAGGTCGTTAAGGAACGGTTTAGCAAGAGCAGTGTAAAAACACTGGTGCATGAGGACCTGTCACTGCCATTGCGAGTTTTGCGCGACATGGTGACCGACGATGTCGAGCACGTCCTCGTTGACTCCGAGAGCGATTACGAGGCTATGCAGCAATTTGCGACAACGTTTCTTCCCGAAGAGAGAGCGGATATCGAGCTGTACCGGCGGCGGCGGCCGATCTTCGATCTGCACGGGATCGAGGACGAGATTCGGCGCTCGCTGGACCGGAGCATTGCGCTGAAGTCCGGCGGTTACCTCATATTCGACCAGACCGAAGCCATGACGACGATCGACGTCAATACCGGTGGTTACGTGGGTCATCGCAATCTCGAGGAGACCATCTACCGGACCAATCTCGAGGCGGCTGTCGCCATCGCGCGGCAACTGCGGCTCAGGAATCTCGGCGGCATCATCATTATCGACTTCATCGACATGGAAGAGATCGACCATCGGGACAGCGTACTGAACGCGCTGACACAGGCCTTGTCGCGGGACCATGCACGGCACCAGATCACGCCGGTGTCACCACTGGGGCTCGTGGAAATGACACGCAAGCGCACGCGCGAAAGTCTCCAGCACATATTGTGTGAAGATTGCCCGGCCTGCTCCGGGCGGGGTTTCGTCATGACGGCCGAAACGGCCTGTCTCGAGATCTTCCGCGAAATA
The DNA here is from genome assembly GCA_965368465.1 of uncultured Chromatiales bacterium. Taxonomy (GTDB): domain Bacteria; phylum Pseudomonadota; class Gammaproteobacteria; order Steroidobacterales; family Woeseiaceae; genus UBA1847. Next base: position 166,069 of record CBDUMZ010000001.1, read on the forward strand.
ATCCGGCAGTCTCGTCAGTTCGAGTTTGACGAGGTCATGGTACTGGCCAGCCAGGAGGTCATCGAACTGCTGCTCGACGAGCAGGCGCGCAGCCTGGCTGAACTCGAAGAACAAACCGGTAAGTCGATTCGCCTGCAGACGGAGTCGTTGTACCTGCAGGACCAGTTCGACGTCGTGTTGATGTAGGCACTTAAAGAACGCATGAAACAGTTCTTCAGAAAATTGCTCAAGCTCGCCGGCTACTCTGCGGCGGCGCTGGTTATCGTGCTGGCTATCCTTGTCGGGCTGTTTCGACTCTTCCTGCCGCGCTTGCCGGAATACCAGGAAGACATCGAGAACTGGGCCAGCAGCGCCATCGGCATGGAGGTGCAATTCTCGGGCATGAACGCGCGTTGGGGCCTGAGTGGACCCGAACTCGAGTTCTACGATACCGAGCTGATTCGCCCGGACAACCAGACGCGTGTGATCGCCGCCGAGCTGGTTAGCGTGGGCATCTCGGTAAGCAGCCTGCTGTTCGACCAGGCGTTTGTCGTTGACCGCGTGGTGATCCGCGACACGAGTATCGAGATACGCCAACTCGAGAGTGGCGAGTGGTGGATCCAGGGAAGCACGCTCGAGGAGCTGCCCACTGCAGAGGCCGGTGGATCGCAAGGGCTTGGCATGATGGAGGTTGTTGGCGAGGACATCGAGATCCGTTTCCTGCAGCCCGGCGATGAGCGGCCGAAGTATTTCGTGGTCCCCAGGGTACTTGCCAGCATCGACAGGAATCGTATCGCGCTCGACGCCAATATCCGGCCGCCGGTGACGCTCGGTCGTGGCATCAGCCTGTCGGCCACGCGCCTGTTGAATGTTGCCGAAGAGCAACGCAGCTGGGATCTGACAGTCGAGGGCGACAACATCGAGTTGGCGGGGTGGTCGGATTTCCACCCGCTTCTCGAAGGGCGGGTCCTGTCCGGCAACGGTGACGTCGACGTCTCGCTGGTGCTGTCGGGGAGAAGCGTCAGCAAAGCGTCGGTCAACCTGGATCTCGACGACGTATCCCTGGTCGAAGGCCGGGTCTTCGACCTGTCGGGGCGCTTCGAGCTCGACAGATCGTTCGAGGGCTGGCTCGTGGCGGCCGAGAACCTCCGGGTCGCAACCGATGGACGCCAATGGCCTGCGTCGTCGCTGCGCGCCGAGGCAAACAACGACACCGACGGGGAACTCGCTGTGCTCAGTGCGCGCGCTTCCTACCTGAACCTCGATGACAGTTCACTGCTCTTACCGTTGTTGCCGGAGACACAGCGTGAGTTCCTCGAGAACCTCGCGCCGAGCGGCGAGGTCCGGGACCTCGAGCTTACGGTTTCGGACCCGGGCAGCGACGTACCGTACTTCGATGTCTCTGTCGATCTCGAGGACTTCGGCTTCAGTGCCAGTGGCAAGCGTCCGGGTATCCGCGGATTCTCAGGGCATATCAACGGCGATCGCCCGGGTGGCCGCATCGAGGTTCGGTCGCGCAATCTGCTCCTCGATGTGCAACAGGTATTCGACAAGCCGGTCGACATCGATGTCCTGAACGGCATGATCATCTGGCGCAACAACGATGAGCTGACACGCTTTACCTCCGACAGCGTGCGCCTGGCCAACGCGATCTTCGAAAGTCGCGGCAGCGGCGAGCTGACCGTCTACCGGGACAAGGCACCGTACATCGAATACACGAGTTCTTTCAGCGTCAGCGATATCTCCAAGGTCTATCCCTACCTGCCGCACAAGCAGATGAAGCCGAAACTCAAGAACTGGCTGCAGACGGCCCTGGTCAGGGGTTCCGTTGCGCGTGGCACGCTGCGCATGGACGGCGTACTCGACAAGCAGTTCTTCCGCGGCAAAGGGGGAAACCTGCTGATCGAAGGATCGGCACGCGACGTAACGTTGAAATTCCACCCTGACTGGCCGGCGGTCGAGCGGGCCGATGTCGAGATGATTCTTGACAACACCCGCCTGTACTCCGTGAAGAATCGTTCGCTCAGCCTGGGCAATGCCTCGGTGGATTCGGAGATCGATATTCCCGACTTGCTGAATCCGGTGCTGTCGATCAAGGCTCTGACCACGGGCACGCTGCGGACGATGCACGATTACGCCCTGCAAAGCCGGCTCAACACGCTGCTCGGAGGGCACCTCGAACGCGTTACGGTCGACGGTGAAGCCTCCTTCCAGTTCGATCTGGTCGTGCCTCTTCGGCGCGCGGTCGATGCAACCATCGACGGTGTCCTGCGGAGCAACAATGGCTCGCTGCGCATAGACGGGTTCCCGGCACCGGTCGAGGACCTGATCGGCGAGGTGACCATTACGCGTGACTACCTGGAAAGCGACAATCTGGGCGGGCGCTTTCTCGGGCAGGAAGTCGATATCGCCATCAACCGGTCGGAGGATCCCGGCCTGTTCGCGATTGCAACCGTGACCGGGCCGCTCACGGCGCAGGGCGTTATCGAGGATCTCGGCGTGCCGCTCGAGGGACTGATCGACGGCGCGGCTGACTATACGGCGCGAGTGCTGTTCCCGCGTGGCGGTGCGGAAGTCCCGCGGCCGTTTGCGATCGAGATCGACACGTCGCTGGAAGGGCTGTCCCTCGACCTGCCGGAACCTGTCGGTAAGGCGGCGCAGGAGGCCATGCAACTGTCCGGGGAGCTGCGGTTCATGCCCGGTGGCGAACTGATCGAAAGCGTGGGCCGGGCCGCGAACGGGCTGTCCTGGCACTTGTCGTTCAGCAGGCCGGAGGATGCCTGGGACTTCGAGCGCGGCGTCTTGCTGGCCGGGCCGGGCGAAATGCCACCGGCCGAGACGCGCGGGCTGCATATCCGCGGTGAGACCAGCACGGTTCGCCTCGAAGACTGGCTGAATCTCTCTCGAAGCGGCAACAGGAATGTCGGTGCCGCGGACCGTATTCGCTCGATCGACCTCATGATCGATGACCTGTTCGCCATCGGCCAGCACCTGCAGAACCACCATGTACGCCTGGATCGAAGCGCGAACGACTGGCTGGTTCAGATCGACGGTGAGGACGTTTCCGGCTCCGTCTTCGTGCCTTATGAGTTTGGTTCCGAGCGCGCCATGATCGTCGAGATGAAGCGCCTGCGTCTGCCGGGCGATGATATTACGCCGCCTTCCGATTCGACGCTCGACCCAAGAAGCCTGCCACCGATTTCGTTGACAGCCGAGGAGTTCATTCTCGGTGATCGTTACCTCGGGACCGTTGAGGCGACGCTCGTGCGCACCGCGGACGGCCTGGAAACCCAGAAGCTGATCGCCACGGACGAGTCTTTCGGTATTGTCGGTGCCGGTCGCTGGGTTGCCGATGAGAATGAGGCACTGGGCAGCCGCACCTACGTCATGGCGACACTGAACAGTAACGATGTCCGGACGACGTTGGCCCAACTGGATTTCGCGCAGGGCATTAGCGGCGAGTCGATGGGCGTCGTCTTTGACCTCAGCTGGGGCGGCGGGCCGCGTGCGAGTTTCCTCGACGTGCTCGATGGTGAGGTGCAGATGCGCCTGGAGAAGGGCTCGCTCGAGGAAGTGGAGCCCGGCGCCGGCCGTATGCTGGGCCTGGTCAGTTTCGTCGCCCTGCCCAGACGCCTGTCACTCGATTTCCGGGACGTCTTCAACAAGGGATTCCGATACGACACGATCATTGGCAGCTTCGATGTGGCCGACGGCGTTGCCTCGACCTGTGACATGTACCTGGACGGACCCGCGGCGATGATCGGTGTCGTGGGCCAGGTCGACCTCGCCAATAGCGTGTACGAACAGGGGGCCGTCGTCAGCGCGAATGTCGGCAATACCCTGCCCATCGTCGGGGCGGTTGTCGGTGGGCCGCCAGGGGCGGCCGCGATGCTGATCTTCTCGCAAATATTCAAGAAGCCACTGCAGTCGGTCGGCCAGGTGTACTACGGCATCTCCGGGCCCTGGGAAGAGCCCGCTATCGATTCGATCGACTCGGATGCCTTCGTTCGCTACGGCGAGCTGGCCGGATGCCTCAGCGAGGCGGAGCAGGAGTGACATGCGCGTAGCGGCGATTCAAATGAACAGTGGGCCCGATGTGGCCGCCAACCTGGCGCTCGCTGAGCGACTCATTGGCGAAGCCGCAGCGGACGGCTGCTCACTGGCTGTCTTGCCGGAGAATTTCGCGTTAATGCCGGAACGTGGCAAGGACAAGGCCAGGCATGCCGAAGAACCGGGCGCCGGCCCCATCCAGGCGTTCCTGGCCGCGGCCGCATCGCGATACGGGTTGTGGCTTGTCGGTGGCAGCATGCCACTCGTGTCACCGGGTATGGCCGACGAACGCGTTTATGGAGCGTGCCCGGTCTACGACCCGGAGGGCAACGCACGAGCCCTGTACCGCAAGATCCACCTGTTCGATGTGGACCTCGTGGACAAGCAGGAGTCCTACCGCGAGTCGAATTCGATGTATCCGGGCGATGAGGTTGTCGCGGTCGATACGCCGGCAGGCCGTATCGGCCTGACGATCTGCTACGACCTGCGCTTTCCCGAGTTGTATCGGCAGCTCGTGGACGCCGGGTCGACGATATTCACGGTACCCGCGGCGTTTACACGGACCACGGGCGAGGCGCACTGGCACACGCTGCTGCGTGCCCGCGCCATCGAAAATCTGGCATATGTCATCGCACCCGGGCAATATGGCCTGCACCCGGACGACCGTTCGACGTTCGGACATTCACTGATTTGCGACCCCTGGGGCCGAATTCTGGCGGAACAGGCGGAGGGCAACTGTGTGGTCGCTGCCGATGTCGATCCCGCGTTGCCGACGCGACTCCGCAGTGAGTTTCCGGCCCTGGCGAACCGGCGCCTGACATGACAGCCAACCACTAGCGGAATTGCCTTGACCAAGAACCCCTCTATCGATGCAGTGATGACGCGCCTCCTGGAGCCTGCCGGGCTGGGCGAAAATGCCTTGTCGACCACGCTCGGCAGCCTGATGCGCGGTGGTGTCGACTACGCGGACCTGTACTTCCAGGTATCCCGCCAGGAGAGCTGGACGCTCGAGGACGGCATCATTCGTGAGGGCAGCTTCAGCCTGGACCAGGGCGTCGGTGTGCGCGCCAATAGTGGCGAGAAGACCGGCTTTGCCTATTCCGACGAGCTCGTGCTGCCTGCGCTTGAGTCCGCGGCCGGCGCGGCGCGTGCGATCGCCCGCCAGGGGCAGGACAGGCAGGTGCAGGCCTGGCAGCGGAGTGCCGCGCCGACACTCTATCCGCAGTCGGATCCTACAACCAGTATCGACGATCGCCAGAAGACAACGTTGTTGCTCGAACTGGACGCGGCGACGCGTGCCCTCGATACGCGTGTCGAACAGGTCATCATCAGCATGGCGAGCGGTCAGGACCTGATCCTGGTCGCGGCCTCGGACGGAACGATGGCGGCCGACGTCCGCCCCCTGATTCGCCTCAATGTGAGCGTGATTCTCGAACAGGATGGGCGCCGTGAGCAGGGCTATGCCGGGGGCGGTGCCCGGGCCGATCTCAGCTATTTTCTTGACGGCAACCTCCCGCTTGCGTTCGCACAGGAGGCGGTACGCCAGGCGATTGTGCAGCTCGAGGCACAGCCTGCGCCGGCCGGCACCATGCCGGTCGTGCTCGGCAACGGCTGGCCCGGAATCCTGCTGCACGAGGCCGTGGGTCACGGGCTCGAAGGTGACTTCAATCGCAAGGGCGTCTCGGCTTTCACCGGCAAGATCGGCGAAAAAGTCGCGTCGGACCTGTGCACGATCGTCGATGACGGCACGATCGCAAATCGCCGGGGTTCGCTGTCGGTCGACGACGAGGGCACGCCGGGCCAGAACACGGTGCTCGTGGAGAACGGCGTTCTCCGCGGCTACATGCAAGACAAGCTGAATGCGCGCCTGATGGGCGTTCAACCCACCGGCAACGGGCGACGCGAGTCCTTCGCGCACATTCCCATGCCGCGCATGACCAATACCTACATGCTTGCCGGCAAGCACGACCCGGCCGAGATTATCGCCTCCGTCAAGAAGGGGCTGTACGCGCCGAACTTCGGCGGTGGCCAGGTCGACATCACGTCCGGCAAGTTCGTGTTTTCTGCCAGTGAGGCTTACCTGATCGAAAACGGGAAGGTCACGACACCGGTTAAAGGTGCGATGCTGATCGGCGATGGTCCCGAAGCGCTGCACAAGATCTCCATGGTCGGCACCGACCTCGAACTCGATACCGGCGTCGGAACCTGTGGCAAGGAAGGGCAGTCGGTGCCCGTGGGTGTTGGGCAACCAACACTCAAGATCGACGAGTTGACCGTCGGTGGGACGGCATAGCGGGCGCCCGTGATTTCACATAAGCCGGATTTCTGCGACTTCACGCTCAACAGTGTGAATTATCTCACTTCATTCAACATATCTTGCGGGTAGAGTTGTCGTATCTCTAAGGAGGGATACGACGATGGCATTCGAAAACACAATCACAGAATTCGACATGGACGCCAACTCCCAGCAGTTCGTGCAGGGATTACGCGGCGATGCCGGGGAATTCGAGCCCGATCTGGCTGTAGACGGCCTCTCGGAATCGATACTCTCGCGCATTATGGGTCTGTTCGGAGTCGGTCGCTCCTGAGCCGGAATCAAGGGCTTAGAAAGAGCGACAAGTACACGAGACCCGGCCTTAGGCCGGGTCTTTTGTATTTAGAGCCCTTTACTTGTGCCTCCGGCTATGGAGAATGAATTGCCATGTGGGTTGCCAAGCCAATTTACGAGAGTCTGCCGTACTTCTACCTGCTCGCGGGGGTGGTTTCGCTCGGTCTGTCGCTGTATCTCGACTACTGGTACATGCCGACAATCTGTTTCGTCTTCGGCTTCGTCTGCCTGGTCGCCGGACTCGTGGTGCTATTGAAGCGGCGCGATCACCGCGTGACCGATCGCCGCGTCGGGCAGCGCCAGGACTACTGAAGCCAGCCGCGCGCTACAGCTTGATGACGGCGGAGTCCTGGTCGTTGGTCCCGTCCTCACCGAGTGAATCCTCGAGCTCTTCATCGGCCATGTCGTCGGCGATGTCGTCGGCCATATCCTCGTCTATCTCATCCGGTCGGGAGTCGAGCTGATCTTCAAACACCTCGTTCTGCAGCCGCAGGTCGTGATAGACGAGTTCATGCACCCCCAGCGATACGACGTCACCGTCGCGAAGACGGTATTTCTTGACCTGTCTTTCGCCGAGAAATACACCGTTGGTGCTGTTTAGATCCTCGATGACGCAACCGTTCTCGTCGCTAACCAATTGTGCGTGGTGGCGACTGACGAACTTGCTCTTGATATAGACCTCGTTGTCTGCGGATCGACCGACGATCACGCGACCGAGCGGGAAAACAAGTTCCTCGATAACCTCGCCGTCGTGCCGTACTTCGATACGGGTGACGTCCGAGTCATTGACTTCGCGTTGCTGAATCTGCTGCAGCTTCTCGTGGATGCCCGTGTTGCTTTCATGCTCTTCCCAGCTGAGTTCGGTAACGGCAGCCACAACGTCCGCCAGCCCGACCTTTTGCTTTTCGTCGGCGAAAGCGCACAGCAGGGCCGTGTCACAGAGCGTGTTGATGAGACGCGGCACGCCACCGGTATAGCGGTGAATCTTGTCGAACGTGTCCTCTTCGAACAGTTGAGTCTCTGCGCCGGCAACTTCCAGGCGGTGTTCGACGTACTCCCGCATTTCGCGGCGGTCGAGCGGCCCGAGGTGAAAACGCAGGCGAACACGCTGTACGAGCTGCTTGAGCCCCGGAGAATCGAGTGCATCCCGGAGCTCGGGCTGGCCGGCCAGGATGATGCGCAGGACCTTCTCCTTGTGCGTCTCGATCCCTGAAATCAGGCGAATCTCCTCGAGCACCTTGTGCGAGAGATTCTGTGCCTCATCGACGATGAGCACGACCTTCTTGCCGAGCGAGTACTGCTCGATCAGGAACATGTTGAGCATGTCGAGCAGCTCAACCTTGCGCTTGTTGAAGGGTTTGAAGCCGAATTCGGTCAGTACGGCCTGCAGGAACTGCGTGGCCGTGAGCTGTGTCTGCGAGACCACCGCGTAGACGACATCGTCGTCGAGCTCGGACAGGAAGGATTGCAGCAGCGTCGTCTTGCCCGAGCCGATTTCACCCGTAATGACCACGAATCCGTCGGCGAGCCAGATGGTCGATTCCATGTAGGCCTTGGCGCGAGCATGCTGCTTGCTCCAATAGAGGAAATCGGGGTCCGGGGTCAGTCGGAACGGCTGTTCCTGCAGGTTGAAATGGCTTAGGTACGACATGTGGAAACAAGTTTACCTGCTTTTGCGGCCATCTGGGTATGACCCGGTCTCATGTACTTGCGCCGACTAGGTCACATTTTGCTTGATTATGTCGACAAATGCGTCACGTTCGGCGGCGCTTTCGGCGGTAACCGTAATATGGCCGAGCTTGCGGCCGGGCCGCGGTGCTTTGCCGTAGTCGTGCAACACACCGTGTTTCAGCGCGCGCGCCGCGTCCGGAATGGTGCCGATCAGGTTGACCATGCCGGCATGGCCGAGACTCTTGGTTGAGCCGAGTGGCCTGTTCAGCACGGCCCTCAGGTGGTTCTCGAACTGGCTCGTGGCGGAGCCTTCGATCGTCCAGTGTCCCGAGTTGTGTACCCGCGGGGCGAATTCATTGGCCATGAGATCGTCGTCGCAGACGAACAGCTCGAGGGCCAGCACACCGACGTAATTGAGGTGGCCAAGCAGGCGCCGCACGTAGGTCTCGGCACGCTCGGCGAGTCGCGCTGCATCAACCGGTGAGCAGGATGTCCGCAGGATTCCGTCCTCGTGGACGTTGCGGCTGAGCGGGTAAATAACGATGTCGCCGCTGACGTTGCGCGCGCCGATGGCCGATACCTCGTAGTCGAAGCTGACCCACTGCTCGGCGATGAGCGGGCTTCCGCCCAGCGCCTTCCAGGCCTTGTCGACGTCGTCGAGTGTGCGGATAACGCTCTGGCCTTTGCCGTCGTAGCCCAGGCGGCGTGTCTTGATGACCACGGGCAAGCCGAGATCATTGATCGCGTCCAGGATGTCCCTGCGCGTGTCGACCGTGCGGTATCCCGGCAGCGGAATGTCCAGCTGGTCGAACAGGCGTTTCTCGTCGAGACGATCCTGGGCGTGCCGCAGGGCCGCGGCGGGCGGATACACCGGCACCTTGCCTTCTATCCTGTGCAACGCGGCGACCGGCACGTTTTCGAATTCGTAGGTGATGACGTCGCACTCAGCCGCCAGCCTCGCCAGCGCATCGGCGTCGTCGAACGGTCGCTGAATGACCTCGCCGCAGTCCGCGGCCGGTGGCGCGTCGGACGGATCGAGAAAACAGCACTCGACACCGAGATCGCGGGCCGCGTAGCCCAGCATCTGGCCCAGTTGGCCGGCTCCGATGATACCGATACGCATGAGTTACTTGCGCGGGTCGCTGTCGCCCAGCACCCTGTCGGTCTGGTTCTTGCGGAACGCATCGAGGGCCCTGGCGACGGCCGCGTCTTCGTTGGCGAGAATGGCCGCCGCCAGCAGAGCCGCATTGACGGCACCGGCACGCCCGATCGCCATGCAGCCAACCGGGATGCCGGCGGGCATCTGTGCGATCGAGAGCAGCGAATCCATGCCGTTGAGTGCCTTGGACTGCACGGGTACACCCAGAACCGGCACGCGCGTCTTCGCTGCCGCCATGCCAGGCAGATGCGCGGCGCCGCCGGCGCCGGCGATAATTACCTTGAGACCACGCGCGACGGCCGAGCCGGCGTACTCGAACAACAGGTCGGGTGTACGGTGCGCGGAGACAACCTGCACTTCGTAGGAAACCCCGAGCTCGTCGAGTGTCTCGCTGACATGACGCATCGTCTCCCAGTCGGAGCGCGAGCCCATAATTATGCCGACATCAATACTCATTTCGAAATTCTATCATCACCTGTTATTGCCGACGCAGCTTCTCGAGCGCTGCGCGAATGGGTTCGGCATCCGGAAGGGCACCCATCAACTTGCCGATGTACTGTTTCTGGCGCCGCAACGCACCGTGTGACTTGATCTGGCGTGCCTCGATAACAGCCTCGAGAAGGTCTTCGTCCAGCGGCAACGACCGCAGGTCGGCCTCGCGAAGCGTGATGAGCTCCTCGCCGAGTTTCTGTAGCGCGAGGTAAGTGCGCTTTCTCTCGCTTTTGCTGGGCTTTGTATCGTCCACCGGCTAAAGTACCTCCCGCGGTCGGCTGCGATCCCGGGGCCGGGAGTCTACCATGTGACGGGCCGACTGGCAGTTGGCCAAAGGGATTCTTCAGAAGATATGGGAACACTTGCAAAGCGCGAATTGCTCGACCGCGCCGAATTGGAAAACCTGGTGAAGCTGGCGCTCGACGAGGCCAGGCAGCGGGGCGCCGACGAGGCCGAGGCGGCGGCAAGCCAGGACACCGGGCTGTCCGCCACGGCTCGCCTTGGAGACGTCGAGAGTCTCGAATACACGAATGATCGTGGCATCGGCATTACCGTGTTCAAGGACTCGCGCAAAGGTAATGCGAGTACGTCGGATATGTCGCCGGCGGCCATTCGTGAAGCGGTTGCCAAGGCGTGCACATTCGCCACGTTGACAGCCGAAGACGAGTTCGCGGGTCTCGCGGATGCCGAGCTCATGTGCAGGGATCCCCAAGACCTCGATCTCGATCACCCCTGGAGTCTCGATGCGGAAGCGGCGATCGCCCTCGCGATCGAAACGGAGGCGGCCGGGCTGCAGGGCGACAAGCGCATCAGCAATTCCGAGGGAGCGACGGTATCGACGAACCGGGGCACGCGTGCCTATGGCAACACGCACGGTTTCATGGGCAGCTTCTCGAAAACCAGTCACAGCATTACCTGCATATTGCTGGCCGAAGCAGACGGTGTGATGCAGCGCGACTATCACTACACATCGTCGCGCAGGGCCGACGAGCTCGAAGCCGCGGCCGATGTTGGCAGGTCGGCGGCCAGTAAGACCGTGAGTCGCCTCGGCGCGCGCAAGATCAAGACGACGCGGGCACCGGTTCTTTACATCCCGGAGCTTGCACGTGGGTTCATCGGGCACGCTATTGGCGCTATCGCCGGCGGTGCCCAGTATCGGCGTGCGTCGTTCCTGCTCGACGCCGCGGGCGAGAGACTATTCCCGGAGTTCGTCAATATCCAGGAACGACCTCACCTGCCGGGCGCCATGGCGAGCGCGGCCTACGACAGCGAGGGTGTTGCGACCTACGATCGCGATATCGTGGCCGACGGGGTGTTGCAGGGCTATGTGCTCAGCAGCTATTCAGCGCGCCGGCTGGGCCTGACGACGACCGCCAATGCGGGTGGCACGCAGAACCTGATCGTTCCGGGCGGCGGCCTGGGCCAGGAAGCGTTGCTGCGTGAAATGGGCACCGGATTGCTTGTCAGGGAGCTGATCGGTCAAGGCGTCAATAGCGTGACCGGCGACTACTCTCGTGGCGCGGTAGGCCACTGGGTCGAGAATGGCGAGATCCAGTACCCGGTTCACGAAGTCACCATCGCCGGCAACCTCCGGGAGCTGTACCAGCGTATAGCGGCGATTGGCGACGACCAGGACATTCGCAGCGGCATTCGTTGCGGTTCGATCCTGGTTTCCGAGATGACGATCGCCGGCGCGTAAGCGCGGGACGGGATCTACGGGCTTTCGGTTTCGTCGAGGAGCTGCGACAGCGTCTTGTCGCCGATTGTCGTTTCCACGGCCGAGTCGATGTTGTTGCCCAGCGTGGTGATCGCGCTCGACCATTGCGGCTCCCGGTGCGAACCGGTTTCACCGTCGACGCGGACCACAGCGAGAATGTCGTTGAGCTTGATACGCGCCAAGTCTCGTCCGGGAATCAGTTCTTCGTTCTCCGCCGTGGCCAGGAGACCGTTTGCTTCCAGGCCGAGGACGATGGGCGCCAGGGTTATCGACGGTATACGCAATTGTGCGCTTAGCTCGCGCATGTTGACGGTCTTCGACGTATCCCTGAACACGCTACCGACAATCAGCATGATGTTGAGTGCCAGGCGCTCACGCATTGCGTTCGACAGGCGCGGTTCGCGGCGGCCGATGCGCATGTAAGCCGGATTCTGGAAATAAAAGGCCAGTTGCGAGCCGATCAGCAGGATCAGCCAGTTCAGGTACAGCCAGAGCAGTGCCGAGATCGCGATGGCGAAGCTCGCGTAGATTGCCTGCCTGTTTGTGGAAGTGGCTATCAGTGCACCGAATACCCTGCTGGCAGATACCCACAGGAAGCCGCCGGCAAGGCCGCCGACCAGCGCAGACTTGAACGTCACGACGGTGTTCGGCATGAACTTGTAGAGGAACGTGAAGATCGCGATGATGACCGCGTAGGGGGTGAGAGTGCTCGCGAGTGCGAAGAGCGGCGACATCACCGTGTTTTCCTGCATGGACACCACGATATCTTCTTCGCCCAGCGACGCGATGGTGCGCAGGGCCAGCGTGATCGCGAGCGTGCCGATAATAAGCACTGCGCTGTACTCTACGAATCGCGTTGCGAAGTTCCGGGGCTTGGAGACGTACCAGACATAGTTAAAGCTCTCTTCGATTTTCTGCACCATGGAAATCGCGGCGTAGATCAGGAAAGCGAGACCGATACCGCCGATAACGCTGCCGTCGACATTGTTGACCAGCGTCATGACCCAGTCGGTGATCTCGACGCCCTTGTCACCTAAAGGCTCCAGGACTCCATAAAGGTATTGCTCCAGGTCCTGATCGACCCCGAAGCCCTTGAGGACCGCGAAACTGACCGCGACGAGCGGCACGACCGAGAGCAGGGTGGTGTAGACGAGGCCCATCGCGCGCAGCGTGAGCTGGCCCGTGAAGATGTCCCTGAAGACGGCATACAGGTTGCGCAAGACACCTGCGACCATGCGACCCGGGAGGCCGTACTTGTAGAGCACGTCACCCCAGATGACATCTTTGAGCCTGATGTTGAAACCGGCAATCATGCAGACATTGTACTCCGCCGAGAGGGGGTCAAACCTGGACCTGCGTCATCCTTTGCAGCGCTTCGTTGTACTTCTCGGCCGTCTTTTCGAGGATCTCGGCCGGCAGCTCCGGCCCCGGCGCGGTTTTGTCCCAGTCGAGTGTCTCGAGATAGTCCCGCACGAATTGCTTGTCGAAGCTCGGTGGGCTGATGCCGACCTTATAGCCATCGACGGGCCAGAAGCGTGACGAGTCCGGCGTCAGCACCTCGTCGATAATGTACAGGCGGCCCTGTGCGTCGAGGCCGAACTCGAATTTCGTGTCGGCGATGATAATGCCGCGTTCCAGCGCATAGGCAGCGGCCCGTTCGTAGATCTGGATCGCAACGTCGCGCACCCTGGTCGCCAGGCCCTCACCCACGAGTTCGACCACTTTCTCAAAGCTGATGTTTTCGTCGTGCTCGCCGGCCTCGGCCTTGTAAGCAGGCGTGAACAGGGTCCGTGGCAGTTTCTCGGCCTGCTGCAGGCCCGGAGGCAGGTCGATGCCGCAAACCTGGCCCGTTTTCTTGTAGTCGTTCCAGCCGGAGCCGATCAGGTAGCCACGCACGACGGCCTCGATCGGCAGCGGCTTCAGGCGCTTTACGACGAGCGCCCGGTCTTTTAGCTGGTGCTGAAGTTCCGGGTCCCTGATCACGTCCCTGACGGTCAGGTCCGTGAGCTGGTTGTCGATGATGTCGCTCATCATGCGGAACCAGAACAGCGAGATCTTCGTCAGGATTTCGCCTTTGCCGGGCACCGGGTCCGGCATGACCACGTCGTACGCCGAAAGTCGGTCCGAGGTCACGATGAGCAAGTGGTCATCGTCGACACTGTAAATGTCGCGGACCTTGCCGCGGCCGATCAGGGGCAATTCATGAATGGATGATTCGAAGAGGACGTCAGCGGTGTTCATGAGGCGATGATCGCCGCTACGGCGCCTGCCCGCAAGCCGCGCGATAGGAATAGGCGGCAAGTCGCGATACGATGCTGCCCTATATGATCCTCGGAAAGACTCTTGTCCTGATCGTCTTGTTGCTGGTCGCCTACCAGTTCTACCGGGGGTTCAAGAAAAGCGTAGACGCGTTCGAACGTCAGGGGGAGTCCATGGCCCGCGTTTCGGACGAGTTCGTGCGGGCCCTGTTCAGTACGATGGGTCATCTCGCGAAGACGGACGGGCGTGTCTCGGAGGACGAGATTCGCGCTGCGCGGCTGGTCATGCATCGTCTGGGGCTTAGCCCGGCCCAGGTTCGCCGGGCGATCGCGTGGTTTGACGATGGCAAGGTTCAGGGCTTTCCGCTCGTGCAGACACTGCGCGAGGTGCGGCGTGTCAGCGGCCGCAGCGGGTCCAGGCGCACCCTGTTTCTGCGCCTGGTACTCGAGGTCGTGCTCGCCAAGGACTCGCTCAGCAAGGAAGAGCGTGGCCGCATCTGGGTGATCTGCAAGGAGTTCGATATCGGACGGGTCGAGCTGGCCCAGCTTGAAGCGATGATCCGTGCACAAAAGGGTTTCAGGCGCTCCCCGGCCGGCGACGCCGACGCGGCGCGGGTGCGCGGCGCCTACGAGGCGCTGGGTGTGTCGGCCGATTCCAGCAATGACGAAATCAAGAAGGCCTACCGCCGACTCATGAACAAGAATCACCCCGACAAGATCTCGGGCAGTAACCCGGGCGCTGACGTTATTGCCGAGGCCGAGAAGCGCACTCGCGAGGTTCGCGGGGCTTATGAAATGCTGAAAGCACGCCGCTCTATAAGGTAGAGTATATTAGGAACTACTTATAAGGACCCGCTGTGAAACCCTTAATCGCTCCCTCGATACTTTCGGCCGATTTCGCCCGCCTGGGTGAAGACGTCAAGGCCGTCCTGGATGCCGGTGCCGACATCGTGCATTTCGATGTCATGGACAACCACTTCGTGCCCAACCTGACGATCGGCCCCCTGATCTGCGATGCCCTGCGTAACTATGGCATCGAGGCACCGATCGACGTGCACCTGATGGTCGACCCTGTGGACCGCATCATCCCGGATTTTGCGAAAGCCGGAGCGAGTTACATTACGTTTCACCCGGAGGCGAGCAGGCACCCGGATCGGTCGCTGGGACTGATCCGTGAACAGGGCTGCAAGGCCGGCCTCGTGTTCAACCCGGCGACCCCCCTCGACTGGCTCGACCATGTCATCGACAAGGTGGACATGGTGCTGCTCATGTCCGTGAACCCGGGGTTCGGCGGGCAGAAATTCATTCCCTCGGCGCTCGACAAGTTGCGACAGGCGCGCAGGATTATCGACGACAGCGGGCTGGATATTCGCCTCGAAATCGACGGCGGCGTCAAGGTGGACAATATCGGCGCGATCGCAGCAGCAGGCGCGGACACGTTCGTCGCGGGCTCCGCGATCTTCGGCAGCGACGACTACGCGGCCACGATCGCAGCAATGAAGTCGGAAATCCAGAACTAGGAATTAGGTACCGGACACCCTATTTCAAGAATTAGGTACCGGACACCCTATTTCGAGTGACCTCTGGCAGGGTGCGACAAATTGCAGTCGAAATAGGGTGTCCGGTACCTAATTACCTGATTGTTCAGAGCTTGCGGTTGGGTCGCGCGCCGTAGACGACGATCGTCTTGCCGCTGGCAGATACGAGGCCCTGGTCCTCGAGGACCTTCAGAACGCGGCCGGCCATTTCCCTCGAGCAGCCCACGAGACGGCTGAGTTCCTGGCGGCTGACCTTGATCTGCATGCCGTCTGGGTGCGTCATCGCATCCGGTTCGTTGCAGAGGTCCATGATGGCGTGCGCGACGCGGCCCGTGACGTCGACAAAAGCGAGGTCACCCAGTTTGCGGTTGGTGCGGTCGAGTCGCGTCGCAAGCTGAGTTGCGAGTTCAAAAACGAGCCCCGGACTCTCGCTCGCAATCTGGCGGAAACGCGGGTAGGTCATCTCGGCAATTTCGCACTCGGTGCGCGTGCGTACCCAGGCACTTCGCGTCGGCTGCTCGTAAAACAGCCCCATTTCGCCGAAGAACTGCCCCTTGTTCAGGTAGGCCAGCACCATCTCGTTGCCGTCTTCGTCCTCGATCATTACTTCGACCGAACCGTCAACGATGTAGTACAAAACATCCGGCAGATCGCCGGCATGAATCATCACCGTTTTTTGCGGAACTGTCCGTACGCGGCAGTAACTCAAAAATCGGTTGATCGCCGGTACATCGCTCAGATTTTTCGCTGTTGTCTGCATTACTAATCCCTCGCCCATTCGCGCACTACTTTTAATACAGATTGCCGGTCAGGGCAAGCTAAGTCCGTGTTTTATCGTGTTTTTTGTGTGTTTGGTCGAATCTCACACCCAATAAGCGGTTTTTGTCATAACTTTGGCCGTCATACGCATGAGTTGCTTGATCGGAGCAGGGAGGTCTGCCGCCCCGGCTTCTTTCGCGTTATCGCCGTGTTCCTCTTCCTCGTCACGCATTTGCTCGACGATCGCGCGGCTCTTTACATCTTCGGACGGCAGGCTGGCGAGATGGCTGTCGAGATGGGAGCACACCTGTTTTTCCGTCTCTGCGATAAAGCCGAGGCTCCACTTGTCGCCGAGGATGCCGCTTGCCGCACCAATCGCGAATGCACCCGCATACCAGAAGGGACTCAGTTTGCTGACATCCTCGCCGAGCTCGTTAATGCGCTGCTCGCACCAGGCGAGGTGATCGAATTCCTCGTCAGCGGCCTGCTGCATCTGCGCCTCGATGTTCCTGTCCCGGGCCACGGTCGCATGTCCCTGGTACAGCGCCTGCGCGGCAACCTCACCGGCATGGTTGATGCGCATGAGCCCGGCAGCATGACGTTTCTCCGCCGCGGTGAGCTCTGCATCGATGATGTTGGCAGCCGGGTTTTCACGGGCGGAGCGGCCGGCGGGCGTCGCAACGGTGCGCAGGGCGTTGTTGGCACTGGCCAGCAGTCTGTCCAGGGGAGTGAGTTGTCTTGTGTCCATGTGACAAATTATAGCGAAGCGTCGTCCACCAACGTATACTCCGCAGCCTTTTTTGGGCAGCACAACCGAATTTACTTAGGAGACATGCATGAAATTGCGTACTTTCGTCATCGCCGCGGCACTGTTCGCGCCTTTTTCCCTGATGGCCCAGGATGCACCCGAGAGCCCGTGGTCAGGTAAGGCCACCCTGGGTTACCTCGCCACGTCAGGCAACACCGAGAATACGACACTGAATTCCGGTTTCGAGGTCGGCTACACGGCCGGGAAATGGGCGCATCTGGCGAACGCCGCGGCAATCAACGCCTCGGAGAACGAGTTAACGACGGCAAAGGCGTACAACCTCGGCTGGAAAAGCGAGCGCAACCTGACGGACAAGGACTTCCTGTTCGGGCGCCTGGACTGGCGCAAGGACTATTTTGGCGGCTTCGAGACGCAATTTTCACAGACAGTCGGCTACGGTCGTCGCCTGATCGACTCCGACAAGCACAAGCTGAACGCCGAAATCGGCGCAGGTGCCCGGCAATCAACCCTGCAGGACGGCACCAAGGAAGATGAAACGATCTTCCGCGGCGGTATGTACTACAAGTGGCTGTTCAGTGAGACGGCCGAGTTCCGGCAGAACCTCACGGCAGAGGCGGGTAACGAGAACACCTACATCGAGTCCGTCACGGCTGTGTCGGCGAAGCTCCTGGGTGATCTCGCCCTCGTCGCCTCGTACACCGTCAAGCACAACACGGATGTGTTGCCATTGCTCGAAGAAACAGACACTTACACGGCCATCTCGCTCGAATACGCTTTCTGAGCAGCGGACCGGAAAAAGGCCCCTGATTTGTTTGCATTAGTCAGGGGCCTACAGTAGAATTTCGCGCCTTTCGCCAATCCAGCGAACGTTCCTGCGTGCGCGGTTGGCAGCCCTGAATTGAGAATCAGAATTATGAAGACGTTTTCTGCGAAGCCAGCAGAGGTGCGCCGCGACTGGTACGTGGTCGATGCCACGAACAAGACCCTGGGTCGCCTGTCGACCGAGATCGCGCACCGTTTACGTGGCAAGCACAAGCCGGAATACACGCCGCACGTTGATACGGGTGACTATATTGTTGTCGTCAACGCCGAGAAAATTCGCGTGACGGGTAACAAGCTGAAGGACAAGATGTATCACCATCACACGGGATACGTCGGCAACCTGAAGTCCATTCCGCTCGACAAACTCCTCAAGGAGCACCCCGAGCGAGCACTCGAGCACTCTGTCAAAGGCATGATGCCGCGCGGCCCGCTGGGACGTCAGATGTTCTCGAAGCTGCGCGTATTCGCAGGACCTGAACACACCCACGCTGCCCAGCAGCCGATTCCTCTTGAAGTAAACGCGTAAGTCAGCACGCTTCGGATTGAGTAAAGATTATGAGTGACACGTTTTTTTACGGTACCGGTCGTCGCAAGACGTCGACAGCTCGCGTCTTCCTGACGCCAGGCAACGGTGATATCACGGTGAACAAGCGTCCCCTGGACGTGTTCTTTGGCCGTAAGACGGCCCAGATGATTGTTCGCCAGCCGCTCGAGCTGACGGCACTGGGCGAGAAGTTCAATGTGAACGTCACGGTCAAGGGCGGCGGCACGACGGGGCAGGCGGGCGCGATTCGCCACGGTCTGACACGTGCGCTGATGGCTTACGACGAGTCACTGCGCCCGAACCTGCGTAAAGCCGGCTTTGTAACTCGTGACGCACGCGAGGTCGAGCGCAAGAAGGTTGGCCTGCGTAAGGCTCGCCGCGCGACGCAGTACTCGAAACGTTAGTACCCAAACGATGGGTGGAACCCACCTTTGGTGTAAGCACTAAAGGTAAGTTCGCACCGACCTCCTTGCCGCTGGTCGGCAATGAGGGCGAACTTGGGGGATCGTCTAGTGGTAGGACTGCGGACTCTGACTCCGCCAACGGGGGTTCGAATCCCTCTCCCCCAGCCAAACAAAGATAGGGGCCCGCAAGGGCCCCTATTTCGTTTGGCTCGGACAGATGTGGATGAGGGCCCCTGTTCGACAGGCGCAGCGGCGCAGCCGCATGCCTGGTCGCGAAGTGCCGCAGGCACGGAGCGACAATCCCTCTCCCCCAGCCAAAAAAAATGGGCCCTTTCAGGGCCCATTTCCTATTTGACTCCGATCCAGCGCTAGTTCTTCAGGAATTCGAAGAGTTCTACATCATTGAAAAGCTCTTGAATCAAAGCGGATACGGTGGCGTTGATCATTTGCTCGTTGGAATCTGCTCCCGGCACAACCACGACTCGCTTCTCATCGTCGATCTGGTAGAAATCGTCATATGACTCGCCGCTCTTCGATGCCGTGCCCTTCATCGAGCCACGGACATGCACGCCACCGGTCCAAAATCCCATAGACGTTTCGTACTCGATGTTGCGAATATCGACTCGCAGCAGTGCGCCATGACCAGGGGCTGCGGCCGAGCTGGTTGCACTGGCCTCGAACCCTTTGTCCCTGAGGCCCGCGACAATTGCATCGCTGAAAACGGTGGCCATGTCTTGCTCCGTCGTGATCGCCGCACCTTTCATGGCACCGGTACCTCGCCTGCCTAGCTCCTTGTTGTCGCGCTCATCGACGACATAGACGGCAACAGCCGCGCCTCCGCCGATGTTGCTTTTTGCGATATCGAGCTCGGGCTGAATCTGGACGACTTGCGGCGTGAATGCGCAACCGCTGGTGATGCCGAGTGCCGCGACCAGCAGCAGAAATCGTGTTCTGTTCATAATCCCCATTCCTCTTGATTCTTGTTCGGAAAGTCTAGTCTCCGTTCGATTATAGTATTGTGCCGCTTCAGAAGAACCCTTTTCTGATCACCGCGAATTGCGGACGGCATCCCGGGATTGCTCGTAGACAACCTTGCCATCCATGATCGTCATGACGACCTTCGTCTTGTGAACGGAGTATGGATCGACCTTGAAGATATCCTGGTCGAGCACCACGAGATCGGCCATTTTGCCGACTTCGATCGAACCGATTTGGTCTTCCATATGCAACTGGTAGGCGGCGTCTATGGTAAATCCGCGAACCAGCGACTCAATGCTGAGGCGCTCCGACTCGCGTGGCTGAACCGGGGCGTCCGGCTGTCCGAATTCCTGGCGAGTGTGCCCCATCTCGATCTGCACAATCGGCGAGAGACCGAGGGTCCCCGCGCCGCTGGCCGGGAAGTCGCTGCCGAAGGTCAGGCGAGCACCCGAATCCTCGAGACTCTTAAAGCGCCAGAATCGCCTGAACTGATCTTCGCTGACGAATTGCTTGCCGTAAGTATCGTACGACGACCAGAGTGGCGTGCTTTGCGCCATGACGTCGAGTTCGGCAAAGCGCGGCAGGTCCTGGTCGGTGATCACCTGGATATGGCAAATGGTGTAGCGAGTTTCGCTCTGCGGATGGGACTCGCGGGCAGCCTCAATGGCGTTCAGGGTTTCGTGAATAGCGCGTTCTCCCAGCGCATGCACGTGTACGTCCATGTTGCGTGACGCTGCGTCGCTGATCATGTGGGTCATCTGTTCCTCGGTAAATACCGTCTCGCCGGAATTGCCCGGCTCGCCCTGGTAGTCCTCGAACATCGCGGCGGTCCGACCCTCGACCGTGCCGTCGTCCGGAATCTTCAGGGTGTTGTAGTGATAGCGCTCGCCTTTCAGTTCCTTGCGCCAGAGATCCGCGGTATCCACGGCTGTCAGGTATTGCTCCTGTGTTTCTGGTCGTGACGAACCGATGAGTCGTAACGTCAGGTGCCCTGCGGCTTCAACGCGATCGAGAATGTGTTTTACCTCTTCAACGTTATCGCTTTCGATGACCCCGGCGTCGAAGGCGGCTGTGACCCCGTAGCTATTCATGATATCGACGATAATGCCGGTCCCCTCAACGACGGTATCGGCGGTAATGGCATTGAGGTCGTCCATCGCCATGCCGGCGGTTCCCTCGAGCAGGTATCCGGTCGCGTCGCCATTCTCATCCCGCTTGTAATAGCTGTAGCCGGGAACGGGGTCGGCCGTATCCTGAGTGATGTTGAGCGCTTTCAGGGCCGCGGTATTGGCCCACGCCGCATGGAAACCTTCGTCCATGATCAGCACAGGCCTGTCGGGCACAACGGCATCTATCAGCTGGCGGGTCGGCCCGACCGGACCAAATGTGGTGGCGAGGAATCCATAGCCAAACAGCAGCGGCGCATCCGGGTTGGCCTCTGCGTACTCGCCGATTGCTGCCACCCAGTCGTCAACTGTGCCCCAGGTCTCCAGCGACAACGCCGTTGCATACGCGCCGCCGGCGATCGGATGGACGTGTGTGTCGATGAAGCCCGGCAAGAGCAGTTGTCCGTTGAGGTTGCGCACATCGGTCGAGTCGTCCATCCGCTCACCGGCGCCTGCGGTACTGCCGACGTAGACGATCCTGTTGTCGCGAACCACCACCGCTTCGGCCCAGGGGGACTGCTCATCCAGTGTATAGACCCTGGCATTGACGAACGCGAGGTCACCGACTTCGGTGTTGTTCCCGGTCTCGACCGAGCAGGCCGAGGCGACAAACAGCCCGAGGAGGCAGGTTACGAGGGCGGGGCGAGTGGTAGTTGCTTTCTGGTGCATGCTGGAAGGCCTCCGTAGACCCGTTGCAGAAAGAGCACCAGCATACGACACCCGAGCCCGGATGCCGATGTACCAAATAGGCTAGAGCGCCTCAGGTACGAATTTCGCGGACACCGTTGTCGCCGGCGATCAGGAGGATGTCGGCAGGGCGCTGGGCGAACAGGCCTACAGTGACGACACCGGGAATTCGGTTGATGCGCGCTTCCAGTTCAATCGGGTTCGCAATCTGCAGGTTGTGCACATCGAGAATGTGGTTGCCGTTGTCGGTTACGAATCCCTCGCGCCAGACCGGGTGACCGCGCATCTTGAGAATGCGCCGCGCGACAAGTTCCTGGGCCATTGGCAGCACCTCGATGGGCAGCGGGAAGCTGCCGAGCATGCCGACCAGCTTCGAGTCGTCGATGATGCAAATGAAACGTCGAGCAGCCTCGGCCAGGACCTTTTCACGAGTCAGTGCGCCACCGCCTCCCTTGATGAGTTGCAGGTGCTTGTTGCTCTCGTCCGCTCCGTCGATATAGAGATCGATGTCGCCGGTCTCATTGAGCGTCCGGACCTCGAAGCCATGCTCTTCAAGCAGCTTGGTTGAAGCCCTGGAACTCGATACCACGCGGTCGATCCGGTCCCGGACCTCCGGCAGCATTTCGATGAGGCAATTGACAGTCGAGCCCGTACCGACGCCAAGCGTCGTCCCGGGCTGGATGAACTCCAATGCCGCCCGGGCGGCTGCGCGTTTCTTGTCGGTTGCGTCCATAGCTGCGTACTATAGTCAAAAAATACCGAGTTTCACATCGGATTAGCGCACACTTTTGGGTCCGCGAAACGAAAAGAGCCCGCCAAAGCGGGCTCTTTTGTTTGCTTTGAAAGAAGGTCTCCTTCCAAAGCTACGAACTAACTACCGTTACCGCCTGCGGCTAGCCTTCTTCCTCGTGGCTTTACGCTTAGAGGCTTTTTTCCTCGTAGCTTTACGCTTGGAGGCTTTCTTCCTCGTGGCTTTCCGCTTGGTAGCTTTCTTCTTCGTAGCTTTCTTTTTTGTTTTCTTCTTGGCTACTTTCTTTTTCGCCTTTCTCTTGGCGACTTTTTTCTTAGCCTTTTTCTTGGCTACTTTCCTTTTCGTCTTTCTCTTGGCGACTTTCTTCTTAGCCTTCTTCTTGGCTGCTTTCTTTTTCGTCTTTCTCTTGGCGACTTTCTTCTTAGCCTTCTTCTTGGCTACTTTCTTTTTCGTCTTTCTCTTGGCGACTTTCTTCTTCGCCTTCTTCTTAGCGACCTTCTTCTTCGCTACTTTTCTCTTGGCGACTTTCTTCTTCGCCTTCTTTTTAGCGACCTTCTTCTTCGCTACTTTTTTCCTCGCGACTTTTTTCTTAGTCGCTTTCTTCGCTACACGCTTCGTAGCTTTTCTACGTACTGCTTTCTTCTTGGCGACTTTGCGCCTCGAAGGTTTCTTACTAGACTTCTTCTTGGTAGCCATTAATTTTCTCCGTGTCGGGTACCCGCGCTTGAGTATACGCAACAATCTCAAAAAATCCAGCAAGTTAGGGCGACAAAAACCCGGTGCGAAAACCGGAGTGGAGCTAGTGTTGCCAGGGTGCAAACAGCGAGTTGGAAAACGACAGGTTCAAGCAAGCGTTGGAGTTACGTTTCAACGAAAAAAAAACAGTTGCCGAAGTCGCCGGATCTTGCACGCATACGTCGCCTGAATTTTCTGAACGAGCGTATTGTTTGCAGCGCTTCTCGAGCGACGCAAGTGACTCGAGGTCGCGTTTCTGCAGGGGAACAGAGGTCTTTCAAGAGTCGGTAATGACGCGATAAAGCGGTATATCCCAAGGATTTGGCGCTATTTTCTCGACTTTTTGGCAATGAAACGCCACACCCAGAAGTTTTGGTCGAATCCATAACCTGCGACAACGCAGAAAAGAAAAACACCGGTCGAAATAGCCGCCACCCATGCCGATCCGGTGGCCGTCATCATCAAACGCGACGGTTGGTGTGACAACGATGTCGAGTTTTCCTGGCGCGATCAAGAACCCGCGTATCGGTTCCCAGATTCCGAAACGGCTCCGCACAAGCTCGGTTTCGACGCGCAGCTCGCAGAAAAACATTTGCCCCTTGCCGCGCAAAACAGGGACGAAAATGCGCTTATTTGCGCGCCACGCGGTCTCGACGATCAGACGCGTGTCTACTTCGTCGGCCATCGGCAGGTAACAGCCGACTGTTTTGCTGGCATAGAATTCACGCGTCGCGATAACGCGTTTGCAGATCTTCTCGGACGCCGCGGCTCGTTGCTGATTGCTCATTGCGCGGCGCGCACGCAGCGCATTGCTACGGAGTGAATTGATCTGCACGAGACATGGTCTTCTCAAAAAAGAAAGAGGCGCTTCCCGCCTGTGCCGTTACAAACCGTCGCTCTCGACACAGAGCAACAGGTGGGGTCAGCCGTGGCAGCAACAGGCTTACCGTCGAAACGGCCCTGCTCAAATGCTGCCGACAGTGCACGACCCCGAGGTAATAATTTAGGGCCGAAAGGCTTTCAGGTCGGTATCGAACACTGCAGGAAGCGCCAAGTCGAATATCGTGCCTAATGTACGTATTACAAGTCGAGCTGCTGAGCGCCACTCAGGACGCTGTCAACCCGGTCGGAAATGCTTTTGAGGCGAGCGCTGATTCCACCCTCGAGCGCCTGGTCGCGCGCCTTGGCATGAATCAGGTCGTTCGCCATGTTCAATGCGGCCATGACGGCGATACGGTCAATCCCAACGATGCGGCCGCTGTCACGAATTTCGCGCATCTTGTCGTTCAGAATTTCCGCAGAGTCGAGCAGGTCCGTGCGTTCTTCGGCGGGGCAGGCTACCTGGTATTCCTTGTCGAGAATTCGGACGCTAACCTGCGCAATTTGTTGGGTCATTCGGCGTTCTCCGTCAGCCTTGTCGTACTGGTTGTCTGGTCATGGGTCAGGAGCCTTGCTCCATCGCCTTCAGGCGGCCGATCATCGCTTCCACACGCGCACGTACCTGTTCGTTTTTCTGCAGCAGGTTGGCACGTTCGGATGTCAGTACGTCCTGCCGCTGTTTCAGCGAACGATTCTCATCCTGAAGTTGGTCGCAAACGCGCACGAGCGCGTCGACGCGTTTTTCGAGGCGCTTGAGTTCGTGCTCAAACGTTGAATTGATGTTCTCAGCCATAGGGTCAATATAGTAGGGTTTGCCTGAATTGAAAAGGTTGGTTTCGGTATGAATGAAAAGGTGAGCTTCGACCGGCTCGATGAGTCGCTGCGGCGCTGCGGAGCCAGCTGGGACGCGGCGCAGGCCCACGGGCTGTTGACAGGCCGCCTCGCCATTGCCGGCGTGCCGTCCGGGCCAGACTGGCTGTTGCAGGTACTGGAGGGAACCGATGAGGCCAACGCATCGCAAACCGAGTGCCGGAAGCTGCTGGATTCGCTCTACCAGGACACGTTCTGGCAGCTGAGCGAGAGGTTGTCGGAATTCGCGCTGCTGTTGCCTGACGACGAATCCGACGCCGCCGAGCGCACGATTGCGCTGGCACACTGGTCTGAGGCCTTCCTGCATGGCCTGGTCTCGTCGCAGCACGATCAGGTTCTTAAAGACAAACTCGCCGCCGAACCCCTGTCCGATATCATTCGCGACTTGTTGCAGATCACGCGCGCTGCCGTCGACGAAGAAAGCGATGATGAATCCAACGAAGCAGCGTATGCTGAGATCGTTGAATACGTCCGGGTCGCTGCCCAGCTGGCCTACGAGGAACTGTCCGAAATCCGGCACGCGAAAGAAAAGCACACGGAAGAACAATGAACAGCTCGGAATTTGAACGCCGGCGCCGGCAACTCATGCGCATGGTCGGTGTTGGTGGTATCGCCATCCTGCCGGCGGCACCGGTGCGCATGCGCAGCCGCGATGTTGAGTATCGCTATCGCCAGGACAGCGATTTCTACTACCTGACCGGGTTCGCTGAGCCCGAGGCCGTCGCCGTGCTCGTACCGGGCAGGCCGCAGGGCGAATACCTGCTGTTCTGTCGGGAACGCGACTCCTCCAAAGAGCAATGGGACGGTTCGCGTGCCGGTCAGGACGGCGCGATTGCCGAGTTCGGTGCCGACGATGCGTTTCCGATAGACGACATCGACGACATCATCCCCGGGCTGATCGAGGGGTGTGAACGCGTCTACTACACGATGGGCATGTACTCCGACTTCGACACGCGCATCGCGGATTGGGTCAATTCGCTGCGCTCGGGACTGTCTCGAGGTCTGCACACGCCAACCGAGTTCGTTGCACTGGATCACCTCTTGCATGACATGCGGCTGTACAAGAGCCGCGGCGAAATCGCAGCCATGCGCAAGTCCGCGAGGATCGCCGTGGCAGCGCACAGACGCGCCATGCAGATCGCGAGGCCGGGCATGTTCGAATACGAGGTCGAAGCCGAATTTCGGCACGAGTTTCGTCGCAACGGCGCCTGGGCATCCTACAACCCCATTGTGGGCGGCGGCGCGAACGCGTGCACGCTGCACTACGTCGAGAACAGCGCAGTCCTGAAAGATGGCGACCTGCTCCTCATCGATGCAGGATGCGAACTCGACTACTACGCATCCGATGTTACGCGCACATTTCCCGTGAACGGAAGATTCAGTCCAGCGCAACGAGCCGTGTACGAGATCGTGCTGGAGGCGCAGTCAGCCGCCATCGAGAAAGTCGTCAAAGGCAATCACTGGAACGATCCACACGATGCGGCGGTGCGTGTCATCACGAAGGGCCTCAAGAAGCTCGGGCTGCTCGACGGCACGCTGCCAAGGCTCATCAAGGACGGTGCCTACCGGCCGTTCTACATGCATCGCACCGGTCACTGGATCGGCATGGATGTCCACGACGTGGGCGACTACAAGGTCGGCGACGAATGGCGGGTGCTGGAGACTGGCATGGTGACCACCGTGGAGCCCGGTATCTACATTCCCAACAAGCGCAATATTCCCAGTCGATTCCGCAATATCGGGATTCGGATTGAAGATGATGTCGCGGTGACCAGCAAGGGAGCGGATGTGCTCAGCAAAGGGCTCGTGTCGGATCCCGATGACATCGAGGCATTGATGCAGGGCCGATGAGCAGCAAGCACTACGACATCGTGATTGCCGGGGGCGGCATGATTGGAACCAGCCTGGCGCTCGCGCTGGCGCCGCTGGAGCTGGAAATTGCGGTGGTCGAGGCCATCCCCAGGAAAGCGGTGGCCCAACCCAGTTTCGACGACCGGTCGACAGCACTGTCGCGCAGTACCCAGCGCATGTTCGAGGCGATGGGCCTCTGGCCGAAGATCGTCGCGGCCGCAACGCCGATTCGTGCCATTCACGTTTCTGATCGAGGACGCTTCGGGTTTTCACATATCGAGGCAAAGGAGCAGGGTGTCGAGGCCCTTGGCTACGTCGTTATCAATCGTGTTCTCGGTGCCGTCCTGCAGGATGCACTCGACAACCTCGATGGCATTGACCTCATTTGCCCGGCCCGCATCGTCGATGTCGAACTCGCTCCTGACGCAGCCACGGCCGTTGTGGAAGATGCCGACGGTAAACAACAGACCCTGACCTGTGACCTTTTAGTGGCATCTGACGGCGCCAATTCAGCCGTCCGTGAAATGATGGGTATCGGCTCGCAGAAGAGTCATTATGGACAGCGCGCCGTGATTGGCAACGTGCGACCTGAAATAGACATCGATAACGTGGCCTACGAGCGCTTTACGCAGCAGGGGCCGCTGGCCGTTCTGCCGGTCGCCGACGGGCGCGCCGGCTTTGTCTGGACCGTGTCGGAAGAGGACGCCGATCGGGTCATGGCACTCGACGACGCGGCGTTCCTCGCCGAGCTGCAGGAACAATTCGGCTTCCGGCTTGGCACCTTTACGAAGGTTGGCAAGCGGGCGTCGTATCCGCTGATGCTAAGCAAGGCATTGCGACTGACCGCCACACGCAGCGTTCTGATCGGTAACTCCGCGCATGGCTTGCACCCCGTCTCTGCGCAGGGCTTCAACCTGGGGATGCGGGACGTGGCCGCGATCGTCGATTGCATTGCCGAGTCACCCGAGTGGGGCCAGGGTCCTGCCGCCAGCGGCTCTGATCCCACGGAGATGCTGGAGCGTTATGCGAGCTGGCGGCGCAGCGACCAGAAGAAGCTCGTGCGTTTTACCGACAGCCTGGTGAAACTGTTTGTCAGTGAGCGCCGGCCGCTTCGAACCTTGCGAAACATGGGTATGCTGGGCTTCGACCTGGTGCCCGGCGTGCGCTCGGTTTTCGCAAAGCACACCATGGGCCTGGCAGGAAAATTGCCGCGGCTCTCACGCGGAGTCCCCATAAAGTGAATCGGCGTTACCGGATCGTCGTCGTTGGTGGAGGTGTCACGGGCCTCATGGCAGCAACGTTGCTGGCCAAGGGTGAGCAGTGCGATGCACTGGACATTACGTTGATCGATGCGGCTCCGCGCCCGATTTTTTCGCTGGATAACGATGTCGACCTGCGAGTCTCGGCGATCGCGACGGGTACCGCGGACTTGTTCGACTCCGTGGGGGCGTGGGAGTACGCTGCTGCAACGCGAGTGAGCCCGTACACGAGCATGCGCATCTGGGATGAGAGCGACACGCCGGACAGTGCCAACGCGCTGCACTTCGACGCGGATGAGTTCGCCGCCCGGCAGCTCGGATTTATCGTCGAGAATGTGCTGCTGCAGGACGTCCTGCTTTACCAGCTCGACAAGACCGCCGCGGCGCTCAAATTCGAAAGCCGGATCAGGGCCCTGCGCCGGAAGCCGCATCACTATGACGTCGAACTTGAGTCGGGCGAGACACTTTCGGCCGATCTGCTGATCGGCGCCGATGGTGCGCGTTCGTTCGTGCGTTCGTCTGTTGGTATCGACGTCAATGAGTGGCCGTATGCGCAGACGGCTTTCGTCACGCACCTGCGTCCCGAAAAACCCCATGGTGGAATAGCCTGGCAGCGATTCCTGCGCGGTGGTCCGCTGGGGATCCTGCCACTCGACGACGGCCGCGTGTCGGTCGTGTGGTCGACCAGCCCGGAGCAGGCGCAAGCCGCACTCGCGGCCGACGATGAGGAAACAGGCCGCCTCATTAGTGACGCGTCGGACCATGTCCTTGGCAAGCTCGAGCTTGCCGGGCCGAAGGGTGCGTTTCCGTTATGTGCTCGCCACGCCGTATCGTATGTGTTGCCAAACCTCGCTTTGATCGGGGATGCGGCGCACGCGATCCATCCGCTGGCCGGGCAGGGCGCGAACCTGGGTCTGCAGGATGCAGCAGAGCTCGCAGCCCAGGTGTCCCGTGCGCTGGCAGAGGGCCGACACCCGGGCGACCGGCCGGTGTTGAGGCGCTATGAACGTGCGCGCAAGGGCGCAAACGCCACCATGTTGCATTTCATGACTGGCCTAAACCGCCTGTTTGCGACAGACTCCGTGCTGATCGGCGCAGTTCGATCTGCCGGCATGCGGGCTTTCAACCGCAGCGGGCCAATAAGAGAACAGGCCGTCAAGGTCGCGTTGGGCGTCGATTGATGCTCGGACTGGGGGGACAATGAAGGATCGATATGTCTACGTGCTCGCGGCGTTACTGACCGTAATTGGCCTGGCCGTGTTCCTGTACAAGTGGCAGGTGCTCGGCTTCCCGTTGAGTGAAGACCAGGAAAAGCCCGTCTGGACAATCGAGTCGGCCGTGCATTTCGACAGCGGTCCCGGGTCGATAAAGGTGCAGCTGCACATTCCCACACTGACGCCCGGTTTTCGCATGCTCAACGAGAACTCGGTCTCGCGCGGGTACGGGTTCAGTATCAACTACGGCAGCGGCGGTCGCGAAGCGCAGTGGGCAATCCGTCGCGCCGATGGCGAGCAGACCATCTATTACCGTATCTCGGTGTATGAAGACGATACCGTCGACGAGTCGGACACGACACCGCCGTTCCCGCCATTGCCCGTTATCAACGAACCACTCAAGACCGCTGTCGATGTGCTGGTAGCGGACGTGCGCGATCACTCGGCGGATACCGCGTCTTTCACGACGGAATTGCTGCGGCGCCTGAACGACCCATCACCCGATCCGAATGTCGAACTCCTGCTTTCGGGCGCGAACAGCGATGCCGAGTTTGTCGATGTTGCGCGAACCATGCTCGCGTCCGCGCGTATTCCGGCGCGCACCGTGCACGGGTTCCCGTTGTCGGGCCGGCAGCGGAGTGCGTCGCTCGTGTCCTGGTTGGAAGTGCACGACGGCGACAGGTGGCTGTACTTCAATCCTGCGACCGGCGAGGCGAATCTGCCTGATCGATTTCTTGTCTGGTGGCGCGGCAACGAACCGCTGGTAAGCGTCGAGGGTGGCAGCAACGTACAGGTCGATTTCGCGATCCAGGAGAACCACCTGGACGCGGTCGCAATCGCGGAAACACAGGCGGCGCAGCGCGGTGCGACTGCGATCGACTTCTCGCTCTATAGCCTGCCCATACGGACGCAGGCCGTCTACGCGGTGTTGCTCATGATTCCCATCGGTGCGCTGATCATGGTGGTGATGCGCAATATCGTCGGTATCGACGCATTCGGAACGTTCATGCCGGTACTGATCGCGCTGGCATTCCGCGAGACCAAGCTGCTCTGGGGCGTCATTCTGTTCACGACGCTCGTCGCCCTGGGCCTCAGTATTCGCTTCCTGCTGGATCGATTGCGATTGCTCCTCGTGCCGAGGCTCAGCGCCGTGCTCATCGTGGTCGTCATGCTGATGCTGTTTATCAGCCTCGCGTCGCATCGCATGGGCCTGGAAACGGGACTGTCCGTCGCCTTGTTCCCCATGGTCATTATCGCGATGACCATCGAGCGCATGTCGGTCGTCTGGGAGGAGCGCGGGGCCGTGGACGCGATGCGTGCAGGGCTCGGCAGCCTGTTCGTCGCCGTTGCGGCGTACATAATGATGGGCATGGCGTGGCTGGAACACCTCATCTTCACGTTCCCCGAGCTGCTGCTGCTGATTCTCGCGCTGGTGGTACTTGCCGGGCGTTACACCGGTTATCGCCTGACCGAGCTGAGGCGGTTCAAGGAGCTCGCCCAGCGCTGATGTTTTCCACGGCACGACAACTTCGCAGGAAAGGCGTCCTCGGTCTCAACGAACGCAACGCGGACTTCATCATGCGACTCAATCCGCGGCGCTTCTACCCGCGCGTGGACGACAAGGCCCTGACCAAGGAACTGGCGCTGGCGGCGGGCATGGCTGTCCCGGACCTGTATGGCGTCATTGAACACCAGGGGCAGGTTCGACACTTCGACGAGATGGTCGACGGCCTCACGAGTTTCGTTATCAAGCCGGCCCAGGGTAGTGGTGGGGACGGTATTGTCGTCGTGACCGGTCGCAGTGAACGCAAGCGTGACAGCTTTCGACTGAGCAGCGGCGTGGTGATATCCAAGGATGAACTCGAGCACCACATCTCGAATATCGTTGGCGGGCAATACAGCCTGAGTGGCACTCGCGACAAGGCCCTCATCGAGTATTGCGTGCGTTTTGACCCCATCTTTGCGGCGGTCAGTTACCAGGGCGTGCCGGACATCCGCGTG
The DNA here is from genome assembly GCA_965368465.1 of uncultured Chromatiales bacterium. Taxonomy (GTDB): domain Bacteria; phylum Pseudomonadota; class Gammaproteobacteria; order Steroidobacterales; family Woeseiaceae; genus UBA1847. Next base: position 197,230 of record CBDUMZ010000001.1, read on the forward strand.
ATCGTGTACCGCGGCTACCCGGCCATGGCGATGGTGCGGCTGCCGACGCGCGCGTCGGATGGCAAGGCAAACCTGCATCAGGGTGCAGTGGGTGCCGGTGTGGACATGGGTTCGGGTGTGACCCTCTCCGGGGTTCTGAACGACGAGATTGTCGACGAGCACCCGGATACGGGCGCGCTGGTTGCGGGCCTGAAAATACCGCGGTGGGAATTTATTCTCGAGACCTCTGCAAAGGGGCTCGAAGTGACCGGGCTGGGCTACCTGGGTGTCGATATGGTTATCGATCGTGATCAGGGGCCCCTGATTCTCGAGATGAATGCGCGACCCGGTCTCAATATCCAGATAGCGAACGGCACCGGGCTTGCGAGCCGGGTCGCGCGTATCGACGAAATTTTTGATGCCTCTGCAACGCCGGAGGAACGTGCCGCCATCTCAAGGCGGGAATTTAAACTGGAACGGTGAAGTCAATGATCTCTTATGTACGTTTACTGCTTGTGGGTATGGTGTGCTGCCTCGGATTCGTTACACAGGGCCATGCCGCGGACGAAGAGGGCGATGCCAATCCGCTTGCGGCGATACCTCTTCGGCATATTGGCCCTGCAATAACCTCGGGCAGGATTTCGGACTTCGCTTTCTACCCGGGTGAGAACCAGAAGTTCCTGGTCGGCGTTTCGTCCGGCAACATGTTCCGCACAGAGAACAACGGCATTTCGTGGGATCCCATTTTCGAAAACGAGGGTTCGTACGCGATCGGCGTCGTCGAAATCGACCCTAACGACACCAAGACCATCTGGGTGGGCACCGGCGAGAACAATGCACAGCGATCCGTTGCCTACGGCGACGGCGTCTACAAATCGATCGATGGCGGCAAGACCTGGAAGAATGTCGGGCTCAAGGATTCGGGCCATATCAGCCAGATCTGGATCAACCCGGATGACTCCGACGAGGTGCTGGTCGCAGCACAGGGCCCTCTCTGGAACGATGGCGGCGATCGCGGTCTCTACCGGACGCACGATGGCGGCACGAGCTGGGAGCGTATCCTCGAGATCGATGCGCACACTGGCGTCAACGAGTTTGTCGTCGACCCGCGCGACCCCGAGGTTATCGTGGCATCGACGTACCAGCGCCGCCGCCATGTCTGGGTTCTGATCAACGGCGGGCCCGGCAGTGGCATCCACAAGAGCACCGACCGGGGCAAGACCTGGAACAAGGTGTCTGCCGGACTGCCGAGCGACCACATGGGACGTATTGGTCTCGCGAGCGCAGCGAGCAATCCCGACATGATCTACGCGATTATCGAAGCCAACGATGAGGAGAAAGGCGTTTACCGCTCGACTGATTTTGGCAGTAACTGGGAGAAGCGCTCGTCGTACATGACCACGAGCCCGCAGTACTACAACGAGATCGTCGTTGACCCGCAGAACGAAGATCGCCTCTATGCGCTGAATACCTTCACGATGAAATCGGAAGACGGTGGACAGACGTTCAGCGCGCTGGCCGCCGAGTCCCGTCATGTTGACGATCACGCGCTCTGGATCGACCCTGAGAATTCCGACCACCTGTTTATCGGCGGTGACGGCGGTGTTTACGAATCCTGGGACATGGGCAGCACCTGGCGGCACGTACGCAACCTCTCCATCACGCAGTTCTATCGCATACAGCCGGACTATGCCGAACCGTTCTACAACGTCTGCGGCGGCACACAGGACAACAACTCGCTGTGCGCGCCGTCGCGTACCACGGTCGTCCACGGCATCACCAATTCCGACTGGCACCTGGTGCTGGGTGGTGACGGCTATGAACCGCAATTCGACCCGACCGATCCCGATATCATTTACGCGCAGTACCAGTACGGCGGCCTGGCGCGCTACGATCGGCGCACCCAGGAGCGCGTCTACATTACCCCGCACCCCGAGAGTGGCGAGAACAACTACAAGTGGAACTGGAACACACCGCTACTCGTCAGCCCGCACGATCCCCGGCGCCTGTACTACGCGGCCGAGTACCTGTTCCGTTCGGACGATCGCGGCGACAGCTGGCGCAAGGTCAGCCCGGACCTGACCCGGCAGATCGATCGCAACAAGCTCGACGTGATGGGGCGTGTCTGGGGAGTCGACACCATTGCCAAGAACGATTCCACCTCGATGTACGGCAGCGCCATCATGATCAGCGAGAGCACCTTGCAGGAAGGGCTGATCTACGTGGGTACCGACGATGGAGTCCTCAACGTAACCGAAGACGGCGGGGCAACCTGGCGGCGCACGACGAAGTTCGCAAACGTACCGGACATGACCTATATCGACGATGTGCAGGCTTCAGCGCACGACATCGACGTCGTGTATGCCGTGCTCGAAAACCACAAGCGCGGCGACTACAAGCCGTATGTCCTGAAGTCGGAGAACCGTGGTCGCAGCTGGAAGTCGATCAGCAGCAACCTGCCCGCGCGCGGTTCGGCACACACGATCGTCGAAGACCATGTCGATCCGAACCTGTTGTTCGTCGGCACGGAATTCGGCCTGTTCGTCACGCAGGACGGCGGTGCCTCGTGGCATCAGCTCAAAGGCAACTTCCCGACAATCGCCGTACGCGATATCGAGATCCAGGCACGTGAGAACGACCTCGTGGTCGGCACGTTCGGCCGCGGCATCTACATCCTCGATGACTACAGCGCACTGCGGACGAAGGCCGCGAATCTCGGTGATTTCGAATTGTTCGGCGTACGCGACCCGTGGTTGTACATCGAAGGCGACCTGTGGGGCGGGGGTGAGAAAGGATCGAGCGGCGATGCCTTCTTTACGGCACCGAACCCGCCGTATGGCGCCGTGTTCACGTACTACCTGAAAGAGGGCCTGAAGTCGCAAAAGGCGGCGCGCCGCGAGCGCGAGATCGAGATCGAGAAAGAGGGCGGCGATACGCCGTATCCCTCGTGGGATGCGCTGCGCGCGGAAGATCGTGAGCAGGCTCCGGCCATGTTTGTCGTTGTCAAAGACGCGGCTGGCAACGTCGTGCGCCAGGTGAGCGCGAACACCGGCAAGGGACTGCACCGCAGCGCCTGGGACTTGCGCCTGCCGCCTCCCGACCCGATCAGCCTTGCACCGGCCGAAGACAAGCCCTACTGGATTCCGGATCCGGTCGGCCCGATGGTATTGCCGGGCACCTACTCGGGACGCCTCGCCGTGGAGAAAGACGGTGTTCTGAAGGAGATCGGCGAGGCGCAGACCTTTGTCGTCAAGCCGCTCGAGGCCAGTCCGGAAATTACGAGTGACCGCCGGGCTCTGCAGGCGTTCCAGATCAAGGTGGCCGGACTGCAACGGGCCGTCGCCGGCAGCGCGTCGGCCATAACTGAAATGCAAAACCGGATTGCACACTTGCGTGCGGCTATCGTCGAAACCCCGGCCGCGAGCGAGGCAGAGCGCGATGTCCTGCAGCAGTTGACCACGCGCCTGGCGGATATCGGCGTAGCCGTTCATGGCGACGGGACGGTCGCCAGTCGCAACGAGCCGACACCGATGTCGATCTCGTCGCGCGCATCGAACCTGTACTACAACCTCGTTTACGCCCAGTCACCCGCGGGCGGGAACTACAAGGATTCTTACGCGGTGGCCGCGAAGGAGTTCAGCGCGGCCCTGCAGTCGTTGCGGGTTCTGGGCAACGACCTCGCCGCGCTGGAAGACGCACTTGAGGTCAAGGGTGCGCCCTGGACACCGGGGCGTATTCCCGACTGGTCGCCCGAGTAGACAGGGCGAGAAGTGATCGGCGGTTCGCCGCGCAGCATTATTGTGCGGCGAGCCACCTGTCCATGCGTTGCTCGAGCAAATCGAGCGGCAGCGCGCCTGCGCCGAGCAGCTCGTCATGGAAGGCGCGAATGTCGAAGTTGTCGCCCAGTTGCACCTCCGCACGAGCCCGTATCTGCAGGATCTTGAGCTGCCCGATCTTGTAAGCCAGTGCCTGGCCCGGCCACGCGATGTAGCGATCGATCTCGTTGACGATATCGTGCTCGGTCTTGGCCGCGTTGTCCTTGAAGAAGTCGATGGCCTGCTCGCGTGTCCAACCCTTGTAGTGCATGCCGGTGTCGACGACGAGGCGCACCGCGCGCCACATGTCGTAGGTGAGCTGACCGAAGCGCGAGTAAGGATCCTGGTACAGGCCCATGTCATACCCGAGGCGTTCGCTGTACAGCCCCCAGCCCTCGACAAACGCGGTAAAGCCCATGAAACGGCGAAACATGGGGACGTCGCCGAGTTCCTGCTGCAGGGCGAGTTGCAGATGATGTCCGGGCACGGCTTCATGCACGCTCAGCACCTCGATTTCGTACTTGGGTCTCACTTCGGGCTTGTAGAGATTGACGAAGTAGTAGCCTGGACGACTGCCGTCGGCAGCAGGGCGGTTGTAGTAGGCGGTTGTCGTATCGGGAGCGATTGAGTCCGGAATGGGCTTTACGCCATAGGGCATGCGGGGCAGCTTGCCGAACAGCTTGACGAGTTCCGGGTCCAGGCGCTTGCTGGTCGCGAGGTATTCCTTGTAGAGATCGTCGGCGTTGTCGAAGTAGAACTGCGGGTCGGTGCGAAGATAGGTCAGAAACTCCTGGAAACTGCCCGCAAACCCGACCTCTTTGATGACCTGGTCCATCTCGTCCCGGATGCGCTTGACCTCGTCGAGCCCGATACGATGTATTTCGTCGGGTGAAAGCCGCGTGGTCGTGTAGGAACGTGCCTGGTGCTCGTACCAGGCGCTGCCGTTGGGCAACGCGGACAGGCCGATGCTGTCGCGTGCGGCCGGCAGGTATTTCGCGTTGAAGTACTTGTCGAGCTTGCGGTAGGCAGGCACCACCGTCTTCTCGATAACCTCCGTGGCCTCGGCCCGCAAACGTTCCCGGTCTGTCGGCGAAAACGATTCCGGCAACGCCGCGAAAGGCCTGAAGAAAGGGCTGTCGGCGGCAAACTCGACGACCTGGCCCGCCAGCTGGTCGGGCATGCGCTGCATGAGGATGGCGGGCGCCACGAGGCCTTTCTTGCGGCCCTGTTCCGCGAGCGCAATGGTCTCGTCGACCAGGTCGTCGATCTTGCCCAGCCGCGCGATCCAGTCGTCGTAATCGGCGACGGCGTTGAACCTCAGGCGGCTGGCCAGGATGTCGAGGTTCTGGATGCCACCCTGGTGGTCGAACGGCACGAGGTGAGCCTCGAACTGGTGCTCATCGACGGCGTCCTGCAACTGGCGCCGGAACAGTTCGTAGTTGAGCTGGTCGTCGGCCGACAACGCGTTGCGATCGATCGTATAGGCGCGACGCAGAAACGCCTGGGTTTCCACATGCTTCTTCTCGATAGCCGCCAGGCTGTTGTCACCCCATTCCCGGTTGAAGCGACGGTCGCCCATCATCGATGCCATTACCGGCGAGTTGGCGAGCGTCCATTCCCAGTGCTCGTCCAGCAGGGCCTGGAAGTCCGATGTCGCGTCCGCGAGTGCGGCGCCCGTACCGGATAAAGACAACAACAGCAACGTGATCCTGACGAATTTCATGCCAACTCCCTGATTTTCTTTGTCGGGCATTGTTACCGCCCGGCCGGCTGCTGGCAACCTGCCAGAGCATTGGCTATCATGGCGCACACTGATCTATAGCGTTCGCAGAAGAGACCCCGTTGGATCGGGGCGCCGAAGGCGCAACTCGCTCGGAAACGCTCAGGCAGAAGGACTGTGAGCGCTGATCAGCTCTGGAGAGCGGCCGTGAAGGCCCACCGAAGGGGAATGTATCCGGACCTGTTGGCCGGTGACTGATCTCTCAGGTAACCAAGGACAGAGGGGCGGCAGGCTTGATGCCTGCCGCCCCTATTTTTTTGCTTTCTAAAATGGACAGGTCCTATGGGTTCGAAAACGCCTTTCTACGACAAGCATGTCGAGTCCGGTGCCCGCATCGTCGATTTCGGTGGTTGGGACATGCCACTGCACTACGGTTCCCAAAAGGAAGAGCACCACGCGGTAAGGCAGAACGCCGGTGTCTTCGATGTCTCGCACATGACGATCGTCGACCTCGCCGGGGAGCGCGTGCGCGCGTTCCTGCAATACCTGCTTGCCAACGATGTTGCCAAGCTCAAAGACTATGGCAAAGCCCTGTACACCAGCATGCTCAACGAAGACGGCGGTGTCATCGATGACCTGATCGTCTATTTCCTTGGTGAAACAGCCTATCGCCTGGTCGTCAACGCGGCGACGCGTGAAAAGGATCTTGCATGGATTCGCAGGCAGGCCGAGGCTTTCGATGTCGGCGTTACCGAGCGTCCCGAGCTCGCGATGGTCGCCGTACAGGGCCCGAGGGCCAGGGAACTCGCGGCACCCTGTATCGCTGCCGAGTACCGCGACGCGGCGCTGGCGCTGAAACCGTTTTTCGGGATGGAAGCCGGCGAGTGGTTCATCGCACGAACCGGCTATACGGGCGAGGATGGCTGGGAGATCGTCATGCCCGCCGCCGACGCACACGGCGTCTGGGATCGCCTGGTTGCTGCCGGTGTGGCGCCGGCCGGCCTTGGCGCGCGTGACACGCTGCGCCTGGAAGCGGCAATGAACCTCTATGGCTCGGACATGGACGAGACGATCTCGCCGCTCGAGGCCGGTCTGGAGTGGACCGTCGCCTGGGAGCCCGCGGATCGGGATTTCATCGGTCGCCGTGCAATCGAGGCCTTACGTAACTCTCCGGACAGACAACGCTTCGTGGGTCTGTTACTTGAAGACAAAGGCGTGCTTCGCAATCACCAGAAGGTCGTTGTGCAAGGCGTCGGTGAGGGCGAAATTACGAGCGGCGGATTCTCGCCGACCATCGGGCGTTCGATTGCGCTGGCGCGGGTACCCGCCGGGGATTATGACCGTGCCCAGGTCGAGGTCCGCGGCAAATTGTTGAACGTGCGGATTGTGAAGACGCCCTTCGTACGAAACGGGCAAGTGCGCATAGACGTGTAATACCGGAACCAATCAAACCACTGGGAGCTAGAAATGAGTGAATTGCCGGGAGATCTCCTCTACACCAACGACCACGAATGGCTGCGACGCGAGAGTGACGGCAGCGTGACTGTCGGAATCACCGACCATGCTGCGACGGCACTGGGTGACCTGGTCTATGTCGAATTGCCTGAAGTCGGGCAGGACGTGGACGCCGGCGGTGAGATGGCCGTCGTCGAATCGGTCAAGGCCGCTTCCGACGTGTACGCGCCTGTCGCAGGAAGCGTGGTGGCGGTCAACGATGACCTCTCGGACGATCCCGAGAAGATTAATGCCGATCCCTATGGCGATGGCTGGATCGTTCGCATGACGCTCGCCGATGCCCTGGACGAGAGCGAGCTCATGACGCCGGACGCGTACCAGCAATTACTCGACGAGCTCGACGACTGAGAAGAGACTAATGCCTTTCATTCCCCATACCGAGAAAGATACTCGCGAAATGCTCGACGCCATCGGCGTGCAGTCGACCGAGGACCTGTTCGACGAAATCCCGGCCGAGCTGCGCATCGATCATCTGCACGAAGTTCCGGAGGCGCTCAGCGAAATGGAGATCTCTCGCCTCATGCGCGATCGCGCCGCGATGGACGGATCGCCTGTGTGCTTTATCGGCGCCGGTGCTTACGAGCACCACATTCCCGCTGCCGTCTGGGATATCGCGACGCGCGGTGAGTACTACAGTGCCTATACCCCCTACCAGGCCGAAGCGAGCCAGGGGACGCTGCAGACGATCTACGAATACCAGACGATGATCACGGAGCTGACCGGACTCGATGTCAGCAATGCGTCGTTGTACGACGGCGCATCCGGGCTGGCCGAGGCCGCGCTCATGTCGGTGCGCGCAAACCGTCGTGTGAAGACCGGCCTGATCCTGCTCGCGCCGGGCGTCAACCCGGTGTACGAACACGTCGCGGAGGCGATAGCCGGTAGCCAGGGACTGACGTTCGAGTGGCTGCCTGTCGATGCGACAACCGGCAATGTCGCGTTCGACCAGCTGCCCGAGGGGCGCAATCCTGTCGCCGTGGTGATGCAGCAGCCCACGTTTCCGGGCACGCTGGAAGATGTCGATCGCCTCACCGACTGGGCACACGCGCAGGGCGCGTTCGCTATCGGTATCGCCAATCCCATGACGCTGGCCTTGCTGAAAGCGCCCGGTCATTGGGGTGAGCAGGGCGTGGACATCGCCTGTGGCGAAGGCCAGCCTCTCGGCGTGCCGCTGTCGTCGGGCGGACCGTACTTCGGGTACATGACCTGCAAGGAAAAACACGTCCGGCAGATGCCCGGCCGCATCGTGGGCCGTACGACGGACCTCGACGGCAACCCGGGCTTTGCCCTGACTTTGCAGGCGCGTGAACAGCACATTCGCCGTTCGAAGGCGACATCGAACATCTGCACGAACCAGGGTCTCATGGTGACCGCGTCGACGATTTACATGTCATTGCTGGGCGTCGAGGGGATCGCCCAGGTTGGCCGCAAGTCGCATGAGAACACGACGCGTCTCGTCGACGGGCTTTGCGCCATCGACGGCATCGAGCGGCTCTACGAGGGCCCGTACTTCCACGAGGTTGCGCTGCGCTTCGATCGACCCGTCGCGCCGATCCTCGAGGCGTTGGCCGCGAAGAACATACTCGGGGGCTACGATCTCACGAAGGACGCGGGTACCGACGCCCTGTTGGTGTGTGCAACTGAAACCAAGACGGATGCGGACATCGACGCCTGTATCGCCGCGTTTGCCGAGGCCATGGGCTGATATGTCGGGGACCATCGTAGCCAAGATCCAGTACGAGAACGCGAGCTATCGCACCTACGGTGAGTTGCCGAGAATTGGCAGCCACGCGCCCGACGTGTCGCTCGTCAATACGAAGCTGCAAAACGTTTCGCTGGCAAACTGGATGGGCAAACGCAAAATCATGAATATCTTCGTGAGTATCGACACGAAGGTGTGCGCGGAGTCCGTGATCAAGTTCAACAAGTATGGGGGCGGCCGGAAAGATCTCGCCCTGCTGATGGTGTCCTACGATCTGCCGTTCGCACACAAGCGTTTTCAACAGCAACACGAGCTGACCCACGTCGAAGGCTTGTCGGCCATTCGGCATGCGGGGTTCGGTGAGAACTACGGTGTGCAGATCATGGACGGCCCGCTGGCCGGCATGTTCTCGCCCGCGATTGTGGTGCTGGACGAGAATAATACGGTCGTACATCGGGAACACATAGAAGACATTACCGTGGAGCCGGACTATGACGCCGCCTTCCGCGCGCTGGGAATTGATATCAATGAGTGAACTGATTTTTGAGAAATCGCGCGGTGGTCGCCGGGCATTCGCACAAGCTCCGGTCGAGGCCGGGTCCCTCCAGATCCCCGGGAAATTCCTGCGCGATGACAGGCCGAGACTGCCGGAGGCGTCTGAACTGCAGACGGTCCGCCACTACACGCGCTTGTCGCAGAAGAACTTCTCGATCGATACCCAGTTCTATCCCCTGGGATCGTGCACGATGAAATACAATCCGCGTGCCTGCAATGCGCTGGCGCTGCTGCCGGAGTTCGCGGGCCGGCATCCACTCGGGCCGGTCAGCCATGGCCAGGGATTCCTGACGTGCATGTACGAACTGCAGGAAATGCTCAAAGACGTAACCGGCATGAAAGGCGTGTCGCTGACGCCGATGGCCGGTGCGCAGGGCGAGCTGGCGGGCGTCGCGATGATCAAGGCGTATCACGTTGCCAACGGTCATCTCGAGCGCAACGAGATCATCGTGCCCGATGCGGCGCACGGCACCAATCCGGCGACCGCGACAATGTGCGGCTGTATCGTCAAGGAAATTCCGACAAGGTCGGATGGCGATGTCGACATGGATGCTCTCAAAGCCGCACTGGGCCCCAACACGGCAGGCATCATGCTGACGAATCCGTCGACGCTGGGTGTGTTTGAGCGTCACATCAAGGTGATCGCCGACATGGTTCACGATGCCGGCGGCCTGTTGTACTACGATGGCGCAAACCTGAACGCGATTCTCGGCAAGGTTCGCCCGGGCGACATGGATTTCGACGTGATCCACATGAACCTGCACAAGACCTTCTCAACCCCGCATGGCGGTGGCGGCCCGGGTTCGGGCGCAGTTGGTGTAAACAAGCGCCTGCTGCCGTTCCTGCCGATCCCCGTGGTGACGCGGCGTGAGAAAGATGGCGAGACGTACTTCGACTGGGCCGCCGAAGACGATATTCCGCAGAGCATCGGTCGCCTGTCCGGCTTCATGGGCAACTCCGGCGTGTTGCTGCGTGCCTACGTCTACATGCGTATGCTCGGCCGGGATGGCATGGAGCGCGTCGCCGAATTTGCGACTCTCAATGCCAACTACCTGATGGTCAAGCTGCGCGAAGCGGGTTTCGAACTGGCATTCCCGGACAGGCGCGCGAGTCACGAGTTCATCGTGACCCTGAAGCACGAGGCCAAGGACTATAACCTGACGGCCATGGACGTTGCCAAAGCACTGCTCGACAAGAACTATCATGCGCCGACAACGTACTTCCCCTTGCTCGTGCCCGAGTGCCTCCTCATTGAGCCGACGGAGACCGAGAGCAAGGAGACGCTGGACAATTTCGTGGCAGCGATGATCGACATCGTGCGTAGCGCGAAGGAAGACGGCGTGCAGTACAAGGAGGCGCCCTACAAGATGCCGGTACGCCGCCTCGATGACGTCAAGGCGGCACGCGAGCTCAATCTGCGTTACAACCCGGACTAGTTGCCAGCCAGGTCCCATGCACCGGTGTGACCTGTGCGGTCGCCTTAACGCCCTGATTCTGCTGAAATACGCAATTAAGGTACCGGACACCCTATTTCCAGGGACCTTGTTCGCACAAGAGTGTCTAACGATCAGGAAATAGGGTGTCCGGTACCTGATTTAATAGGGTGTCCGGTACCTAATTTCCGTAGCAATCAGGAACACTATGACTCACGGCAGGATTCTCGCGGCGGTCGCCGCCTTGATGCTCTTTGTCCCGGCGACGGCCGCCGAAAATACGGCCTGGACCGAGACACTCGAGCGCATTTCTTCAGGCGTTGTCTCGATACGGGTCGATAGCACGCGTGCGTTCGATACGGAATGGAATACGTCGAGCCAGGCGACCGGGTTTGTCGTCGATGCCGAGCTCGGCCTGATCCTGACCAATCGCCATGTTGTGACACCCGGTCCGGTCATCGCCGAGGCCGTATTTCGCAACAACGAGGAAGTGCGACTGACACCGGTCTATCGCGATCCGGTGCATGACTTCGGCTTCTTCCGTTACGACCCCGCGGATCTCAAGTACATCGAGCCCGTCGAATTGCCGTTGGTTCCGGACGGTGCCGGTATCGGTAAGGAGATACGCGTCATCGGCAACGATGCCGGAGAGCAGCTCTCCATCCTGGCAGGCACGATCGCTCGCCTCGATCGCAAAGCCCCGGACTACGGCCGCGGCAAGTACAACGATTTCAATACGTTCTACCTCCAGGCGGCATCAGGTACGTCGGGCGGCTCGTCCGGATCCCCTGTTGTGAATATCGAGGGCGAAGTCGTCGCACTCAATGCCGGCGCCAACAGCTCCGCGGCCAGCAGCTTCTTCCTGCCGCTGGATCGCATCGAACGGGCGTTGCGAGAGTTGCAGAAGGGGACGATCGTCCCGCGCGGCACCCTGCAGACGACGTTCCGCAGCGAGCCCTACGACGAACTTCGTCGACTCGGGCTGACCGAGGAGTCGGAACGGATCGCGCGCAACGCGGCGCCGCGACAGACCAGCATGCTGACGGTCGAACAGGTCATTCCCGGGTCTGCGGCAGCGGAGGTCCTGGCACCCGGCGACATCCTGCTGCGCGTCAACGGGGAGCTTGTAACCCAGTTCGTGCCGCTCGAGGCACTGCTCGACTCGCATGTCGGGCAGGAGATCGACATCCAGCTCGAGCGTGGCGGTCGCCGCGTTGATGCCAGGGTCAGGGTCGACGACCTGCATGCCATCACGCCCGACGAGTACCTGGAATTCGGCGACGCCATAGTGAATCGCCTGTCTTACCAGCAGGCCCGCCACTACAACAGGCCTGCCGAAGGTGTTTACGTCGCGAATCCTGGCTACGTGTTGTCGCGCGCGGCAGTTCCGCGCGGTGCTGTGATCGTTGAGGTAGCCGGGCAGCCCGTCAACAGTCTCGACGACTTCGAAGCGGCGCTCGGTGAACTGGCGGACGGTGAGCGCGCGCTCGTGCGCTACGTCAACATGGAGAATCCGCAGAACTCCGTGGTGCGTCTCCTGGAGATGGACCGCGTCTGGTTTCCCGCGCGACGTTGCGTGCGCGACGATGAGCTCGGCGTCTGGCCGTGCCGTGAGCTTGCACCGGGTCCCGACCCGGAACCACAGAAAGTGAGCAGCACGCGGCTGACGAACTACAAGGACAAGATCGTAAACTCCATAGCGCATTCGCTGGTGGTCGTGACGTTCGATCTGCCCTACACGCTTTCGGGCGTTGCAGAGCGTCACTATTACGGTACCGGCCTGATCGTCGACAAGGAGCGCGGCTACGTTCTCGTCGACCGCAATACCGTGCCGATCGCGATCGGCGACGTCACGATCACTTTCGCCGGCTCGCTTGAGGTGAAAGGCAAGGTCGAGCAACTTCATCCATTGCACAACTATGCGATCGTCTCCTACGATCCGCAGATCATCGGCACGACACCTGTCCGCGAAGCCAGGTTCAATACCAAGACGCTGCGACCCGGCGACGACGTCTGGGTGGTCGGCATCAAGGGCGACCACCAGCTTGTACACCAGCAGAGCACGGTGTCATCGGTCGACCCGCTCATTCTGCCGCTCTCCCGCACGCTGCGTTTTCGCGATTCCAATATCGAGGGTATCGCGCTGGTCAATGCGCCCAATGACGTCGACGGCGTCCTGATCAACGAGAAGGGCGAGGTCCTTGCGACCTGGTCGAGTTTCGCCATCCAGTCGGGGGGCGAGTCCGGACAATTCAACCGTGGCGTCGGGTCCGAGGTGGCCAAGCAGTTCGTCGAGACGGTCCGAGAGGGCAGGCCGTTCTACTCGCTCGAAGCCGAGTTTGTCTACGCGCCGCTCTTCGCCGCTCGCAAAATGGGCGTGGACGAGAAGTGGGTTGCGCGGCTCGAGGAGAACAACCCGGTGCGCCGGCGCGCCCTCAGCATCACGCGTCTCGTCTCCGGTACCGCCGCAGCGGAGTTGCTCAAGAACGGGGACATAGTGCTGGCCATCGACGGCGATGTCGTCACATCGTTCCGCGAGCTTGAGCTCGCAGTGCAAAAACCGGAAGTCCTCGTAACGGTGTGGCGCAACGGCGAAGCCCTGGAACTACCCGTGCGCACGGCCGCGCTGGACGGGCGGGGCATCGATCACGCGATTTCCTGGGCGGGCGCGCTGATCCAGGATCCACACCGGGCTATGGCCGCGCAAAGGGGCGTCTCGACCGACGGCGTCTACGTTGCTTATTTCGGTTACGGATCGCCGGCAACCCGTTACGGGCTCTGGGCGGGCCGCCGGGTGGTGGAAGTCAATGACATACCCACCCCTGACCTGCAGGCTTTCATCGATGCGGTAAAGGATATCGGCCACCGCGAGTCGGTGCGGTTGAAGACGATGACGTGGAACGAAACGGCCGAGGTGATTACACTGAAGCTGGACAACCAGTACTGGCCGGGCTATGAGCTCCGGCGTACCCCAGAGGGCTGGAGGCGAACAGACCTTGGCATGTAGACGCGTCAACCGATTTGTCACAGCGCTGCTGCTCGCGGCGCTGCTTTCCTGCGGTGCCGCGTCCGCGCAGACCCTGTACAAGTATCGCGGCGAGAATGGCGAATGGATCTTCTCCGACCGGCCGCCTGCCGACGGCCAGAAGGCCGAGACCCGTTCCATTTCGACGCGCGTCGAGCGTGGCGGGCTGACGGTGACAAGCGCGTTCAATGGTGCCAGCGTCAGGTTGACCGCGAACAACCGGTTTTTCGCGCCCATGGAAGTCGTCATCGAGTTCCAGGCCATCACGGGCGTCGCGTATCCGCCCTCGGGACAGGAGCTGCGCTGGCTTGTCCCCGCACGCAGCACCCTCGTTCTGCTCGAGCTGGCCACTCTCGACGCACCGATAGCACCGACAGTTCGATATCGATTCGCGTATCTGCCCGGTGATCCGAATGTACGACATGCCGGTGGCGTGACCTACCGCGCACCATTTGCAGCCGGAGCCAGTTACCCGATCACACAGACGTATCCGGATTCCCTGACACACCGGACTCGCGACAGCATGTACGCGGTGGATATCGCGATGCCGGTAGGCACGGACATCATGGCGGCACGCGACGGTGTTGTGTTCGACGTGGCGAGTAAGAACTTCAAGGGCGGGCCCGATGCCGACGAGTACGCCGATCTGGCCAATCTCGTTCGTATCCTGCACGACGACGGCACCTATGCCGTTTACGCGCATCTCAACTGGAACACGATTCGTGTGCAGCCGGGCGAGCGCGTGCGCGCGGGGCAGTACATCGCCGACTCCGGCAACACCGGTTTCTCAACCGGTCCGCACCTGCATTTCGCCGTGCAGCGGAACATGGGCCAGCGCGTCGATTCGTTACCCTTTGCTTTTCGTGGAGCGAACGCGGAACGCGTCGTGCCGGTCACCGGCCAGTTGTTGACCGCGTACCCCTGACGACTAGCTGTTCTCAGCCATCTGGCCGGCAAGTGCTTCCCAGGACGTTACCGGCATTTCGCAATGGGTGCCCAGGCAGCGGTAGGCGACCGTTTCACCCTCGACAGATTTGCGATCGGCAAGCGCACCGGGCAGGTCCGTGGCATCGGCCGGGATCGCGAAAACGAGCCGGCGCGGCGCGTAGAGCTTCGCGGCGGAATCGCGCCAGCGCTCGATTTCATCCGCGGCACCGCGAATGACCACGATCTCCGGGTGCTCGAGGTACTCTTCCAGCGCGTTGAGAAGGCTGACATGCCCGTGCGGGTATTCATCGATCGCCCGCCAGGCGGCACGCAGCGTCTTCTCCGCGGCAGCCAGGTAGCGTGTCTCCCCGAGCAGGAACCCGAGGCGTTGCAGCGCATAGGCGGCCACACCGTTGCCCGAAGGCACGGCTTCGTCGGCCAGCGGCTTGGAGCGGTGAATCAGTTGCTCGCTGTCATTGGCCGTAAACCAGAAGCCCCCGCGATCCGGGTCTTCGAAATGCTCGAGCAACAACTCGGCAAGCTGTTCTGCAAACGCGAGGTGCTCGGTGTCCCACCGCGCCTGGAGCAGCTCCAGCAGCGCCTCGAGCAGGAACGCGTGATCGTCGAGGTACGCCGCGAACCGCGTTTCGCCGTCCTTGTAGCTCGCATAGAGGCGCCCGTCCTTCACGAGGTGTTGCCGCAGGAAATCGACGGCGTCGGCCGCGGCATCCACGAGATCCGGTCGATCGAGCGCGCGGCCCGCGATCGCGAGACCACGAATGGCCAGTGCGTTCCAGGACGTAAGCTGTTTCTCGTCGCGGCCGGGTGCAACGCGCGTCATGCGTTGTGCGAGCAGCGTCTGTTTTGCCCGTGCGATGACCTTCGCCTCATCGTCGGTCACCTGCTGTCGTACGGTCAGGTGCCATTTGCCTTCGAAGTTCGCGTCCTGGTCCAGGCCGAAGCGCCGCGCAAAGACGTCGTAGTCGCCACCCAGCAGTGCCTGTGCCTCCGCGGGTTCCCAAAGGTAGTACAGTCCTTCGTGCCCTTCGGAGTCGGCGTCGCGGGTCGCGTAGAAGCCACCGTTGTCGTCGCGCATGTCGGCGAGCATCCAGTCCGCCGTCGCATTCGCGGCTGCCGAGAACAGTGCCTCGCCCGTCGCGAGGGCAGCTTGCGAATAAATCGCCAGCAACGGGCCGTTGTCGTACAGCATCTTCTCGAAATGCGGGATCTGCCAGTGGCGATCAACCGAGTACCGGTAGAAGCCGCCACCGACATGGTCGAACAGCCCCCCTTCGGCCATGCGGGCAAGCGTCAGTGCCGCCATGAACAGGGCCTCGACATCGGGTTCGGTCGCCGACGCCGTACTCCGCCAGTGGCGTAACAGGCGATCGATCGTGGTCGGGTGGGGAAACTTGGGCGCCGCGCCAAAGCCGCCGAATTCCCTGTCGAACGACTGCTCGAGCGTCTCGCGCACCTTGGCCAGCGGCTTGCCGTCAAGCGCTTTGCCGGCTTCAGCCGGCGCCGGCTCCAGGCGACCGAAAACATCGACGATGCTCGCGCTTTGTTTGCGTACGTCATCACGGTGCTCGGCATAGTAGGTGGCGATCTTCTGCAACAGGTCGCCAAAGGCCGGCATGCCGTAGCGCGCCTCATTGGGGAAGTAGGTGCCACCGAAAAACGGCCGCTGGTCGTCACCGTCGAGGAACATGGTGAGGGGCCAGCCGCCGCCACGCTGCGTGATGAGCTGGTGCGCCGTCTGGTAGATCTTGTCGACGTCCGGGCGCTCCTCGCGATCGACCTTTACGTTGACGAACATTTCGTTCATGAGCGCGGCGATGGTGTCGTCCTCAAACGACTCGTGCGCCATCACGTGGCACCAGTGACAGGCGGAATAGCCGATCGACAGCAGAATCGGCTTGCCGGTCTCCCGGGCGAGGGCGAAGGCTTCGTCGCCCCACGGGTACCAGTCAACCGGGTTGTCGGCATGCTGCTGGAGGTAGGGGCTGGTTTCTTTGGCGAGGCGATTTGGCATGGATTGCTCTATCATACCGATCTTTGAGAATTGCCGAGCGGGCCTGCATGCTGACATACCCTGAAATCGACCCGATCATCTTCTCGATAGGCGTTATCAAGATACGCTGGTACGGCTTGATGTACGTCATCGGCTTCCTCCTGGCCTGGTGGCTGGCGAGGCGGCGCTGCAAACGGGCGGACTCACCGGTCAATGCCGAACAGGTCGACGACCTCATGTTCTACGGGATGCTGGGCGTCATCCTGGGCGGGCGTATTGGCTACGCGTTGTTTTACGGCACCGAGCAGCTCTTCTCCGATCCGTTCTACCTCTTCAAGATCACCGAAGGGGGCATGTCGTTCCACGGTGGTCTCGCCGGCGTTCTGATCGCCATGTGGCTGCACGGCCGTAAGCTCGGCCATACCCTGTGGCGCATGACCGATTTCGTCGCCCCGCTCGTACCGCTCGGCCTCGGTTTCGGGCGCATCGGCAACTTCATCAATGGCGAGCTCTGGGGCAAACCAACGGATGTGCCGTGGGCGTTCAACTACCGCGGTGAGGTGTTGCATCCCTCGATGCTCTACGAGGCGCTCCTCGAAGGCTTCGTGCTCTTCGCGATCCTCTGGTGGTACACGGCCAGGCCGCGCCCCTACATGGCTCCCACGGGCCTGTTTCTGTTCCTCTACGGGGCGTTCCGCTTCTATATCGAGTTCTATCGCGTGCCCGATGCTCACCTTGGGTACCTGGCACTCGACTGGGTAACGATGGGCCAGATCCTGACCGTGCCGATGATCGTGGCTGGCGCTATCATGCTAATGATGGCGCAGCGTTCAAGCGGGGAGGTCAAGGCCTAAGATGCAGCAGTACCTGGATATGATGCGGCTGGTGCGAGACACGGGCACGCGCAAGGAAGACCGCACGGGAACCGGCACGCTCAGTGTCTTCGGCCACCAGATGCGTTTCGACCTCGCGAAGGGATTTCCGCTCGTCACGACCAAGAAGCTGCACCTGCGCTCCATCATCCACGAGCTGCTCTGGTTCCTGTCCGGCGACAGCAATATCCGTTACCTCAAGGAAAACGGCGTGTCGATCTGGGACGAGTGGGCGGACGAGAATGGCGACCTCGGCCCGGTCTACGGCGTGCAATGGCGCAGCTGGCCGACACCGGATGGCCGCAAGATCGACCAGGTGGCGCAGATCATGCACCAGTTGAAAGAAACGCCGGATTCGCGGCGCATCATGCTCTCGGCCTGGAACGTGGCGGAAATCGAGAACATGGCTTTACCGCCGTGCCACTGCCTGTTCCAGTTCTACGTCGCCGAGGGCAAGTTGTCCTGTCAGCTTTACCAGCGCAGCTGCGACATCTTCCTCGGGGTGCCGTTCAATATCGCGTCGTACGCGCTCCTGACGCACATGCTCGCCCAGCAGGCCGACCTGGGCGTCGGAGACTTTGTCTGGACCGGCGGTGACTGCCACCTGTACCTAAACCACCTCGAACAGGCGGACGAGCAGCTCGCGCGCGACCCGTTGCCGTTACCGACGCTGGCCATCAAGCGACGCCCGCCCAGTATTTTCGACTACACGTTTGAGGACTTCGAAATCCTCAACTACGAAGCGCATCCTCACATCAAGGCGGCAGTAGCCGTCTGAGCCATGCCCGAGATCAGCATTATCGTCGCTGTGTCGACGAACAACGTCATCGGCGCCAAGGGCGATCTGCCCTGGCGTCTTGCCGACGACCTGAAGCACTTCAAGTCAGTAACGATGGGCAAGCCGATTGTCATGGGACGCAAGACCTGGGACTCGATCGGACGGCCATTGCCCGGAAGGCAGAACATCGTTGTCACGCGGCAGCCGGGATTCGTGGCCGAAGGTTGCGACGTGGTCGCCTCCGTCGAGGCGGCCATCGCCGCGGCGGGGAATGTCGATGAGTTGATGGTGATTGGCGGCAGCCAGATTTACGAGCTGGCTCTGCCGCTGGCAGACCGGCTCTACCTGACGCGTGTGCACGCAGACGTGGCGGGCGATGCGCACTTTCCTGATGTGGACGAAAGCGAATGGCAACTCGTCGACGCTGAGACGCATGCAGCGGACGAGCGCAATGATTTCGCTTTTTCGTTTATGCTCTATGAGCGGAAGACGGCTAGGAAGAATGAGGCAGAATACTGTTGAAACGGAAATGCCCAGGCTGTTTGCAACAATCAATACCGGTTTCCGGGCTGATTCTCTCGGACGTTCTCTGTCCCAGGTGTGGTCAGTTGGTCGGCGTCCAGTGGCTGTTCAAGGCGATCTTCTTCCTCCTTATTTTCGTGGCGACCCTGGTTGTGGGTCTCGTGGTGCTGGTCAATCAAGGGCTGTATGCAGCGCTTCTGATGATCTCACTGCCAATCGGCGCAATCGGATTTATCAAAGCGCGCTACTGTCCTCTCGTGGTCAGAAAGCAAGAATCGGGCGCCGCTGGAACCTCGAACTAGGTTACGCCGTTCTCTACGCATATTGGAGCACGGGCTAGGGTCGCTCGCCCGGTTCCGGTCTTAGAAATCGTAGCGCAGCCCGAGCTGGAGCGAGCGCCCGGGCAACGGCACGAGATCTTTTAACGGCGAGGTGTGCTGGCGAGCGTCCTCATCGGTCAGGTTGGTGCCGCGCAGGAACACGAAGACGTTCGGTTGCTCAAACGCGTACGACAACTCCGCGCTCACGAGAGAGTACGCATCCGTGGGCAGCTCATTCGTCGCGGTCTTGTCCTGATCGGCAACGAACATCACATCGGCAGCGGCCTCGAACTGGTCTCTTGTGTAGTGCAGCCCGACGCCATAGCGCTGCGGCGTGATGCGTGGCAGGTTGCTGCCGGTATTGGTGTCCTCACCGCGGACGTAGTCCGTGAACAGGCGCGTGTGCAAGTGCCCCTCGGGCAATTCCAGCAACTCGATGCGCGCTTCGGCTTCGAATCCGTACAGCCGGGCATCGGTCTGCGTGTACTCAAACACCTGCAGATCGTCTTCCACGAGCGCCGTCGGCGCGAGCAGAATATAGTCGTCAATATCATTCAGGAATGCGGTCACGGTCCATTCAATCCGTGAGTTCCTGCCCCTCAGCGTCAAATCGATGTTTGACGACGTTTCCTTGTCGAGAATGCCATTTCCCTGGATCACGGACCCACGCTCGATTCGTTGCACGGCAACGTGGGCACCGTCGGCGTAGAGCTCCGTGGCATTGGGATGCCGTTCTGCCATAGCGTAGTTGAGCGCCACGCTATAGTCGTCGCCGATGGTGCGTATGAGACCGATGGACGCGCCGAAGGCCCTGTCGTCGTACCTCGGCAGGTTGGGTGCCTCGATCGTTTGGCGCTCCACTCGCGCACTGCCCTGGAATGACCAGCGGTCGCCGGGTTTCCATTCCTCGAAAAGGAAGAGACTTGTCTGCTGCGTAGTGGAGGGTGGTACGTAGGCCTCGTCGCCGATCGCCTCGAAGTCGACGTCCTTGTGCTGCACACCGAGAGCACCTTCTACAGCGCCGATCGCCCGGTGCTGAAACTCGGCCCTGAAATCGGTACCCTCCGAATTGAAACGGGTACCGATCTCGTCGCCTTCAAGCTCGACGTGTTCGTAGTCGTTGCGTGCGATCTTCACTTTCAGTTCGCCAAGCTCGGCGAACTCGTAGGCGCCCTCGAGATCGATGCGGTCCTGGTCGAGATCGACGCGAACCGGCGCTTCCTCTTCGGCCCCACCGCCTGCTTCCTCATGATGGTGCCCGGGTATGCCGTACAGGTTTTCGTACGTGCTCACCGACAGGCCGAGGTAGCCGTTCGCGCCGGTAAACGTAATAGCGGCAGCACCGCCTTGAGCCTCACTGGACGTGTTCTCAACGACGCCGTAGGCCTCGTCTTCTTCCCCTTCGCCGGCTGCCTCCTCCGCTGCACGCAAACGGGCCGACTCAGCGAAGCCGGGTATCTCGATGTCGTCGGTATCGCGACGGAAGAAGTCCAGGTGCAAGGCAACCGCACTCGTGCCAAACGCGACTTCGCCGGCGCCTTCCTGCTTGCCGATCGCGGAATCGGAACCCAGGGTGAGGCGCCCGCTGAAGGGCTCATCGAGCCCGCTCTCCAATACGCGGTTGTCCACGACGTTGACGAGCCCGCCAGCGGCACCGCTGCCGTACAAGAGCGTTGCCGGCCCGCGAACAATTTCGACGCGTTCGGCGAGAATGCTGTCGACGCCCGCGGCATGATCTTCACTCAACGCAGAGGCATCCATCGCGTCGAGGCCGTTGGCCAGTACGCGAATTCTCTCACCGTACTGGCCGCGGATGACCGGGCGCGAGGCGACCGGGCCGAAGTAGGTCGAACTCACGCCGAGCTCACGCGACAGGGTCTCGCCGATGCTCGCCGCCTGCCGTTTCATCAATTCGTCGCCGCCGATCACCGCGGTAGGCTGTGCGAGCTCCTTGACTGTGCGCTCGAGTGGTACGCCTTCGACGACGATTTCATCGATCGCGTGATGGTCGTACTGGTCGTCACCGTCCTCTGCGGTAGTTATTCCCGCATGACCACCAAGGGTCACTGCCAGGGACACGGCGGCCACCTGGCGCCGCGTCAGAATGTTGCTGAGATTCACCGAATTCTCCAATCATGTTCCGTTTCAATGAGCGGCAGGTTGCCGCGAACAAGTCGAACAGATCAGGAGTGTGGTGGAGCCCGGGATTCGTAAGGGGCGGAGGCGGGTGCTGCCTCGAACGGGCGCACCGTGGTGCTGGTCGCAACGTGCAGCCCGATCGGGAACGTGCCGGGCAGCGCGTCCGGCATGAGGGCATTGTCGAGCTGGTTGTACGTGGCGCAGACCTGGCAAACGCTCAAGCCGTGGTCTGCAATGTGCTCGAACTGGTGGCTCGCAATAGAGATCTGCATCAGGGCAAGCGCAAGTATCCCGAGGAGCGCAGGCGCGCGCCGCTGGAACTTCCGATTGCAGATTGCTGATGAGGTCTCTAGCATGGCTCGAATATACGGCCTGTCCGGGTGCGATTACAACAGGTCAGACCCGCGCTGGTCGATAAGTTCCGTGCTTTGCGATAGTGGCCATCTCAATGAAAAGAATTCTGAAATCTACCCTGTTCGTCACCCTGGCTGCAGCTTGCCTCGCCGCGTGCAATGCTTCATCGCAGGACGCTCGATCGCTGCCGGAAAACGGCGGTATTCATTACGGTATAGCGGCGACCGCCGAGATCCTGCTCACGAGCGAAGCGGGAGACAAGCTCGCGAAGACAGACAACGTCTCTTTTCGCGAAGGTGCCGGGCGCGGGACACAAATCGTCATCAAACCCGGCGTGGTGAAGCAGACCATCCTCGGTATCGGGTCTTCCTTTACCGAATCGTCGGCTTTCGTTCTTGCCCATCTTGACGCTGCGCAGCGGTCGGAGGTGATGGAGAAGATCTACGGCGAGGACGGTGCCAATTTTTCGCTGGCGCGAACGCCTATTGGTTCGACCGATTTTTCCGTCCAAGGCAAGTATTCGTACGCCGCAGCGGAGAACGACCCTGCGCTGCAGCACTTCAGCATCTCGCCGGATCGGGACGGTTTCAAGGCGACCGACTACCCGGGAATCAGGGACGAGCGTTTCGACCTGCTTCCCATGATCAGGGAAGCCCTTGCCATTAAAAGCGGCCAGACCGACAGCAAGCTGAGAATCGTTGCGTCGGCCTGGACGGCACCGCCCTGGATGAAGGATATCGAGGATTGGTACATTCCCGGAGCGCCGGAGAACAACTACCAGGGCACCGGCGGTGCCTTGAAGCCGCAATACGTCCAGACCTACGCCGATTACATCGCGAAATACCTGCTTGCCTACCGTGCGGAGGGCGTTGATATCTGGGCCGTGACACCGGTAAACGAGCCGCACGGCAACAGCGGGAACTGGGAGAGCATGCACTTCACGCCCGAATCGCAAAACACATTCATCCAGGATCATCTCGGGCCGACGCTACAGGCGACCGGCAACGGCAATGTCAAAGTATTGATATACGATCAGAATCGCGATGGCCTGGAGGAGTGGACCGACACGATCTTTGGCGATCCCGAAACCGCAGCGTTTGTTCATGGCGCCGCGGTGCATTGGTACTCCAGCACCTACAAGGTTTATGAGGATGTATTCGACAGGGTGCACGAGAAGTTCCCGTCATTTTTGATTGTTCATACAGAGGGCACGATCGACGACCTGGGTAAGCCGGCACCCGGCGGTGTACTGGATCCGGATCGATTCGAGGAAACAGGCTGGTTCGACAACGATGCCTTCTGGTGGAACGACAATGCCACAGACTGGGCGTACACGGCGACCTGGGCGCCAAACGCCGAGGATCACCCCGTGTACACGCCCGTGCATCGCTATGCGCGGAACATCATTGTCAGCCTGGATCACTGGATGGCAGGCTGGATCGACTGGAACGTTGTCCTGGATCGCAACGGCGGCCCGAATCATGCCGGCAATTTCTGTGGCGCGCCGATCATGATCGACGTGGAATCCGGCCACGTCTACTACACGCCGATCTATCACGTTCTCGCACAGTTCAGCCGGACGATCCGGCCTGGTGACAAAGCCGTACAGGCAGACAGGCATCTCGAAGGCCTCGATGACGACGCGCTGCACGCCAGCGCGACGATAAACGACGACGACCTGCTGAGTGTCCAGCTGTTGAATACGACGAGGGAGCCGATCCCGTACTCGTTGCAGATCGGTGCCCAGCATGCGGAGATCGTTATCCCGGCGAACGCGTTACAGACCGTCCGGGTGCAGCTGTAGCGCAGGAGTCCCCGAATGCAGACCCTCGCAATCATCGGCAGCGGTGCCATTGGCCAGGCCGTCGCCGGATACCTCGCCGGCCACCCCGACGTGGACATCGCTGTCGCAATTGCTGGCCCTGGCGGCAATGCACGAACGCGGGCCGCGTTCGGAGAGGCCGTCGACGTTGTGCGTAACGTCGAGGAGATTGCCGCACAGGTTGATCTTGCGGTCGACTGCGCAGGCCATGCGGCCCTGCGGCAGCACGGCGCAGCACTGCTCTCCCGCGGTATCGATCTCGTGTCGGTGTCGTCCGGTGCGCTGGCCGACGCGGTGCTCTACGACCGACTCGCGGATGCAGCGCGGCTCGGCGGCTCGCAGTTGCGTATCGCCTCGGGCGCAATCGGCGCCCTGGATGCGCTGTCGGCGGCGAGCATAGGCGCGCTGCAGCGCGTGACCTATCGGGGCCGCAAGCCACCGCGGGGATGGCGCGGCTCTCCTGCCGAGTCGAAGCTCGATCTCGACTCGCTGGCCGAGGCGACAGTGCACTACAGCGGCAGCGCCCGGAACGCCGCGCTCGAATATCCCAGGAACGCCAATGTGGCCGCGTCGGTGGCGCTGGCCGGTATCGGCTTCGACGATACGGTCGTCGAGCTCATCGCAGACCCCACCGTGGCGCGCAACATTCACGAAATCGTTGCCGAGGGCGATTTTGGTCGTCTCGAATTTCGGATCGACGGCGATTCGCTGCCCGGTAATCCCCGCTCCTCGGCGATCACGGCCATGAGCGTTGTGCGCGAGATCCTGAATCCTGCTTCGCCAATCGTAATCTGAGATAATCCGCAGCCAATACGCGCATGCGCAAACGAGGTTCAGGCAACGATGGCAAAACTGGCTGCTTTTAACTTCCAGGACTGGATAGAAAAACACCGGCATCTCCTGAAACCGCCAGTGGGCAACAAGCAGATCTGGGAGGATGCCGACATGATGGCTTTTGTCGTCGGTGGTCCGAACCAGCGCACCGATTTCCACGACGACCCGGTCGAGGAGTTCTTCTACCAGCTCGAAGGCGACATGGTGCTGAAGATCTTCGACGACGGCGAATTCTACGACGTGGTAGTCCGGGAGGGTGACGTGTTCTTGCTGCCAAAGCACGTCCGTCACTCGCCGCAACGCCCCATGGCCGGGAGTGTCGGGCTGGTTATCGAGCCCAAGCGCCCGGACGGACTGAAGGACGCCTTCGAATGGTACTGCTTCGATTGCGGTAATCTCGTGCACCGGGTAGAAGTGCTGCTGCAGTCGATCGTCGACGACCTGCCACCGCTCTACGAGTCGTTCTATGCCGATGAGTCCGCACGCTCCTGTCCGGTCTGCGGTGCCCTGCACCCCGGCAAGGAGCCACCTGCCGGCTGGGCGGTGATCCCCGCGGCCGACGGCGACTGACATGCACTACGAAGCAACGCTCGAGTTCGCCAGGGCCCAGGATGCGGCGGATCCGCTCAGGGCCTATCGAGACCGCTTTCTTTTTCCGTCGCTGGGCACGCCAGAGCTCGTCTACTTCACGGGGCATTCGCTCGGGCTGCAACCCAGGAGCGTGAAGGCGGCCGTCGAGCTGGAGCTCGACGAGTGGGCAAAGTACGGCGTCGAAGGGCATTTTCACTCGACCAACCCCTGGTACAGCTATCACGAACTCCTGACGCCGGCGATGGCCGGGATCGTCGGCGCGAAAGAGTCCGAGGTGGTCTGCATGAATTCGCTGACGACCAATATTCACCTGTTGTTCGTGTCCTTCTATCGTCCGACGCAGACTCGCTACAAGATCATCAGCGAGGCAAAGATGTTTCCCTCGGATCGATACCTGCTGGAGACCCAGGCGAAGTTCCATGGCTTCGAGCCCGACGATGCCATCGTCGAGGTGGCGCCCAGGGACGGCGAGACCCTGATCCGGGAGGCGGATATCCTGGAGGCGATCGAGGCCAATGCCGATGAGCTCGCCCTGGTCTTCTTCGGCGGTGTGAATTTCTTCACCGGCCAGTTGTTCAACATGCCGCGCCTCACCGCGGCGGCCCATGCCGTCGGTGCTGTCGCCGGCTTCGACCTGGCTCATGCAGCAGGCAACGTACTGTTGTCCCTGCACGAGTGGGACGTCGATTTCGCGGCATGGTGCTCCTACAAGTACCTGAATTCGAGCCCGGGCAATGTCGGGGGCATCTTCGTGCACGAACGTCATGGTCGGAGTTTCGACCTGCCGCGATTCGGCGGCTGGTGGGGCCATGACAAGAAGACACGTTTCCAGATGAAGAATGGATTCCAGCCAATGGAGGGGGCCGAAGGCTGGCAGCTAAGCAACGTCCCCGTTCTCGGCATGGCGGCGATGAAGGCGTCCCTGGCGATTTTCGCGGAGGCAGGCATGCCGGCTCTGCGCGCGAAGAGCGAAAAGCTGACGGGTTATCTCGAGTACACGATCGACGAAATCGCACGAGCGTTCCCGGATGCCAGGATCAGTATGATCACACCGCGGGACGCGCGCGATCGCGGCTGCCAGATCTCGATGGATGTCGCCGGGCGCGAGCGCAAGCTGTTCGACGACCTGGTCGCCGCGGGTGTGATCGTCGACTTCCGAGAGCCCTGCGTCATTCGCATGGCGCCGGTGCCGCTCTACAACTCCTTCGAGGACGTGTTCACGTTTGGCCGGGTGCTGCGCGAATTGCTGGCCGCAGGAGGAGCCCAATGAGTCGTGGCAGGTTCACGGTCGCGGGTGGCGGCCCGGTGGGTTCCCTGCTCGCGATCGTACTGGGTCGGCACGGCTACGACGTCGGCCTCTACGAGGGGCGCCCGGATTCACGCGTGACGAGCATCTACCAGGGCAAGTCGATCAACATCGCCTTGTCCGACCGGGGCTGGCATTCGCTCGAGCAGATCGGCATCAGCTCGGATGCGAAGGCCCAGGCCATACCGATGTATCACCGTGCCATCCATGGCCTGGATGGCGATCTCAGCGCGTTGCCCTATGGCAGGGAAGGGGACGCGATCTGGTCGGTCTCACGCGGTGGCATCAACGAGCAGTTGCTCGACATCGCAGACGCAGAACCGAACATCGCGACGCATTTCGAACACCGCCTCGTGGACGTCGACTTCAAAACCGCGAGTGCCGTCTTCCGGAGGCAGGACGCGCGCGAGCTGGTTGTCGATGCCGACTACCTGTTCGGCGCCGATGGCGCACATTCAAAGGTGCGGCGTCTTGCGCACAGCCTGCCCCGCTTCAGTTACAGCCAGACGTACATGCCGCAGAGCTACATCGAGCTCAACATTCCCGCGAACCCCGACGGTTCTCACAAGCTGGAGAAGAACGCGCTGCATATCTGGCCGCGCAAGGACTTCATGCTGATCGCGCTGCCGAACCCGGACGGCACGTTTACCTGCACCCTGTTCCTGAACTTTTCGGGAGATCCCTCGTTTGAGTCCTTGCAGGAACGCACTGCTGTGCAGGCGTTTTTTGCAGCGAATTTTGCTGACGCAATGGACTACCTGGAAGATCCTGTCGGCACGTTCCTCGAGAAGACAGCGTCGCCGTTGTTCCTGGTGCAGGTCTTTCCCTGGTCGTTCAACCGGAAGGTGGGGCTTATCGGCGATGCCGCGCACGCGATCGTGCCGTTCTACGGTCAGGGCATGAATTGCGGGTTCGAGGACTGCGCCGAGCTCAATCGCCTGATCGCGTCCTGCGATCATGACTGGAATGCGATCTTCCCGGCCTACGAGACCGCGCGCAAGCCGAACGGCGACGCTATCGCCGAGCTCTCCAAGCGAAACTTCGTCGAGATGAGCGACTTGTCCGGCGACAGGTTGTTTCAGATTCGCAAGATGATCGAGGCAAAGTTCAGCGCTCGCTTCCCGGAGCTCTGGACGCCGCTGTACTCGCTGGTCACGTTCTCACCCGACGTCCCTTACGCCGAAGCGCTGCGCATTGGCGACGCGCAGAACCGGGTGATGGATAGCATCATGGCGCTGCCGAACATCGAGGACGATTGGGACAAGCAATACGTCATGGACCGGCTTCATGAGCTGGCCGCCGAGGTCGCTACACGATAGACAGGCTGTGCGAGATGTTTTTCGTAACCATGTAGTTGTGCAGCCCTTCCGTACCGCCTTCACGTCCGTAGCCGCTGGACTTCACACCGCCGAAGGGCGTTTCCGGCAATGAGGCCTCCAGTGTATTGATCGATACGTTGCCGGCCTCGATGTCTTCGATCATGCGATCCACGTAGTCCGCCCGGTTGGTGAAGCCATACGCCGCCAGGCCGTAGGGCACGGAATTCGCCTTGCTGATCGCTTCCTCGAGGCTGGCGACCGGGTTGATGATCGCCAGCGGACCAAAGGGTTCTTCCTGCATGACCCGCGCAGAGTCGGGCACATTGGCCAGTACGGTCGGCTGGAAGAAATAGCCCTTCGAACCGATTCTGCTGCCGCCGGTCTTGAGTTCTGCGCCCTGGCTGACGGCGTCCTCGACCAGGTCTGCCAGTGCACCGATGCGGCGCTCGTTGGCGAGGGGTCCCATTTCGACATTCGGATCAACGCCATTGCCCACCACGGTCGCGGCAGCGCGTCGTACGAAGGTCTCTGTGTAGGCGTCGAAAATACTCTCATGTACGAAGAAGCGCGTCGGTGAGGTACAGACCTGGCCCGCATTGCGCATCTTGCGTACGGCGCCGGACAGGGCAGCGGCTTCGACGTCCGTGTCTTCGCAGACGATGACCGGCGCATGGCCGCCGAGCTCCATCAGGACCGGGGTCATATGCCTGGCCGCCAGCGTGGTGAGGTGCTTGCCGACCGCGGTGGAGCCAGTGAATGCCACGAGGCGAACCGGGTCCTGCCGGATGAGATAGTCGGAGATCTCGGCCGGTGTGCCGAACACGAGGTTGAAAACGCCGGGTGGCAGACCCGCGTCCTGCAGCGCTCTTGCAATGTGCAACGCACCGGCAGGTGTTTCTTCAGCCGCCTTGAGGATAATCGAACAGCCCGAGGCGATAGCGCCTGCCACCTTTCGGCAAGGCTGGCTCATCGGGAAATTCCACGGCGAGAATGCCGCCACGACACCGATCGGCTGGTGATGAACGGTATGGCGGACGCCCGGTGCGCTCGGAATGACGCGGCCATAGGTGCGCGTCGCTTCCCCCGCGTCCCATTCGAAGAACTCGCACCCCCGGATCACCTCGAGCCGTGCCTGGCTGAGCGGCTTGCCATGTTCAGCTGTAATAGCGGCGGCGATCTCGTCCTGGCGCTCGCGCATGAGGGCTGCAGCCTTGTACAGAACGTTTGCCCGCTCGACCGGCGCTACCTGTCTCCATGCCCTGAATCCCTGCTCGGCGGACCGGACAGCGTCCTGCAGGTCGCTCTGCTCCGCGTGCGGCAGGCGCCCGATTTCTTCTTCCGTTGCCGGGTTCAGGACCGGCAGATCGCTGGGCGTCTTGCGCCATTCGCCGTTGATAAAGAGATGCAGGTCTGGATAAGTACTCATTGAATTCTCACGTGAGGTCCGTCGCGGCCCGCCTCATTAGGCGCTGAATGTACGATCCGGTGAATTATAAGTATATTTCGCCTGAGGTTCGCGGCTTGTCGCGGACCCGGTCAAGCAGCGAGATGTGTCGTCATCAAGTATTCAAAGTCAGATGCCAAGGACTATGCACGTGAGCACATGCGCGGGATCTGGGCCGCCGCGCTGAATCCCTTTAACGAGGACCTTTCCCTGGACGAGGCGGGCTTGCGCTCGAATATTCGTCACTGGATCGACGATCTCGATATCAAGGGGCTCTTCATCGCCGGCAAACAGGGCGAGTTCTTCTCGATGAGCCTCGACGAGAGAAAGCGCAACTTCGAGATCGCGGTTGAAGAATGCGACGGCAAGGCAGGGGTTATCGTCTCGGTCTCGGACCAGAACTTCGATACCGTGTTTGAACTCGCGCTGCATGCGCAGAACTGCGGGGCCGACTACATCGTCGTTCACGCACCGGTCCTGAGCTTCGTGCACGAGCGCGGCGAGGTACTGTACCAATACTACAAGTCGCTTTGCGATCGACTCGATATCGGCATTGCGATGTGGAGTCATCCGGATTCCGGCTACCTGATGCGGCCGGACGAATGTGCCCGTATCGCCGAGCTCCCGAACATTGTCGCCATCAAGTACTCTGTCCCGCGCGAGATGTACGTGCAGTTGAGCCACATGGTCGGCGACAAGATCCAGGTGTCTACCTCGGCGGAGGACGACTGGCTCGACAATATCGAGGAACTGGGATGGCGGCTCTATCTCTGTTCGTCACCGCCGTACCAGTTGCAGACTCGTAACGACAAACGCATGGATGAGTACACGCGCCTCGCTTTCGCCGGGAAGTTCGCAGAAGCGCGACGCGTACGCGACAGCCTCGATCCGGTGCGTGAGGCGATGGCACGCAGCAGGCCCGCAGACAAGCCGCAGGCATTCGGCAAGTACTGGCAGGAACTGCTGGGGCAGGTTGGTGGTCGCGTGCGGCCGCCAATGCTGGCGTTGACGGATGCTGAGAAAGCGGCGATCCGGGAGGCGTTCGCGACGTCCGGATTGAAACCCTGAGTCAGTGCTGTCCCGGCACCTGGACGACCCGCGGCAGCCGTTTGTCCAGGCGCACGGCGGTGAGTTGCCGTCCCCAGATGCAGCCCGTGTCGAGGCAGACGAGGTCGGGAAGTACGACCAATCCCAGGGCTGACCAGTGACCAAACACAATGCGCGTGCCCGCCCAGGCAGGATTCGGTGCATCGAACCAGGGCAGCTGATCCTTGCGCGCACGAAAGGGTGATCCACTGAAGGTCAGGGCAAGGTGATTGCTGGTCGTGATCATGCGCATGCGCGTGAGGCAATTGATAATAAACCGCAGACGCGGATAGCCTTTGAGTTTGCTGCTCCAGGCGGCCGGTGTATTGCCGTACATTTTTCCCAGTAACGTCCGGTACCCATCGCCCTGCAGTGCGGCCTCGACCTCGGCAGCGCGCGCCAATGTCTTTTTGACGTCCCACGTGGGATGTGTGCCGGCGTGTACCAGCATCGTACCCAGACCCTTGTCGTAGTGCGCCAGCGGCCGGTGTCGCAACCAGTCACAGAGCTCCCCTGCGTCGCTGGATCGCAGTAGCTTGGTCAGGGCACCGAAGCGTTTCCCCAAACGCACGGCACCGGCTTCGAGTGCCAGCAGGTGCAGGTCGTGGTTGCCGAGCACCGTAATGGCCGAGTCGCCGAGGTCACGCACAAAGCGTAGTGTTTTCAGTGATTTGGGTCCGCGGTTGACGAGGTCACCCACGAGCCAGAGCGTGTCCTTGTCGGGGTCGAAGTCAATTTCATCGAGCAGGTGCCGGAACGGATCGTAACAACCCTGTATGTCGCCGATTGCGTAGACGGCCATCTGGATACCTAGTGGAGCAGGCCGGGCACAGCGAGCGTGAACGCTTCGATGGGCGCGTCGAAACTGGCACCGTTGTCCGCTTCCATTCGATACAGGCCCTGCATCGCACCGACGGGCGTTTCGAGAACCGCACCGCTCGAGTACCGGAAGCGTTCCCCGGGGTTCAGGTGCGGTTGCTCGCCGACGACGCCATCGCCATTCACTTCCTGCACTTTGCCGTTGGCGTCGGTGATAATCCAGTGACGACTCCGCAGCGTCGCGGGCACTTTGCCGTCGTTGGAAATGGTAATGGTATAGGCAAACACATAGCGATCCGCATCCGGCTCGGACTGATCGTCGATGTATCGTGTGGCGACGTTGATACGGATGTCGTGCTGCTTGCCTGTCATGCCGATATTCTAACGCGATTTCTGCCAGAGATGATTGCTCAACCGAATGTAGTCGGCAATGGACACCTGCTCCGGCCGCGCGCCACCGTCGATGCCGACGGCCTCGAAGTCCCCGGGTTCCACCAACTTTTTAAGCGCATTTCGCAACGTCTTGCGCCGCTGCATGAAGGCAGTCGCGACGAGTGTGGACAGGCCGGGCTCGTCGGCGATATCGAACGTACCCGGCGGCAGGGGATCAAGGCGCACCACGGCGGATGTGACGTCCGGTGGCGGCGAGAACGCGCCCGGGTCGACGTCGAACAGCGACTCGACCTGTAAATGGCAGCCGAGCATGATCCCGAGTCGGCCGTAAGCTTTGCTGCCGGGCGATGCGGCCATGCGCGCAACGACCTCTTTTTGCAGCATGAAGTGCATGTCGAGGATGTGGTCGCGGCTCTTCAGCAGGTGAAAGAGCAGCGGCGTAGAGATGTTGTAGGGCAAATTGCCGACAATGCGCAATTTTTCGCCCAATGCCGCGAAGTCGAACTGCAAGGCGTCCCCTTCGTGCACCGTCACATTGGGATTGTCGCCATACTGGCGTCGCAAGCGCGCGACGAGATCCCGGTCCAGCTCCACGGCGTGCAGGTGGCCGGCGTTGCGGGCGAGGGCATCTGTGATGGCGCCCTGGCCGGGGCCGATTTCGACAATGACATCGTCCCCGGTCGGGTGCACGGCCCGGATGATGGCGTCGATGACGCCGGGGTCTGTCAGGAAGTGCTGACCGAAGCGTTTGCGTGCGCGGTGTCTTGTCATCGGCTACGCGCCATCGTCGCGGCAAGCTCCACGGCGGCGAGCAGACTGCCCGGGTCGGCAGTGCCGGTGCCGGCGATATCGAAGGCCGTGCCGTGGTCCACGGAGGTGCGAATGATCGGCAGGCCCAGGGTGACGTTGACGGCATGGCCGAAGCCCGCGTACTTGAGCACGGGAAGTCCCTGGTCGTGGTACATCGCGAGTACCGCATCCTTGTGCCCCGCAGCAGGCGTAAATGCCGTGTCGGCCGGCATGGGGCCGCGTAAGCGCAACCCTTCGGCGCGCAGCTCCTCGAGCGCCGGCGCGATGAATTCGATTTCCTCATGGCCGAGATGGCCGCCTTCCCCGGCATGCGGATTCAGTCCGCAAACGACGATGTCGGGCGCCTCGATGCCGAACTTGTGCCTGAGGTCTGCGTCGAGAATGCGCAAGACGCGTTTGAGAATGCCCGGTGTCAGGTAGTCAGCCACATCGCGCAGCGGCAGGTGTGTGCTCGCGAGCGCAACGCGCAGGTCCCCTGCGACGAGCATCATGACAGGGTGTGCGGCCCCGGTTACCTCGGCAAGAAACTCGGTATGACCCGTAAACGCCACGCCACTGTCGGCGATGACGCTTTTTGCAAGCGGTGCCGTGACCATGCCCGCGTAATCGCCGGCGAGACAACCGCGCGCCGCGGCCCGCAGCCCGTCCAGCAGCGTTGCTGCATTGGCCGGGTTCGGTTGACCGGGAACCGTTGCAACGGGAAACGGCATGTCGATGACGCGCAGACGGCTGTCGAGTTGTCGACGGTCGCCGATCACGACGACGTCGTCGGCACAGGTACTGCCGACCAGGGCGTTGCACAGTTCCGGTCCGACGCCGGCAGGTTCGCCGGCAGTAATTACGAGAGGTTTGGCGAGCGTCACACCTAGATGCGCGTCTCGACGAAAGCTTCGTCACGCAGGCGCTGCATCCACAGCTGTGACTCTTCTTCCATCTTGCCCTGGCGGATCTTGGCAGCGCAGTTGCGTTGCTTCAGATCTTCCGTATTGTCGTAGACGCGACGTTCCATGACTTCGAGGATGTGCCAGCCGAATTGCGTGCGGAACGGTTCGGAGATCACGCCGATCTCGCTATCGCGGATCATCTGTGCGAACTCGGGCGCAAAACTGTCGGGACTTGCCCAGCCGAGCTCGCCACCGAGGTTTCCTGAACCCGGGTCGTCGGACAGCAGCTTGGCCTGTTCACCGAAGTCTTCCTCACCGGCCCGGATCTTGGCCAATGCTTCTTCGAGCCGCTGCTTTGCCGTTGCGTCGTCGATGATCTCGTTTGGCATGATCAGGATGTGGCGAACGTTCGCCTGTTCGATTTCACTGCGTTCGACGGCACTGCGCAGGTCGTCGACTTTGACAATATGGAAGCTGCTGGCTGCGCGTATCGGTGCCGAGACATCGCCTCTGCCCATATCCTGCAATACATCGGTAAACAGCGTCGGAACCTGCTGACCCTGCATCCAGCCCAGCGCTCCGCCTTCGAGGGCGGTCGGGCCGGCGGAATGACGAACAGCCAGCTCGCGAAAATCCGCGCCGTCCTGGAGCTGGGCGTAAATCTCATTGGCCAGGTCTTCGACCTCCTTGACCTGCTGTGCATTGGCGCCTTCCGGCAGCGTCAACAGGATATGCGACAACGCGTACTCGGAGTTGGCAACGACATTGCCTTCGAGATCGGCAACGCACTGTTCGATCTCACGCTCGCTGACATTGATTCTCTCGCCGACTTCAATCTGGCGCAGGTTGCTGATCGTGATTTCTTCGCGCAACTGGCGACGGAATGCACCGTAGTCAACGCCATCGGCAGCCAGCAGGCGCGGCATGTCATCGAACGCCACGCCGTTTTCCTGGGCGATTCCGGCAATCGCGCGGTTGAGCATTTCGTCACTGACGTTCAAGCCGATGCGGTCGGCCCTCTGCAACTGGATTTCCGAAATAATAAGGCGCTCGAGAATCTGCTCCTCGAGGATGTTGGCCGGTGGCAACTGCATGCCCTGGGCGATGGCGCGCTCGCTGATGATGGCAATCTGCTCGGCGAGCTGGCTCTTGAGCACGACGCCCTCGTTGACGATTGCGGCGACGCCGTCGAGGAACTCGCCGGTATCGGAGAGTTCGTCAGCGATGACGACGGGCGCGGCGGCCAATGCGACGACAGCGCATAAACTATTGAATTTTAACAATTTTTACTACCGGAGATCTGCAGAATAGCCAAGAATACCACGTTCGAGGAGTTTGTCAGCTGCTGTGCCGACACTCGTCATCCCCTTCAGTACCAATTGCAGACCAAACGAGGAATCGCGAGTTCCGTCGCGGGTCGAAATATGGCGGCGGGACACCAGGCGCAGACCCCAGCAGCAGCTCTCGTATTCGAGGCCGAAAAATTGCTCCAGGGCCTCCTGGTCGCGGAACGAGTAGTTGTAACGCCCGACGAAATTCCAGCTCGAGGCTACCGGCCACGACCAGGAAAGGTCGCCCTGCTCGAGCGAGTCTCGCCGAAAACGATACGCGAGGTTCACGATCCTGTTGGTCGCGGGGCGATACTGGAGACGCGCCTCCGACTTGGTGGTGCCCTGGTCTCCCGTGCCCCACTGGTGGCCGATATCGAAATTCACGTTCCTGAGCAGACCGAAGCGGACCAATGCAATGTAGTCCGACGTTTCGAAGGTTGAGGCCGTCATGCCGGGCAGGGCGACGTCACGATCGCTGAAATAGCGCGTCTGGCCGATCGTCGCTGTCATCATCTCGCGACCCGAGTCGAGGTCGAGCACACGTGTCGTTACACCAACGCTGACCTGTTCCGTGTCGCCGATACGATCGCCACCGAGAAAGCGGTTCTTGCGGTAGAGCTGCACGAGATTGATGTCCGGCGTAATCGTGTCGAACACCGGGAGCCCGTCCTGGTCGCGGTACGGGATATTGACATACAGCAGCCGCGGCTCGATCGTCTGGATGCGGTTGGCGTCCGCCATCATGCGTTCGAGCACAAGGCCCGTATCAACGCTGGTAATCGGGACGGTGCGCGTCGGGTCCGTCGTCTCGCCGGGCAGGGTATCGGCCAGGTCGTAGCGCGTGTGATCGAGCGAAACAGCCGGTGTGAAAAACCAACCGGGACCTGTAATCGGCGCTTCCAGCGACGGTGTCGCGTTGAATCGCCAGCCGGTCACACCGACGTCGCGATCGAAGTTGACGACTTCGCTGTCGAGACCCAGCCTGAACGGACCCACGGGCCAACTCGCATTCACGGCAACCTGTGGCAGGCGGCGGTAAGGTTCGTCGACCGGCAGGATCGCGTCGTCTATGGTCTGGTAGTCCTGCGCCTGCGCGATGAACGACAGGTTTTTTGAGTAGTAATCGAAGCGAACGTGGCGATCCAGGTGAGTGATACTCGAAATGCTCAGGCTGCCACCCAGGTCCTCGAAATACTGGCTGTCCGAGACCTCCCTGAAATTGACGACACCGCGCCAGCCGTTGTTCCACAGCGTGCGGTGATTGAAGCGGATCTGGTGACGCGAATCGTCGACGACACTGTCGTCGGGCAAGTAGTCGGCGGTGATGCCGCCTTTATTGCGCTCGGTCAGGTAGCGAAAGTGCGTTTCCAGCTGGAGGCCACGGCTCGTCAACAGGCGAGGCGTGATGGTCGCGTCGTAATTCGGTGCGATATTCCAGTAGTAGGGCACACGGATCTCATTGCCGCTGCGACCCGACGTGCCGATCTCCGGAGTCAGCACGCCTGACTTGCGGGCATCGCCGATCGGAAACGAAATGTAGGGCAGGTAGAGAATCGGGACATTCTGGAAGCGCAGCTTCATGTGCTTCGCGGTGCCGACACCTTTCTGGGTGTCGAGCACGATGGACTTGCCCTGCAGCAACCAGTCCTCGGAACCGGGTGGGCAGGTCGTGTATTCCACGCCGCCCAGGGACAAGGTGCCATTCTCGTTGATTTCCAGCAGGTCGGCCGCGCCGCGCCCGCTGCTGCTGCCCAGCGAGAAACTCGCGCCCTCGAAACGAATGCGGCCGGTGCCATAACCGAACTCGGCAAGCGTGCTGCGGATCTGGGTGCGGGGGTCCTCGTAGCGGACGCCGCCCTCGAGGAACAGGGCGCGTTGTACCGGGTCGTAACGCGCAGCCTCGGCGGCGGCGAGTTTGTCGTCGCGGCGCAGCAGCACCCCACCTGTCATGCTGGCCGTCGGATTCTCGCCCAACTGCATTTCAAACGAACCGAGTTCGAACAGGATCGTCTCGGGATTGTCGGCAATGACCGTGTTGAACGGCGAGTCTTCCAGCAGCGGCTGGCTGATGGATGTCCGGCACGACAGTTCGTCGGCACCGTGTGCGTGGGACACGGCCAGTAAGGTACAGGCAAAAATCAGTGGTTTCGCGGACAAAACAGTGTTCGGATCAGCTGTGGGCCGTGGCTTGTGGTAACGGGATGTTATCAAGCATTGGGATTTGTTACCTTCGCATAGTTTTTTAGGTGCTTCAACGCGTTACGGAGAATTAAGATCGAAAGCCCCCCGATACAGGCAGACCCGCGCCTTGCCGCGCTAAACGCCTGGACCCGCCGCATCGATGCCGTCGCATTCAGCGAACCCGCGCCGGCGTCGGTCGATGCGAGCTTCCGCCGCTATTTTCGATTGCACTCGGGGGCCAATAGTTTCATCGCAATGGATGCGCCGCCGGAACAGGAGGACTGCCTGCCGTTCGTACGCATCGCCGGCTACCTCGAGGCGATGGGATTGAACGCACCTCGAATCATCGAGGCCAACCTCGACGAGGGATTCCTGTTGTTGAGCGACCTCGGCAATCGCCAGTATCTCGAAGCATTGCTGGAGGATGCCTCGCAGGCGCCTGCATTGTACGCCGATGCGACGGAGGCGTTGCTGGCGATGCAAAGGCATGGCGCCGCGTACCAGTCCCAGCTGCCACCCTACGATGGCAAGCTGCTGCGCTTCGAGCTGTCGTTGTTTCATGACTGGTTGTGCGCGACACATCTCGGCATCGAATGGACGGCCGACGGGGAACGAGCCTGGCAGGATTGCTGTAACACGCTGGTGCAAAATGCACTCGACCAGCCGCAGGTGTTTGTGCACCGGGACTATCATTCGCGCAATCTCATGCAGACGCCTGTGAATAACCCGGGCATTCTCGACTTTCAGGATGCCGTGGAAGGCCCACTGACCTACGACCTCGTGTCGTTGCTCAAGGACTGTTACGTGCAGTGGCCGGCCGAGCAAACCTGGCAATGGGCGCTCGACTTCTACAACGGGCTCGACGCTTCTGTACGCCGCCGCATTGACGTCGTTCAGTTTCGACGCTACTTCGATCTCATGGGCGTGCAGCGCCACCTGAAGGCCGCGGGTATTTTCGCGCGACTGAAGCATCGCGATGGCAAGCCCGGCTACCTTGCCGATGTGCCGCGCACATTGTCCTATATCGTCGAGCTGGGCCCGCGTTACCCGGAACTGGAGTTCCTGGTTCGGCTGGTCGAGTCGCGCGTGCTCCCCGCTATGGCCGGCACAGCATGAGGGCGATGATTCTTGCCGCGGGTCGCGGCGAACGCCTGCGACCGCTAACGGACAGGATCCCGAAGGCGCTCGTCGAGGTTCGTGGTAAGAGCCTGCTCGAACGCCACCTCGACAACATCGCCTCGGCAGGTATCCGCACCGTCGTTATCAACCTCGGATGGCTGGGTGACCGGATTGTCGAACGGGTCGGCTCGGGCAAACGTTACGGGCTGGATGTGATCTACAGCCACGAGGGCGACGACATCCTGGAAACGGGTGGCGGTATCCACAACGCGCTGCCGAGTCTCGGCAGCGCGCCGTTTCTCGTGGTCAACGCCGATGTGTACACGGACATGCCGGTCCCCGATCTGCAACTTGAGGACAGGCACCTCGGGCACCTGGTCCTGGTGCCGACGCCCGGCTACCGGGATCACGGGGATTTCGATCTCGATGCCGGGCTGATACGCAACGGCGAACGTGCCGCGCTGACATACAGTGGCGTGGCGATCTATCGTCCGGAGTTTTTCGATGGCTGCGAAGCCGGGCGGTTTTCAATTGTACCGATGTGGCGCGAGGCAGCGGATCGCGGGCAGCTGTCCGGTTCGCTTTACGAGGGGCTCTGGGCCGACGTCGGCACGCCGGAGCGACTCGCCAGGCTCTAGATCCCGGGGGCCCGGCGCTATTCGTCGGCTGCCGCGGCTTCCAGTTCCGCGCGTCGCACCTGGATCATTTCCTGCAATCTCGGCATATGGAGCTGCGCTTCCATCGCCCCGATCTCCGCGCCCTTTTGCATTAGTTCGGGTATGGCCCTGATGGCCTTCATGCCCGTCGGCGTGCGGTAGAACGCGGCCAACTCCCGGAGTTCCACCTCGGTGAACGCGTCCGTGTAGATCGCGACCATCTTTGGACCGAAAACCTCCCAGCGCATCACCGACGTCGACCACTCGGTCAGGACGTCGCGATACTGCGCCAGGCCCGGTGACTGGGAAGTCATGACATCGATCATCATGTTGGCGCCTTGCAGCATCTGGTCCTCGGCCCCCATCAGCTCGAGCAGTTCGAGCGCGGCCTGTTCGTGAGAGGCAGTCGCGCCGGTCTCGGCGATTGCGTCGTGCTGAATAAAAAGGCCGACGGCCAGGATTGCGAGTAGATACGATTTCATTAGTTTTGCCTCGTTCAGGTCGTCGGTTCGCCATTATCGGGACCGGGCATGCCAAGATGCCTCAGGAAGTGTGGTAACAGTTTAGTCGAAGTGTCTTCGAGCTGCAGTTCGATGCCGAGCCTGTGCAGGTCGGTCATCCTGAGTTCCGCATAGCCGCAAGGGTTGATGCGCGTAAACGGTTCGAGGTCGACGTCGACATTCAACGCCATGCCGTGAAAGCTCGAACCGCGCCGGATACGTAGCCCGACGCTTGCCAGCTTGTCGCCGTCAACGTAAACGCCTGGCGCGTCCGCGCGCGCCGCCGCCGTCACATCGAATTCGGCGGCCAGGTCGACAACGCTCTGCTCCAGTGCGGTGACGAGCTTGCGCACGCCGACGTTGGCGCGTCGGATATCGATAAGCGGATAGACCATGAGCTGGCCCGGCCCGTGAAACGTGACCTGGCCGCCGCGGTCGATCTGCACGACGGGAATGTCGCCCGGTGCCAGGAGGTGTTCCTTGCTTGCGTTCAATCCCAGGGTGAAGACGGGCGGGTGTTCGCAGAACCAGATTTCATCCGGCGTCGATGCATCGCGCTCGTCGGTGAAGGTCTGCATCGCGCGCCATAGTGGCACGTACTCCCGGCGCCCGAGGTAGCGGGTCTTCACAGCGCCATCAGAACGTCTTCGTGGTCCGTGACGTCCTGGTAGATTGCATCAAGCTGTTGCTGGCTCGTCGCCATGATCGTGACGGTGATCGAAACGAATCGCTCGTTGCGGCTCAGTGCCGCCTGCACGGCGTCGTCGCTCACGCTGCCCGCATGTTTCTCCACGAGTGCCACTGCGAGCGCACGGAACTCCGGCGCGTTTCGTCCCATCATCTTTATGGGAAACTCACAGGGAAACTCGATTGCAGATTCTTCTGTCATGGTTACTCGAACCAGAGGCTGACGCTGTCCTTGGTGCGTTGCCAGAGTGAGCCGGTCGGGTTGTCCTCGAGGGCGCGCAACGGGGTACTCACGAGTTGCTGCCCGTCGAGGCTGACCTTGAGCTCGGCGACGGGCTGACCTGCCGCAATCGGCGCTTCGACGATCGCCGGTATATCAATGGTCGACTCCAGCTTGTCGTAACTGCCGCGGCGCAGCGTGATGTAAAGGTCTTCAAGCACGCCGAGGCGTGACGTGAGGTCTTGCGACTTCCAGACGCGCGCGGTCGTCACTTCCTCGCCGGCCTTGAACAGCAGGCGGGTTTCGAAGAAACGGAAACCGTAGTTGATCAGGGCCTGGCTGCCCTCCGTGCGTGCCCGGGTGCTCGATGTGCCAAGCACGACCGAGACGATGCGCATGCCATCGCGTTGCGCCGAGGCAACGAGGCAGTAGCCCGCCTCTTCCGTGTGACCGGTTTTGAGTCCATCCACCGACGGGTCTCGCCACAACAGGGAATTGCGGTTGTCCTGCTTGATGTCGTTGTACGTGAATTCCTTGACGGCGTGCCAGGCGTAGTAGTCCGGGAATTCCTGAACGATTGCGCGGGCGAGTATGGCGAGATCGCGTGCGGTCGTGACATGGCCTTCCGCAGGCAGGCCCGTCGCGTTCAGGAAGTTGCTCGACAGCATGCCGAGCTGCTGCGCGTACTGGTTCATCATCTGGGCGAATACGTCCTCGCTGCCGGCGATGTGCTCCGCCAGCGCGACGCTGGCGTCATTGCCGGACTGGACAATCATGCCCATCAGCAGGTCTTCGACTGTTACGCGATTGCCGACCTCGATAAACATGCGCGATCCGGGCATGCGCCAGGCGCGTTCGGAGACCGTCACTTCGTCGTCGAGCTGGACCTGGCCTTGCCGGAGGGCCGTGAATACCACGTAGGTCGTCATGATCTTGGTCAGGCTGGCCGGGGGGAGCGGTGTGTCCGGGTCCAGCGACGCGAGCTCATGGCCGGTGGTGGCGTCGATCACGTGGTAGCTCTTGGCGCCGACGATCGGCGGCGCAGGCGCGGGCAGCGCAGACTGGGCGTAGGCATTGGTCGTGAACAGGAAAACGAGTGCGAGGAGGGCGCCGGACATACGTGTAGACATGTGACCTCTTGACAAGGTAGATCGGGTTGGCCGCGTATTGTACGCGGCTATTCGGTAATTAGGTAAGGATCGGTGATGCCGATGCCTTCGAGCTCTTCGACGATAATGTCGTATTGCACAACATCTGCGACCGGCCCGATGCGCACGCGGTAAAGCACGCGGTCGGGCAGCCGTTCTTCGTGAATAAACGCGCCGTTGATGCCCGCAAGCGACAGCACGCCGAGCCGGCGCTCCGCATTGGCCCGGTCGCCGAAGGCGCCAACCTGGACATAGACCTGGTTTTCGACCGACTGCGGCTGCTCGGCGACGGGTTCCGGCTGTGGGGCCGGTGGCGGTGTGCTGCGGCGCGTCGGCCGGTCGCCGGACGGCTGGTCAAAACTGATCGCCGTCACCTCCACCATGCTCGTGCCGTCCTTGATCATGTCGAGCTTCCTGGCGGCCGCATAGGACAGATCGATGATACGGTTATGAACAAAGGGCCCGCGATCGTTCACGCGTACGACGATCGACCGGTTGTTACGCAGGTTGCGGACGCGCACATACGTCGGCAACGGCAGCGTTTTATGCGCAGCCGTCATCGCGTGCATATCGTAGGTCTCGCGGTTGGACGTCAGCCGGCCGTGGAATTTCCTGCCGTACCACGAGGCAACGCCGCGTTCCTGGTAGCCGAGGCTCGAGGGCATGACCGTGTAACGCTTGCCCAGTACTTCGTAGACGGGCCCGTTGCCGTAGCGGCTGCGCGGTTCGGGGCGGGGTGTTGCGTCGCCGGGCTGGCCGGGGATGCGAGAACTGCCTGACGGCGGTCCGTCGCGCTTGACGTTGCTGCCGCCACAGGCTGCAAGCGCAAGCAGGCTGATCGCCAGCAGCGGCAACCTAACCTGCATCGGCCGCTACCTCGTGTGCGATTTCCTGTCCGAGTTGATGTGCGGCGAGCGCATACATCGCACTGCGGTTGTACCGCGTGATGACGAAGAAATTGTGGAAGCCGACCCAGTGTTCGGTGCCGCCAACGCCTTCGTAGGTGAGGAGTTCGCCCTTACTGTCCGCGCATAAATCGGTGGCGAACACGACGCCCTGCCTGCTCAGGGACTCGACCGTACTCGCCGCCTTCAGCTTGTTCCTTGGTTTCGGCACGGGCTTGTCCCAGCGACTACTCAGCGTTGCCTGGCTAACGACCTCTTCGCCGCTGCGCCAGCCGTGCTTGACGAAGTAGTTGGCCACACTGCCGGCAACGTCGGCCCAGTTGTTCCAGATGTCTCGCTTGCCATCGCCCGTGGCGTCGACCGCATACGCGCGGAAACTCGATGGCATGAATTGCGGTCGGCCCATCGCGCCGGCGTAGGAGCCGACGGGCACGGTCGCATCGAGTTCTTCTTCGCGGGCAAGTATCAGGAACTGCACGAGCTCGTTGCGGAAGAATTTGGAGCGTGGTGGATAGTCAAATGCCAGGGTGGCGAGCGCGTCGATGACGCGATCCTTGCCGGTTATCCGGCCGTAGTACGTCTCCACACCGATGATGCCCACGATCATCGCGATCGAGACACCGGATTCCTTCTCGATGCGTTCGAGCATGTCGCGGTTCTCGAGCCAGAAACTCGTACCGGCCGCAATCCGCTCCTTGGTCAGGAAGATCTTGCGATACTCGGCCCAGGTCAGCTTCTTCTCCGCGGGCGTGGAGATCTTCTCGATAATGGATGGCTTGAGTTCCGCTTTGCCGAGCACCTCGGCAAGCGCATCCCGGCTGAACGCATGCTCGGTCACCATTTCGTCAATGAACGCAGCGACGTCGGGACGCGTCACGTCCACAAACGTCTGGTCGGCGGCTTGGGAACAGGAAATGGAAACGGCGAAGACGGCAACGACGGCGAGTAATCGGTTTTTCATCAATGCGGCAACAATTTCCGGTGCGAGTGAATGGACATCAGAATACCGAAACCCGCCATCAGCGTCACCATGGACGTGCCGCCGAAAGAGACGAGCGGCAAAGGTATGCCGACGACCGGTACCAGGCCGGTGACCATGGCGGTGTTCACAAAGACGTAGACCATGAACGTCAGGCTGATCGAGCCGGCGAGCAGGCGCGAATAGGTATCGCGTGCCTGCACGGCGATGTACAGGCCCCGGCCGACGACGAACATGTACAACGCGAGCAGCGTCAGGACACCAAGCAGGCCGAACTCCTCGCCGAGTACCGCGAAAATGAAGTCGGTGTCGCGTTCCGGCAGAAACTCGAGTTGTGCCTGGGAGCCGTTGGTCCAGCCCTTGCCGAACATGCCGCCCGAGCCAATCGCTATCTTCGACTGGATGATGTTGTAGCCGGCCCCGAGCGGGTCGTTGTCGGGGTTGAGCAGCGTGAGGACGCGCTGCTTCTGGTAATCCTGCATGAAGTTCCAGAGCACGAGCGCGCCGGGCACGGCGGCGACCGCGAGGCCGAGCATCAGCCGCAACGACATGCCTGCGAGTACGATCACGATAACGCCGGATGCGGCGATGAGCAGGGACGTGCCGAGGTCCGGTTGCCTCGCGATGAGGAGCGTCGGCACGATGATCAGGACGGCGATAACGGCGAGCTGGCCCAGGCGCGGTGGAATCTGGCGATCGTGCAGGTACCAGGCGGTCATCATCGGGACCGCGAGTTTCATTGCCTCGGACGGCTGAAAACGAATGCCGAGATCGAGCCAGCGGCGCGCGCCCTGGCCGACGTCACCCTTGGTCAGTACCAGTACGAGGAGGGCAAGGCCGGCGGCATAGCCCCAGGGTGTCCAGCGCCTCAGGAAGTCCGGCGGCAGTTGGGCCACGATGAGCATGGCGACGAAGGCGACGCCGAGGCGTATGGCCTGGTTGATCAGCAGTCGATTGCTCTCGCCGACGGCGCTGTACAGAATGAACAGGCCGAACGCGCATACCAGCAGCAGTCCACCCAGCAGGGGGCCGTCGATATGCAGGCGGCGCA
Organism: uncultured Chromatiales bacterium; assembly: GCA_965368465.1. GTDB lineage: Bacteria > Pseudomonadota > Gammaproteobacteria > Steroidobacterales > Woeseiaceae > UBA1847. Next base: position 240,982 of record CBDUMZ010000001.1, read on the forward strand.
GGATGCCCGAGAAGCTCGTCATCGGCGCGGCATTGGCCGCGAACAGGCGCTGGGTTTCGCTAAGGCGCATCGTCACCGAACCCCAGGTAAGCATCCATGACGGCTTTCGCAATCGGCGCCGCAACGCCGCTGCCGCTCTCCGCGTTTTCGACGATCAGCGCAACGGCAATGCGCGGGTTGTCGAGTGGCGCGAACGCAATGAACAGCGCGTGGTCGCGCTGGCGTTCTTCCAGTTCCGCGTCGTCGTACTCTTCATCCTGTGCAATCGACACCACCTGCGCGGTGCCGCTCTTGCCCGCCATCTGGTAAGGAGCGCCGGTGCCAACGGCGCGCGCAGTGCCTCGCGGTCCCTGCATGACGTCATGCATGGCGTCGATCACCGTCTCCCAATAGAACGCGTTGCTGATCTCCACGTCGGGAAGGCGTTCAGGCGTGACCATGCGGCGCTCGCCGGTCAGCGCATCCTCGACGGCAGCCACCATGTGCGGTCGATAGCGCTTGCCGTGGGTCGCGAGCGCGCTGGCGGCCGCGGCCAGTTGCAGGGGTGTTGCCAGCATGTAGCCCTGGCCGATCGAGGCGATTACCGTCTCACCGTGATACCAGCGCTGGTTATCCCGGTCTCGAAAGTTGTTCTTTTTCCATTCGCGGGATGGGACCAGGCCCGGGCTTTCACCACCGACGTCGGCGCCGGTCCTGGAGCCGAGCCCGAAGCGGGTCAGGTAGTCGTGCATGTTGTCGATCCCGATCTCACCGCTGATCTCGTAGAAGTAGACGTCGCAGGACTGGGCGATTGCGTCATGCAGGTCGACGGGTCCGTGGCCTTCCGGCTTCCAGTCGCGGTAGCGATGGTCGTCGTTGGGCAACTGGAAGTAGCCCCGGCACAGGCTTTTGCGCGTCAGGTTGGTCGCGCCCGTCTCCAGCGCAGCCAGTGCCAGCATGGGCTTGATGGTCGAGCCCGGCGGGTAGGCGCCGCGCAAGGCTCTGTTGAACAGCGGCCGATCCGGGTTCTCGCTTAACTCGCGGTACTGCGATGTCGACATCCCCACGGCAAACAGGTTCGGGTCGAACGACGGCGAACTGATCAACGCGAGGATCTCACCATTGCCGGGGTCGAGCGCGACCAGCGCCCCGCGCCGGCCTTCGAATGCCTGTGCGGCAATTCTCTGCAGTTCGAGGTCGAGACTCAGGTAGACGTTGGCGCCAGGCATCGGCGTCTGGTCGACGGGCAGCGAGTCGAGCAGTTCGCTCGTGTCGCTCGGTACCTCGCGGCCGCGCGCATTCGTGATCAGGTGCCGATAACCCGCATCGCCATGCAGGTCCGATTCGAAACTGCCCTCCACACCGGTCTTGCCGGTGTGCGACGTACCCGCGTAGCTCGCGGGGTCGAGGCGCTGCAGGTCTTCGGGACTCAGGGCGCCGACATAGCCGACGGCGTGGGCCACGAGCGCGCCGTCCGGGTAGTGCCGTACCAGGCGCGGCTGGAAATCGACGCCCGGGAAGCGCGGCCTCTGGATGGCGAAATTGGCGATTTCCTCGTCCGTCAGCCGGAACTTGAGCGTCACTGGCTTGAAGCGCGGGCCGCTGCGACTCAAGTCCTTGAAGCGCGGAATGTCCTCAACCTCGATAAGACCGATGACGGCGAGGCGATTGAGAGTGTCGTCGAGATCGTCAACCTGCTCGGGAATCAGTTCGAGCTGATAGGCCGGCAGGTTCTCGGCAATGACGCGTCCCCTGCGATCGAAGATGAGTCCTCGTATTGGCGGGACCGGCTCGATCCGGACACGGTTGCCCTGCGACTTCTCTGCGAACAGTTCGTGGTCGACCACCTGCAGTTGCACAAGCCGTGCAATCACCGCGCCCATGAGCAACAGGGACACGACGCTGGCCATCACGACACGCGCCAGGAACAACCGGCGTTCGGAGTGGACGTCCTTGATCGGTGACAGGAGGCCGATCATGTCGCGAGACCCATGTCCTCAGGCCCCCGACCGCGATCGGTAACGAACTCCCGAGAGGAACATGTACAGGAACGGCCAGATCAGCGTCCCGGTGATGACCGGCGCCCAGTAGGTGACCGCAGGCGCCGAGACACCGGCGACCCCGTTCACCCAGAACAGGATGAACTGGTAGAGCGCGAGCAGCGCGAAGATCGTGGCCGATAGCTGCGACAGCGGGAACACGCGCATGAGCAGGTGCGAGCGCACGGTGGCGAACGCGACCACACACAACGCCAGCGCATGCTGGCCAAGCAAGGTGCCGTAGGAAACGTCGAGAATGATGCCAATGAACCAGGCCGTGCCGACGCTCCAGGTGCGCGGCAGCTGCATGGCCCAGAAGATCACGACCAGCGCGAGCCAGTCGGGGCGAAACGCTTCGACGGCGCCGGGCAGCGGCATGACCGTCAGCATCAGTCCGACGACGAACGTGACGATGACCGGCAGTCTGCGCGAGTCGCGATCCCGGCTCATTCGTCTGTCTCCTCGCTGGCCGGCGGCGCAGACCAGATCAGCATCACCTCGCGTACCTGGTCGAGTGCGGCCGACGGCGTCGCCGTGACGTCGGCGAACGGCTCCTGCGGGATCCTCGTCACCGAGTTCACGACAGCGACCGGGTAACCCGAAGGAAACGCGCCGCCGAGTCCGGACGTGACCAGCAGGTCGCCGGCACGAATGTCAGCGTTGTTGGGCAGGAACGGCAGATCCAGCCGGTCGATCTCGCCCGTGCCAACGGCGATGGTGCGCAGACCGTTGCGGTTCACTTCGACAGGCAGCGCATGGTCGGCGTCACTGATCAGGACGGCCTGTGCCGTCATGATGCCCGTGCGGATGACCTGACCGACCACGCCGTTGGCGTCGACAATGGCCTGGCCGTCGTACACGCCGTCCCGGCTGCCGATATCGATGATCAGGTTGTGTTCGTAAGGATTGGCATCGACGGCCATGATTTGGGCGACACGCACCTCGTCGCGCACGGTCGTGCGCGCATCGAGCAAGGCGCGCAGACGGGCGTTTTCAGACTCGAGGGCCGTCAGCCGCTGCAGTCGGGCGTTGGTCAGCAGCCGTTCGGCCCGTAAGCGGCCCAGCTCGAGTTCGAGCTCGTTGCGCGACGTCGTGGACTGGCTCAGCCACTTCCACATGCGCACCGGCGCGTCGACGACGACCTGCACGGGATAGACGGCCGCGCCGATACCACGCCGGATGCCGTCGAGGTGATTGCGCCGGTGATCGAGGTACATCAGCAGGATGCTGATCAGGATGAGCGCGAGAACCCGGAGACCCAGCGCCGGAATACGCGCTGGATTGCTGTTATTTCCCCGGGACGCGACCATGCTTACGCGCTCCTAACGACGATTACTCCAGTCCGAATACGGCTGGGCCGTGCTCGTCGATGAGTTCGATAACCCGGCCGCCGCCGCGGGCGACACAGGTCAACGGGTCATCGGCGATGACGACGGGCAAGCCGGTTTCTTCCATGAGGAGTTTGTCGATATCGCGCAGCATGGCTCCACCGCCGGTGAGGACGATGCCCCGATCCGCAACGTCGGCGCCGAGCTCAGGGGGTGTCTGTTCCAGCGCTTCCTTGACGGCGCCAACGATACCTTGCAGGGGTTCCTGCAGGGCCTCGAGGATTTCGTTCGAATTCAGCGTGAAGCTGCGCGGCACACCTTCCGAGAGGTTGCGGCCCTTCACCGAGATCTCGAGGACCTCCTGGCCGGGGAACGCCGACCCGATTTCGTGCTTGATGCGCTCGGCAGTCGCTTCACCGATCAGGATGCCGTAGTTGCGCCGTACGTAGTTGGTGATCGCCTCGTCGAAACGGTCGCCGCCAATGCGGACCGATGCGGCATAGACGATGCCGTTGAGCGAAATGACGGCAACCTCGGACGTGCCGCCACCGATGTCGAGCACCATGGAACCGCGCGCCTCGTGGACGGGCATGCCCGCGCCGATCGCCGCGGCCATCGGCTCATCAATAAGGTGTACTTTGCGCGCGCCTGCGCCCTCGGCCGATTCGCGAATGGCGCGACGCTCTACCTGGGTTGAGCCGTAGGGTACACAGATCAGGACGCGTGGGCTGGGGCGAAAATACCGCGAGGAATGCGCTTTCCTGATGAAATGCTGCAGCATTTTCTCGGTGACCGTGAAATCGGCGATTACGCCGTCTTTCAGGGGCCGGATCGCCGTAATGTTGCCTGGCGTACGCCCCAGCATGTTCTTGGCTTCCATGCCGACCGCTTCGACGATTCGGCCGCCACGCCCGGAGTCCTCGCGGATGGCCACGACCGACGGTTCGTCGAGCACGATGCCATGCCCTCGCGAGTAAATAAGGGTGTTGGCCGTGCCGAGATCGATGGACAGGTCATTCGAAAAATAACCCAGGATATTCTTGAACATGCGGGAACGAGCCTAGAAACAGAATTAACGGCGTAATCTAGCAATGCGCACGACATTCCACAAGGCGCCGTGTATTATTGCGTGCCCGCCGCGGCGGGTCCCGGTAACCCTGTTGAAACTAGCGAAAAAATACCGTGTCACTCGATAAAGACCAGGTCCAGCAGATCGCAAAGCTGGCGCGACTCGAATTAAGCGAAGACGAGTACGCCGAGAGTGTCGAAAAGCTCTCAAAAATCGTCGATTTCGTCGATCACCTGTCGGCAGCCGATACCAGCGGCGTCATACCGATGGCGCACCCGCTGAACGTGGCCCAGCGCCTGCGTGCCGACGTCGTTACCGAGCAGAATGACCGCGATCGCTTCCAGGAAAATGCGCCATCCGTCGCGAATGGCCTGTATCTCGTACCGAAGGTCATAGAATGACGGGCCTGCACGCCAAAACACTGACCGAGCTCAAGGCCGGTCTGGAGGGTGGTGAATTCTCGTCCGTCGAGCTGACGCAGTCGCTGCTCGACCGCATCGCGGCCCACGACGACAAGCTGAATGCGCTGATCACGGTGACCGGCGACGCGGCGCTTGCCGCTGCAGAACGCGCGGACCAGGCACGGGCGGCCGGCACCGGAGGGGTGCTGAACGGCTTGCCGATCATCCACAAGGACATCTTCTGTACGCGCGGCATCAAAACCACCTGCGGCTCGAAGATGCTCGACAATTTCATTTCGCCCTACGACGCGACGATTGTCGAGAGACTCGCTGCCGCGGGCGCCGTTGTGCTGGGCAAGGCCAACATGGACGAGTTCGCGATGGGCTCGTCGAACGAGACGAGTTACTTCGGACCGGTCAGGAACCCGTGGGATCGTGAACGCTCGCCGGGTGGTTCGTCAGGCGGGTCCGCCGCGGCGGTAGCGGCGCGTTTCTCGCCGGCGGCGACCGCGACCGACACGGGCGGTTCGATTCGCCAGCCGGCAGCGCTGACCGGCACACTCGGCATCAAGCCGACCTACGGCCGCGTGTCACGCTACGGCATGATCGCGTTTGCCTCGAGTCTCGACCAGGCCGGTGTCATTACACGGTCTGCCGAAGATGCCGCCCGCCTGCTCGGCGTCATGTCCGGTTTCGATGAGCGTGACTCGACGTGCCTGGACGTACCGGTGCCGGACTACGTTGCCGAACTCGGCCAGTCCATCAAGGGCCTGAAGGTCGGCGTCGTGCGCCAGCATTTCGATGCAGGCCTCGATGCCGACTGCGGTGCGAAAGTGAAGGAGGCTATCGCCGTCATCGAGTCGCTTGGGGCGACCGCGGTGGAAGTGGATATGCCGAACATCGACTACTCCGTGCCGACCTATTACGTCGTGGCTCCGGCCGAGTGTTCCTCGAACCTGTCGCGGTTCGACGGCGTACGTTTCGGGCATCGTGCCGAGAATGTCGAAGACCTGTTCGACCTGTATTGCCGCAGTCGCGGCGAGGGTTTTGGCGACGAAGTAAAGCGTCGCATCATGACAGGCACGTACGTGTTGTCCGCCGGCTATTACGATGCCTATTACCTGAAAGCACAGCAGGTGCGCCACCTGATCGCCGACGATTTCAAGCGTGCTTTCGAGGAAGTCGATGTTATCGCCGGCCCGACGGCACCGACGCCGGCGTTCCGGCTGGGCGACAAAGTCGACGATCCGATCACGATGTACCTCAACGACATCTATACGATCGGCGCCAACCTCGGCGGCTTCCCTGCGCTGTCCGTACCCTGCGGGTTTGTGAACGATCTGCCCGTCGGCCTGCACCTGGTAGGACACCATTTCGCCGAGAGCACCCTGTTGCGCTGTGCGCATGCGTACGAGCAGGCGACGAACTGGCACACGGCGTGCCCGGAGGACTTCGCATGAGCTGGGAGGTCGTCATCGGGCTTGAAATTCATGCGCAGCTTGCAACGAAGTCCAAGATTTTCTCCGCGGCATCAACAGCTTATGGTGCCGAGCCCAACACGCAGGCCTGCCTCGTGGATCTCGGCTACCCGGGCGTACTGCCGGTCCTGAACAAAGAGGTCGTGCACATGGCGGCCATGTTCGGACTCGCCGTGAACGCGACGGTGGCACCGCGCTCGGTGTTCGCTCGCAAGAACTACTTCTACCCGGACCTGCCGAAGGGCTACCAGATCAGCCAGTACGAGCTGCCGATCGTGGAACACGGCGAACTGTTCATCACCGACGCGGACGGCAATGAGAAACGCATCGGTATCACGCGCGCGCACCTCGAGGAAGATGCCGGCAAGTCGATTCACGAGGGGCTCGACAAGTCATCCGGTATCGACCTGAACCGGGCGGGAACGCCCTTGCTCGAGATCGTGTCCGAGCCGGACATTCGCTCTGCGAAAGAGGCCGTTGCCTACATGCGCAAGATTCACACGATCGTGCGCTATCTCGGTATTTCCGACGGCAACATGCAGGAAGGATCGTTCCGTTGCGACGCCAACATCTCGGTACGGCCGCAAGGGCAGGAAGCGTTCGGCACGCGCGCCGAGATCAAGAACCTGAATTCGTTCCGCTTCGTCGAGAAAGCGATCAACTTCGAAGTCGAACGCCAGATCGATCTCATCGAAGACGGTGGCGAGGTCGTGCAGGAAACCCGTCTGTACGATGCGGACAAGGACGAGACGCGGTCGATGCGCTCGAAAGAAGAGGCGAACGACTACCGTTATTTCCCGGACCCGGACCTGTTGCCGGTCGAGATCAGCGAAGCGTACATCGAAGCGGTGCGCAGGGAATTGCCGGAGCTGCCGGATGCGAAACAGCAGCGGTTCGTGGAGGAGTACGACGTCAAGAAGGACGATGCGGCCATTCTTACCGCCTCGCGGCCGGTTGCGGATTACTTCGAAGCCGCGGCTGCGAAGACCGAGGCCAGCGCACAACTCGTCGCAAACTGGGTTGTTGGCGACCTGTCGGGTGCGCTGAACAAGGACGGTCTCGAGATCGGCGAGAGCAAGGTCTCGGCGGACGAGCTTGCCGGCCTGTTGACGCGCGTTCACGACAATACGATCTCGGGCAAGATCGCGAAGCAGGTGTTTGAGGCCATGTGGGCGGGCGACGGATCCGCCGACGAGGTCATCGAGGCAAAGGGTCTCAGGCAGATCACGGACAGCTCCGCGATCGAGGCCGTTGTCGACAAGGTGATCGCGGCCAATCCGGGCCAGGTCGCCGAGTACCGGTCGGGCAAGGACAAGCTCATGGGCTTCTTCGTTGGCCAGGTCATGAAAGAGACCCGGGGCCAGGCGAACCCGGGGCAGGTCAACCAGATCCTGAAAGCCAAGCTCGCCGGCTGACATGTCCGCGGACAGCGTCATTCCCTTCGGGTTCGAGGCGCTTCCCGTACGGGGCGCGCTCATTCACCTGTCGAACACGTGGCAGCGCATGCTGCGCGATCACCGGTACGATGTCCTCGTTACCGAGACCCTGGGCCATGCTGCCGCGGCGACCGGTCTTATCGCCCAGAGCCTCAAGTTCGACGGCACCATCACCCTGCAGATCCAGGGCTCCGGCGCCTTGCAGATGCTCGTCATGCAATGCACGAGTGACCTCGACCTGCGCGGCATGGCGGCCATCGAGACGGGGTCGGCCGCGAAGGACTTCGCGGAGCTCACCCGGGGAGCCCGCTGCGCCGTGACCGTGGATGCCGGGGAACGCCCCTACCAGGGCATCGTGGCCATCGACGAGACCTCGCTGGCGGCGAGCCTGGAACATTATTTCGCGCACTCGGTGCAGGTCCCGAGCCACGTGGCGTTGCTGGCGAACGACACGTTCGCGGCGGGCCTGTTGTTGCAGCAGGTCCCGGGCCAGCCGCTTGACGAGGACGACTGGCGCCGCCTGCATTTCCTGATCGAAACCCTGTCGTTCACGGACTTCGCCGGCGAAGCCGGCCTGCCGCTCATCGGCAAGCTGTTCGCGGAAGACGATGTTCGGGTCTACGAGCCCCGTCCCGTGCGGTTCCAGTGCCGCTGCTCGGCCCGCAAGACCGAGGACGTCCTGCAGATGCTCGGCGAGGACGAGGCTCGTGCCACCCTGGCCGAGCAGGGGCGTATCGAGGTTGTCTGCGAGTATTGCGGCGAGCGCCGGCATTTCGATGCCGTCGATGTGGAGCGGCTGTTTGCCACGAATGTCGTCCCGGCGCCCGATTCCATGCACTAGCTGGTACCCGCCTTCCCATCGCTGCTATACTGTCCGGCCTTAAATATAAAAGAATCGTTATATTTTTATATGAAAGCCTCGACGACGCAGTTGCTCAACCAGCTCAAGGCCCTCGCGGATCCGGTGCGGATGCGCGTGCTCGCTTTGTGCGGCGTGGCCGAGTGCAGCGTGTCGGAGCTGACGCAGGTCACGGGGCTCAGCCAGCCGCGTGTCTCGCAGCACCTCAAACAACTGATTGCGGAAGGCCTGCTCGAGCGTTTTCGGGACGGTCACTTCGTTTTCTACCGGGTGCCGTCCAACGGGGGAGGTGCGCCGGCCCGCCGGCGGCTGCTCGCGCTGCTGCCTGACGACGAGCCCGTTTTTCAAAAAGACGTGGAGAAGCTGCGCACGCTGCGCGCCGTGGATAACCCCGCACCGCTTGTTGAATCCGGCGACGAGCGCCTGCTGCACAAGGCGCTCGTCGAGCTCACCGTGGCGACGCCGCTCGGCGACCTGCTCGACATCGGCTGCGGGCAGGGCCGCATTCTCAAGTTACTCGCGTCGCGTGCGCAGCGCGTCGTCGGTGTCGACATCGATTCGGATGCGCGCCGGCTTGCGCGTGCAGAGCTGTTGCTTGCCGGCTCGCCCAATTGTTCGTTACGGCATGGCGACATGTACGCGCTGCCGTTTGCTGACGAGGAGTTCGACACGATCATTCTCGATGGCGTACTGACCGAGGCTGAACGGCCGACCGCTGCGATCAGGGAGGCAGCACGCCTGCTAAGAGCCGGCGGGAGACTGCTGCTCCTGTCGGCAACCGGCAGGCGCACGGCCAGGCAGATCAAATCCGACTTCGCTGACTGGGCCGCGCAGACAGGGCTGCGTCTTGCGCAGCCGAGGTCAGTCCCTGACAAGAACCCGGGCTGGTTGCTCGGCGTGGTAACCGCATGAATATTAAATTTGAAAACAAGCCGGCTGTGTCGTTCGAGTTCTTCCCGCCCAACACGGAGAAGATGGAGGCAACGATGTGGCAGTCGATCGATCGCCTGGCCGGGCTAGAGCCCAGTTTCGTGTCCGTGACGTACGGCGCGGACGGTTCGACCCGTGAACGTACGCACAATGCCGTCCAGCGCATTATGAATGAGACCAGGCTGCGTGCCGCACCGCATCTGACCTGTATCGGTGCAAGCCGGGGCGAGATCGACGACATCGCGCGCGAGTACTGGGACATGGGTGTTCGCCACCTCGTGGCCCTGCGAGGCGATGCGCCCAAGGATGTCGAGCACTACACACCGCACCCGGACGGCTACGCCTACGCGTCCGACCTTGTCGAGGGCCTGAAGAAGGTGGCTGACTTCGAGATATCGGTGGCCGCCTATCCCGAAGTGCACCCGGAGGCGCCGGATGCGGACTTCGACCTTGATAACCTGAAGCGCAAGCTCGACGCCGGCGCGACGCGCGCGATTACGCAGTTCTTTTTCGATACCGATGTGTTCCTGGATTTTCGCGACCGCTGCGCGGCGGCCGGCATCGATGCGCCGATCGTCCCCGGCATTCTGCCGATCACGCGTTTCCCGCAACTCGAACGCTTCGCCGCCGCGTGCGGGGCGTCGGTGCCAAACTGGTTGCGCCAGTGGTTTGACGGACTCGAGGACGACGCCGAGACGCGCCAGATGATTGCCGCGAGTGTAGCAATCGACCAGGTACGCCGGTTGCAGGCGGAAGGCATTTCCGAATTTCACTTTTACACACTCAACCGGTCGGAGCTGGCATTTGCCATCTGCCATGCCCTCGGTGTGCGCCCGCCTCATACAGAGGCTTGAGAAAACATCATGGAACGAAACGCAAGAATAAAGACGCTCCTGCATTCGCTCGACCGGCGAATTCTGCTCCTTGACGGAGCGATGGGGACAATGATCCAGGGCTACGGCCTGACCGAGGATGACTACCGCGGTGATCGCTTTGCCGACTGGCCGCAGGACCTGAAGGGCAACAACGACCTGTTGTCGATCACGCGGCCCGACGTGATTCGCGAAATTCACAACGCGTTTCTCGACGCCGGCGCCGATATCATCGAGACGAACACGTTCAACTCGAACGCGCCATCGATGGCCGACTACGGTATGGAGTCGCTCGTCACCGAGCTCAATACGGCGTCTGCAAGACTGGCAAGAGAATGCGCCGATGCGTTCGCCGCAAAGACGGGTACGCCCCGCTATGTGGCGGGTGCACTCGGCCCGACCAACCGCACGGCGTCTATCTCACCGGATGTCAACGACCCGGGTTTTCGTAACATCACGTTCGACCAGCTGGCCGACACCTACGAAGCGTCCGCGCTTGCGCTGATCGATGGTGGGGTCGACTTCCTGCTCATCGAGACGATTTTCGATACGTTGAATGCGAAAGCCGCCATTGTCGGCGTCAAGCGCGCGTTCCGTGCGGCACAGATTGAACTTCCCGTGATGATCTCCGGGACGATTACCGATGCGTCGGGACGCACGCTATCCGGCCAGACGACGGAAGCGTTCTGGAACTCGGTTCGTCATATCAAGCCGTTCATGATCGGTCTCAACTGTGCGCTCGGCGCCAGCGAGCTGCGCCCCTATATCGTCGAGCTATCCCGGGTTGCCGATACGCGCGTCAGTGCCTATCCCAACGCCGGGCTGCCGAACGAGTTCGGCGAATATGACGAGACGGCGGAAGAGATGGCTGCCGTCGTCGGCGAATTTGCCGAGAGCGGTCTCGTCAACCTGGTCGGCGGCTGCTGCGGCACGCGCCCCGAGCATATTCGGGCGCTTGGCAAGGCGGTAAAGAACTGCGCGCCGCGGCAGGTCCCAAAAATCCCGGTTCGCTGCCGTCTCGCAGGCCTCGAACCATTCAACATCGGTCCGGACGACCTGTTCGCCAATGTCGGCGAACGCTGCAACGTCACGGGCTCCGCGGTCTTCAGGCGACTCATCGAAGCGGACGACTACAGCGCCGCGGTCGCCGTCGCACGGCAGCAGGTCGACAACGGTGCGCAGATCATCGACGTCAACATGGACGAAGGCATGCTCGATTCGGAAAAGGCCATGGTGACCTTCCTGAACCTGATCGCCTCGGAACCGGACGTCGCGCGCCTGCCGATCATGATCGACTCGTCCAAGTGGACCGTCATCGAAGCGGGTCTCAAGTGCGTGCAGGGCAAGGCAATCGTCAATTCGATCAGCCTCAAGGAAGGCGAAGAAGCGTTTATCGCGCAGGCTGAGTTGTGTCGCGACTACGGTGCCGCCGTCATCATCATGGCCTTCGACGAACAGGGCCAGGCCGATACGATCGAGCGCAAGGTGAATATCTGCAAACGTTCGTACGACGTGCTCACAGAAAAGGTCGGCTTCGATCCGGCGGACATTATTTTCGATCCGAATATCTTCGCCGTCGCGACGGGCATAGAAGAGCATTCGAATTACGGGCTCGACTTCATCGAGGCGACGCGGCAGATCAAGGCAACACTGCCGCACGCGCTGGTTAGCGGTGGCGTCAGCAACGTGTCTTTCTCGTTTCGTGGCAACAACGTCGTGCGCGAGGCGATTCACTCGGTATTCCTCTACCACGCGATTCGCGCGGGCATGGACATGGGTATCGTCAATGCGGGGCAGCTTGCGATTTACGAGGACCTGCCGGCCGTGCTGCGCGATGCCGTAGAGGATGTCGTCCTCAATCGCACGCCCGAGGCGACCGAGAACCTGCTCACGGTTGCCGAGCAGTACAAGGACCAGAAGAGCGGCGCTGCGGCGAAGGGCGCAGACCTGTCATGGCGCGAAGAAGACGTCTCCAAACGCCTGCAATACGCGCTCGTGAACGGCGTCGACGAGTTCGTCATCGAAGACACCGAGGAAGCCCGGCAAGCCACGACCCGGCCGCTCGATGTCATCGAAGGCCCGCTCATGGCCGGCATGAACGTGGTCGGGGACCTGTTCGGGGCGGGCAAGATGTTCCTGCCGCAGGTCGTGAAGTCCGCACGCGTCATGAAGAAAGCCGTGGGACACCTGATACCGTTCATCGAGCAGGAGAAAGACGGCAAGATGAGCTCGAACGGCAAGATCGTACTGGCAACTGTCAAGGGCGACGTGCACGACATCGGCAAGAACATCGTTGGCGTCGTCCTGCAGTGCAACAACTTCGAGGTCGTTGACCTCGGCGTCATGGTCTCCTGCGACAAGATCCTGGAAGCCGCGAAACGCGAGGGTGCCGACATCATCGGCCTGTCCGGCCTGATCACGCCATCGCTCGACGAGATGGTGCATGTCGCCAGTGAGATGCAACGACTCAACTACGAATTACCCCTGCTTATCGGCGGCGCGACCACGTCGCCTGCACACACCGCTGTGAAGATCGAGCCGCAATACAAAGGGCCCGTGATCTACGTCAAGGATGCCTCGCGCTCGGTGGGCGTGGCCCAGGCGCTGATCGAACCGGGTACGCGCGACGAGATCGTGACCAGGACTCGCAAGGACAACGCGCGGCGCCGCGACCAGCATGCCAACAAGAAGCGCCTCAAGCCGCAGCTCTCACTGGCCCAGGCCCGGCAACGCAAGCACGAAATCAACTGGTCTGCCTACACGGCGCCGGCGCCGGTCTTTACAGGCAACCGCGTGTTCGACGACATCGACCTGAACGTGTTGCGCGATTACATCGACTGGATGCCGTTCTTCAATGCGTGGGAGTTCCACGGGAAGTTCCCGCAGATCCTGGACGATGCGACGGTTGGCGAAGCCGCGACCTCGCTGTTCAACGATGCGACCGCGATGCTGGACCGGATCGTCGACGAAAAATGGCTCACGGCACGTGCCGTGCTCGGCTTCCATCCCGCGAATACCGACGGTCACGACGACGTGCTGGTCTTCGCCGATGAAGACAGGGCCAACGTGCTGCATCGGCTCGTTCACCTGCGGCAGCAACAAGCCAAGGCCGACGGTCATCCACAGGCGTGTCTCGCGGACTATGTTGCGCCGGCCGGTAACGGTCATGCCGACTACATCGGCGCCTTCGCCGTAACCGCGGGGATCGGTATCGAGGAGCATGTCGAGCGCTTCGAGAAGGATCACGACGACTACAGCGCCATTGTCCTCAAGGCCCTGGCGGACCGGCTGGCCGAAGCACTGGCCGAGTACATGCACCTGCGCACACGCCGCGAGTTCTGGGGCTATGCGGCCGACGAAACGCTGTCGAACAAGGAGTTGATCGCCGAGGCCTATCGGGGCATTCGCCCGGCACCGGGCTACCCGGCCTGCCCGGACCATACCGAGAAGGCGAAGCTTTGGGAGCTGCTCGACGTCGAGGCCAGCATCGGGCTCCGGCTGACGGACTCGTTTGCCATGTACCCGACGGCTGCGGTCAGCGGATTTTATTTCTCGCACCCGGATGCGAAGTACTTTGCAGTCGGCAAGATCGATCGCGACCAGGTCGCATCCTACGCGGAGCGTAAAGGAATGAGTGTCGCCGAGGCACAGAGATGGCTGGCGCCGAATCTCGGCTACGATCCGGACGCCGCCGCGGTCGCCTGACGTCCGGGAAATGCGTCGGCGCTATTCCGGGTGGTGCTCGGCGTGGCGCCGCAGTTCCTCTGCTTTTTCCCTGATGCTCTGCAGGTCACGCACCATCTCGCTCCAGCCGTACCACAGCGCATAGTCCGGGTTCGCGTGGAACGCACCCTGGAACGCGCGCATACGATGCTTCAGGTGCATTTCGAACAGGGTCTGCTCGATCGATGTCGGCGCGTCGTGGAATGTCAGCAGGTCCGGGAACGGGTGAGCGTATTCCTCCGGCTGCTCGAGTATCCCGTCTTCGTACAGTGACGCAATCTCACGAATGGCCGCGGCGAGCAGGTGATCCGCTTCGCGGATCAGGTCGTCCGCCTTCGCGAGTTCGCCGCGGGCGAAATTCCTCGAATGACAGTCCTCGCAAACCGCGATCATCTTGTTGCGTTCGCGATCGAAGTCTTCCTGCGTCAGCCGGGCAACATCGGCGGCCTTGACGATATCGAGCCGTGGCGTCGGGTTGCCGTCCGGATCGAGGACACCCAGTGCCTGCAGGATAGTGACCTGGTCGGCGGCCCATTGCTCGTCATCGGCCAAGGGCAGGCGTACGGCGAGGAAACCCCAGGCGGTGCGGACCTCGTGGTCGCCATCGACCATGTGGCAATCCTGGCAGGTCGGTGCCGGTGTGTCGGCCGGTAGCGTCCCGTTCTGGGCGAGGAGGTAACGCACGCCGTGCTTCGATGAGGACCACATTTCCCACTGCGGATGATCGAAGCCCATGTGGCAGGTCTGGCAGGCCTGGGGCTGCTGCGCCTCGACGACGGAGAACGTATGCCGCGTATGGCAGGCATCGCAGGATGCGTGGCCGAACATGCTGCCTTCGGCCTTGAGTTGTGCGACGGTTTCCTCGTCCTTGAGGCCCAGCTTGTGGCAGCCGCCACAGCCTTTCATGCCGTGCGACAGCGCCATCGGCAAGGCATGCGTCGTCGGCATGGCCTCAACCGCGGCCCAGGCCAGCGCGTGCTTGCCTTTCGAGAACTGCTCAAAGCGTTCTTCATGGCACTTCGCGCAGGTCTCGGCCGTTACCGTCCTGAGCTGGTCCACATCGTCGGCGGATGCGTGCCGTCCCTTGTGGCAGTCGCGGCAATCGACATTCTCTGTATGGTGCCTGCTGATCTGCCAGTCGTTCACGACATTCGGCGTTGCATCGCGGTGACAGTCAACGCAGTCATCGGCAAGAATAAGCGGACTCGTGAGCGCAAGACTGGCCGCAAGAATGACGGCTTTGAGGGCGGATCGCATTGCTCGGCTCCTGGTTGTCGGTTTTCGCCGGATGGTCGCGTCGAGCATATGCCCGGATCGGCCGACGCGCAACGCACGCTCTGCGCGAGGGACGTGCTGTATCATGGCGCCAGGCGAAAACAAGAGGCGCGCGAGTGACGAAACTTCATACCAAATGGTTTGCCGCGGGTTTCCTTGCACTCCTGCTGGCCGCAGCGGGTACGCACGCCGATGACTACGCTGACGCCAGGGCAGAGCTTGTTGCCGCTTACCAGGCGCAGGACTACAACGCCATGGTTGCCGCGGCAGGGAAATCACTGGACGCACGGCCGGGATATCCCGGCGCATTGTTCAACCTCGCGCTGGCGGAAGCGCTGAGCGGCGACGCAACGGCATCACTCGCGACGCTCAACCGCCTCCTCGACCGCGGCATAGACTTCGGTGTTGCCGGGATGGACGAGTTTGCCGCACTGCGAGCGTTACCCGGCTGGAACAGCTTTCAACAGCGTGTCGAAGACCTGTACGAGCCGATTGGCCAGGCGGAGATTGCCGTCCGCCTGGACATAGATCGCTTTGTACCGGAGGGCGTTGCATTTGCCCCTGACGGTACCGCGTACCTCGGCAGCATTCACACGGGCCAGCTCGTTCGAGTTGCCGACGAGCCGCAGGTCGTCAGTGATCGCGCCGGGCATTGGAGCGTCTTCGGCATGCGGTTCCACGGCGATGGCGGGCTCTGGTTCGCCAGCGCCGCTGTCGCGCAACTGGCCGATGTCGGAGAAGACGAAGGCAAGACCGGGCTGTTCCGCGTCGCTACACAGACGGGTGAGGTCACCGTTGCCGCCGTCCTGCCGCCGCTGGCCGATGCGCAGCTCCTGGGTGACCTCGTCATCAACGGCGACACGATATTTACGACGGACAGTCTCTCGGGCGCGGTCTACGCCTTCGACATCGATACCCGCGCCTTCGCGGCGATCGTTGCCCCGGGCGAGCTGGGTTCACCCCAGGGCCTGGTGCTCGACGAATCGGGGGGCTTCCTGTACGTCGCGGATTATGTCGGCGGGCTGTCGCGCATCTCGCTGGCGGACGGCTCGAGGGTGAAGCTCGAGGTTCCGGACTCGCTCAGCGACTACGGGATCGACGGCCTCTACCGCTACAACAACGAGCTGATCGCGATACAGAACGGCATTCGGCCGCATCGCGTCGTCGCGTTGCGGCTCAGCGACGACGGTCTCCGCATAGAGGCGGGGCGGACCCTCGCAGCGAACCTGCCCCAGTTCGACGAGCCGACCCTCGGTGTCGTCGTCGGCGATGACTTCTATTTCGTGGCCAACAGCCACTGGAACCGCTTCGATGCCGAAAACCAGCTCCCGGACGGGCTTTCCGGACCCATCGTTCTGAAGTTGTCGCTACGCTAGAGGAGCGCTTGACTTTACGAAACAGAATGACTATTCTGTTTCGTCATGAATAGAGCCCGCACCTTCGATCCAACCACAGCCCTCGGGCAAGTGGTGGATCTCTTTGCTTCCAAGGGGTACTCCGAGACCTCGATGGAGGACATCGTGCGGACCACCGGCGTGAGCCGCTACGGGCTCTATGGCACATTTGGCAACAAACGAGAGCTGTTCGAGCAGGCGCTCGAGCAGTACGCAGAAGGCATGGGCAAGCAGTCCTTCCTGCGCTTGCTGGAGCCGGGAGCCTCACTGGATCACATTCGCCGGATCTTCGATGAGAGGGTCGCGGACATGTGTTGCGCGGAGGAAAACAAGGGCTGCTTGTTCATCCACACTGCCATGGAACTGGCCCCGCAGGACGAAGAACTGCGCGGCGTCCTGCAGCGCTTCATGAAGCGCATGTCGAAGGCCTTCGCCATCGGCCTCGACTCGGCGAAGGGCAGGGGTGAAGTGGCCAGCGACGTCGATGTCGACGCAGCCGGCGAATTGCTGACGAGTTCCATGTTCGGGCTCGCCGTGCTTGGGCGAACCGGGTTTCCGAAGTCGACCCTGGACGGCATCGTCGACAGCACACTGGATGCATTGCGTCCCGGTGCCAGGAGCTGACTTTTTTTGCTTAAAACAGAACAGTTGTTCTGAAATACCCGGCATCACGAGATGCATTTTTTTTCCACTAAACAGAATGAACATTCTGAAAACAAAACCAGAGGACAAGACCATGATGAACCGCAAAATTGCTATCGCGCTGACACTGCTCGGCTTGTTTGCCGCCAATGTCGCCTTCGCCGTACCCGGCTTCACGTCAGAAGCGCCGCAGAGCAGCATTGACACCTGCGTTGCCGAGGTGGCGAGCCACGCCGATTTTTCGGATGCCGCCAATGTTGTCTACAACGTGCAGACGGAGGATCGCCGGGTTTCGGGGCACAAGCTGAGAATTCAGACGCTCGTATACGGCGAGGACGGCGACACGGTCATTCGCGAGTACGCGGCCGCCTGCGCGGTTAACGACCAGTCCCAGATCAAGCGTTTTCAGATCCGCCAGAAGAACAAATGATGGAAATCGGACCTGCCGCTGGTCGTCACAGACTGAGCGTAACGACCAGTGGCAGATGGTCCGAACCGATCCGGGGTCCGCTGTAGATGTCGGTCACCGCGACGGAATCGGACACCAGTACGTGGTCGATCGGGATCATCGCAGGTGGCATGAATGTCGGCCACGTAGGCACAACGCCAAAGCCCTGCCTCGCGTTCCGCAACCCGGACACCTGCTCCAGCATGCGGTAATTGATGTCCCACTGACTCAGGTTCAGGTCGCCAATCAACAGCCTGGGCCCGGTCTGCCTGCCGAGGCGTTCGGCGATGTCCCTGAGCTGCGTGTTACGTGCCTCGTAGAAGTTGCCACTGACCGGGATCATCGCGTGAGTGCCGATGACACGTACGATCTGCTCGCCGATTTCAATCGATGCCACGATGGTCGGGTGGCCCCTGGGTGGGCTGTCGAAGTGACTGACCGACGTCATCGGCAACCGCGAGAACAACGCGATACCGAAGTTGCCATCGCGCGCTTCGGCGTAGGAGTACGGATAGTCGGCGCGTAGTCCATCCAGTGCGACCAGCCAGTCGGGTGTAATCTCCTGCAGCATGACAACGTCGGGTTGCTCGGCGGCAAGGAGTGCGAACAGGCGTTCGTACTCGGTATTGCCGGACAGTACATTCGCATGCAGCACCTTCAGCGGCGTGCCCGCGCCCGGAGCGTCCTTGCCGAAATACCAGGGCAGAACGGCGATGCCGTTGACAACCACCGCCACGGCGATGCCGCCGATGAACCAGGGCTTCTGCAGCCTCAGGAAGACGGCGAGTAACAACAGCGAGATGCCCAGGTACTGCAACCTGAAATGCGTGAAGAGCTGTACGAAGAACTGGTCGATGGGCAGCACGGTCACCACCGAGAACGCGATCGTCACGACCGCTGCCGCTTCGACGAGACCGATTGCCGTCACCCGCATGCCGGACAGTCCGCTCGCTTACTGACACCCAGGTGGCGAAACTCGCTGGCCATGCCGTCGTAGAGCCTGAGCAGGGGTGCCGGCGGCGCGATGCCCGCGAGGTACTTGAGACACTCGACCGCCATTAGCGTGCCGATGACGCCCGGCACCGGCGCAAGAACGCCGTTGCCGGCGCAGTCGCCGAGGGATTCATCGGCATCGACGTAAAGGCAGCGGTAGCAGGGCGAGTCTGCGTAGTCCGGGCCGAACACGGCAAGCTGGCCTTCGAGACGAATCGCCGAACCCGACACGAGGCGGCGGGACGCGGTAACGCAGGCGTCGTTGACCGCGAAGCGAGTCGGGAAGTTGTCGCTGCCGTCGAGCACCACGTCGGCGGCAACGACGGCCGCTGCCAGCGCCCCGCCGGTCAGGCGTTCGCTGACAGCGGTAACCTCGATGTGCGGGTTGATCTTGCGCAGCCTCGACGCAGCCACCTCGGCCTTGAGCTCGCCGATATGTCCCTTTGCGTACAGGACCTGGCGGCCGAGGTTGGTCTCGTCGACGGTGTCGAAGTCGCACACCGTGATGTGTCCCACGCCGCTCGATGCCAGGTAAGCCGCAGCCGCGCAGCCGATACCGCCGACGCCGATTAGCAGGACACTGCCGGCGGCAATGCGTTGCTGCCCGTCCGCACCAACCTGCGGTAGTGCGAGGTGACGGGCGTCGCGGGTCATTCGTCGATCGTGACTTCGATGATCTCGACGGCCTCGACCGGCACATCCTGGTGCCCGCCCTGGTTGCCCGTCGGCACGCCGCCGATGGCATCCACCACGTCCATGCCGGTGCTGACTTTGCCGAACACGGCGTAGCCGAAATCGCGCGTTCCGTGATTCAGGAAATCGTTGTCACGCAGGTTGATAAAGAATTGTGACGTCGCACTGTCGACGACACCGGTGCGGGCCATTGCGAGTGTGCCGCGGACATTCGATTCGCCGTTATCGGCTTCGTTCTTGATCGGGTCGCGAGTCGTTTTCGAGGCCATGCTCGCGTCCATGCCGCCTCCCTGGATCATGAAGTTCGGAATGACGCGGTGGAAAATGGTGCCGGCGTAGTGGCCGTCGGCGATGTACTGGCGAAAGTTCTCGCAGGTAATCGGGGCTTTGTCGTCGAAGAGTTCGACGCCAATGTCGCCGTGGTTGGTCTTGATCGTGATCATGATGTCTCGCAAGCGTGAATGAGGGCCGTTATTTACCACCCCGGCGCGCTACTGTCACGCGCGGCAGCCCGGCGAGGTCATTATGGCAGCAAATATCCGTCCAACCGTGCGCCTGCAGCAGCTCGGCCACGGCGGCCGGTTGTTCCGCGCCATGCTCGATCAGGAGTACGCCGTCGTCGGCGAGAATGGCACCGCATTCGGCCGCGAGTACGCGGATCGCGTCGAGCCCGTCCTTGCCCGCGGCCAGGGCCGCCAGCGGTTCATGCTGCAGATGCAGCAGGGCCTCGTCGTCGCTGCGCACGTACGGTGGGTTGGCAACGACGACATTGAATTTCCGCCCCCGGACCGGTGCCGTCCAGCTGCCGTGCAGGAGCTCGATATTCCCAGGCGCCAGCTCGCGCACGTTTTCACGGGCGATCGCCAGTGCGCCTTCGCTGATGTCGACGGCCGTAACCTGGCAGAGGCGGCGCTCACCCGCGATGGCGATCGCGATCGCGCCACTGCCCGTGCCAAGATCGAGCACCTGCCATTCGGCTTTACGCGGGATCTCGCGCAGCGCGAGGTCGACCAGCAGTTCCGTCTCGGGGCGCGGCACGAGGGTCGCGGGACTGACCAGCAGCTCATGGGACCAGAACTCCCGGGTACCCGTGATGTAGGCCATGGGTTCACCGCCAAGGCGCCGCTCGAGTACGGCGACAAAGCGCTCGGCGGTCAGCTCGTCGAGTTCGTCTTCGGGGTGTGCGAACAGGTAGCTGCGCGGCATGTCGATTGTCCGGCACAAAAGGATCTCGGCGTCCAGCCGCGGCGATTCACTCACCTGCGACAGGCGCTCCGTGGCGTCCGCAATAGCGGCATCGAGTCTCATGATCGCGTACACTCGCCGAAACTTACCAATGTAACTTCTTTGCCCATGAACGTGTATTCCAACATCCTCGACATGGTAGGCCAAACGCCGATGCTCGAGGTGACGCATCTTGACACGGGTCCCTGCCGCCTGTTCCTGAAACTGGAGCTGATGAATCCCGGTGGCTCGATCAAGGACCGTATCGGAATCTCCATGATCGAGGAGGCCGAGAAACGCGGGGACATCAGGCCCGGCGACACGATCGTCGAAGCGACCGCGGGCAACACGGGCCTCGGTCTCGCGCTGGTCGCGGCACAAAAAGACTACCGGCTCGTCATCGTCCTGCCCGACAAGATGAGCCAGGAAAAAATCTTCAATCTTCGCGCCATGGGCGCGGAAGTCATCCTGACGCGTTCCGACGTCGGGCGCGGGCACCCGGAGTATTACCAGGACCTTGGCAAGCGAGTTGCCGAAGAACGCGGCGCGTACTTCATCAACCAGTTCGGCAATCCCGACAACCCGCTGGCCCACGAAACCGGGACGGCCCCAGAGATTCTCGAACAAATGGGCGGCGACCTCGATGCGATCGTGCTGGGTGTCGGCTCGAGTGGCACGGTCTCCGGTATCGGCAAGTTCCTGAAGGAGCATGCACCGCACGTCGACATGGTTCTCGCGGACCCGGAGGGTTCGATCCTGACGGACTACATCAACGAGGGTGTCATCGGCGAAGGCGGCAGCTGGCTGGTCGAAGGCATCGGCGAGGACTTCATTCCGGACATCGCGGACTTCGACAAGGTGGTCAAGGCCTTTGCGATCAGTGACGCCGAGTCGTTCGCAGTCGCACGCGAGCTGCTGCGCAAGGAAGGCGTGCTGGCGGGTTCATCGTCGGGCACGCTGTTGGCCGCGGCACTGAGATATTGCCGCGAACAGACCGCGCCGAAGCGCGTCGTGACGTTCGCCTGCGACACCGGCAACAAGTATCTCTCCAAGCTCTACAACGATTTCTGGATGGAAGACCAGGGCTTTATCGAGCGCGAGCATTGTGGCGATCTGCGCGACCTGATCGGCCGCCCGCACGGTGAGCGCGCGACGACGACCGTCGGGCCGACCGACATCCTGACGACGGCGCACAATCGCTTGCGCAATGCCGGGTTCTCCCAGCTGCCGGTCATGCACGACGGCCGGCTGGTCGGCATCGTGACGGAAGACGCCATCATCCAGTTCGTCTACGGCCATCCCGACCTGATGACGGCGCCGGTTGAACAGGCAATGGAATCGGCTTTTATCAAGCTCGACAAGTCGGAGAGCCTCAACAACCTCGTCGCGATGCTGCGCGTGCAGCCCTATGCTGCCATCATGGACGGCGATGACTTCCAGGGGCTGATTACGCGCTCCGACGTACTCAATTACCTGCGGCGGCAGATGTAGGACGACGAATGAAAGACAAGAAAAAATTTGCGACGCGCACGATTCACGCAGGCCAGAGTCCCGATCCCACGACGGGCGCCATCATGCCGCCGATCTACGCGACATCGACGTACGTGCAGGAAAGCCCGGGCGTGCACAAGGGCTACGAGTACTCGCGGACACAGAACCCGACGCGTATGGCCTACGAACGTTGCGTCGCCGACCTCGAGTCAGGCAGTCACGGGTTCGCGTTTGCCTCGGGCATGGCCGCCACCGGCACGATTCTCGAACTCGTGGACAGCGGCAGCCATATCCTGGCAATGGACGACCTGTACGGCGGTACACGCCGCCTGTTCTCGGGCGTGCGCGAACGCAGTGCGGGACTGGCTTTCAGTTATGCAGACCTGAGTGATCCTGACGCCGCCGAAGCGGCGATGCGAGATGACACCGCGATGGTCTGGATCGAATCGCCGACCAATCCGCTGCTCAAGCTTGTGGACCTGAAGGCGATCGCGACGCTGGCGAAGCGGCGCGGTGCGCTGGTCGTCGTCGACAATACGTTCGCGACGCCGTACCTGCAGCGACCGCTTGAACTCGGTGCGGATATCGTCATGCACTCGGCGACCAAGTTCATCAACGGCCACTCGGACATGGTCGGCGGCATTGTCGTTGTCAGCGATGGCGAACTTGCCAGGCGCCTTGCGTACCTACAGAACTCCATCGGTTCTGTTGCAGGGCCGTTCGACAGTTTCCTCGCGCTGCGTGGTGTGAAGACCCTGGACGTTCGCATGGAGCGCCACTGTGCGAGCGCAATGAAAATCGCCGCGTGGCTCGAACAGCATGAGCGCGTGGCAAGCGTGCTCTACCCGGGTTTGCCCTCACACCCGCAGCACGAACTTGCGCAACGGCAAATGCCCGGCTTTGGCGGTATCGTGACGTTCTTTATAAAAGGCAATCTCGACAATGCGCGCTCATTCCTTGAGCGTTGCCGAGTGTTCGCGCTGGCCGAGAGCCTGGGTGGTGTCGAGAGTCTTGTGGACCATCCGGCGATCATGACGCACGCCAGTGTGCCTGCCGAAGAGCGTGCCAAGCTCGGCATCAGCGACACGCTGATTCGACTCTCCATCGGTATCGAAGCCGTCGACGACCTTATTGCCGACCTCGACCAGGCGCTTGCCCGTTGAGGGCGCGAGAGACGCTGCGGATTATAGGCGGCAGCCTCGCCGCGGCCGTGCTCTGTTCCTGTGCCGAGGCGCCTGTGCAGCCGGTGACGGAGGAAGCTGAGGACTACTGGGGATTGCCCAACCTCGTGATACAGGCCTTTATTCCACCCGTGATCCTGGCTGGCGAGGGCGACACTATCTATCTCTCCGACCTGGCTACGAACGTCGGCGAAAATATCTCCGCGCCGACGCAGGTGCGGTATTACATTTCAAACGCGTCGCCGGTCGATGTCGCAACGGCGTTGGTCATCGGCGAACGCGAGTTGCGCGGGTTAAAGCCACGCGAAAGCGATGAGAGCCTGGAGATTCCTTTCGAAATACCCGAAGGAGCGGGAGACCCGCCGCTGTTCCTCGCGGCGTGCATCGATGTCGACAACGTCGTTCCTGAAACCTCGGATGACGACAACTGCACGACAAGCCCGGCGGGTGCCAGGCATAACATCTACGACAGCGGTGCCGTCTACTAATTTCCGGGTTTGATGAACTTGCCCTGCTTGTCGGTGAATGAGCCCACGATGATCATGATGAAATCGACGAGCGCCCAGATACCCAGGCCGCCCAGGGTGACGAGCTGCAGTACTCCGGTGCCGATTTTGCCGACGTAAAAACGGTGCACGCCGAACACACCAAAGAAAAAGCACAGCAGTACTGTCGGGACGAAGCCCTTGATGCTGGTATCACTACTCATGAAGTATCTCCTCGTTGATTCTCTGACCCGGGTAACAAACCAGTTTGCCGTGACCGTCCCGGAACGAACCGGTCAACAGCATGATGGTGACGATGAACGTGTGGATGGCATCGACCGCCGCAACCAGCAGACCCCAGAGAGGCTCGCCCGACAGGAATAGCACGATCGTTGCGATAGCCAGTCCAAAATCGATGAATGCCTCCAGCCAGCGCTCGAGGTAGAAGTGCTGAATACCCAGCACGCCGAACACCGCTGAAAGGCAGACGGCCACGCCGTAACTCTTGCTGGAGCGAACTTCCATGGTCAGGCCCAGGTTCCCTCGACGGGTTGCGGGACGGCGAGCCAGGACTGCACGGCACCGATGAACTGGCGCTGTGCATCGGAAGGCTGGCCCTCGGCGGCCGCAACGCAGCCCATCATCTCGACAATGGACGCGGCCTGCGCCGCGGAGAAGGTGCCCTTGTTCCTGACGACGAGTTTCTCGAGCTGGTCGCTGATCAGCTGCGGCGCGGCCAGCAGGTGGGCGGCGGAGCCAAACAAGTCGGACGAGGCCCTGGCGTCCATCGAAAAGCTCGACTCGAACTGTTCCCGCGCAACGCGCTTCTGCTCGGCCGTCAGGTCGCCTTCCAGTTTCGCGACGCCGATAACGAGCAGGGACGCGATGTGGAGCGGGTCTTCGATCGAGTAAATGGGATCGGCGCCGAATTTCTTCGCAAACGCGCGTCGGCGGTACCAATAGAAAGGATTCAGACCGCCGATATCCACTCCCAGGCGGTCCAGCAGGTAGAAGATCGTCACGAGCGATCCCAGCAACCCAATGATTATGTGCATGTTCGGCCCTCCCCAGGTTCCAAGGGTATCGATGCAGTTTAATCGTTCAGCGCGGCCAGTTTGTCGGCCTGGTACTCATTTATTAAAGGATCCACGACCTGGTCGAGGCCGCCCTCGAGGATCTCATCCAGCTTGTACAGGGTCAGGTTGATGCGGTGGTCCGTCACCCGGCCCTGCGGATAATTGTAGGTGCGGATGCGTTCCGAGCGGTCGCCGGAACCCACCAGGAGCCGGCGTTTTTCGGCCTGCTCGGTCTGCTGGGCCGATACCTGCTGGTCGAGCAGGCGCGCCTGCAACAACGACATCGCCCGTGCCCGGTTCTTGTGCTGCGAGCGTTCATCCTGGCACTCGACGACGATGCCGGTGGGCAGGTGAGTGAGCCGCACGGCCGAATCCGTCTTATTGACGTGCTGGCCGCCGGCGCCGGACGCGCGATAGGTATCGACGCGCAAATCGGCCGGATTGATCTCGATCTCCTCGACTTCGTCGGGCTCAGGCAGCACAGCCACGGTGCAGGCCGACGTGTGAATACGCCCCTGCGACTCGGTTGCCGGCACACGTTGTACCCGGTGGGCGCCCGACTCGAACTTCAACTTGCCGTAGGTGTTGGTGCCCGTGACGCGGCTGATGATTTCCTTGTAGCCGCCGTGCTCGCCCTCGCGGGCCGACAGGATTTCGATATTCCAGCCCGCCGTCTCGGCGTATTTCGAGTACATGCGAAAAAGGTCACCCGCAAAAATCGCGGCTTCGTCACCGCCGGTTCCGGCCCGCACTTCGAGGAAGACGTTGCTGTTGTCGTACGGGTCGGGCGGAATCAGCGCCTTCTGCAGCTCGAGCAGCATGCGTTCGCGGCGTTCTTCGAGGCTGGCAAGTTCCTCCTGGCCCATCTCGCGCACCTCGGCATCGTCGTCGCTGGCCATTTCCTCGGCAGCGGCGATGTCTCCAAGCAGCCCTTCGTAGCGCTGAAACGACTGCACGACAGGCTCGACGCGCGCGTATTCCTTCGAGAGATCGCGAAAGCGGTTCTGGTCGCCGATCACATCGGGGTCGGCAAGCAGGCCGGCGATCTCTTCGAACCGGTCGCGCACGGTCTCGAGCTTGAGGCGTATGGAGTCTTTCATCGTTTGCCGCTCAGTCGCCGTCGATGCCGAAGAGCTTGCGAGCCGATGCGATCAACTCGTGGTCCTCGGCTTCGCCGGCCTTGCGCAGGGCGACGCTGGGCTGATGGAGGATCTTCTTCATCAACGCAGCCGTCGCGAACTCGATCGCATCCTCCGCCGATTCGCCCCTGGCCATGCGTTTACGCGCTTTCTTGGCGACCTGTTTGCGCATGGCCTCATTGTTGTCGCGCAGCGTGGCGATAATGGGCGCGACCTGCTTGGATCTTTCGATTGCGGCGTAGCGCCGGATCTCGTCGTCGAGCAGGCGATGCGCCTCGATGGCCGCGGCCTCGCGATTGCCCTGGCCTTCGAGGATGACCTTGTCGAGATCGTCAATCGTGTAGAGATAGAAGTCGGATAAATCGGCGGCGCTGGCTTCGATATCGCGAGGCACGGCGATATCGCACGCGAAGATCGGCTTGCGCTTGCGGGCCTTGAGCGCGGCCGCGATCTGCCTGGTCGTTACGACGGGTTCGGTTGCCGCGGTCGAGGTGATCAGGATGTCGGCTTCGGGCAAGGTGCCCTCGATCTCGGACAAGGGCAGTGCAAAACCGCCGAACTGGCCGGCGAGGTCGCGGGCCCGTTCCACGCTGCGGTTCGCGACGAACAAGCGTCCGATGCCGTGGCTGACCAGGTGTTTGGCGACGAGCTCGATGGTGACGCCGGCACCGACCAGCAGGGCCGTGTGTTTCTTGAAGCCCGCAAAGAACTGCTGCGCGAGGCTGACGGCCGCCGACGCAACCGAGACCGGGCTTGCGCCGATCTCGGTATCCGTACGAATCTTCTTGGCCACGGCAAAGGTGTGCTGGAAGAGACGACCCAGATTGCCGCCCAACGTGTCGGCTTCCTGGGCGTAGCGGTAGGCATCCTTGAGCTGGCCGAGGATTTGCGGTTCGCCAAGAACCATGGAGTCGAGTCCGCACGCCACCCGGAATATGTGCCGGATCGCCTCCTCTTCATCCAGCATGAAAAGGGATTCGGCAAAGTTGTCGCCCAGGCGCCGGTCGTCATGCAGCCATTGCTTGAGTCGCTCGCGGCCGCCGTCCTCGCCGACCAGGTAAAACTCGGTGCGATTGCAGGTCGACAGGAGCACGGCCTCATCGACCCCGTCCAGCGCGGCCAGGCGCTTTAAGGCAAGCGCAACCTCGTCACCCGCGAAAGCGACCTGCTCACGTATCTCTATGGGTGCCGTGTTATGGTTCAGGCCGAGTATTTGCAGCGGCATACGTTATGTAGTGGGCCTTCACGGCCACTCAGGATTTACGAAGTGCGTATGATAAGCGAACTGAACGGCGAGTTCCTTGTCTGTTTGAGACCGCCTGCGAAAAAACGGACGACTATTTATGTATGAAATTCGACGATGGCTGGCAGCCGCCGTGCTGTTTACGCTTGTCGCCCCTGGCAACAGTCCTGTTGCAGCGGAAGAAGACCCCACTGCCGATGCCAGCGCCTATATCCTGCAGGCGGAGATGGCGTTGCAGCGCGAGGACTATCGGATGGCCGCCGAGGAGTACCGCAAGGCCGCGGAACTCAGCGACAGCCCGGACGTGGCTCGCCGGGCCGCGGTGACCAGCATGGCCTACGGCTTCGACCGCGAGGCCCTGGTTGCCGCCAAGCGCTGGTTCAAGCTGGACCCCAAGAGCAGCGATGCCCGGGTCGTTCTCGCCCAGCTGTACTTCCGTACAGGCGATCTCAAGTCGGCCCGTCGTCACTTCACCCACCTGATCGAGCAGGGCAAGGAGCCGCCGGGCGAGGCGCTGCTGATGCTCACGCAGTACCTGTCGGACAAGGGCGATCCCGAGAAAGCCGATAGCCTGATGCGTTCACTGGCGCGACCCTACCCGGACTCGGCACCGGCGCACTACGCCGTTGCGACGATGGCGCTGCGGGCGGGCGACTACGAGTACGCGCAGAAGCGCGCCGCGCGTTCGGCAGAGCTCGATCCCGAGGGCCTGAAGCCGAAGTTGCTCTATGCGCGGGCGCTGCTGGCGAGCGGCGAAGTCGACGAGGCCATCGAGTACGTGGCCCGAATCGTCGGGGACGACCCGGACCCGGACCCCGATGCGCGCATGGAACTCGCGATCCTGTACGTCATGGTCGAGCGTGCGGACGATGCCCTCAGCCAGGTCAACCAGGTGTTGCTGGAGCAGTCCAATCGGCCGGATGCGCTGCGGCTGGGGGCGATTATCCACTTCCACCAGGGACACCTGGATGCCGCTTGGGACGACTTCAATGACCTGCTCGCCAGTCGCCAGTACACCATGGACGCCCTCTATTACCTGGGGCGCATCGCCGACTATCGCGACGAGACGGAGCGCGCGATTCGGTTCTACAGCGAGGTTCGCCAGGGCTCCAATGCGCTGGAATCACAGCGCCGGGCCGCCGTGTTGCTGGCACACCGCAATGACGACCTGAAGGGCGCGCTGGCGCTGCTCGATGACTTCGCCAAGGCGTCGCCGGGCGATGCGGTGGATATCCTGGTGCTGAAAGCACACCTGTTGTCCTCGCTCGACGAGAATGACGATGCCCTGAAGCTGTTCGACAAGGCCCGGGAAGTCCGCCCCGATCATGAAGGAACGGCGCTCGGCCGGTCCGAACTCCTGCTCAAGATGGGCCGCCTGGACGAGGCGCTCGATGGCTATGCCGATGCCGCCCGGCGCTGGCCGAAGAGCGCGCTTGCGCTCAATGCCTACGGTTACACGCTCGCCGATCGCACGGACCGTTACAAGGAAGCGGAGAAGCTGATACGCAAGGCGCTGCGCTATGAGCCCGACAACCCGGCGATTATCGACAGCCTGGGTTGGGTGCTGTTCAAGCTCGGGCAGTACGATGCGGCACTCGTTGAACTCGAACGTGCCTATGAGGGCATGCAGGATCACGAGGTCGCCGCGCATATCGTCGAGACGTTGTTCATGATGGGCCGCAAGGACGCTGCGCTGCAGCGCCTTGAAGAGGCCGAGGCCCTGACGCCGGATAGCCCGTTGCTCGAAGCCGTACGTTCCAGGTTGTTCGACGATGTTCCCTGAGATGCGCCGCGCCGGGCTCGTGGTCGTCCTCGTCGTGCTGACGGGCTGTGCGACGACGCCCGATAGCATCGACCTGCCACCCATCGACAACTGGGAGGTTCGCAACGAGGTTCTCGGCGGTATCGCGAGCTGGTCCTTCAAGGGCCGCATCGCGGTGAAAGCCGGCGACGAGGGCTTTAACGGCAAGTTCAACTGGACGCAGGACGATGAGGCCTTCGAGGCGACGGTCGGCGGTCCGCTGGGCATGGGTACCGTTCGCATCGAGGGGGATGGCAAGACCGTGGTCCTGACGGACAAGGACGGCGAGTCGACAGTGCTTGAGGACGCGGAGCTTGAGTTGCGCTGGCGCTACGGCTGGACGATCCCGGTCAACAGCCTGCGCTTCTGGGCGCTCGGGATTCCGGACCCTGCAGCCGCCGCCGTCACCGAGCTCGACGATGACGGCCGCCTCGAGCGGCTGGAGCAGGGCGGCTGGATCGTCGAGATCGCCCGCTACCAGGAAGGCGGCGGGCAACAGATGCCGCGCATCCTGTCGGCGACGAATCCCGAGACGCGCGTGCGCATGGTCATAGACCGCTGGTTATTCTTCGAGCGTTGACACCCAAGGGGCCTCACCGCACAATTGCGCCCGCAAACGCGGATTTCAGTGCAATTGGGGCGTAGCCAAGTGGTAAGGCATCGGGTTTTGATCCCGTGTACCGCAGGTTCGAATCCTGCCGCCCCAGCCATCTAACCGATCAGGGAGTCGCTGTGGAACTGGGAACAATGGCGGTATTTTCGGGCAATGCCCATCCGCAACTCGCACAGGACATCGCCCGCTACCTCCGTATCCCGCTTGCTCGCGCCCATGTCGGCCATTTCTCGGATGGCGAGCACCACGTCGAAATCCTCGAAAATATCCGCGGCCGGGAGACCTTTATTGTCCAGCCGACGTGTCCGCCGACATCGGAAAACCTCATGGAATTGCTGGTCATGGTCGACGCGGCCAGGCGGGCATCGGCGGCCCGGATCACGGCCGTGATCCCGTACTTCGGCTTCGCCCGGCAGGATCGTCGCCCGCGCGCCTCGCGCGTCCCGATCACCGCAAAGCTCGTCGCCAAGCTGATCGGTACGGCCGGCGTCGACCGGGTGCTGACGGTCGATTTGCATGCCGACCAGATCCAGGGCTTTTTCGATATTGCCGTGGACAATGTCTACGCATCGCCGATTCTGCTGGCCGATGTCTGGAAGCAGAAATACCAGGACATGGTGGTGGTCTCGCCCGACGTCGGTGGCGTGGTTCGTGCCCGTGCACTGGCCAAGCGCCTGGGCGATGCCGACCTCGCGATCATCGACAAGCGGCGGGCCAGGGCCAACCAGTCCGAGGTCATGAACATCATCGGTGAGGTCGAGGGCAAGAACTGCGTGA
>CBDUMZ010000002.1:0-177570 GCA_965368465.1 uncultured Chromatiales bacterium
AAATGCCCAGAGCGTCGCCACCAGAAATTCCAAGGCTGTCACCGCCGGAAATACCCAGAGCGTCGCCGCCTGAAATGCCGAGGCTGTCGCCGCCGGAAATGCCCAGAGCGTCGCCACCAGAAATTCCAAGGCTGTCACCGCCGGAAATACCTAGAGCGTCGCCGCCTGAGATGCCGAGAGCGTCGCCGCCTGAGATGCCGAGAGCGTCGCCGCCTGAAATGCCGAGGCTGTCGCCGCCGGAAATACCAAGAGCGTCGCCACCAGAAATCCCTAGGATGTCGCCACCGGATATACCCAGCGTGTCTCCGCCGGAAATTCCAAGGCTGTCACCGCCCGAAATACCGAGAGTATCGCCACCAGAAATCCCGAGGATATCGCCACCGGATATACCCAGCGTGTCACCGCCCGAAATACCGAGAGCATCACCCCCAGAAATTCCTAGGGCATCCCCACCGGAAATCCCGAGAGTGTCTCCACCAGAGATTCCATATACGTCGCCGCCACTGATGCCGTTTGTCGATGCAGACGTATCCGCTGCGATCGCTGTAAACGGCAACATTGTAGCAATCAGCGTCGCTCCCAAAGCGGCTACCCGCTTTGCGCTTTTTGCTCCACGCATTTTTTCGCTCCTTAAAGTTTTCTAACTACTCCAACCCTCAAGCCGCCGAATAAACAAGTATGAATTGGTGCTCCAATCACCGATCATAGCTGCGTAAAACCTTAATCCTGAGCGGCCTATATTATTCTGCTTCGATACCTCTAGCTGAAAGTAAGTCCCGCAACGAACCTTGATCATCAACGTCCTCTACATAGTGGACCATGTAGATACCAGTTTCCTTGCGATCGTCACTCGTTTGATTCTGATCCTTGCGAGATGAGAACCAAACATCTATCTCCTCCAAAAACTCTTGGCCTTTTGGCTTAATGTACGAATCAAACGCTTCGATTGTTTCGTCACTGCAGCCATCGTCTGCAAAGACCATTCGGTCAAAGTACCCGCTCCCTTCCATTTGCTTGTCGATGTTCTTCGCCGCAGTGGAAAAAACTCTATATCCAACTTCTCCAAGGCGAGTGATCAATGACGGCGAAAGGGTTGAGTGTTTGAAAATCCTCCGAACAGCTTTGTAACGTCCTTCTATTTCTACTACTGAGCCAGCTTCGATAAACTGCTCTAGCATTTGTCTAGGAGCCATATCACCGCTGTACTGCCGCACCAAGTGCACGAAGCTCGGTTCGTCTTTATCGCTACTGTCGTACGGCAACTCCAACGGTATTCCATAGGGCCCCTGAAATTTCGGATCCGAATACCAACCGGTCAATACACGTTCTGGCCGTGAGTATGTTTTCTCGGATGCCCCAGATTCCAAAGTTCTATCAATTACGTTCTTTACTTCTTTTCTTGTTAGCCCAGTTAGAATTGCCACTCGGGACTTGTTGACCCGACCTTCCGACTCGAAGTGCCGTAATGCCGTTTCGACATAGACCTCTTTCGCTGTCTCGGCGAACTCCGCATGCGTTACACCCTGGGCGATAAACAAACGAACCAGTGGCTTTAGCATCAGCGAGAGAGCCCGCCTAAGGTGGTCTTTTACGTCTTGCCCCATCAGGCCAAATCTTCCTGCGCAATATGTAAAGTATATCGCTCGTACAATCTATGCAAGCGCTCGTCAAATCCTACAGGTGGGCTATTTCCACCATTTGTGTCTTCAACCATGATTATGTCAAGGCTTTGGAATACACATGCACTGTAACAGCGCAGGCATATTATGTAACCCTTTGCTAAATAAGGAATTTGAGGTTTGCCGAATTGGGGTCGTTCCAATCAGGGTAGAAATTAGCCTTTTGCGAGAACAGTCAGCTGTGGAAACTGACCGTGACTTCAGATCAACCGTGCTGGCGATCTCCCGCTTTGGAACGCGCGAAAACTTGCGTGATCGCGCACATCACTGAGTGGACACCGGCTGTTGCTACTACGTATTTACCGAAACCCAGCTGTGAACTTTCTTCTTACCATTCGTAGTCTGCTTTGTCGTCTTCCTCTTCAAAATAAAAGACTCCGACCGCGACCGGCGAACTTTTACCGCCTTCTTCAGATCGAGGATGTAAGGATTCGTAAGCCATGAAGACATCATCGATAGATTCAGCGAACTCTGTAATTCTATCCTTGGTGATTCGCCTAAGCTGACCAGACTCGGAATTGTCAAGCGCTGTGGTGTGCGCGATACGACTAGCCCACTTAGGCTCAGGTGAATTCGGGTCCGTATTATGAACAACATTACACATGTATGCGTACGCGCCATGGACCAACATCGTAATGAGCCGCTGATGATCACTGTCCGGCCTTACCGCCCTCGAAAGCACACTCAGATTGCCTTTCTCGTCTTGTGAAATAACACCAACTCGAAGCATCTCTGTCCGCATTGCTCCCCCAGGCACATCTCCGCCGTACCGTCTTACTAAGCCACAAAACGATATATCGCCACCATTAAACGGGAGACACAGTGGTTCGCCATTACTGTTCGTATACTCGGGTTGCGCATGCCAATGATGCAGTACGTCGGAGATAGGTGTTGTCTTAACAGCGATCGAGCGTTCACCCTTAGCGATAAGATCCCGAATGCGCTTGACTTCTTTTCGCGTCAGCCCCGTCATCACGGCGACTCGCGAAATATTTGTAGGTCGCCCTCGCAAGCCAAAATCCGAAGATGCCACGTCTACGAATGCTGTCTTTAGTAACTCTGAAAACTCTCTATAACTGACGCTGTATCGAAGCAATATACGGACTATTGGACGCAGGATAAGAAGGAAAGCGTCCATGACTTGTTGTTTTAGTTTTTCTTGCATGGGGCGCAATATATTGATCGGAAAGGTGAATCGCCAGAGAAATCACGAACATGGGAAAAATCGCCCAAGTCTTGACATAGCTTGGCAGCGACCACCACATCTGTAACTGGGCAAACCACCTGGAAACACGATGCCAGGTCTGGCAGCGCGTCAATAAAGGGCTCGCGGCCTACGGCGTGAGCAGCGCCCTGAGTCCGTCCAGATCGAGGACCTCGACCTCAAGCTGCTGCGCCTTCGTGAGCTTCGATCCCGCCTTCTCACCTGCCAACAGATAGCTGGTCTTGCTGGACACGGTACCGGTCACCTTGCCGCCGTTCTTTTGGATCAGCGCCTTCGCTTCGTCTCGCGTTATCCCGGGCAAGGTGCCAGTAATGACAAACGTCTTTCCGGTAAACGGGCCTGCTTCCGCAACCATCGTCGGGTCCGTATCCTGCCAATGCACGCCGTGATCCTGGAGCTGCCGAATCACGTCGAGATTGTGCTCTTCGCGCAGAAACTCGCGTATACGTTTTGCCACTACCGGACCTACATCGGGCACCTTCACCAGTTCCTCTGCGCTTGCTTCGAGGATTGCAGGCAAGTTGCCGAAGTACGAAGCGAGATTCTGTGCCGTTGCCTCGCCAACCTCGCGAATACCAAGTGCGTACAAGAACCTCGACAACGACGTCGCCTTGCTCGCCTCGATCGCGCGGACCAGGTTCTCGGCGGACTTCTCCCCCATGCGCTCCCGCTCGGCGAGTTCTTCCCTAGTCAGCTCGAAGATATCGGACGGACTCTTGATGCGATCTTCTTCGACGAATTGCTCGATCAGCTTTGCGCCAAGGCCCTCGATGTCCATTGCCCGTCTCGACACAAAGTGCTTTAGTGCCTCTGTTCTTTGCGCCTTGCAAAACAACCCACCCGTGCAGCGAGCAACCGCCTCACCGTCTTCCCGCACTACATGTGAATCACAAACAGGACACCGTTCCGGCAGGCTTACGGGCTTCGTCTTCCTGGGTCGTCGACTCTTCACAACACCGACGACTTCCGGAATCACGTCGCCAGCCCGGCGAACAATGACGGTATCCCCTACCCGGACATCCTTTCGATGCAGCTCATCGATATTGTGCAAGGTGGCATTGCTGACGGTAACGCCGCCAACAAAGACCGGTTCGAGTCTGGCGACAGGTGTCACGGCGCCCGTACGCCCGACCTGGAACTCGACATCGACAACAGTGGTTAGCTCTTCCTGCGCGGGGAACTTGTGGGCGACAGCCCATCTCGGCGCACGGGCCACAAACCCGAGTTCACGTTGCATGGCAAGGCTATCGACCTTGTAGACAACGCCATCAATGTCGTAACCCAGGGAATCCCGCTTCTTTCCTAGCGCCGCGTAATACTTAAGGCATCCGTCAACGCCCTTCACAACCCCACGTTCAGGGCAGGTCTTCAACCCCCAGGCCTGCAATTGCTCAATAATCTCGCTGTGACGGTCGGGCAGACTGCCACCTTCGACCAGTCCAACCGAGTACACGTACATGTCGAGCGGACGTTCCGCGGTTAACTTCGGATCGAGTTGCCGCAGACTACCAGCGGCCGCATTGCGCGGGTTAACGAAGGTCTTCTCGCCGGCCGCCCTCGCCTGCTTGTTGTAGGCCTCGAACCCGGCACGCGGCATGAACACCTCGCCGCGCACCTCCAGCGTATCTGGGTAGCCCTCACCCAACAGCCGTAGTGGTATCGACTCAATGGTTCGCACATTGTGTGTGATGTCTTCCCCGGTTGTGCCGTCGCCTCTCGTCGCCGCTCGTACCAGGACACCGTGCTCGTAGAGCAGGCTTACCGCGGCGCCGTCGAGTTTCGGTTCCGCTGCGTACTGCAGATCGACAGCCCCGTCTTCAAATTCGAGCTTCTCGGCTACGCGCCTGTGAAACTCGCGTAGCTCATCTTCGGAAAAGACGTTGTCCAGCGACAGCATGGGTAACCGGTGCCGTACAGACTTCAATGCTTCGCTGGGTTCCGCCCCGACGCGCTGCGTTGGTGAATCGACGGTTACGAGGTCCGGATATTGCTTCTCGAGATCCTGCAGCTCGCGCATGAGCCGGTCGTATTCCGCGTCGGGAATCTCGATGTCATCGAGTGTGTGGTATCGGTAATTGTGATACCGAATCTCATCACGAAGTGACTCGACTCTTGCCCGGATTGTTGCCGACGCTCCCATGAAATCCAGACAAGCCGCCTCAGACGTGCATGGCGCTGTGCTGGTATTGAATGATCTCTTCGCGCATGTAGCGCTCGCGCTGGATACTGAGCGTACTGCCGGACTCGTCCAGCAGTTCGCCGTCAAGGGACTGGGTAAGCGCACGAGCCGCGGCCATCATGAGGTCGAAGCTCTCGACACTGTCGACCGGCCCGGGCAGGACCATGAACAGGCTGATCCCGGGTATCCCCTGGTCCTTGATGTTCGCGAGATCAAAACTGCCGGGCTCAACCAGGCTGGCAGCGCTGAATATGGTGCGTGATTCGTCGTTGCCGTCGTAACGGTGAAAGATGCCGAACTTGCCGTGACGAAGCCCGATACCGCGCATACTGAGAATGAGTTCGTCGCCCGGGAAGGGTTTCTTGTCTCGCCCGACAAGACGCAGCGTCACAATCTTCTGCGGAGCTTCCGGGAGTGACGGTTCGGGCGGTTCGTCCTCTGCGATCGCCGGAGACTCATCTGGCTCGTCTACGTCGTCGCCCAATGTCGGCTCAACCCGTACGCCCGGTGACTCAATGGGCCCGAGCGCGGCATCGGTCTCAACCGCAGCATCGATTGATTTGCTTTTTTCACGACGGCTGTAGATATAGACACCGGCGATTACCAGTAGTCCAAAGAGCAACAGCAACCAACGTAAACCGTCCATTTCCACGACTCTGAATCGTCTTTAGCTTGCCGCCATCTTCACAGCTGCATCGAGGTCCACCGACACGAGTCGGGACACACCCGGCTCCTGCATCGTGACACCGGAAAGCTGACGCGCAAGTTCCATCGTCACCTTGTTATGCGTGATAAAGATGAACTGTACCTTGTCCGACATCTCGCGAACGATATCGCAGAACCGTCCGACATTGGCATCATCAAGCGGCGCATCGACCTCGTCAAGCATACAGAACGGCGCAGGATTCAACTCAAAAATCGCGAATACCAGGGCTACGGCCGTCAGCGCCTTCTCACCACCAGACAACAAATGGATGGTGCTGTTTCGCTTGCCTGGCGGACGCGCCATTACGGTGATACCCGTGGAGAGGAGATCGTCACCGGTCAACTCAAGATACGCATGACCACCACCGAACAGTTTCGGGAACAACTTCTGGAAGCCGTCATTGATGTTGTTATAGGTCTCACGGAACCGGGTTCGCGTCTCACGATCGATCTTGCGAATCGCTCCTTCGAGCGTTGCCAGCGCATCGTTGAGGTCCTTCAACTGCGAATCAAGGTACTCCTTGCGCTCCGACTGCTCTTTGAATTCGTCGATAGCGGCAAGGTTGATCGGACCAAGCCGGTCAATGCGCGCGCGCAATTTCTCGAGCTTCTCCTCCCAGGAATCGACGCTGGCCGCTTCGTCCATCTCCTCGAGCAGGGTTTCGAACTCGAAATCGGTCCGCGCCAATTGCTCGGCAAAGCCCTCACGGCGCACGCGTAACTCCTGCACACTCATCTCGGCTTCGCTCACCTTCTGTCGAGCGGTATCGACCTCCTGGTCGATCTGCATGCGGGACTGATCGAGTTCGCGCAGCTCATGCTCAACCTTCTCGACCTTTTGCCGGGAGGCAGCCAGCTCTTCTTCAACTTCCAACCGCGTCACGAGAAGCTTCTCAAGCGTCGCCTTGTTGTCGACTATCGGCGTCTCGCTGTTCGACAACTGCTCGCGAATCTCGTTTTCCCGCGAACGGAACTGCAGCAACTGCCGTTCCATGCGCTCGAGATTCTGCGCGGCAGACTCCTTGCTGTTCCTGCGGCTTTCGAACTGGATGGTAATGTTCTGGACTGTCTGTCGATCCTCGTCAGCCTGTGCACGAACTCGCTGCAACTCGCTGCGCAATGCCTCACGCTGCGATTCGAGACTTTCTTTTTCGGCCGCAAGCCGCTCGATCGTCTCAACAGCCTGTTCGTGCAGGCGCCGCGACTCGCGCAACTGTTCCTCGGCAGCGATCTTTTCCTTGTCGAGTTCAGAGACTTCTTCGAACAATGCCGCTTTGCGCGCGTTCGCCTGGTCGACCTGGTATTTCGCGGACTCGAGCGCCGCCTTGACCTCGGAGTACTCGTTGAGCAGCGCAGACGCATCCTGCTGCAAGGTTTCGCGCCGCTCCTCGAGCTGATTCAGCCGGATGCGACCGTCGGCAAGCAGCTTCTTCGCGCTGTCGAAACGCGCCTGCATCTCACGCATGTCGGACTTGAGGCGGCGCATGTCATGCTCGCGCGCCAGCACACCCGCCTTGCCTTCCTTGTCCCGGGAAACGCGCAACCAGTTGCGACCAAGCCAGATACCATCGGCGGTCACAACAGACTCGTCACCGGAAAGCCGTTCACGTATCGCCAGGGCCTGGCTGATCGAATCCGCATACCGGACGCCGACCAGCATTTCCTGAACCGCGGCTGGAGCACCGTTTACCTTCGATGCCAGTGTGTTTTCCGTGCGCGGCGCCCCTTCTTCCTTCGAATACTCGCGAAGTACCGTCAGCGCGCCGGAGCGCAGGCTCGCGATGGACTCGGTCACCGGTGTGATATCGGCAACGCACACTGCCTGCAGGTACTCGCCCAGCACTGTTTCAACGGCCTTGTCCCAGCCGTCATCGACATCGAGGGTCTGTGCTACGCGCTTGTTGCCCTCGAGCCCGGCGCTCTTCAGCCAGTCCTTGATACCCTCGTCGCCTTCGCCCAGCGCCGCCTGTTGCAGGGCTTCGAGAGAGGCAAACTTGCCTTGTGCCGCCTGCAATGCCGAGCGCCGTTCTTCCACGAGCC
Source organism: uncultured Chromatiales bacterium (assembly GCA_965368465.1). Taxonomy (GTDB): domain Bacteria; phylum Pseudomonadota; class Gammaproteobacteria; order Steroidobacterales; family Woeseiaceae; genus UBA1847. The sequence goes on from CBDUMZ010000002.1 coordinate 7,829, forward strand.
GCGTCAGCTTATGGTCCTGCTCGCGGAGCTTGCGGACTTTCTCGCCAATATCGCTGAGATGGCGCTCAAACTCATCGCGGGCCTGGCGCTTCCGCAGTTCCTGCTCGACCAGCTGGTCGTACTTGGCCTGGAGCTCTTCAGGGCTCGCATTGGATTGAGATTCGTCGATCTTGCGACGTCGTTCGGCAAAGCTCTGCAAGCGGGATTCGATCTGTTCCGCGCGCGAATGCTCCACGTTCTGCTGCTGAATCGCTGCGTTGTACTTCAGGGAGTGCTCGTCCCACTGCTTCTGCCATTCCGCCAGCGCCTCGTCCGCACGTCGCAGCGATGCTGAGGAGGCACGTTCACTCTGCCGCGCCTGCTCGAGACCCGGCACGAGCTCACTGAGCGTCAGCTCGAGCTGCTCGATTTCTGTCTGGTCCTGGTCGATGTGCGCCGCTATCTCCCTGGCACCCTGGATCGCCTGCTCCAGGTCGTTCTCCTGGCGTTCGCGCAATTCCCGGGCATGCTCGATCGACTGTTCGAGGCGCGCGATCTCGCCGCCCACCTTGTAGTAGCGACCCTGCACCACGTTGAATTCATCGGTGCGTTCGCTTTGCTGTACACGCGCTTCTTCGAGAGCTGCCTCGAGGCTGCGCTGTTTGGCGATGGCAGCTTCGAGCGCTGTCTTGCGCTCCGACAGGCGCGCGTTCGCTTCTGCACCGTGCTCATCGAGCTCCCTGGTGCGCAGGGCAAGCACTTCGGCTGACGTACGTCGCTCATTTGCCTTGTACTTGCTATAGCGTTCCGCCGTCTTGGCCTGGCGGTCCAGGTGCTTGATCTGCTTCTCGACCTCGTCGAGAACGTCGAGCAGGCGGTCAAGGTTTTCCTTGGTGTGCTTGATGCGATTCGAGGTCTCGCGGCGGCGTTCCTTGTATTTCGAGATACCCGCGGCTTCCTCGATGAAGACGCGCATGTCCTCCGGCTTCGCCTCAATGAGACGCGAGATCATCCCCTGCTCGATGATGGAGTAGCTGCGGGGACCCAGACCGGTGCCGAGGAAGACGCCCGTCACATCCTTCCGCCGACACTTCGTGCCGTTCAGGAAATAGCTGGAAATGCCGTCACGACTGACTTCGCGTCGAATGGAGATTTCGGCGTACTTGGCGTACTGACCTTCGAGGGTCGTATCCGTATTGTCGAACAGCAATTCGACCGAAGCGGCTCCGACGGGCTTGCGCGAGCTCGATCCGTTGAAAATCACGTCCGTAATCGAGTCGCCCCGAAGGCGGCTCGCCGAGCTCTCACCCATTACCCATCGCACGGCATCAATTACGTTCGACTTGCCACATCCATTGGGCCCAACGACGCCTACCAGACTGCTGGGAAAGGTAATAGTTGTGGGGTCGACGAAGGATTTGAAGCCAGCGAGCTTGATCTTGCTTAATCGCATGCGTGGTCTACGCCATATCCCGTCTATAAAGTCGGTTAGTGTAATTGAATTGAGGGGCGATTTCCCCAGAAAAATAAGACTTCCATGCCGCCTCAGGCAATGTATAATCCCGGCCTTTTCTGTCCCCGGCAGGAGTCAAAAATGCCCGCAAAGAAAGCCGCGAGCAAGAAGCGGAAAACTACGTCAGCCTCTCGCAAGAAGGTTGCCGCCAAAAAGACCGTGACTAAGAAGAAAGTCGCGAAAAAGAAGGCCGTGAGCAAGAAAAAGGCGCCGTCAAGGAAGGCGCCATCAAGGAAGAAGGTCGCCAGGAAAAAGGTGACAAAGAAGAAGGTTGCCAAGAAGGCCACCAGGAAGGTCAGCAAGAAGAAGCCTGCTGCCAAGAAAGCAGCCAAAAAGAAGCCTGCCGCCAAGAAAGTCAGTAAAAAGAAGCCTGCCGCCAAGAAATCCAGCAAAAAGAAGGTTGCTGCCAAGAAGGTCAGTAAGAAGAAGTCTGCTGCGAAAAAGGTTGCCAAGAAAGTCAGCAAGAAGAAGCCTGCCGCCAGGAAGAAGGCGGTGAGCAAGAAGCGGACGCCGCTCAAGAAGAAGGTCCCGACCAACCGGGCAGCAGCCAGGAAGGTGCCGGCACGGCGCGTCAAACCACGCGGCGACATGCTGTCAGGCCCCATCCATGGCATTGCTCCGTACAAGCCCAAGCGTGGTGAGGACTACATGAGCGACGCACAGCTCGAGCACTTCCGCAAGATCCTGACGGCCTGGAAGCGCGAACTCATGTACGAGGTCGACCGCACGGTGCACCACATGCAGGACGAGGCGGCGAACTTCCCTGACCCGAACGATCGGGCCACACAGGAATCCGAATTCGGCCTCGAGCTGCGTACCCGGGATCGGGAGCGCAAGTTGCTGCGCAAGATCGATTCGGCGCTGCTGCGCATTGACGAAGGCACCTACGGGTACTGTGACGAGACCGGCGAGGAAATCGGGCTGAAGCGCCTGGAGGCACGTCCTGTTGCGACGTTGTGCCTCGAGGCACAGGAGCGCCGGGAGCTGGCCGAGCGCCAGTTCCGCGATCGGGACGATCGTTACCGGTAAGCACTACGTCGGCCGGTTCGCGCCCTCGCCGACCGGCCCGCTGCACTTCGGCTCGCTCGTTGCCGCTGTAGCCAGCTATCTGCAAGCCAGGGCCCATAACGGGCTCTGGCTTCTTCGCATTGAAGACATTGATCCGCCACGCGAACAACCGGGCTCCTCGGACCTGATCCTGCGGGCTCTCGACGCCTATGGGTTCACCTGGGACGGGGACGTGCTCTTTCAGAGTCAAAGTGCCACGGCCCACGAAGCGGCACTCCAGACCCTGCTCGACAGCGCCCAGGCGTATCCCTGTGGCTGCTCGCGCAAGGACCTTGCAGACGCCCCGCGAGGACCGCTGGGCACCATCTACCCGGGCTTCTGTCGCGATGGCTGCGATAAGGATGAGACGGCGATACGGGTCCGCACCAACGATGACGCGATCAGCTTCGAAGACGGCCTCCAGGGGATGCGGACCCAGCATCTCGAATCGGAATCCGGGGACTTCATCATCAAACGGCGAGACGGCCTCATCGCGTACCAGCTGGCGGTCGTTGTCGACGATGAATTGCAGGGCATTACCGAGGTCGTTCGCGGGATCGATATCATGGACTCGACAGCGCGCCAGATCTGGCTGCAGCGACTCCTTGGGTATCGGACGCCGCGCTATGTTCACCTGCCCGTGGTGACCCACCCCGACGGGGACAAGCTCAGCAAGCTGACCGGGGCTCCCGGCATCCCGCTGGACAATGTTCGACCCATGCTCGTCGCCGCCCTGGAGGCGCTGCAGCAGGCACCACCCGCCGACCTCGCTGCTGCCAGCCTGGCCGACATATGGCAATGGGCCGTTCAAAACTGGAAACTCGAACTCCTGCAAGGGGTTACGGCCATATCGATCGACTCAATTTCGGCAAATATCTTGACAGCCACCCCATCTATGCCATAGCTTCAGATCTGCAACGGGGATACGCTCCCCCGCCCCCTGTTGCAATGCCTGAAGGGGTAACACTCCACGGCGGGCCCCCTGCGCAAGCGGGGGGCCATTTTTTTGGCCAGGGATCGCCGAATGCCGCGGAGCACAAGGATCTGTGCGAGCCGCGTTTACCTACCATGATAATCAACAGCGAATTCACACCCGCCGGCTGGCTCAGCAATCGACACCTGCAGACCATCTTCCCGGCTTTTCCACGATCCTGGGGTCCGCGACCGGTGCTGCGCCGCCAGGAGCTCGAGCTTCCGGACGGCGATGTAACCGCCGTGGACTGGGTCGTTGCCGGCGATGTCCTGCCGCCCACAGCCCCGTTGCTGGTCATTCTCCACGGCCTGGAAGGCTCGGCGGATTCGCCGTATGCGCGCATGCTCATGAGCTCGGCACTGGAGCGAGGCTGGCGCTCTTGCGTACTCCATTTCCGCGACTGCGGCGACTATCGAAACCGCTTGCCCCGGCGCTATCATGCGGGGGAAACCAATGACTTACGGTACTTTCTTGAGAATTTACATCGTCTTCCTGCCGCGGCCGAAAACTCGGGCCCGGTGCTGGCGGCAGGCTTCTCGCTCGGCGGCAATGTGCTGCTCAAGTACCTCGGCGAGTCAGGCGACGACACGCCCCTGAGGGCGGCGACGGCGGTCTGTGTACCCTTAAACCTGCATGAATGCGCCGAGGCGCTCGACCGGGGCTTCTCGCGCATGTACCAGCGTTACCTGCTTAAGCGTATGAAACGCTCTGTGACGAACAAGTTTGACCGGCACACGGCGGCATTCGACTGGGACAAGGCCATGAGTGCACGCACATTTGCGGAATTCGACGACTGGGTAACCGCCCCGCTGCACGGCTTCGCGGGAATGCAGGACTATTACGATCGCTGCAGTTCGGTCCATTTCCTCAAGTATATCGAGCGGCCGGCGTTGATCATCAACGCCCTCGATGACCCGTTCATGACGCGAGACGTCATCCCGAGCGAAGACGCGCTCTCAGAATCGGTGACACTCGAGGTCGCCGAAGGTGGTGGCCATGTCGGCTTTATCTCGGGCGGCATGCCGTGGCGCCCGACCTTCTACCTGCCGGAACGGATCGCCGGCTTCCTCGAGCCATTCGCCGCGATACCGGGCCTATAAAAAAGGCCGCTCGTCAGGAGCGGCCTTTTTACTGGGTCCAGATTGTTCTCGAGGTCAGAGAGCCCTTAATAAAAGAGCCCTGACCCCTGCAACTATCAGGCGGCGTCAACTTCCTTCATGGAAAGCCGTACGCGACCCTGGCGGTCTACTTCCAGGACCTTGACCCTGACCACATCGCCTTCTGCCAGCTTGTCGCTCACTTTCTCGACGCGTTCGTTCGAGATCTGTGAGATGTGAACCAGCCCGTCTTTGCCCGGCAGGATCGTGACAAAGGCGCCGAAGTCCATGAGGCGCGCAACCTTGCCCTCATAGATACGGCCAACCTCAACGTCAGCCGTGATCAGCTCGATACGGCGCAGCGCTTCCTTGCCGGAAGCCCCGTCAACCGACGCGATGCGAATCGTGCCGTCGTTCTCGATGTCGACAGAAGCGCCGGTTTCCTCGGTGATCGCACGAATGACCGCGCCACCCTTGCCGATGACGTCGCGAATCTTCTCGGGGTCGATCTTGATGGTCATGATCGTCGGGGCCCACTCGCTCATTTCTTCGCGAGGTGCAGCGAGGACCTTGTTCATCTCGCCCAGGATGTGCAGACGCGCATCGCGAGCCTGATCGAGCGCCGTGCTCATGATCTCGCGCGTGATGCCCTGGATCTTGATGTCCATCTGCAACGCCGTGATGCCACTGTCCGTGCCGGCAACCTTGAAGTCCATGTCGCCGAGGTGATCCTCGTCGCCCAGGATGTCGGTCAGCACGGCAAAATCGTCGCCTTCCTTGACGAGGCCCATGGCAACACCGGCTACCGGCGCCTTGACCGGCACGCCGGCATCCATGAGTGCCAGGCTCGTGCCGCAGACCGAAGCCATTGAGCTCGAACCGTTCGACTCGGTGATCTCCGAGACCACACGAATCACGTAACCGAAATCATCGAGGTTCGGCATCATGGCCTGGATACCGCGCTTGGCCAGCTTACCGTGGCCGATTTCGCGGCGCTTCGGCGAACCGACAAAGCCCGTCTCGCCCACGCAGAACGGAGGGAAGTTGTAGTGCAGCATGAACGGCTCTTTGCGCTCGCCTTCGATGGCGTCGATGATCTGCGCGTCGCGGCCCGTACCCAGCGTCGTAACGACGATGGCCTGGGTCTCGCCACGCGTGAAGATGGCTGATCCATGGGCACGCGGCAGAACGCCTACCTGCACATCGATCGGCCTTACGGTGCTCTTGTCGCGCCCATCGATGCGCGGCTCACCCTTGATCACACGCCGGCGAACAATGTTCTTTTCGAGCTTGGAGGCTGCGTTCTTGACGTCTTCGGCGGACCAGCGAGCGTTCTCGCCGGAGGCCAGTGCTTCAACCGCCGCGTCCTTGGCCGCACCTACGGCTACCTGGCGTTCCTGCTTGTCCGTGATGCGGTAGGCATCAGCCAGCGCGCCCTCTACAGCGCCTGCGACAGCGGCTGCGAGTTCTTCGTCGGCATCCGGCGCAACCCAGTCCCAGGCAGGCTTGCCGACTTCGGCAGCCAGCTCGTTGATGGTGTCGATAGCGACCTGCATCTGCTCGTGACCGAACATCACGGCGCCGAGCATGACTTCTTCCGACAGGCCTTTGGCCTCGGACTCAACCATGAGAACCGCATCCTTGGTGCCAGCGACCACCAGCTCGAGGTCACCCTCAGCAACGGCGGCGACGCCCGGGTTCAGGACGTATTCGCCGTCCTTGTAACCGACCTTCGCAGCGGCAATCGGCCCTGCGAACGGCATGCCCGAGATAGCCAGTGCGGCAGAGGCACCGATCAGGGCAGGAATGTCCGGGTCGACATCCGGATTCAGCGACATGACGGTCGCAATGATCTGTACTTCGTTGGTGAACCCTTTCGGGAACAGCGGCCGAACCGGACGATCGATCAGGCGACAGGTAAGTATCTCCTTCTCGCCAGGGCGCCCTTCGCGCTTGAAGAAGCCGCCCGGGATCTTGCCCGCGGCGTAGGTTTTCTCCTGGTAGTTGACGGTCAGGGGGAAGAAGTCACGACCGGGATCGGCGGTCTTCCGGCCAACTGCGGTGACCAGGACGGTCGTTTCGGCCATATCGACGATGACTGCACCGTCGGCCTGGCGGGCGACTGCGCCCGTATCAATGGTTACTACGTGTTCCCCGTATTGGAAACTTTTTCTTGTCGATTTCACGATGATTTCTCTGATTGAATATTCTTGAGACAACAGCAACCGATGGCGTACCCGGCTAAGGGACGACACATCGGTTACAGACTGCCTATTGGATTCGCTCGCTTGATTAGCGGCGCAGACCGAGCTTCTTGATCAGCTCGCGGTAGCGGTCCTGATCCTTCGACTTCAGGTAATCAAGCAGCTTGCGGCGCTTGTTGACCATCTTCAGAAGGCCCTGACGGCTGTGGTGATCTTTCTTGTGCTCACCGAAGTGCTCGGTGAGTTCTGCAATTCTTTTCGACAGCAGTGCGACCTGAACTTCCGGGGAGCCCGTATCGGCTTCACCGCGTGCATGTTCGGCAATAATGCCCTGCTTTGCTTCACTGGAAAGTGACATTTCTCGATAACTCCAATTTCTCTATGTATAGCCCTTTTTTGAGCGCGGTATTCTAGCGCCTAGAAGGACCTATTAACACCCCAAATTCTTAAATTTAAGGGGTTTTTTCCTGTAGTTGAAATACCCTGCGTGGCGCCAGCACCCCGTCCCCGGAGATCTCGCCCACGCCCAAAAACTGCTTGCCTGCCCCGTACACCCGGACAAGCCCTTTCTTACCCTCTGCGGCCACCTGTAACGCCTGGCCGCCGCTGAACTTCAAGCCGTCGGCTCCGTCGACATCAATCGCCTCCATGCTGACCAGCGCCGCATCCGGAGGCAACAAGCCGGCCCTGAGCGCTTCCCTGTCCTGCTCCGCAGCGGCCTCCACCGTCGCGAGGTCAATCATGTCGCTCGACCTGAAATCACCCACCGACTCGCGGTGCAGCCGCACCGTATGCGCGACCGTTCCGGCCCGCCTGGCGACATCTTCCACCAGTGTCCGAACATAGGTTCCCTTCGAGCACGACACGCGAAAGACCAGGCGCGTCCCGGCGGCCTCCAGAAGCTCAATCCTGTCGATCCGTATCGGTCGCGGCGCTCGTTCGACCGTCTCTCCCTGGCGAGCGAGCTCATAGAGCCGTTTGCCGTCTTTCTTGAGCGCCGAATACATCGGTGGCACCTGCATGGACTCACCCACGAAGCCCTGCAGAACGTCGTTCCACTCCTCGAACGTGAGTTCCGGCACCTCTGCGGTTGCGATAACCTCGCCACCATCCGCATCGCCGGTGCTCGTCGCCTCACCCAATCGAGCGGTCACGCGGTATGTCTTGTCCGCATCCAGCAAGTAGGCGCAGACCTTCGTCGCCTCGCCGAAGCACAGCGGCAACATGCCGGTCGCTGACGGATCCAGGCTGCCGGTATGTCCGGCCTTCCTGGCATTCAACAGTCGCCGCACCGTCTGCAGCGCCCGGTTCGACGTCATCCCGGGCGGCTTGTTCAACAGCAGCAAGCCATCCACCGTGTCGTACCGGCGTCGTCCACCTCGTGCCACGCCGGTTACTGCCCGGCGTCGGAGTTCAGGGCACCGTCGATCAGGTCGCTGATGCGCTGGCTCTCGGCGGCGCTCGCGTCGTGCTCAAACCGCAATTCAGGTACGTGGCGAACCTTGATCAATTGTCCCAGCTTCCCACGCAGAAACCCCGCCGCCTTCTCCAGGCCGGCCTGCACCGGTGCTGCGTCGGCATTCGGGTCAAGCATGCTGTAGTACACCCGCGCAACGCTGAGGTCGCGCGTCAGTTCCACGGCGGTCAGCGAAACGCCTTGCAGCCTCGGGTCCTTGGTCTCGAAGCGCAACAACTCGCTGAGCGAGCGCAGCACCTGGTTCCCCAGTCGCTGGTTTCTTGTAAATTCGCGTGGCATGGCTTTATCCGTCGACCCCTAGTCGAGCGTACGAGCAACCTCAATGCGTTCGAAGCACTCAATCTGGTCGCCGACCTTCACGTCGTTGTAGTTCTTGACGCCGATACCGCACTCGGTGCCCGCGCGAACCTCGTTGACGTCGTCCTTGAAGCGGCGCAGCGACTCGAGCTCGCCCTCGTAAATGACCACGTTGTCACGCAGGACGCGAATCGGATTCGAGCGCTTCACGTATCCCTCACTCACGATGCAACCTGCGATATCACCCAGCTTCGGCGAAGTGAAGACTTCCTTGACCTCGGCGAGACCAACGTGCTGCTCGCGAACTTCAGGTGCCAGCAGGCCGGTGAGCGCCTGCTTCACGTCGTCGATTGCTTCGTAAATGATGCTGTAATAGCGGACATCGACGCCGGATTCCTTGATCGCGGTACGTGCCGTCGCATCGGCGCGAACATTGAAGCCGATGATGAACGCATCGGACGCAGCCGCAAGGTTCACGTCCGTCTCCGTGATGCCACCGACACTCGAACCGAGCACCTTCACCTTGACCTCGTCGTTCGACAACTTCGTCAACGAGTCACGCAGTGCCTCGGCGCTGCCATGTACATCCGACTTGATGATGACCGGAACCGTCGACAACTGGCCTTCGCGCATCTGGCTGAACATGTCGTCGAGCTTGGACGCCTGCTGTTGAGCGAGTTTCGCTTCGCGTGTCTTGGTCTGGCGGAACTCGGCAACCTCACGGGCCTTGCGCTCGTTCTTGACGACGAGGAAGTCATCGCCCGCGCTCGGTGTCTTCGACAGGCCCAGTACAACAGCCGGAGACGATGGGCCGGCTTTCTTGATCGAGCTGCCGGTTTCGTCGAACATGTTGCGCACGCGGCCGTATTCTTCACCCGCGATGATCATGTCGCCCTGTTCCAGCGTGCCGGACTGGACCAGCAGCGTGGCCACCGCGCCGCGACCCTTCTCGAGACTGGCCTCGATGACCAGGCCCTGCCCCGGCCCTTCGGCTACGGCCTTGAGGTCCATAACCTCGGCCTGCAGCAGAATGGCGTCGAGCAATTGATCGACACCTTCGCCAGTATGAGCGGAAACATTGACGAACTGCTGCTCGCCGCCCCACTCCTCCGGGATGATCTCGTGATGCGAGAGTTCGTTCTTTACGCGCTCGGGGTCAGAATTCTCACGGTCGATCTTGTTGATGGCGACCACGAGCGGCACGCCCGCTGCTTTCGAGTGCTGTATGGCCTCGATCGTCTGTGGCATGACGCCGTCGTCGGCTGCCACCACGAGAATGACGATGTCCGTCGCCTGGGCGCCGCGCGCGCGCATCGCCGTGAACGCGGCGTGTCCCGGCGTATCCAGGAACGTAATCTTTCCCTTGTCGGTCTTGACCGAGTACGCGCCAATGTGCTGCGTGATACCGCCGGCCTCGCCTGCCGCTACCTTGGTATGGCGAATGTAGTCGAGCAGCGACGTCTTGCCGTGATCGACATGCCCCATGATCGTGACAACCGGAGCGCGTGGCACGGGCTCGCCGTCGGTCTGCACCTCGTCGGCCAGCAGCTGCTCATCGATGTCGGATGACGAGATCGGCTTGGCGATATGGCCCAGTTCCTCGACGACAAGTGTGGCGGTGTCCTGGTCGATGACCTGGTTGATCGTCACCATGGCGCCCATGTTGAACAATACCTTGACGACTTCGTTGCCCTTGGTCGCGAGACGCTTGGCCAGTTCGGCAACCGAAATGCTCTCGGGAATTTCGACTTCGTGGACAACCGGGGCCGTTGGGCGCTCGAAGCCATGCTGCGAATCGCCACCCATCGATACCGACCGACGCCGCATGGGCGCCTTGCGTTTGCGCCGCCCGCTCTTGTCACCGGCAACATGCAGTTCTTTCCGGCCATAGCGCGTTTCGCCATGCCGGGGCTTGGGCTTTTCCTTGTCCTTGCTGCGACGAGCGCGCGCGTCTGCCTCGGCTTTCTCGAGCCGGGTTTTCTCTTCGGCTGCGTCGACGGCAGCTTTTTCTGCGGCCTTCCGGGCCTCTTCTTCGGCGTTCTCGCGAGCTTTTTGTTCTTTTTGCTCGGCTTCCTGCGCGGCCTTAACAGCGGCTTCCTTCTCTGCCTTGACGCGCTCAGCCTCGCGCGCCTCCGCTGCGATCCGCTCTTCTTCCGCGCGACGCTCGGCGTCCAGCGCTTCCTGCTCTTCCTGGGCCTGCTTTTCGAGGACGTCACGCTTGATATACGTGCGTTTGCGGCGAACTTCGACATTCACCGTGCGCGAACGACCCTGGCTGCCCGACAACCTCAGTTCAGACTGGGACTTGCGCTTCAGCGTAATCTTGCGCGGCGCCGCGGCCGTCGCCGGCGTGTCATCCTGGCCATGGCTGCGACGCAGGTGCGTCAGCAATTCGAGCTTCGCATCATCGCTGATCTTGTCGTCAGAACTACTCACCTTGATGCCCGCTTCATCGAGCTGCGTCAGCAGTTTCTCGACCGGCACTTTCAGTACTTCAGCAAATTGTGCAACTGTCACATCAGCCATACATTAACTCCGCTTTCCCGGCATTTACGCCTGCTGCTCTTCCTCGAACCAGTGCGCGCGTGCCTTCATGATCAAGGCGGCCGCGACGTCTTCGTCCATTTCACTGATTTCAAGGAGGTCGTCCGTTGCCAGTTCCGCGAGATCTTCGCGCGTGACAACGCCTTTACTAGCCAGCGTAAACGCAAGCCCCTTATCCATGCCCTCAAGACTCAACAGGTCTTCGGCAGGTTCGACTTCGTCGATCTTCTCTTCTTGCACGATAGCCTGCGTGAGCAGTACGTCGCGCGCACGACTCCGCAGCTCTTCAACGATGTCCTCGTCGAACTCCTCGATCGCGACAAGCTCCGCGGTCGGCACGTAAGCGACTTCTTCGATGGTCGAGAATCCTTCCTGTACGAGGATCAGGGCCACTTCTTCGTCGACGTCGAGCTGCTTCGAGAACAAGGCGATGAGCTCTTTCATCTCCGACTCGCTCTTCTCTTCGGCATCTGCCGCCGTCATGACGTTCAGCTCCCAGCCCGAGAGTTCGCTCGCGAGGCGAATGTTCTGGCCGCCGCGACCAATGGCCTGCGACAGCTTGTCCTCTTCAACGGCGATATCCATGCTGTGCTTGTCTTCGTCGACAACAATCGACACGACTTCTGCCGGGGACATGGCATTCACGACAAACTGCGCCGCATTGTCATCCCAGAGAATGATGTCCACGCGTTCGCCGGCCAGTTCGTTGGACACGGCCTGCACACGTGAACCTCGCATGCCCACGCAGGCACCGACTGCGTCGATGCGGCTGTCGTTGCTGCGCACGGCGATCTTGGCGCGCAGGCCCGGATCGCGAGCGGCAGCCAGGATGTCGATGAGCCCCTGGCCCACCTCCGGCACCTCGATCTTGAAGAGCTCGATCAAAAACTGCGGTGACGTACGCGTCATGAACAGCTGCGGGCCACGTGGCTCCGAACGCACCTCGGTCAACAGCGCCTTGATACGGTCCTGTGGACGAACCGGCTCGCGCGGCACCATGTGCTCGCGCGGCACAAAGCCCTCGGCATTACCGCCAAGATCGATGTAGACGCCATTGCGATCAACGCGCTTGACCAGGCCGGAGAGCATCTCGCCCTCGCGTTCCTTGTATTCTTCGACAACCTGCTCGCGCTCGGCCTCGCGTACCTTCTGGACGATGACCTGCTTGGCGGTCTGGGCCGCGATACGCCCGAACTCGACCGATTCCATCGGCACCTCGACGTATTCACCTGGCTTGGCGTTTTCGTCAATGTCGACGGCGTCGATCATGCGCAGTTCGCGATCCGGCTCTTCCAGCTCGGTGGATTCGTCTTCGAACACCATCCAGCGGCGCCACGTATCGTAGTCGCCCGTCTCACGGTCGATCGCGACGCGAACATCGATGTCCTCGCCGTGCTTCTTCCGCGTTGCCGATGCCAGTGCGGCCTCGATCGCCTCGAATATGATGTCTTTTTCAACGCCTTTCTCATTTGAGACAGCGTCAACGACCATCAAGATCTCTTTGCTCATTTCCTAAAACTCCACAATCCCCGGGGCTTTACGCCACCTCGGGCACCAGCCGAGCCGTATCGATCGTCTTCAGCGGCAAGCTGTGCGACTCTCCATCGACCTCGACCACAATGTTCTCTTCATCCGACGACACCAGGGTGCCGCTGAATCGCCTGCGTCCCGCAATCGGGAAACGCATTTTCACATTCACGGTTTGACCTTCAAACCGTTGAAAATGCTCTACTTTTGTCAACTTCCTGTCCAACCCTGGCGACGATACCTCGAGGTTGTAATTGCCCGGCACCGGATCCTCGACATCGAGAATCGCGCTAACCGCCCGGCTGACCTTCTCGCAATCCTCGAGATCGATCCCGTCCGGCTTGTCGATAAAGACCCGAACCAGGCCACCCTTGCCGCCCAGACGCACCTCGAGATCCACCAGTTCGTAGCCCAGTCTCTCGACCGTCGGCTCGAGCAATTTCGCCAGTTCGTCCCCTGTCATCGTCTAACCATTTGTTTCTAAAACAAAAAATGGGCCAATGGCCCATTCGTACTCCGCGCTCTGTCGTTGTCGTCAGACAACAAAAAACCCCTCAGCGGGGCCTTTATCTACCAGGGTCCTGGTAGCGATGGGTCCAAACTGCAGCCCCACTGGTGCGCTGGCGCGGGATTATACGGTATCCGGCGCAACGAAAAAACCCCTGTGTACGCTCTATTTCCGGCCGATCTCATACCCTCGAATAGCCCGGGCCGCCAGGACTTCAGGCGTCGGCTTTACAGACCCGTTGTGTTAGCTTTAACGCGCGTAACCCGGGCTGAAAAACATCCAATAAGAGAGGCGCCTGATGATCTACATCGCCGTGGTATCCCTTTACGTTCTGATGCTTCTCGGCATCAGTGTTTACAAGAGCCGCACCGTCAAGACCGACGAGGACTTCATGGTCGCCGGACGTGGCGTGCCGGTCTACATGCTGGTAGCAACACTGGTTTGCACCTGGATCGGCTCCGGCAGTTTGTTCGGCACCGCGGGACTGACCTTCCGGACCGGGATTTCGGAACTCTGGTTCTCCGCCGGCGCGTGGGTCGGCATCCTGGTCGTGTATACGATTGCGGCGCGCGTCAGGAAGATCGCTCAATACACGCTGACCGACCTGCTGGAGAAGCGCTACAGCCAGGTCGCCAAGGTCCTCGGCACCATAACGATCATCGTCGCGTACATGGTTATCGCGGGCTACCAGTTCAAGGGCGGCGGTCGCTTCATCGCGATTCTCTCGGAGGGCTCGATTACCCCCGAGACCGGCATGATCATCGCAGCGGTCCTCATCGTCGGGTTTACGGTACTTGCCGGCATGGTCTCGATCGTATCGATCGATATCTTCAACGGCAGCATCATGCTCCTCGCGATGATCGTGACACTGCCGTTTGCCATCATGGGTCACGGCGGTGTCGAGGCCGTCATCGCGACGATTCAGCAGCACGAGCCCACGCACCTGTCGATCATGGGCGGGCACGACTTCGTCTGGGTGATCGGCATTGCGCTCCCGACCTTCCTGCTCCTCATGAGTGAGTCGAGCATGTACCAGAAGTTTTCCTCGGCAGACAACGCCAGGAACGCCCGGCGTGCCGTGATGGGCATGTTTATCGGTGTCGTGGTTGTCGAAACGCTGATGATGCTCATTGCCCTCGTAGGTTTCGCCATCTATGCCGACGACCCCCGCTTCTTCCTGGCGGACGGCAGCATCAACCGGGCGATGGCAGAAGAAATCATTCTGCGCATCGGCTTCGAACAGTTGCCGGTCGTCATCGGCTCGTTGCTGCTCGCCGCCGGCGCGGCCATCGTCATCTCCACGGGCAACACGTTCCTGATGGTGACCTCGACCAACGTCACTCGCGACATCTTCCAGGCGTTTTTCTACCGCAACGCAACCTCCTCCCAGGTCGTCTGGATTCAGCGTGCCTGCATTGTCGGTATCGGCGTGCTCGCGTACCTGATGATGAGCCAGTTCGAAACGATTCTCGAAATGGCCCTGATGTCCTACACCATGATCGGCGCGTCCCTGGCACCACCGTTGCTGGCCGCATTCTTCTGGAAGCGCGTGACCCGGATAGCGGGCGTGCTCTCGATCGCATCCGGCATGTTGACGGTCATTACGATTGCGGTGCTCAACGCCGTGTTCAAAGAGAGCGGCACAGAGATCTTCGGCTTCGCCTTCCCGATGAATACCGATTACATCGCAATACCGGCCGTGATTGTCTCGGTTACAACCCTGGTCGTGGTCAGCCTGCTGACACCGAAGCCGCTGGAAAGCGACTGGCAGGAATTTATCGGGGACAAAGCTGCTACCACCGAGTAGAGAGACTCCGGAGCTCAGACGATGACTATCCGCGGCCTGATAACGCCGATACTGACGCCGTTTAACGACGACCAGTCGATTGCGATGGACCTCTACGTGGCCCACGCCAAGCGAATGTTCGCCGAGGGCTGTGTTGGTATCGCGCCGTTCGGTACGACAGGGGAAGCCCTGTCGGTGGGCATCGACGAACGCATTGCGGCTGTGCGGGGATTGGTCGACAGCGGCATCGACCCGGCGCGAGTGATACCCGGCACCGGGCTTTCGAATGTCGCGGACACGGCTCGCCTGTCGCGGGCATGCATGGACATGGGTTGTGCCGGCGTGATGACCCTGCCGCCGTTCTATTACAAGACCGTCACCGAGGATGCGCTGTACCGGTATTTCGCACAGCTCATCGGCGCGATCGGCCCGGATGCGCGGATCTATCTCTACCACATCCCGCCCATCGCAATTGTCGGCATTCCGCCCGCCCTCGCCGCTCGACTCCACGCGGATTTTCCGGAGCAGATCGTCGGCATCAAGGACAGTTCCGGCGACTGGGCGAACACGCGGGAACTGCTCACGATAGAAGGCATGGCGGTCTACCCGGGGTCCGAACTGCCGCTGCTCGACGCCCTCGCGCACGGTGCACCAGGTTGCGTCAGCGCCACGGCAAACATCAATGCGAAGGCCATTGCCAGGGTCATCACGCTGTACGCCCAGGGCGACACGGCGGCTGCAGCGACATTGCACGAGGACGTGAGGCGTTTCCGGGTGTTGGTGCAGGACTACGGCCCGATACCGGCGCAGAAACGCCTGCTGGCACTCGCCACCGGGGATGAGCGCTGGGCGAACGTCAGGCCACCCCTGACCGCCATGTCCGACGAGGCCGGGCGCGAGCTCGCAGCCGTACTAAAGCGGGAATTCGATTTCGAGGTGTCCGCCTAGCTCAATAACCTCTATCGAGGTCGATGACGTACGCAAGCGGCTGGCCCGCGACATAGCGACGATAGTTGTCAACGAAGATCGGTGCGATCAATGACGGATGGCTGATCGCCGCTATGTGCGCGGTAATCGTCAGGTTCGGTGCATTCCAGAACCGGCTGTCGCCCGCCAGGGGTTCTTCGTTGAATACGTCGAGCGCCGCGCCGGCCAGTGCGTCACTTTCCAGCGCATCGACCAGCGCGTCATCGTCGATCACGTTGCCACGACCGACATTGATGACGTACGCATGGGACGGGAGCTTGCCGAGCGCTGCCCTGTCGAGCAGCTTGTCGGTGCTGGCGGTCTGGGGCAGCGTTGTCACGAGGAAATCGAGCCCCTCCAGGAAACTGTGGAGTTGCGAGACCGGCTCGACATGGTCGAAGTCAGGCGATGGCGCGCCGGACCTGCTGAGGCCCGTCACCTTCATGCCGAATGACCGGGCAGTTCGCGACACGTGGGAGCCGATCGAGCCGGTGCCTATCACACCGAGGCGTTTCCCCTGCAAAACACCAGACGATGCCGGGTACCACTCGCGCTTGCGCTGCCTTGCCATGCGCTCATGCACCTTCAGTTTGTACGCAAGCAGGTAGCCCAAGACGTACTCGGCTATCTGCGGCCCAAACACGTCCTTGACGCCGGTCAGGACGTAGTCCCGGCGAGCGATGTCGCACAACGGCTTTACGCCGGCCCAGGTGGACTGCACCCAATCGACTGCCGGTAACTCCGGCAGTACGGCCGCCACGAGGTCGGGATTGCCAAAGACGATAGATTGGCCGCTGTACCGGTGCAGTGCTTCCGCCACGGTCGTACAGGCTTCAACGGGAATATCGATATCGCCGGCGCGCGCGATCTCCTCGGCGAATCGCTCCGCAGCACCGCTGAGTACCAGGCAGCCGGGCACTATTCCGGCCCGCGGCCCGTCCAGCGATCAACCAGTACCGCTGTCGACATCTGTGCAAGCACATTGACCGCCGAACGCATCATGTCCGGAATCCTGTCGATACCGAGGATGATCGCCAGGCCGGCCACGGGAACCCCGACAGCATCCAGCGCTGGCGCCATCGTAACGACGCCGGACGATGGCACGGGCGCCACGGTCAGAGAGACTAAAAAGGTTGCGAGCATGGCCGCGCCCACGGCTGCCATGGGCACGGGTACGCCGTACAGGTAAGCGAGGAAGACAATCGCCGCGCCCTGGAACAGTGCGCTGCCGGGTCGATGCATGGATGCACCCAGCGGGACCAGGAGGTCCGCCACTGTTTTCGAGACTTTCAGGTTCCTGGTTGTTTCCTCCAGCGTCACGGGTATCGCTGCCGCGGTACTTGTCGTCGATACCGCGACGGACATGGCACCGAAAGCGCCCGACAGGTAGCGGACGGGATTGATGCCGGCGACAAAGTACACAAGCGGCAATGTGACGAGCGCGAGGAACAGGACAAGGCCGACGAAGACACAGACGATGAATATGCCCAGCGACACCAGAAGGTCCCAGCCGAGCCTGGCGGTTACCGGGGCAACCAGGCCGAACACGCCGATAGGCGCCGTGTACAGAATCCACCAGACGAGCTTGATCAGTGCTTCGCTGATGTCCTCGGCGAGGTTGACCAGGCGTTCGCGCCGCTCCACGGCGAGGGTACCCGTGGCCGCTGCAACCAGTGCGGTGAAGACGATCAACGGGAGAATCTGCCCGCTACTCGCAGCGGCAAAGGGATTTGCCGGGACCAGCCCGACCAGGAAATCCACGATGCCCTGGAGTTCGGGAACCGATGCCGCGCCCGCCTTTGGCATCTCGATCTCGGTCGCGAATCGCAGGCCTATCGCCATGGTCCCCATACCGATAGCGATCGCCGGAATGAGCGTGATCCAGTAGTAGGCCAATGTCAGCCCGCCGATGCGACCGAGCTTTCGCGGATCCCCGAGGCGCGCGATGCTCGTGAAGATCACCGTGACGATCAAGGGAATCACCACCATCCTGATCGCGTTGATGAAGAGTGTGCCGAACGGTGCGGAGCCCTCGGCAAGAGCCAGCAACCAGGCGTTGCCACTGGCCGATGCACCCAGCCCGACGATGAGGCCGAGGACCAGGCCCACGGCAATGGCTACATGCAACATTTACTCGCTCCTCTGCGCAGGACCTTGCCAGGGAACGTGTCGGTACGTACCCCGGCGTCTATAACAGGAATACCACTGACGATGACATGGGAGAACCCGGTCGCGTATTGATGGGGGTTCGCCCAGTCATCGTTGTCGTCCACGATCTCGGGATCGAAGATGACGATGTCGGCCGTCATACCCTCAGCCAGGACACCCCTGCTCTGCAGGTTGATCCGGCTTGCGGGCATACCACTCATTTTGTGTATGGCCTCTTCCAGGCCCAGGACGCCCTCCTCGCGAACATACCGGCCCAGCACCCTCGGAAACGTTCCGTAGTTGCGCAAGTGAGGAACGTTTTTCCCGAACGGCACCGCGGAACCATCCGACGCGATGCTGGTGAACGGCGCCTGCATGATTCGCCGCACGTCTTCCTCCACCATCATGTGGTAGATCGCGGAACCGCCGCCGTCGTACAGGATTTCCATAGCGACATCGGCGCCGTTCTCGATCGTGGGCGCCCGACCGTTCATTTCGACCACCTCAGCCAGCGTCTTGCCCGCGTATTCAGGGTGGCTCGGGAAGGAGGCGACGGTGATGCGCGACAGGTCGCCGGCCGCCCTCGCGCCATTGAGTATCGCGATAGCCTCTTCCCTGATCCGCGCACGCGTCGCAGGATCGTCGAGCCGCGCCTGGAATTCCTCCTGCGTACCAGCCCTTGCCCAGGCCGGCAGGATATTCTCGAGACCGGTACTGGCGGCCGTGTAGGGATACTGGTCGACCGTAACGTCGAGACCTTCCGCCCGGGCGGCCTCGACCAGGCCCAGCGTGACGGTGCTGTCTCCCCACATCGTGTTGTCCGCCACCTTGAAGTGGGAAATATGCACGGGTACATCGGCCTCGCGCCCGATGACAATTGCCTCCTCGATCGCATCGACGATGAGATCGAACTCACTGCGCATATGACTGGCGTAGATACCGCCTTCGGCTGCAACGACCCTGGCAAGCGCAATAACCTCGTCCGTTTCTGAGTACGTACCGGGCAGGTAGATCAGCCCCGTCGACATGCCGAAAGCGCCGTCATCCATGGCCGCTTTGACGAGCGCATTCATTGCCGACTGCTCGGCCGTCGTCGGCGCGCGGTTGTCGTTGCCCATGACGGCCTGGCGCACGGCGTTGTGGCCAATGAGGACACCGACATTCGGCGCGCTGCCGGTCTCACTGACTGACTGGAAATACTCGTCAAGGTGCACAGGCGAGTTTCCGCAGTTGCCGGTCAGGATAGTGGTGACGCCCTGGTGAAGATAATTCTCGACGCCCGGGTTGTTGCGGATATTGCGATCCGCATGATTGTGGAGATCAACGAATCCCGGTGAAACGACCGAGCCCCTGGCGTCGATAACGCGGGTCGCGGTGGCGTCCGCGAGGTCGCCGATCTTTGCAATGCTCTCACCGAGCACGGCGATGTCACCCGCAAATGCAGGTGCACCGGTCCCATCGACGATGGTGCCGTTGAGGATCAGCAGGTCATAGGCAGGCTTGCGTGCCGGCTCCGACACGCAGGCGCTCGCTGCAGCGACGAGCCACAGGAGGAAGACAAGCCTTGGGAATCGTTTCATCATCGAAAATTGGTGGTCATGATACCTCTAAATCCGCGGCGCTTTGGTAGACACCGATCGCGTACGCCAGGAAACCCAACGGAACCATGAACTCCTTGTATTCCGTCACCTCCCACAAGCGTGAGTAATTTTCGCCATTGAACAGGAACACCGCCTGCGAGGTCAGGACGAGAAGCAACGTGCAGAAGACAACGATGCGGGTGCCCTGATCGCGACTACGGCGAGCGAACAGAAACAAGGCGATGCAGGCGCCGAAAAACGCAATTTGTGTGAAAGCTATGTTCCACATGTCGAAATTGTAGGCGCACGCCAGCGCACCGATGATCGCTACAAAAGGTTTGGGGAACACCAGCTCTATGCGTGTATCGACCAATGCATCAGCAAACAGCAGCCGTAGTACAGGAAGCACTACGAGGAACATGAATGCGCCGAAGTAATAGACATTCTCTACCCGGTTGGTCGCGAAATTGTGAAAGTTCAACTCGCCCTGTTCATTGCTGCCAAACAGTTCCGGCGCATTTAAGCCCAGCTGTCGCTGGAACCAGGATACTTCCTCCATCGCAATCACGAAGAGCACCAGTGCGATCAGTGCGAGGGCCACCTTTGCCAGCGGGGAACCCGTGTTCCGGGACCTGCTCTTTGCCAGTGCAGCCAGCAGCACTGCGCTGCCGCCGAGCAACAATAGAACCGAGCCCCACTCTACCGGGCCATCCTCCAGAGACCAGTCACTGAACCGCGCCGGAGCAACCAGGAACAGAAGTACGAAAAATGTTGAGACGCTCAGTGCTGTCCAGGTCATAAGTTGTTCGACTCGAGAGCCCAGCCGAAAATAGTGCTGCGACTCACGTGCCCACCCAGATGTCACTCCCAGCGCGATGAGCACCAATGACAGGAAAAGGACGGCGCTGCGCAACAGATACCCGGGTGACAGGTCCGGCACGTGCTCTCCCAGCAATCCGTACCGGGAACGCAGCAGGTCGAAGCCAAGAACTGCCGCCACGGCGACGATACCGGCCATAATCATCCCTGCCGGCGGCAGCCGGTTCCCGAGACCCGATCGTTGCACTTTTTCCCCTGCTCCCCAGTCGTGGCTGGATTTCGTATGAGATTGGATTGTAATAGACTTCGAAGGACGTCTTCCTCACATACTCCCATAATTCCCCAGGTCGGCTCCTCTATGGCACCTAAACTCGAAATCGGCCCCAACCACGATCCGGCAGCACTGGGCCGGATACTTAAGGAGAAAGGCTGGTTACAGGTCCCTGACTTCTTCACGCCGGAAACCGCCGAGTACCTGCACAAGATACACGTGGAGAACCAGGACTGGTCGCTGGCGTACAACGACGGCGACAACTACTACGAAAGCCCGATTCGGGAGATCCAGGCCGCTTCGCCGCAGCACCGTCAGCAGTTGATGAACGGCATCTACGCCAGGGCCCGCACCCAGTTCCAGTACGTGTTCTACCAGTACTACATCAGCCAGGCGATCGAGCTGGGGGAACAGCCCGGGCATCCGATGCACCAGTACCATGAGTTCATCAACAGCGACGACGTTCTCGACTTCATGCGAACCCTGAGCGGCGAACCTGCCGTTCGCAAGGCTGACAGCTATGCCTCGAACTACTCACCCGGACACTTCCTCACAACTCATGATGACCGGCACGCGAGCCACGACCGCGTGGCTGCCTTCGTCTTCGGCATGACCAGGACCTGGGACAAGAACTGGGGCGGTCACCTGGCGTTCTTCGACGATGACGGCAATATCACCGACGCCCTTATACCCAGCTTCAATACACTGAATATCTTCCTGATACCGCAAATGCACTCTGTGCAGCTTGTGTCGCCGTTCGCCGGGGCGAATCGCATCAGTTACCTGGGCTGGCTCCACCGCTAGTTCGTCCGCCTGGGGCATAGCTGCACCCATGATCGTCCACGACGCCACGCTGGTCGCAGCATGGCCAGCGCCGTATCATTGTTCCTCTCAAACGCTCAGGAGTGATCGCGTGCGCTTCGCCAAGTCATGGGTACCTTTAGTCCTGCTGCTGGGCACGAATGCAGCCGCGCAGGTGCCGGATGCCAACTGGGCGTACACGGATCCGTACCGTGACCAGATGCTGTACTTACACGCGCTGGTCAACTACTCCTACGATGCGCAATGGCAATTCGAGTGGGAACGTCAACAGCTTGCCGACAATGCTTTGCGCATCAATACGGGCAGCGTCACCTCGACAGAGCTGCTGACGGACACGGACCTCAACATCAACGAGGCGCTGAACGACCGGTGGCGCTTCCATGGACGTTTCCGGCGCACCGGCCTCCGGCAGTGGTCGAACCAGGAAGAGCGGCTGCTGCTTGGCCTCGAACGCTCGATTCCTGGCAATTCCGCCGTCTACATGGCCGTCAACCCTGAGTTCAGTAAAGAGTTCATCGATGTCGCTGCCGGGTACACGCTCTACCGCGACGACCGTGAACAATACGTTCGCGTCGGCGTCTTGCTCGAAGACATCAACTATGAAACCAAGAACGATCGCGGTGGCGAGTCCGAAGAGAGCCCGGTTGCGCTGCAGTGGCTGGTTCGGCTTGCACTGGTAAACGATTGGTACCTATACAGCGAGGGGGAAGTAAGTACTGGTTTTGAGCGGGTGTTCACCGACGCAATCCTGTCCCCTGACCTTGCACGCCATGATCGTCAGACGAATACGGCCCAACTGCGCGTGTCGAGATCGGCCGAGGACGGTACCGTCTGGTCTGCCTGGCTCGACTGGTACGACTTCAATGAAACCATGGAATTCAGGCAGGCAAGTTTCAACTATGTGTACAGCAATACGCAGCTTGTTATCGCCGCGGAGCACATTCGGGTAATGCGCGACCGTCACCAATTGCGCTTGCTTGTCCGTCATGTGCAGCAAGAAGCCAGCTCGCGAGGCTTCAACGAACACGACTACGAGCGGACGGACATACTGGGCGGCGCATTCTATGAATATCTTTGGCCCAATAGCGGTGCGACATTCGGCTACGCATTCGGCCAGCCCGATATCGCGTTCCGGGCGCCCGACCCCGTCGAGAGCTACAACCTGGACGACTACCGGGACAAACTCATTGCCGGGTGGCGATACCACTTCTCGGATCGCGCACAAATTCATCTGTCCGTCAGTCACGAAGTCAGCGCACACGGATTCGGCGGAGGTTCCGTACGATTCCAGATGTTCTTCTGATCGCTGCCGAACCAGGCAAAATTGCCCGTTCCGTTTTATCGTCAGCGAGTCGCCGCTGCGCCTATCGGTCCCGCCAGTGAACAGCCTTCTCGGTAACAACAACATCCATCGGTATGTCATGCTCCTGGGGAAAGATGGAATCCAGCCGGCCAGACTCGTACCCGATGCCAACGGTGAGTGGCTTGCGGGCGAATTCCGCCAGGGTTCGATCGTAGTATCCACCGCCATGACCGAGCCGGTGACCTTGCCTGTCGAAGCCGAGGAGCGGAACAAACAGGATAGAGGGACTGACCAAAACGCGGTTCTCCGGTGTGGGGATTCCCCATGCGCGATCGGTGCACATGCTCGTACCCTCGTCCCAGGCCCAGAATTCGAGGGGCGCATTCTTTTCTACGACAACCGGCAACGCGACAGTGATTCCTCGTTCTGAATACGCACGCATTAGCGGCCTGAGATCGACCTCTCCTTCAAGCGGCCAATAGAATCCCACGTCGGCAGCAGAGAATTTCGGCTCCTTCTTTATTGCCTCGATGATCGTCGTTGCGGCAAGTCTGCGCTCGTCGCTGCCGAGCGATTGGCGCGTCTCGACGAGTCGCTCCCGATGTCGCCGCCGCCATCGCCGCACGGACTCCCAGTCGTCCGCATGGGGTTGTGGCTGAAAAGATGCGTCAAGCTCGTGCAGGTAACACGGTGATGACGCGTAGGGTCGAAGCTCTTCGGCATCATCAGGCGTTTTCTTGTTGTCGGTCATCTACTTACCGTGCCCCATTGCCATGGCAGGTAATAGTGCCACACATTGACAAGCAGCCGCGATTGCCCAATATTCGGCCTTCTCGCTTCCCCGAGCAATCCTGTGACCCGATTCACAATCAATGCCCTCGACGCATCGAATCTACGCGGCGACCTATTCGGCGGGTTAACGGCCGCCGTCGTTGCATTGCCCCTCGCAATTGCGTTTGGCGTCGCTTCGGGAGCCGGCGCGGTCGCAGGACTTTACGGTGCCGCATGTGTAGGCCTGTTTGCGGCCTTATTCGGCGGGACACCTGCCCAGATATCCGGGCCAACCGGCCCAATGACCATTGTCTGCGCCTCGATATTCACGTTGTATGCCAACAACCCCGCGATAGCGTTTACGGTGGTAATGATGGCCGGCGGCTTCCAGATCCTTTTCGGCATCCTGCGGCTGGGCCGTTACGTCAATCTAATGCCATATCCCGTTATCTCAGGTTTCATGACCGGGATTGGCGTAATTCTGATCATTATGCAACTTGAACCGATCCTCGGATATCCCAGCCCGGGTAATGTCGTGAACGTAATCACTGTCTTGCCGAATGAAATCCTGGATCCAAACTGGCACGCAGTCGTTCTCGGCGCATTCTCCCTTGGCATATGCCAGTTTACACCTGAGAAGATCAATCGAATCGCTCCCGCGCCTCTGATTGCCCTGGTGGCCGCCTCGATTCTGGCCACTCAGTTGCCTGAAGCTTCTCTGCTTGGTGCCATACCGACGGGAATGCCGCAATGGCAGCTTCCGTCAATACGTTTCGAGGACCTCAATGGCATGCTCGTCTCTGCCGCGGTTCTCGGTGCACTGGGCTCCATCGACAGCTTGCTGACGTCCCTTGCCGCCGACAATGTGACGCGGACCTTTCACGATTCGGACAAGGAACTGGTTGGCCAGGGCATCGGCAATGTTGTCGCAGGCGTATTCGGCGGATTGCCCGGGGCAGGCGCTACGATTCGCACTCTCACAAATGTTAAAGCCGGTGGGCGCACGCCCGTCTCTGGTGTGGTGCATGCTGTAGCCATTGGTCTCGTCGTACTCGGACTCGGCCCTGTATTGGCATTTGTACCCCAGGCAGCACTCGCCGGCATCCTGATCAAGGTTGGTCTCGACGTCATCGACTGGCGTTTCCTGAAGCGTATGCTGCATGCTCCAAGAGTTGACGTCGTATTGATGGCGGTCGTGCTGATCCTGACGGTCCTCGTTGACGTTATCACCGCGGTGGCCGTCGGAATCGTTATTGCGAGCCTGGTTTTTGTAAAAGAAAGCGCCGAGTTGCAGATCGAATCGATCAAGGCTTTGTCGGATCCGGGCCACGCGCGCTTCCTGACTGATGAAGAGTCCGAGTTGTTTCGCCGGTGCGACGGTAGGCTTTTGTTTCTCTACCTGTCCGGGCTCATGAGTTTCGGCGCGGCGAAAGAGCTAAGCCGGGCTGTCGGCGTCTCCGAAGCATTCGATATAGTGCTGATCGACCTGCACGACGTACCCAAGGTCGATGGCAGCGCCGCACTGGCCCTGGAAGAGATCGTTGACCGGGGTGTATCGGCAGGAAAAGAGGTTCTCATGGTAGGTCTGTCCTCTCCGGTGGCAAGGCTACTGGGCCAAATGGGAGTACTGGAGCGTTTCCGGGAAACTACGAGGTTCACCACACGGCGCGAAGCACTGCGCTATGCCGCAGAGAAGCAAGATCTTTTGCTCCATCGCTAACGAGAGTATTAGAGACGTTGGCCGAATGACTGCCCGGTTTCATCTAAAGTCGTTCGTGCTCCAGCCCTGGCACATTGGCGAAAATGCTCCGCCAGGTGGCGCCTGCCGAAAGGCTCAGCAACGACATCCATGGTCATTACCGCCGTGAGGAACTGAAGCGGGCCATATGCCCTGACAGGCACTACCCAGCGCAACGCTGCGACTGCTCCGGCGACGAGCTTCTTCGGAACGCACATGATCTTTTTCGGCTTTTCGAGAACATCGAAAGCCAGTTCGGCTATCTCGCGGTAGGTGAAGACATCCGGCCCACCGACATCGAGCTGCTGTTCCCGGCGCACCAAGGCGTCCACACAAACCTCGGCAAGATCCGCCCCGTGGATGGGGTTAATCCGGTTTGCGCCATCGCCAAAGAGGTAGACGCGCCCGGCACGGGCCATCTTCAGAAACTCCTCCATATCCGAGAAGAAACCCGTTGGGCAGATCACTGTCGCGTCCAAGGCCGACTGCCTGAGCTCGTCGACGAACGCCTGCTTGGCTTGAATCATCGCAATGTGCTGCAGTTTCTCGGCATGCAGGACGTGAACGTACATGAACTTCGATACGCCTGACGATTCCGCCACGGTCAGGAGATTCCTGTTGCCCTGGTAGTCGACATCGTTATAGGTCAACCCGTCTTTCTGGCGCGTGATTCCTACCGATGAGAAGACGATGTCGATGTCATCGCAGAGGCCGCTGAGAGAAGCCGGGTCGGTCGCTTCGCCGATAAACAACTCATCGGCATACTCCCCGACAGGAGCCAGTTTGGCTGCGCTACGACCGAGCGCGCGAGTCCAGTAACCCTTCGACTTTAACGCCTTGACGACGAACTGACCAAGATACCCTGTAGCGCCGGCAACCAGGACTTTCTTCATGCCAAATCACCAAACACGGGCCCATACCCGCTTGTTTGATTATTCTCGGCTACAGGGGCGCTGCGTCAATTCTGGGATGTACTTAACGACGTTCTTGTCGTCCTTGTCATCCTTGCCCTGCTCGAAGGCCAGCTCACGCAAGGGACGTCCAATGATCGCTCGACGAATGGCATCTGCCTGGCTTTCGCCGACCCATGGGTGCATTTCCGAATCGGGAATGACGATACGACGCTTCATGTAAAAAAGCGTATCAGCAATGCTTACGCGAAGATACGAAATGCGTCACGGTTGGGACTGAGATGGTAACCGGGCCGGATACACTCAAATAGCCTCTGGCCGATTCTCACCCGTTTGGGGCGGCCTGCGCGCGTCCGAAACGCCGGCGCGCTTGGGTGAACAAGCGGCCCTACGCACAAGACCGTATTCCACCAGATTCTCGTTCGGCGTAGTAGTTACCTGTTATGCAGAGCCAGGAGACTGTCATGGACATCAACGCGTTGCCCAATTACGACATGACCGATAATCCAACCGGCTGCTGCCCCAGGTTCGACCCGGAGAACTGGGACGCTCAGGAGCTGCACTTTCGCGACAAATTGTTTGTCCGCGCGAAGACCCGAAGCATAGCTCACATACCTTTGAACATGGGCTCGGTTTTTCGAAAGACCTTTCAGGCAATCGAGAACGCGGGCGCTCAGAACGACTCGGATTTCATCGTGATGAGCAGCGACAAGTCGGCATGGTCGGCAGAGCATTTGTTTGCGGTGGACAAAGAAATACCCGGGAAGGACATGGTGCGAATGACCGGCGATTTCATCACGAAAGTATTTGAGGGTCCGTACAAAGAGGTCCCACGCTGGTGCAAGGAACTCAGTGAGAGCATTCGAGCACAGGGTAAAGAGACGAAGCAAACGTACTTCTTTTATACAACGTGTCCGAAATGCGCCAAGACGTACGGCAAGAACTACGTCGTTGGAGTTGCGCAGGTTCAATAGTTGGGGAAACAGGGGTCGAACAGAACTCGGTGCAGCGCACCGCGATGCCTAGTTCCGCAAGCCGAATTCGTTAATGTCCAACGAAAAGTCCTGACCGTCTGTTGCGACCATGCCGCTATCCCGAAGATACTTGTAGACTACGTCATCAAGATTCACGTTCGAATCGATGATATTCACAACGTAACCACTTTCCGCAAGATCGATGACTGTTTTGCGTCTTTCCGGCTTGCGCTCGTAGGCTTCCCGCTTCGGATCATACACAAACGCATACCCCTGCAAGACGCAGACTACGCCATCGCATTTTATGACTTCGCCCAGAAAGTGCCGCCGCGTCGACTGTTCGTAAAGCGCTCGGTAGATAACATGCAATTTCGTTCCTTCTTCGATGAGCATAAGATTGTTGTCTCCTAAAACGAACGATCGGCGATGACCGGATACTGGAATCGTTGGCGCAATATACCGCGTCTACGCAATACTTTCTCATCGCCCGAAATTTGCGAACAGGGGCGAACCGAACTTGTTCCGCTTCGAGAAATGCCGGGCCCTGACGGGGCAGGATGGATTCGAATCGCCTCAGGGCGATTCTCACCCCTGCGGGGCGCCCGGCAAGCGGGCGTCCAAAACGCTGGCGCGTTTTGTTGAACAAGGTTCCCCTCCTGATCCCCCACTGCGAAAACAAAAATGGGCCCCACAAGGGGGCCCATCTTTTGTTTTGGTAGCGGGGGCAGGATTTGAACCTGCGACCTTCGGGTTATGAGCCCGACGAGCTGCCAGACTGCTCCACCCCGCATCGGCAGGTGGAGGATACTAATGGCACCCTCCTCCTTTGTAAAGGATATTTGGGCATTAGTTTGCAGCCCGGATCCAGAAATGCCCCTGACGCCCCGAGAGCGGGTCCTGACCGCCCTCCAGCACGAGGAACCTGACCGCGTTCCCGTGGTCATCGGGGTCAGTAATGCCACCGGCATCAAGATGAAACCCTACCGGGGAATCAAGCAGATTGCGGATATCCAGGCCCCTGACGAATATCTCTACAACTGGCCGGAACTCGGCACGGCTCTCATCGACGAGGAAACGATGCGCCGGCTGCACAGCGATGTCCGCGGCGTGCTCGACCTCGAGCCCGAAGCCGTACGCCGTCGCAATGCCGAGCGTGAGCCTCACAGCAATTACATCGACTCCTGGGGCAGCGGCCAGTTCGAGATCGAACCCGGTGAGTGGTTCCCGGGCGTCCATCCGCTGAAGGACGCAAAATCCGCTGCCGACCTGGATGCGTACGCTAACTGGCCCGATATGGATGATCCAACACGGGTCGCTCACGTTCGCGCCGCTGCTGAACGGCTGGCCGCGGACAACCAGTACGCCATCCTGGCAACCCCGTGGCTGCTTTTTCCATTCGAGCGGGCCTACGCGATGCAGGGCATGGAGACCTTCCTGCTCAACATGGCGATGGACGCCGACTTCGCCCGCGAGCTGATGGAGCGCATTGCCCGCTACTGCAAGCGATTGATGGGCCACTTCCTGGATGAACTCGGTGACAACGTCGATATCATCAAGATTGGCGATGACCTCGGCACACAGGAAAGCCTGATGATCTCCCCTAGTATGTACCGGGAGATACTGAAACCGATCCACGCCGACTTCATCAGTTTCATCAAGGCGAGGACCAGGGCCAAGGTGCTGTTTCACTCCGACGGCGATGTGGCCCCGCTGATCGACGACTTCGTGGAGATCGGTGTCGACATACTCAACCCGATACAGACGTCTGCAGGAACCATGTCAGACCTGGCTGCGCTCAAGAAACGCCACGGCAGGAACATCGTGTTCTGCGGCGGCATCGACAGCCACCGCGTACTGCCATACGGCACACCCGCCGAGGTACGCGACGAGGTGAAGCGTGTGATCGAGATTCTCGGACCCGGCGGCGGGTACCTGCTCGGCGCCGTCCATACCGTCATGAACGACGTACCGCCGGAAAACGTGCTGGCTATGGTCGACGCGGTCGAGGCCTTCGGTTACTACTAGGTGCCCTGGGCTATTACCTGGATACAAATGGCAAGCAGCCAACCCGGCACGATGCCAAGGGCCAGGACCGCAAGCGAATTCAGGGTCAGGACGAGGCGCGTATCCGTACTGGACTGCAACACCGCCTGGTCCTCTGCCTCCTCGAAGTACATGTACCAGATGACCCGCAGGTAGTAGTACGCGCCGATGACCGAGGCCAGGACCATCAGGACGGCGAGCCCGGTCCCGCCAATCTCGAGAACGGCACTGATCACGTACAGCTTCGACAGGAAGCCGACGAACGGCGGCACACCGGCCATCGAGAACATCAGGAACAGCATCATGAGCGCAAACCACGGGCTGCGTGCATTCAGGCCCTTGAAGTCACTCAGCAGCTCGGCATCGTAGCCACGACGGCTCAGCAGGATAATGATCCCGAACGCACCCGCGGCCGCCACAACGTACGTCAGGACGTAGAACAGGGCCGAGGCGTAACCCGCTTCGGTGCCTGTGTAGACGGCGATGAGGATGAAACCGACGTGCGCGATCGTGGAGTAGCCGAGCATCCGCTTGATGTTCGTCTGCGCGATGGCAATGAAGTTACCGGCAAGAATCGACAACACGGCGACGAACATGATCATCGTGCTCCACGTGTCGTGCAGGCTGCCGAGGCCGTCGACGAGAACCCTGAACAGCAATGCGAGAGCCGCGAGCTTTGGCGCCGTCGCCAGGTACAGCGTGACCGGTGTGCGGGCACCCTGGTAAACGTCGGGCAACCACATGTGGAATGGCACGGCACCGAACTTGAAGGCAATACCGACGATAAGGAATGCAAGGCCGAACCACAGCGGCAGGTTGTTCAGGCCCGGATCGGCAGTCAAGGCCGCCGCTATCTCGTGGAACTGCAGCGACCCGGTAACGCCATAGACCCAGCTGATGCCGTAGAGCAGCGCACCCGATGCGATAGCGCCCAGCACGAAATATTTCATCGCCGACTCGGCCGACGTCACGTTGTTGCGATCAATTGCGACCAGCGCGTACATCGAAAGCGCGAGTGTTTCGAGACCGAGGTACATCGTGAGCAGGCTGTTGGAGGACATCATGATCATCATGCCCAGCAACCCGAACAGCCCGAGCAGGTAGTACTCGCCCTTGTGCAGGTCATTGGCGCGCAGGTAGTCCCGTGCGTACAGGAACGACACCGCGACAAATCCAACCGCGCCGAGTTTCAGGAGCTGTGACAGCGGGTCGCTGACGTAGGCACCGTAGAACACCACGGTGCGGGCCTCCGGCGCGGTGGCGTACAGCACAATGCCCGTCACCAGGAGCGACAGCATGCTCAGCCAGAACGTCACGATCCGGTTCTCTTGCTCGATAAACAGGTCCGCAATCATCACAACGCAGATCAGACCCAACAGGGTCATTTCCGGTGCGGCTGCTATGTAATCCATCAATTCCATATCAAGATCCGTCAGAGCTTCGACTGCCCGACCTGTTGCATCAGTTGTTCAATCGTTGTGTTCATCATGTCGACGAGTGGCGCCGGCCACAGTCCGACCAGCAGTACGCTGACAGCCAGTATGGCCAGGACGATGAACTCCCGTGAGTTCACATCGGTGAGTTCGGCCACGTTGTCGTTGGCGACCTCGCCGTAGAGCACACGCTTGACCATCCAGAGCGTGTACGCGGCGCCGAGCACCAGGGTGGTCGCCGCGAGGAATGCGAACCAGAAGTTCGCCTTGAAGCTGGCCACGATGACCATGAACTCGCCGACAAAGCCCGACGTGCCCGGCAACCCGGCATTCGCCATGGAGAACAGCACCATGAATGCTGCGAATATCGGCATCGTGTTCGCCACACCGCCGTAATCGGCAATCTGGCGGCTGTGCATGCGGTCATACATGACGCCGACACAGAGGAACATTGCGCCCGAGATCAGGCCGTGCGAGATCATCTGCACCATCGCGCCTGTCATGCCGAGGCCCGCCCCTGTGTCTGCGGCAATCCACCACAGCAGGAACATGCCCAGCGTAGCGAACCCCATGTGCGCGATCGAAGAGTAAGCGATGAGCTTCTTCATGTCCTTCTGCATCAGCGCCACGAACCCGATGTACACGACGGCGATGAGCGACAAGGCGATCATGAGCCCGGAATAGTAGGCGCTGCCGTCCGGCACGATCGGCAAAGAGAGACGAACGAAACCATAGCCACCCATCTTCAGCATGATGGCCGCCAGGATGACAGAACCACCGGTCGGCGCCTCAACGTGGGCGTCGGGCAACCATGTGTGCACCGGCCACATCGGCACCTTGACCGCGAATGCCACGAGGAAGGCGAGGAAGATCAGTTTCTGTGCCGTCATGCCGATGGGTACGTTCATGAACCCGAACAGGTCGAAGCCGCCGGTCTGCAGGTACAGGTAGATAAACGCGACCAGCATCAGTACCGAACCGAGGAACGTGTAAAGGAAGAACTTGAGGGTCGCGTAGATCCGACGCTCGCCGCCCCAGACACCGATGATGAGGAACATCGGGATCAGCATCGCTTCCCAGAAGACGTAGAACAGCAGGCCATCGAGTGCGCTGAACACGCCGATCATGAGGCCTTCGAGAATCAGGAACGCCGCGAAGTACTGCGCGGGACGATTCTTGATGGAATCCCAACCGGCGATAACGACGAGCGGCGTGATAAACGTCGTCAACAGGATCAGCGGCGCGGAAATGCCGTCAACGCCAAGGTAGTACCAGACGTTAAACGTCTCGACCCAAAGTACCCGCTCGACAAACTGCATACCCGGCTCGGCATTGTCGAATGCCAGGTAAAGGGCAACGCTTGCGAAGAACGTAATCAGCGTAAATGCCAGCGCCGCAAACCGCATGAGCTTCGCCTGCCCCGATTTCGTGTCACCGCCGTCGCCAATCGCGAGCAATGCCAACCCGCCGGCGACAGGCAGCCAGATGAGGAAACTCAGTAAGTAATTCGAGAGCACTGTCCTACCTCAGCCAGATGAGCCAGCCGAGCAACATCGTCAGGCCGATAATCATTGCGAATGCGTACGTATACAGGTACCCGGTCTGGATCTGGCGCATGATGCCGGCCAGCCGGCCGACCGCGTTTGCCGTGCCGTTCACCAGGAATCCGTCGATAACGACCTCGTCACCCTTCTGCCAGAGGAACTTGCCGAGCCCCCGACCACCGGCGGCAAAGCCCTTGATGTACAGGTCGTCGAAAAAGTATTTGCGATCGAGCAGGTTGTAGAGAGGCGTCACCTTGTTCTTGATGGTCTCGGGAATGTCCGGACGCTTGAGATAGAGGAACCAGGCAACGAACACACCGGCTGCCGCAAGCCAGAATACCGGCGTCATCACGGAATGCAGAAACAATGCCTCACTGCCGTGCCAGATCGTCTTGCCCATGTGCGCGAGCACGTCATGGGACGATTGCACGTGGATAGCGTCACCGAAGAAGCCACCGAAGAGTACGGGGCCGACGGTAAACCAGCCGATGATCGCCGATGGAATCGCGAGCAGAATCAGCGGCCCCCACACAACGACAGGCGTCTCGTGCAGATGCGACCTGGTTTTCGCATCCATGCGTTCCTTGCCGTGGAACACCAGGAAGAACATGCGGAACGAATAGAGTGCCGTAACGAACACGCCCAGCAACACGCTCAGGTAGGCCACCCAGTAGGTGAACTGGTCACCCGCTGTCGTACCCTGGTGCCAGTGTGACTCCTTTACGGCCTCGATCAGCAGGTCCTTCGAGAAAAAGCCCGACGAACCCGGGAAGCCGATCAGGGCCAGCGACCCGACCAGCGCGGTCCAGTAGGTGATGGGCATGTACTTGCGGATGCCGCCCATCTTGCGGATGTCCTGCTCGTGGTGCATCGCGATGATGACCGAGCCGGCCGCGAGGAACAGCAGCGCCTTGAAGAACGCGTGCGTCATCAGGTGGAAAATCGCGGCGCTGTAGGCCGAGGCGCCCAGGGCCACGGTCATGTAACCGAGCTGCGACAACGTCGAGTACGCCACAACGCGCTTGATGTCGTTCTGCACGATGCCGAGCAGGCCCATGAAGAACGCCGTTACCGCACCGATGATAATGACGAAGCCGAGCGCAGCCGTCGACAATTCGAACAGGGGCGACATGCGCGCCACCATGAAGATGCCGGCCGTAACCATCGTGGCGGCATGGATCAGTGCCGATATCGGCGTCGGGCCTTCCATCGAGTCGGGCAGCCAGACATGCAGGGGTGCCTGTGCCGACTTACCCATGGCGCCGATAAACAGCATGATGCAAATGGCTGTCATCGCATTCCACGGACTGCCCGGCATGATCTCGATCGTCTGCCCGGCCACCGACTCCGCAGCGCCGAATACGGTCGCGTAGTCGAGCGAACCGGTAAACATGACCACACCGGCGATGCCGAGGATGAAACCGAAGTCACCGACGCGGTTGACGAGGAAGGCTTTGAGATTGGCGAAAATCGCCGACTCTCTCTTGAACCAGAAACCAATGAGCAAATAGGAAACCAGGCCAACCGCTTCCCAGCCGAAGAAGAGCTGCAGGAAGTTGTTGGACATCACGAGCATCAGCATCGAGAACGTGAACAACGAGATGTAACTGAAGAAGCGCTGGTAGCCAGGGTCCTCGTGCATGTAACCGATCGTGTAGATATGCACCGCCAGCGAAACGAAGGTCACGACGCACATCATAAGTGCCGTCAGGCGATCGACAAGGAAGCCGACCTCCATACGCAAGCCGTCTGTCACGGCCCACGTGTAGACACTGATATTTTCAGGACCCGCCCCGCCCCAGTACATATTCTTGAGAACCAGCAGGGACAGCGCGCAGGACACGCCAACGCCGAGAATCGTAACCCAGTGCGCGCCGGCACGGCCGATCTGCTTACCGGCGAGACCGGCAATGATCGCTGCCGCGAGCGGTGCCAATACGATTGTCAGGTAATAGCTGTACATATCAACCCTTGAGCGTATTGAGTTCCTGCACGGCGATGGAGCGCCGATTGCGGAACAGCACAACGAGAATAGCGAGGCCGATCGCCGCCTCTGCCGCGGCTACGGTAAGAATGAAGAACACGAACACCTGCCCGGTGTCGTCCCCGAGGAAGCGGGAGAACGCGATGAAATTGGTGTTGACCGCCAGCAGCATGAGCTCGATGCACATGAGCAGCAGGATCAGGTTCTTGCGATTGATAATGATGCCCACGAAGCTCAGTACGAACAGCATCGCGGCAACTGTCAGGTAGTGCTCCAGCCCGATCATTGTTTCTTCTCCGCGTCCATCTTGACCACGCGGACGCGATCTTTTGCCTTGACCGCGACCTGCTTCGCGATGTTCTGCACCTTGAGGCCAGGGCGCTTACGCATCGTCAATGTAATTGCCGCGATGATGGCCAAAAGCAGGATGACCGCTGCAATTTCGAACGCATAGACATGTTCCGTATACAGCACAGACCCAAGCGCCTTGGTATTGCTGTAGCCCTCTGGTGTAACTGCAAAATCGGTTATCGCATCCTGCCCCTGGTTGCGAAGCCAGATCACGTTGATCAATTCGATCGCCATGACGAGCGCCAGCCCGATACCGAGCGGCGCGTAACGAGTCAGCCCCCGCCTCGCTGCCTCGACGTTGACGTCGAGCATCATGACCACGAACAGGAACAGGACCATGACGGCGCCGACGTAGACGAGCACCAGCACGATCGCGAGGAACTCCGCTTCCGCCAGCAACCAGAGAATGGCCGCGTTGAAAAACGTGAAGACGAGGAACATGACCGAATGCACCGGGTTGCGTGACAGGATCACGCCCAGCGCTGCACCGAACATGATGGCCGCAAAAACGTAGAACAATATGGAATGCAACATCATCGTAAGCGCCCTACCGATACTTCGCGTCGGCTGCTTTGTCGGCCGAGATCATCGCGTCGTATTTCTCGCCAATCGCCAGCAGCTTGTCTTTGGTCATGATGTTCTCGCCCGGCGCTTCCATGTGGTACTCATGAATACGCGTTTCAACGATCGCATCGACCGGACAGGCTTCTTCACAAAAGCCACAATAAATGCACTTGAACAGATCGATGTCGTAACGTGAGGTGCGACGCGTACCGTCATCACCCACACCGGATTCGATCGTTATCGCCAATGCCGGGCACACCGCCTCGCACAGCTTGCAGGCAATGCAACGCTCTTCGCCGTTCGGATAGCGGCGCAAAGCATGCAGCCCGCGGAAACGATGCGACTGGGGCGTCTTTTCCTCGGGATATTCCAGCGTAACGCTCTTGCGGAACCAGTTGCGCTGGGTCACCGAGAGGCCCTTGAGCAATTCCCAAAGGGCGAACGTCTTGATGTAACTGAAAAGCTGATTCATCGATTTATGCGCCCAGGTTTGACCATGGACCGACATGGAACCAGGCCATCGCACCTTCGACGGCAATCCACACGATCGTCACGGGAATAAAGACCTTCCAGCCCAGCCGCATGATCTGGTCATAGCGGTAGCGCGGGAACGTCGCGCGCAGCCAGAAGAAGACGTACATGAAAAACGCCATCTTGATAAACAGCCACGGGAAGCCGCCACCAAAGAACCAGCCGATGGCCGTCAGGTCATGATACGGCTCGAATATCGCAAGTCCTTCGAGCGGCGATGCCCAGCCGCCGAGGAAGAAGACGGCTGTCAGCGTGGAGATCAGTATCATGTTGGCGTATTCGGCCAGGAAGAACAGCGCGAAGGCGACGCCCGAATACTCGACGTGGAAACCGGCGACGATCTCCGACTCACCTTCAGCAACGTCGAAGGGCGCGCGGTTCGTCTCGGCGACGCCAGCGATCCAGTAGACCACGAACAGCGGGAGCAACGGCCACAGGAACCACTGGCTGAAGCCACCCGCCTGCGCATTGACGATGTCGCCAATATTCAGGCTGCCGCTGGCCATGAGAACACCAACGAGCGCAAAACCCATGGCGATTTCGTAGGCCACGATCTGCGCCGCCGAGCGCATGGCGCCAAGCAGCGCGTACTTCGAGTTGGTGGCCCAGCCCGCGAGGATGACTCCGTAAACGCCGATCGACGTCAGCGCGAGGACGTACAGCAGACCGGCATTGATGTCCGCGATGACAAACCAGTTGTTCATCGGGATGACAGCCCACGCGGCCAGTGCCGGCGTTAGCGAAAGCAATGGCGCGATGATGAAAATGAACTTGCTCGACTGCGACGGGACGATGACTTCCTTGAACAGGAGCTTGAAGACGTCTGCAAACGGTTGCAGCAGACCCAATGGGCCTACCCTGTTCGGGCCGACGCGCGCCTGCATGCTGCCGATGACCTTGCGTTCGAAGTATGTAGAGAACGCCACACAGAGAATGACAGCAACGGTGACGATCAGGATCTTGAACAGCGTCGTCCCGAGATACTGCACGACGCCCGGAAGCGCCAGCCACCACGCGACAGATGCATCGACCATGTTGGTGACGAAGTCCGGCATCAGTCGCCTCCCTCACCGGCCGCACGCCGTGCCTCTGGCGTGAGCTGCAGTGCCGTTGCCCGGCGCACGAGGCCGTCGACCGAGTACAGCGGTGTGTCGATCTCATCGGCGGGATCGTCTGCACCCGCGCGAGGCTGGCTACCTGCCGCGCCGGAGAATGACTCTGGCGAGACCTTGCCAACTGCGTCCCGGCACTCGGCCAGTACGTCCTCGCTGGTAACGTAGTCGAATCCTTCAGCGCCGACGAGGTTGCCGAGCACCCTGAGTACCTTCCACGCCGGCCGCGACTCGCCAACGGGGTTTGCCACCCCGCCAAAGCTCTGCCAGGTGCCCTCGACATTCACGAAGGTGCCCGACGTCTCGGCAAACGTACCGATCGGCAGCAGCAGGTCTGCAGCTTCGAGCAATGCGTCCGACACGAAAGGCGTCAGCGCGACCACGAACTCCTGTTTCGCAAGCTTGCTGACGGCGTCGTCGACCGCGTGCAGATCGGAGTCCGGCTCGACGTTCAGGAGCAATACGGCGTCCAGGCTCTTGTCCAGCATCGCGCCGGCATGCAGACCATTGCCGCGCTGAGGCAACACGCCCGCGAGGCTCAGGCCGGCACTGTTCGCGCCCGGCGAGAGCGTACCGAATTTCGCGCCCGTCCTGGCAGCGATGCCCGCTGCAAGCGAGCGAACCGCGCTGAAAGCACGATGCCGCCCGGCGATATTGCCAAGCACGACCAGTGCGTTTTCAGCCTTCGTGAGCGTGTCGACGATCGGATCGATCTCGCTCCCCGACAACAACTCGACCAACCCGGCACCGGAAACGTAGTTGTCGATGTCGAAGAAATACTCGTGCTTCCTGCTGCTCACGAAATTCACGCTGGCACCGGCAAGGGCCGCTTTGCGAATCCGGTGCGCAAGAATCGGCGCTTCCTGGCGAATATTGGAACCGATCACGACAATCGCGTCCTGCTTCTCGATATCGGCGATATCGCAACCGAGCCACGGGAACGACGGATCGTTTTCCTGGTCCGAAAAATCCCTGCGCTCAACCCGGTGATCGAGGTTCGCGGTTCCAAGGTGCTGCGCAAGCCGCGCCAACAGGTGACCCTCTTCGACGGTCGAACTCGGTGAGGCAATAAGACCAAGCTCGCTCGCACCCTTGAGCGTATCCGCGGCGAACTCAAGCGCATCTTCCCATTCAAGATCACGCCACTCGCCACTTTCCTTGATACGCGGTCGCGTAAGACGATCCGGTGAGTAGATGCCCTCGTAACTGAAGCGGTCGCGATCTGCAATCCACGACTCGTTGATGGCCTCGTTCGTGCGCGGCACTACGCGTTTGATCGTGCCGCGCAGGACGTGTGTGTAGATATTCGATCCGACGCAATCGTGCGGGGCAACCGTAGCGCGCTGCGCCATCTCCCAGGCCCGTGCGCTGTAGCGGTAGGGCTTGTTGTTCAGCGCGCCGACAGGACACAGGTCGATGATGTTCGCGGACAGCTCGTGGTCAATATTCTGCTCGACGTAGGTGGAGATAACGACGTTCTCCCCACGCAGTGTGGTGCCGAGCTGCGGTTTGCCCTGGATCTCCTCGCCGAACCGGACGCAACGGGTGCAGTGAATACACCGGGTCATATCCGTGGAGACAAGCGGCCCGATGTTCTTGTCTTTCACGACGCGTTTGCCGTCGTTATAGCGAGACACATCGCGTCCATAGCCCATCGCGAGGTCCTGCAGCTCACACTCGCCGCCCTGATCGCAGATCGGGCAATCCAGCGGATGATTGATCAGCAGGAATTCCATCGTCGCTTTTTGCGCGGCAATGGCGCGCGGCGACTTCGTAAAGATCTTCATGCCCTCGTTCACGGGCTGCGCGCAAGCCGGGATAGGCTTGGGAGCGCCCTCGATGTCAACGAGACACATGCGGCAGTTCGCGGCTATGCTGAGCTTCTCGTGGTAGCAGAAACGCGGTACGTAAGTGCCGATCCTGTCGGTTACCTCGATGACCATCTGCCCCGGGCGCGCTTCGATCGGCTTGCCATCGACCTCAATGTTTACGATGTCGTTACTCATTGCCGTTACGCCGCCGCATCCGCAGCACGATCGACGATACTGCGTCCTTTGTTACGAACCATGTATTCAAATTCGTGATAGAAATGATTCAGGAAACTCTGCACAGGCCACGCAGCGGCATCGCCGAGTGCGCAGATCGTGTGACCTTCAATCTTGTTGGCAACGTCGACCAGTTTCTTAAGGTCGTCTTCCTCGCCCTTGCCTTCCACAATGCGCGTGAGCATGCGGTACAGCCAGCCGGTCCCTTCCCGGCATGGCGTGCACTGCCCGCAGGACTCAGCCATGTAGAAACGCGATATACGGCGCAGGACCCGGACCATGCACGTGGTATCGTCCATCACCATGACCGCGCCGGTACCGAAGGACGATCCCGCCTGCTGCAGCGAGTTGTAGTCCATCGTGCATTTCATGATGGCGTCTGCCGGCAAGACCTTGCACGACGAGCCGCCGGGAATGACGGCCTTCAGCTTGCGACCTTTCCAGACGCCACCGCAAATATCGTCGAGGAGCGTCTTGAAGGGAATGCCCATCGGCAACTCGTAGTTGCCAGGTCTTTCGACATGCCCCGAGACCGAGAACTGCGCGGTGCCACCCGAACCTTCCGGACCGAGTCCGGCGAACCACGCGGCACCCCTGTGAATGATCGACGGGACGCTCGCAATACTCTGGGTGTTGTTGATCGTTGTCGGTTTGCCGTACAAGCCGAAGTTGGCCGGGAATGGCGGTTTGAACCGCGGCCTCCCCTGCTTACCCTCAAGCGACTCGATCAGTGCCGTTTCCTCACCGCAAATATACGCACCCGCGCCGATAAACCCGTGGATATCGATGTCTATGCCGCTGCCGTGCACGTTTTTGCCGAGCAAGCCCGCCTCGTAGGCCTCCCGGACCGCGGCTTCGAAGCGCGGAAAAGGCTCGTCCATGAATTCACCGCGCATGTAGTTGTACGCGACCGTCGCACCCATTGCGTAGGCAGCAATGGCCATGCCTTCCACGAGGCTGTGCGGGTTGTAGCGGAGGATCTCGCGGTCGTGACAGGTGCCGGGTTCCGACTCATCCGAGTTGACGACGAGGTACTTCTGGCCGTCGTACTTTTTCGGCATGAAGCTCCACTTGAGCCCGGTCGGAAAACCCGCGCCACCGCGACCGCGCAGGCCTGACGCCTTGACCTCGTCAATCACCTCTTCCGGCGACATATCACCGGCGAGGATCCTGCGCCATGCCTTGTAGCCGTCGTGCTTTTCATACGTGGCCAGTGTCCAGGGCTCGTCGTCGCCGAAGGTCCTGAAACAAACGAGATTCTGCTCAACGGCCATTATTCGAGTCCGTCCAGGATGTCATCGACCATGTCACTGGTCAGGTTTTCAAAGTACTTGTGATTGACCTGCATGGCTGGCGCACCGCAACAGGCGGCGATGCATTCCTCCTCGCGCTTCAGGAACACCCGGCCGTCGTCGGTGCTCTCTCCCAGCCTGATACCGAGCTTGTTCTCAACGTGCTCCACGAGTTCGTCGGCACCGCGCAACATGCACGCCACGTTGGTACATATCGATACCTCGTTGCGACCAACCGGTTTCGTCTGGAACATCGAGTAGAATGTCGCCACTTCGTAGACCTGGATCGTCGGCAGGCTGAGATAGTCGGCAACCGCATTCATCTGCTCGGCCGTCACGAACCCCTTGTTCTCGTGTTGCACGAGGTGCAATGCCCGGATAACGGCGGAGCGCTGTCGGTCCGGCGGAAAACGCGTCTTCCAGTCGTCAATCTTCTCTTTTACGTGAGCGGACAGTTCGTAACTCATCGATCCACCTCACCAAACACGATGTCCTGCGTGCCGATCACGGCAACAACGTCCGCAAGCATGTGACCTTCGACCATTTCCGACATGGCCGAGAGGTGCGCGAAACCCGGTGCACGAATCTTGACGCGGTAGGGCTTGTTCGCCCCATCCGAAACGATATAGATACCGAACTCACCCTTCGGGTGCTCTACCGCCGCATACGCCTCGCCTTCCGGCACGCAGTAACCTTCCGTGAAGAGTTTGAAATGATGAATGAGCGACTCCATATCGTCTTTCATCTCAATGCGTTTCGGCGGTGTTACCTTGTGGTCATCCGCGATGACCGGACCGGGATTGTCGCGCAGCCATGCGATGCACTGCTTGATGATCCGGTTCGACTGGCGCATTTCCTCGACGCGCACGAGATAGCGGTCGTAGCAATCGCCGTTGACACCCACGGGAATATCGAAATCCAGACGATCGTAGACATCGTAGGGCTGCTTCTTGCGCAGGTCCCACTCAACGCCGGAACCGCGCAGCATCGGGCCGGAGAAGCCCAGTTGCATCGCACGATCCGGTGAGACCACACCGATATTCACCGTGCGCTGTTTCCAGATACGGTTGTCGGTCAGCAGGGTCTCGTATTCGTCGACGCATCCCGGGAAGCGGTCGCAAAATGAATCCAGGAAGTCCAGCAGCGAGCCTTCGCGATTGGCATTCATGCGATCGAGCTCCTTCTGGTTGCGGAACTTCGATTCCTGGTATTTCGGCATGAAGTCCGGCAAATCGCGATAAACACCGCCCGGGCGATAGTACGTGGCGTGCATCCGCGTACCGGATACCGCCTCGTAGGTGTCCATCAGGTCCTCTCGCTCGCGGAAGCAATACAGGAACATGGTCATTGCGCCGATATCGAGCCCATGGGCGCCGAGCCACATCAGGTGATTCAGGATGCGCGTAATCTCGTCGAACATGACACGGATGTACTGCGCCCGCTCCGGAACCTGGACGCCAAGCAATTTCTCGATCGCCATGACATAGGCATGTTCGTTACACATCATCGACACGTAGTCGAGACGATCCATGTAGCCGATACTCTGGTTGAAGGGTTTCGATTCGGCGAGCTTTTCCGTCGCACGATGCAGCAGCCCGACGTGGGGATCTGCCTTTTGAATCGTCTCCCCTTCGATCTCCAGAACAAGCCGAAGCACGCCGTGTGCCGCGGGATGCTGGGGGCCGAAGTTCATCGTATAGCTTTGAATCTCAGCCATCGTTCGCGTCCTTGAGATCGGCTGCATAGCGATTGTCATCGCGAATCACGCGCGGCACGAGGGTGCGCGGCTCGATGCTGACAGGCTTGTAGACAACCCGCCCTTCATCGGCGTCGTAGCTGACCTCGACGTTACCCATCAGCGGGAAGTCCTTGCGGAACGGGTGCCCAATGAACCCGTAGTCGGTCAGTATCCGGCGCAGATCGGGATGTCCGTCAAACAGGATGCCGTAGAGGTCGAACACCTCGCGCTCGAACCAGTTCGCGCCGTTCCAGATATCGACGACCGAGTTGATGATCGGCGGGTTGCTCGTCCCGGTGAACACGCGTATTCGCATCCGCATGTTGTGCTGCAGCGACAGCAGGTGATACACCACGGCGAAACGCCGGGCATCGAATTCGTCGGCTTCGTCGAGGATGACCGGCTGGCGATCGACACCGCGGCTATACCCGCTGTCCGTCGCCTCGTTCGTCGTCCACTCATCGCTACCGTAAGTGAGATAGTCGACGCCGCACACGTCCATGAGCATCTCAAAACCGAAATCCCCCTCGTTGCGCAGGGCGGTCGCGATCTCGGTCAGGTCGTCTTTGTCGAGTTCGTAGGTCAGCTCACCGCAGGTCGAGGGAATCCGGCGCATTTGCTCACCGAAGCGCTCATAGATTCGAGCAGCCAATTTCTCGTAGCGTTCACTCATTATCGTTTCTTATCTGGCTATCGTGCTCGTACGTCGAATCTTGTTCTGCAATTGAATCAGCCCGTAAATGAGGGCTTCCGCCGTCGGCGGGCAGCCGGGCACGTAGACGTCCACCGGTACGATCCGGTCACAGCCGCGCACAACGGAATAGGAATAATGGTAATAACCGCCGCCGTTCGCGCACGAACCCATCGAGACTACCCAGCGCGGCTCCGGCATCTGGTCGTAGACCTTGCGCAGCGGCGCCGCCATCTTGTTGGTAAGCGTCCCGGCCACGATCATGCAGTCTGACTGGCGCGGGCTCGGGCGAAAGATGATGCCAAAGCGATCGAGGTCGTAACGTGCGGCACCCGCCTGCATCATCTCGACCGCGCAACAGGCCAGCCCGAACGTCATCGGCCACAGTGAACCGGTACGCGCCCAGTTCATAACCGAGTCGACGCTGGTTACGACAAAGCCTTTCTTCTGGAGGCTGCCGCCCGCAGCCGCTGC
The DNA here is from genome assembly GCA_965368465.1 of uncultured Chromatiales bacterium. Classification (GTDB taxonomy): domain Bacteria; phylum Pseudomonadota; class Gammaproteobacteria; order Steroidobacterales; family Woeseiaceae; genus UBA1847. Next base: position 50,886 of record CBDUMZ010000002.1, read on the forward strand.
ATCTGCGTTCGCGGCGTTAACCTGGGGGTCCGCTAATCCCACTCGAGAGCCCCTTTCTTCCATTCGTAGATAAAGCCCACCACGAGTATGGCCAGGAACAGGGCCATTGACAGCAGGCCGAATTTACCGACGGTATCGAGCGAAACCGCCCAGGGAAACAGGAACGCGATCTCAAGATCGAAAATGATGAAGAGGATCGCGACCAGGTAGTAGCGAACATCGAACTTCATGCGCGAATCGTCGAAGGCCTCGAAGCCGCATTCGTAGGGAGAGAGTTTCTCCGCGTCTTTCTGGCCCTGGCCGATGAGAAAACCCAGGACGAGAAGCAGCACGCCAATTCCTGCGGCTACACCGAGAAACACCAGGATGGGAAAGTATTCTTGTAGCATGTTCGCCCGCTTTCTTGGCGCCCGATTTCATTTACGACGTCGCGCCTGAATCAGCGCGCGATTGTAGCAGTGTCTGAACGTCCGGACATACCCCAAAATGGGGACCGCTCCGGACTTCGCATCGGCCATGTGACGGCAGCCCATACGAAAACCGGCCTGCAGCCCTACGGCGACACAGACCGGTTTATTATTTGGTGCTCTGGGCGAGACTCGAACTCGCACGGCTTGCGCCACTGCCCCCTCAAGACAGCGTGTCTACCAATTCCACCACCAGAGCAGGTAGATCCTTCAGTTTACTCCTGATCGTCGGCCGCTTCTTCTTCCAGGGCCGGCAGGTCAACGGCATCTTCGACGAAGTCCTCTGCTGCCTCCAGCGCCGGCAGATCGTCAGATACCGGCATCTCGTCACTGAGCGCGGGCACTGCGTCCGTCGCTGGCTCAACGATCGGCGCATCCTCGAGCAGGCTCGCCGGCGTCGACGTGGCCTGGCTGCTCAGATAGGCCAGCGTCAGGCTGCTGATGAAGAACGCTGTGGCGCACACCGCGGTCGCGCGTGAAAAGAAGCTGCTTGAGCCGCGTGCACCAAATACCGTGCCGGACGCACCAGCACCGAACGCCGCACCGGCGTCTGCTCCCTTACCACGCTGCAACAGCACCAGCGCGATGATCAGCAAGGCGATCAGCGTGTGCGCAATCAGTACAGCTTTTTGAATCGTGTCCATTGAATAACCAACTCGTTGTCTAGTTCCGGGCTGCCGCTTCTGCGATCGCCAGAAAATCTTCTGCTTTAAGCGACGCGCCGCCAATCAGGCCACCGTCAATATCCGGCTTGGCTAACAGTCCGGCCGCATTTTCACCCTTCATGCTGCCGCCGTACAGTATTTGTACGCCGGCGGCGATTCCTGCATCCAGTGCCTCGAGCTTGCCGCGAATGTGGCGGTGCACATCCTGTGCCTGTTCGGGCGTCGCGGTCTTGCCCGTGCCAATGGCCCAGACCGGCTCGTACGCGATCACAGCCTTCGCAAACGCCCCGACCCCTGCGACATCCAGGACCGCATCGAGCTGCTCGTCGATCACACGCTCTGTCGTGCCGGCTTCGCGCTGCTCCAGCGTCTCACCGACGCAGAGTATGGGCGTGATCCCGGCCGCCTGCGCCGCCTGGAACTTCGCGGCCACCTGCTCGCTGGTCTCACCATAGAGCGCACGTCGCTCAGAATGGCCGATAATCGCGTGCGAGCAGCCGAGATCGCGCAGCATTCCCGGCGAAACCTCACCGGTAAAAGCCCCTTTCTCGTGCTCCGAGACGTTTTGCGCACCGACACTGACCGCCGACCCCTTGGTCTGCTCCACGACCGACGCGAGGTACGGATACGGGGGGCAAACGAGCAGGCTGAATCCGCTGCCTTCGGGCACACCGGCAACGATCCCGGCAACCAGCTCCGCATTGGCGGCGTTGCTACCGTTCATTTTCCAGTTTCCAGCAACCAGAATGTCACGCATATCGGTGTTTCCGCAGGCTTAAAAGGCGCGCAAGGATACCGGGCGAAGCCCCGCAAATCAACGCATTATTGGTGTTCAGGCAGCGGCTTCGGCGACAACCGTGGCAAGACGCTTCGCGAGCGAAACCACCTGCTCCCTGTCTTCACCCTCCACCATGACCCGGATCACGGGTTCCGTCCCGGAAGCCCTCAGTACGACGCGCCCCCTGTCCGCAAGTTCTCCCTCCGCCACCGCGACCGCATCCTGGATGCTGGTCGACGTATCCGGATTCAAGGGGCGGTCCGTGCGCACGTTCAGCATGGTTTGCGGATACCTGGGCATTCCGGCGACCAGCTCGGACAGGCGCTTGCCCGTTTCCTTCATGATCGCGAGGACCTGGAGCGCGCTGATCAGGCCGTCGCCCGTCGTGGTCTTGTCGAGAACCAGCATGTGTCCGGACGTCTCGCCACCGATCGTGCCGCCGGCACTGCGCAGCATCTCGAGTACGTAGCGATCGCCGACCGCCGCTCGCCTGAAATCGATGTCCCGCGCGCGCAGGGCATGTTCTAGGCCCAGGTTGCTCATGACGGTACCGACGACCGGACCGGTCAAGGTGCCCTTGTCCTTGCGAGCCATGGCCAGGACATAGAGCAGCTGGTCCCCGTCGATCAGGTTACCGGCCTCGTCCACCATCAACACGCGATCCCCGTCACCGTCGAGGGCAACGCCGACGTCCGCCTTGACGGCAGGAACGGTCGCCCGCAGCAGCTCCGGCTCGGTCGAGCCACAGCCGGAATTGATGTTCTTGCCGTTGGGAGAGCAGCCGATGGGGATGACCTCGGCCCCCAGGTTGGCCAGGGCGCGCGGCCCGACCTTGTACCCGGCCCCATTGGCGCCATCGAAAACGATCTTCATGCCCTCGAGGTCGATACCCTGCGGCATGCTCGCCGCGCAGAAATCCTGGTAACGAGTGCGCGCGGTATCGATGCGCTTCGCCTTGCCCAGCATCCTCGAGTCAAGCGTGATCGCCGGGTTCTCGAGCTGCTTTTCGATCTTGAGTTCGGTTTCGTCTGTCAGCTTCGAGCCCGAGCGATCAAAAAACTTGATGCCGTTGTCGAAGAAGGCGTTGTGCGATGCACTGATAACCACGCCGAGATCTGCATCGAACTCCTGCGTCAGTCGCGCGATGCCCGGCGTCGGCAACGGGCCGAGCAACAAGACATCGGCTCCCGCGGCAACAAACCCGGCCTCGAGAGCCGATTCGAACATGTAGCCCGAGAGTCGCGTGTCCTTGCCGATGACTACAGTGCCGCCTTGCGGGACCAGTACCTGCGCCGCGGCGCTCGCGAGCCGCATGGCGAAGTCAGCCGTCATTGGATCGCTGCCGACCGTTCCCCGGACACCGTCTGTGCCGAAATAGTTTTTGCTCATTAGCTGTTCTCTGGCGCTATGCGCCCGCCTCTGTTACTGCCTGTACGACCTTGAGTGCATCGACTGTTGCCCCGACATCGTGAGCACGCACGATCTCAGCACCGTTCATGACTGCGATGACCGCCGCTGCAACGCTCGCTGGCAGCCGCTCGGAAACGTCCCTGTGCGTCAGCTCACCGAGTGTCGATTTCCTCGACAGGCCGACGAGTACGGGCCGCCCACGCACGCGCAATTGTCGCAGATTTGCCAGCAACTCGACATTGTGGCGGTGCGTCTTGCCGAATCCGAACCCGGGGTCGACGATCAGCAACTCCTCCGCGAGCCCTGCCGCGACGCACGCAGCCACCCGCGACTCGAGGAACCGGGCCACTTCGGCGACGACATCGTCGTATTCGGGAGCCACCTGCATGGTGCGCGGCTCCCCGCGCATATGCATGAGGCACACCGGCACCTGCAGATCGGCGGCGGCCTGCAGAGCCCCCTCTCCCTGCAGCGCATACACATCGTTGACGAGGCACGCCCCGGCGGCAACCGCCTCGCGCATGACCTCAGCCTTGCTCGTGTCGATGGAAATTGGCAGGTCCGTAACGGTCCGGACCGCCTCGATGACGGGAATCACCCGGTCCAGTTCCTGTGAGGCATCGACGCTTCCGGCGCCCGGCCGCGTGGATTCTCCGCCAATGTCGAGAATGGCTGCACCGTCGCGGGCCATTGCCGCTGCCTGCCGCAACGCTGTATCGGGCTTAACAAAGCGGCCGCCGTCCGAAAAGGAATCCGGCGTAACGTTCAGAATGCCCATGACCGCGGGCACCGGGAGATTCAATGGGCCCAGTTTCAGCATATCTGGAAGGGCTGGCTAGTGCTCGCTTGCCGGTCCGCCGATCGGGCCGGTTGCATCGACCTCTGCCGTGGCCGACCCGTCATCACCCTTGGTGGAATCCGTGGTGTCGTCCCAGTCCTCAGGAGGCCTTGGCTCACGGCCTTCCATGATGTCCTTGATCTGGGCTTCGCCGATGGTCTCGTACTTGACGAGCGCCTTGGCCATGGCGTGCAGCTTGTCGACGTTGGCCTCGAGCAGGTTCTTTGCCCGCTCGTAGTTGGTGTCGATGATGCGCCGTACTTCCTCGTCGATCGCATGCGCCGTGTCGTCCGACACCTGCTTGTGCTGCGTCACCGAGCGACCCAGGAACACTTCGCCGTCATCTTCGCTGTAGGTCAGCGGTCCCAGCCGGTCCGACAGGCCCCACTTCGTCACCATGTTCCGGGCGATTTCGGTGGCGCGCTCAATATCGTTCGACGCACCGGTCGTCACTCCGTCCATGCCGTTGATCATTTCTTCAGCGATGCGACCGCCAAAGAGGCTGGATATCGCGCTCTCCAGCCGTTGCCGCGACATGCTGTAGCGGTCTTCCTCGGGCAGGTACATCGTCACACCAAGTGCCCGGCCACGCGGGATAATCGTGACCTTGTAGACCGGATCGTGCTCGGGAACCAGGTAACCAATGATGGCGTGACCGGCCTCATGGTAGGCCGTATTGAGTTTTTCCTTCTCGCTCATGACCATCGAGCGCCTCTCGGCACCCATCATGATCTTGTCTTTCGCCTTCTCGAACTCGTCCATGCTCACGACGCGCTTGTTGCCACGTGCTGCAAACAATGCCGCCTCGTTCACGAGGTTGGCGAGATCGGCGCCGGAGAAACCCGGCGTGCCGCGCGCGATAATGCCAGGGCGAACGTCGTCCGCCAGCGGCACCTTGCGCATATGCACTTTGAGGATCTGCTCGCGGCCGCGCACATCCGGGAGCGGCACCACGACCTGCCGGTCGAAACGACCGGGGCGCAGCAATGCCGGGTCAAGGACGTCCGGGCGGTTGGTGGCCGCGATCACAATGATGCCCTCGCTGCCTTCGAACCCGTCCATCTCGACCAGCATCTGGTTGAGCGTCTGCTCGCGCTCGTCGTGCCCGCCACCCAGGCCGGCACCACGGTGACGCCCGACGGCGTCAAGTTCGTCGATAAAGATAATGCACGGCGCCTGCTTTTTGGCCTGGTCGAACATGTCGCGCACTCGCGATGCGCCCACGCCAACGAACATCTCCACGAAATCGGAACCCGAAATCGTGAAAAACGGAACCTTGGCTTCGCCGGCGATGGCTTTGGCCAACAGGGTCTTACCCGTTCCGGGCGGACCGACCATGAGCACACCCTTGGGGATCTTGCCGCCGAGGCGCTGAAACTTGCTCGGGTCCTTGAGGAAATCGACGACTTCCGATACTTCGGCCTTCGCCTCCTCGACACCCGCAACGTCGGCAAACGTCACGTTGACCTGGTCTTCTCCCAGGAGGCGCGCCTTGCTCTTCCCGAAGGACATGGCACCACGGCCTCCGCCGCCACCCTGCATCTGGCGCATGAAGTAGATCCAGACGCCAATCAACAGCAGAATCGGGAAGGAACTGATCAGCAGTTGTCCCAGCAGGCCCTGCTTTTGCGGCTCGGCTGCAGAGATCTTCACGTTCTGTTTCATCAACTCGCCGATGAGGACCGTATTGTCCGTTTCGGGATTGATCGTGTAGAACTGCAGGGAATCGGAGCTGCCGTAGCGGATCTGCTGCCCGTCGAACACCACCTCAGACACATTCCCGGAGCGCAACTGCGCCTGGAACTCCGAATAGTCTCGTTTCTGGGGCTGCCCCGGGTTGACGGTCGACAGACCCTGCACCACCGACAGCAAAACGACGATGATGACAATGAATACAAGTACGTTTTTAGTTAGATCATTCACGGTTCAGACGCTACTACAAAGAGAAGTTTCTCGCTACCAAATAGACCTCACGGCTACCAGGGCGCGAGGCCATGGGTTTGATGACTCTTACTCGCTTGAAAGAGTTCCGCGCATCGCGCACGAAGGCATCGAAGCCCTCGCCCTGGAACACCTTGCAAATGAAGCTACCACCGGGCTTGAGGACTTTGCGCGCCATATCCAGCGCTAATTCCACAAGATACATGGAGCGCGGCTGGTCCACCGCCCGGGTCCCGCTGATATTGGGGGCCATATCGCTCAATACAAGGTCGGCGCCCGCCTCGCCCACTGATTCGAGCAACTGTGCAAAGACCTCATCGTCCTCGAAATCGCCCTGGATGAACTCGACCTCGGGCAGCGCATCCATGGGCAGCAGGTCGACGGCCACGATGCGGGCCCGCCCCTTGAGCGTCTCCGTGACATACTGGCTCCAGCTGCCCGGTGCGGATCCGAGGTCCACACAGACGATCCCGGGTTTCAGTAGCCGTTCTTTCTGCTCGATCTGCTCCAGCTTGAAAACAGCGCGCGAACGCCAGCCTTCCCTGCGCGCCCGCTGCACGTAGGGATCCTTCTCCTGGCGTTCCCGCCAACTGCCACTGGATCGTCTAGGTTTGCTCATAAAGACCGATCATCCTGCTACACTTCGCGCCCATGAATCTCAGCGAACACCAGAAAAAGTACCTGCGCGGCCTCGGCCACCATCTCAAGCCAACGATCATGATCGGGGATGCCGGCCTGAGCGACGCTGTAATGGCCGAGTACGAGTCCACACTCGATCACCATGAACTCATCAAAGTGCGAGTCCGTGCCGGCGATCGCGACGCGCGCGATGCGATCATCGAAAAGCTCTGCAGTGAAAGCTCGGCAACCCTGGTACAGCGAATCGGTAACGTTGCCCTGTTGTTTCGACAGAACCTCAAGAAGAAACCCGAGAAGCGCATTCGCGTTCCGTCCCGGTAGACCTCACTCGTAGCGCACTTCCAGCACTTCGAAGGTCTTCAGGCCGTCCGGTGCCTCGAATACGATCTCATCGCCTTCGTTCTTGCCGATCAGCGCCCGCGCGATCGGCGACGTAAACGAGATCATGCCCTGCCGGATATCGGCCTCGTCCTCACCCACGATCTTGTAGGTAATCTCCTTGTCCGATCCCTCATCGAGGATAACCACGGTCGAGCCGAAAATGATCTTGCCGCGTGCGTCGATGGCCGTAACGTCGATGACCTGCACGTGCGACAACTTGCCTTCGATATCCTTGATCCGCGCCTCGATGAAGCCCTGCTGTTCTTTCGCAGCGTGATACTCGGCATTTTCCTTGAGGTCACCATGAGCGCGCGCCTCGGCAATCGCCTTGATCACCTGGGGCCGGTCTTCGCTCTTGAGCTTCTTGAGTTCCGCCTGCAGCAGTTCATGGCCACGCGCTGTCATCGGCACCTTGCTCATGCCACAACCTCGTTGTGCAGGTCCTGCAACCGGTTGACCTCGATGTTGTCGAGATACTCGATCGCCCTGCATGTCGCCACAGCGGCACCGAGCGTCGTGTAGTACGTCACTCCCCGGCGCACGGCTTCAGCGCGAATGGACTCCGACTCGTTGATCGCCTGTTTCCCTTCTGTCGTATTGACGATGAAATCGATCTCACCGTTCTTGATCATGTCCACAATATGAGGACGGCCTTCGCGAACCTTGTTCGCTCGACGGCATGATACACCAGCTTTTGCGAGTTCCTTGGCGGTCCCGTGCGTCGCGACCAGCTCGAAACCCATGTCGGACAAGAGCTTACCGAGCTCGATGGCACCCTGCTTGTCGCGTTCGCGGACGCTGATCAGCGCCGCCCCCTGGCGGGGCAGCACGACGCCGGAGGCCAGCTGCGCCTTGGCGTAGGCCTCGCCAAAGGTACGGCCAACACCCATGACTTCGCCCGTTGACTTCATTTCGGGCCCCAGGATCGGGTCGGAGCCAGGGAACTTGATAAACGGGAATACCGCTTCTTTCACCGAGAAATATTCGGGGACCCGCTGATTGACAATTCCTTGCCGGGCCAGCGTCTCGCCGACCATCACCTTCGCCGCGATTTTCGCCAGCGGAATACCGGTTGCTTTCGACACGAACGGTGCCGTACGTGACGCGCGAGGATTCACCTCGAGCAGGTAGACAACGTCACCCTGAATCGCGAACTGCGTATTCATGAGCCCGACTACCTTGAGGCCCTTGGCCAGCTTGACGACCTGCTCTTCAAGGACCTTCTGGATCGCGGGGCTCAGGCTGAAAGGCGGCAGCGAGCAGCCCGAGTCGCCCGAATGCACGCCAGCCTGCTCGATGTGCTCCATGACGCCGCCGATCAGGACGCGTTCACCATCGTAGATGCAGTCGACATCGACCTCCGTAGCGAGATCGAGGAAGCGATCCAGCAGCACCGGACTGTCGTTCGAAACGTTGATTGCCGCGTCCATGTAGGCCGCCAGGTCCTCATCGCTGTGTACGATTTCCATGGCTCGTCCGCCGAGGACGTACGACGGCCGCACCACCAGCGGGTAACCAACCTCGGAGCCAAGTTGCAGTGCCTGTGCCTTGCTGCTCGCAACCCTGTTTGGCGGTTGCTTGAGCTGCAGCTCGTTCACGAGTCGCTGAAAACGCTCGCGATCCTCGGCAAGGTCAATGGAATCCGGCGACGTCCCGATGATCGGGGCGCCGGCCGCTTCGAGATCGCGGGCGAGCTTCAACGGCGTTTGCCCACCGTACTGGACGATGACGCCCTTCGGCTTTTCCTTATCGATGATCGCCATGACGTCTTCGAACGTCAAAGATTCGAAATACAGGCGATCCGAGGTGTCGTAGTCCGTCGACACAGTCTCGGGATTGCAGTTGACCATGATGGTCTCGTACCCGGACTCCCTGAGCGCCAGTGCCGCGTGCACGCAGCAATAGTCAAACTCGATGCCCTGCCCGATGCGATTCGGTCCGCCGCCGAGAATCATGATCTTGGCATTGTCGGTCGGCTCGGCTTCGCATTCCTCGTCGTAGGTTGAATACAGGTAAGCCGTGGTCGTGGCGAATTCCGCCGCGCAGGTATCCACGCGTTTGAAAACCGGCCGTACGCCCATCTCGAGGCGCCGACGGCGTACCGCCTTTTCGGCCACACCGGTCAACTTCGCGATCCGCGCGTCCGAAAATCCCTTGCGCTTGATTGCCCGCATCAGCGATTCGTTGAGGCCCGGCAGGCCGGCTTCGCGGATCTCGTTCTCGATGTTCACGAGGTCGCTAATCTGTATGAGGAACCAGGGGTCGATCCCCGTGACGTTCGCCACGTCTTCGTACGAGTAACCGTGACGCAGCGCGTCCGCGATGTACAGGAGCCGCTCCGAACCCGGCATGCGCAGCTCCTGGCGCAAATGATCCCGGTCGAGATCTGTCGCGATCGGCCCGCAGACTTCGTCAAGGCCCGAAATCCCGGTTTCCAGGCCGCGCAGTGCTTTCTGCAGCGATTCCTGGAAGTTGCGCCCGATGGCCATGACTTCGCCAACCGACTTCATCTGGGTGGTCAGGCGGTCATTTGCCCCGGGGAATTTCTCAAAGGTGAAACGCGGCACCTTGGTCACGACATAGTCGATGGAAGGTTCGAAAGAAGCCGGCGTCAGCCCGCCGGTAATCTCGTTCTTCAACTCATCGAGCGTATACCCCACGGCGAGTTTTGCCGCGACCTTGGCGATCGGGAATCCCGTCGCCTTCGACGCCAGCGCCGAAGATCGCGATACACGCGGGTTCATCTCGATAATCAGAACGCGTCCGGTATTCGGGCAGATGGCGAACTGGACGTTCGAGCCGCCCGTTTCGACGCCAATCTTGCGCAAGACGTCGAGCGATGCGTTCCGCAGTCGCTGGTATTCCTTGTCCGTGAGCGTCTGCGCCGGTGCGACCGTAATGGAATCACCGGTATGCACACCCATCGGATCGAAATTCTCGATCGCGCAAACGATGATGCAATTGTCGTTGCGGTCCCGAACGACCTCCATCTCGAATTCTTTCCAACCGATGACCGACTCTTCGAGCAGTACTTCGGTCGTCGGCGACATCTCGAGCCCGTGGGCGACAATGCGTTCGAACTCTTCCAGGTTGTAGGCTATGCCGCCACCGGTGCCCCCCATCGTGAACGACGGGCGAATGATGGTCGGGAAACCGATGCCCCGCTGCTTCTCCAGCGCCTCTTCGAGGGAGTGCGCGATTTCAGCGCGGGGACTCTCCAGACCGATTTCACTCATGGCCTTGCGGAACAGGTCCCTGTCCTCGGCCATATCGATCGCCTCGCGCGACGCGGCGATCATCTCAACCTTGTATTTCTCGAGCACCCCGTGTCGCACCATGTCCAGGGCGCAGTTAAGTGCTGTCTGGCCGCCCATCGTCGGCAGCAGCGCATCCGGCCTCTCCTTCGCGATAATCTGCTCGACCGTGCTCCAGTGGATGGGCTCGATGTAGACGGCATCCGCCATTTCCGGATCGGTCATGATCGTCGCAGGGTTCGAGTTGACGAGAATGACCCGGTAACCTTCTTCCTTCAGGGCCTTGCAGGCCTGGGCTCCCGAGTAATCGAACTCGCAGGCCTGGCCGATAACGATCGGTCCGGCGCCGATGATCAGAATACTGTCTATGTCTGTGCGTTTAGGCATGAGTCGTCTTTGTCAATCTCAGGTCGAAAGCTGGGCTTTCAGGCCGGTCTTCTTCTGTACATCCATGTGCTCAATGAAACGCTCGAACAGCGGCATCACATCGTGTGGCCCGGGGCTGGCTTCGGGATGCCCCTGGAAACTGAATGCCGGGCGATCCGTGAACGCGATTCCCTGCAGCGTGCCGTCAAACAGCGAGCGATGCGTCGTCTCGACGTTCTCGGGCAGCGTCGCCTCATCGACAGCGAATCCGTGATTCTGGCTCGTGATCATCACCTGGCCCGTGGCGAGGTCCTGCACGGGATGATTCGCACCATGATGTCCGAACTTCATCTTCTCGGTCTTTGCGCCTGCTGCGAGGGCCAGCAGCTGGTGGCCGAGGCAAATGCCGAACACCGGGATGCCCTTGTCCAGGAACACCCGGATGGCCTCGATCGCATATTCACAGGGCTCCGGATCGCCAGGACCGTTGGAGAGAAAGACCCCATCCGGTGACATCGCGAGCACTTCCTCGGCTCCCGTTGTCGCGGGTACGACGGTCATGCGGCAGTCGAGATCGGAAAGCAGGCGCAGGATATTGCGCTTTACCCCGAAATCGTAGGCCACCACGTGGAATGGCGCGACCCTGCGACTCATGATGCGCGGCGGCTTGCCAAACGAGGTGCCATGGCACCATTGATAGGGCTCGTCGGTCGTAACGAATTTGGCAAGGTCCATACCGGCGATGCCGGGAAACTTGCGTGCGTGTTTGACCGCGGTATCGATCTCCTGCTTGCCGGTCATGATGCAGCCGGACTGGGCACCCTTCTCGCGAATAATGCGCGTTAGCTTCCTGGTATCGATGTCCGCGATCGCGACCGTGTTGCCCTGTTTCAGGAAGTCGCTGAACGAACGCTCCGAGCGCCAGCTGCTGGTCAGCATCGTACTGTCGCGGATGATCAGACCCGACGCGTGGATCTTCGACGACTCCATGTCATCGCTGTTCGTGCCCGTATTGCCGATGTGCGGATAGGTCAGCGTGACGATCTGGCGGCAATAGGAAGGATCCGTCAGGATCTCCTGGTAACCGGTCATAGCGGTATTGAAAACGACTTCACCGATCGTCTGCCCGTCGGCTCCGATCGACGTACCGTGAAAAACGGTACCGTCCTGTAGTGCAAGTATCGCTGGAGTGCTCAAGCGCGACCCTCATTAGTCAATCTGAAAGCGACCACTTGCGGGCCAGCGCTGTTGCGTCTGTTTTAGATGCAACAAAGCGGAAGGACGTGGCCTTCCGCTCGTGAGTTCGCTGACCGCCCAGCGATCCGGCGTAGTTTACTGATTGTCGGTTGCGCGCGCCACACCCAACGAGCCGTTTTTTGCGGTTCAGGCGGAAATAAATCAGCTTCCGAACAGGACGTCGCGCATCCGGTAGCGCCCGGCCGGCCTGCCGGCGATCCAGCGAGCCGCCCGAATGGCGCCATCGGCGAACACCTGGCGTGTCGTGACGCTATGCGCGAAGGTGAGTGTCTCCGTCGGCGAGCGCATCACGACGTCATGATCGCCGGGCACCTCGCCGCGCCGTTCGCTCCGGAACCGGACCGACCCGGTGCCTGGCTCGCCACGCCCTGCAGCCACCGCTTCGCCCAGCTTGAGCGCGGTGCCGGAGGGCGCATCCTGCTTGTGAACGTGATGAACTTCCGAAATCTCGACCTCGAAGCCCATGCCGAGGGATCTTGCCGCCTCGCGGACCGAGTGCTCGAGAACGGTCACGCCGAGGCTCATGTTGCGGTCGTAGACCACCGGGACACTCGCGGCAACATCCTCGAGGCGCGCCAGCTGGGCTTCATCGAGCCCGCTGACCCCACAGACGAGCGGTTTGCCATGCTCCTCAACGGCACGCAACACCTCCATCGTGCCGTCGGGCAGACTGAAATCGATAACCACGTCGGCATCCCGAACGAGCGCGTCCAGGTCGCCGCCGCGACCCCAGAGACCGGCCAGTTCCATGTCATCCCGGGACTCGACACCGGCGGCAACAGCTTGACCCATGCGTCCTGTGCCGGCGATGACGACGCGCATCATTGGCTGATGCGATCGAAGAAGCGCTTGACCGTGTCGAGCCAGCCCCCGGCTCTCGGGCTGTGCTTCTCACCGCCCCGCCGTACTGACGCGTCGAACTTCCTGAGCAGCGCTTTCTGCTCGTTGGTCAGGTTGACCGGGGTCTCGACCGCCACCATCGCAAACAGGTCACCCTGGCGCGGATCGCGGACCGTGGTCACGCCCTTGCCTCGCAGCCGGAATACTTTTCCGGACTGTGTGCCCGCGGGCACTTTCAATGACACGTTGCCGTTCAGGGTAGGTAACTCGACCTCGCCACCGAGTGTCGCGGTCGCAATGCTGACCGGGACTTCGCAGGACAGGTTCGAACCCTCGCGTTCGAAGATCTTGTGAGGATTGACGCGGATTTCGACATACAGATCGCCGGACGGTCCGCCGTTACGGCCGGCTTCGCCTTCGCCCGACAGGCGAATTCGATCGCCGTCGTCGACCCCGGCAGGAACCTTGACCGCCAGGGTACGCGTCTTGCGAACCCTGCCGCGGCCATGACAGTCCAGGCAGGGATCGGAAATCGTCGTGCCTGCGCCTTTACAGGCCGGGCAGGTTTGCTGGATCGAAAAGAACCCCTGTTGCATGCGAACCTGGCCAACGCCGCCGCAGGTGGTGCACTTGACCGGGTCGCTGCCCTTCTTCGCCCCGCTGCCGCTGCAGCTATCGCAAATCACCTGCGTGGGAACGTCAATCGTGACGTTGTCGCCCGCCACCGCTGTCTCGAGATCCAGCCTCAGCTCATAGCCGAGGTCCGCACCGCGAAACACCTGCGGGCCGCCGCCGCGCCGTCCACCGCCGAAAATATCGCCGAACACGTCGCCGAAAATATCGCCGAAGCCCTCGGCACCGAAGCCGCCGTGCCCGCCATGACCGCCACGCACTGCATCGTGGCCGAACTGGTCGTAAGCCGCCCGTTTCTCGGAATCCTTCAGAACCTCGTAGGCTTCCTTGGCTTCCTTGAATTTCCGTTCGGAATCATCGGAATCGTCCTTGTTCCGGTCGGGATGATGCTTCATGGCAAGACGGCGATACGCCTTCTTTATCTCGTCAGCCGACGCTGATTTCGAGACCCCCAGTATTTCGTAGTAATCGCGTTTTGCCATGTTTTCTCAACGAGCTGATGGGCACGAACCGGACCTTCGGCAATGCCGAAAATCCGGTTCGACCGCTAATCCCTGTGGTGGGTTAGTCTTTCTTGTTGTCCTTGTCGACTTCCTCGAACTCGGCATCGACAATATCATCATCCGGGGCCGTGTCGCCCGGTCCGCCTTCGGCACCGGCACCCTCAGCCGCCTGTTCAGCATACAGTTTTTGCGCCAGGCTGCCGGATGCTTCACCGAGAGCAGCCGTCTTCTTCTCAATCTGCTCCTTGTCGTCGCCCTCCAGCGCTTTCTTGACATCCGCAATGGCGTTCTCGATGGCCAGGCGCTCCTCGGACGTCGCCTTCTCACCCATTTCATTGAGCGTCTTCTCGGCGGCATGGATCAGGCTGTCTGCCTGGTTGCGCACGTCGACGAGTTCGCGGAACTTGCGATCTTCCTCCGCGTGGCTCTCGGCATCGGAGACCATCTTTTCGATCTCGTCATCCGACAGGCCACTCGATGCCTTGATCACGATGTTCTGGCTCTTGCCGGTCGCCTTGTCCTTCGCGGACACGTTGAGGATGCCGTTGGCGTCGATATCGAACGTGACCTCGATCTGCGGCAGGCCGCGCGGCGCAGGAGGAATGTCGGTCAGGTCGAAGCGGCCCAGCGACTTGTTGTCAATGGAACGCTCACGCTCGCCCTGCAGGACGTGAATCGTTACCGCCGTCTGGTTGTCGTCCGCCGTCGAAAATACCTGTTCGGCATTGGCCGGAATGGTGGTGTTCTTCTGGATCAGCTTGGTCATGACCCCGCCGAGGGTTTCGATGCCCAGCGACAACGGCGTCACATCGAGCAACAGGACGTCCTTGACGTCTCCGGACAACACGCCACCCTGGATAGCCGCGCCGAGTGCAACCGCTTCGTCAGGGTTCACGTCACGGCGAGGCTCCTTGCCAAAGAAGTTCTTCACTTCCTCAAAGACCTTCGGCATACGGGTCTGACCGCCGACGAGAATGACGTCGTCGATTTCGTTGACCTTGAGGCCGGCATCCTTAAGCGCGACCTGGCACGGTCCGATGGTGCGCGCGACGAGTTCGTCAACGAGCGACTCCAGCTTGGCGCGTGTCAACTTGATGTTGAGGTGTTTCGGCCCCGACGCATCCGCCGTGATATACGGCAGGTTCACTTCGGTCTGCTGCTGGGAGCTGAGTTCGATCTTGGCTTTCTCGGCCGCTTCCTTGAGGCGCTGCATTGCCAGCGGATCCGCCGTGATGTCGACGCCGCTTTCGCGCTCGAACTCGGACGACAGGTATTCGATGACGCGCATGTCGAAGTCTTCACCACCGAGGAACGTGTCGCCGTTGGTCGCCAGGACTTCAAACTGATGTTCGCCGTCTACTTCGGCGATCTCGATGATCGATACGTCAAAGGTACCGCCACCAAGGTCGAAGACGGCAATCTTGGCATCGCCGCGTTTCTTGTCCATGCCATAGGCGAGCGCTGCTGCCGTGGGCTCATTGATGATGCGCTTGACGTCCAGGCCCGCGATCTTGCCGGCGTCTTTCGTCGCCTGGCGCTGCGAGTCGTTAAAGTAGGCCGGGACCGTAACCACCGCCTCTTTAACCTCTTCGCCGAGGTAGTCCTCTGCGGTCTTCTTCATCTTCATGAGGACGCGCGCCGAGATCTCCGGCGGAGCCATCTTCTTGCCATGCGCCTCGACCCAGGCGTCACCGTTGTCCGCCTTCGTGATCTTGTACGGCACCATCTTGATGTCGCGCTGTACGACGTCGTCTTCGAAACGACGGCCAATCAGGCGCTTGATGGCGAACAACGTGTTGTTCGGGTTGGTCACTGCCTGGCGCTTGGCCGACTGTCCAACCAGCACCTGGTCGTCCTTCGTGAAGGCGACGATCGACGGCGTGGTGCGATCGCCTTCGCTGTTCTCTATGACCTTGGGCGTATCGCCTTCCATCACTGCTACGCAGGAGTTGGTGGTACCAAGGTCGATACCGATAACTTTACCCATGATTCCTTGCTCCAAAATCTGTCGGAAATTCGTAAAACTGGCTGTAAGGTGGGGCCGTGTGGAGGCCTTTCAAGCGTCCCGGGCCCTAATTACTCCGCCGCGACAATCACCATGGCCGGCCGCAGAAGCCGTCCGTTCAGCGTATATCCCTTTTGCACGACCGAGACGACCGAGCCGGGCTCGACGTTGTCTGCCGGTTGCATGCTGATCGCCTCGTGAATCTCGGGATCGAACGGCTCGCCCTCCGGATCCACTTCTTCGATGCCGAAGCGTTCCAGCGTGGTGGTCAACAGCTTGAGCGTCGCATTGCTGCCTTCGAGCAGGCTTTCGACCGTGGCGCCCTCGACGGCGAGCCCCATCTCGAGGGTGTCCTTGACGCCGAGCAGCTCTTTGCTGAAGCGTTCGAGCGCGAACTTGTGTGCATTCTCGACATCCCGGCGCGCGCGCTTGCGAACGTTCTCCATCTCGGCCGATGCCCGCAGGTACCGCTCCCAGTTCTCATCGGCCTTGGCCTGCAATTCAGCCATCGCCGCCTCAACGTCGGTGACCGCGGCGTCAGCCTCTGGCCCTGCTCCTGTCTGCCCGGCATCGTCCTGCGCATCGGTTTGCGCCGCTTCCGCTGCCTCGTCGACGACCTCTTCGGGGCGCTCTGCGTTCATCTGGTACTCCAAATCAATGACTTAGCCGCGGAAAACGCGACTAACTTCCGTTCACGAAAAATTCGATGTGCGCAGTTTGGGGACCAGCGCAGAAATATCAAGCGGTTGGCGGGAATTTTTTGGCTAGCTGTAACTGCCCTGGCCGAGGGCTGTCTCGAGCAATCTTGCCGTAACGTCGACGATCGGGACGACCCGGTCGTAGGCCATCCGCGTCGGCCCGATGACACCGAGCACGCCGATCGTGTGGTCATCGACCTTGTAAGGCGCGGTAACGACACTGCAGCCGTCGAGTATCCCGTAACCGGATTCCTCGCCGATGAAAATACGTACGCCGTCGGCATTGATGCTGCGATCCAGCAGGTCGAGAATCAGGCGCTTGCGGGAAAAAGCCTCAAACAGCCGGCGCAAAGTCTCGACATCCGACAGCTCCGCGAAACTCATGAGGTTGGTCTCGCCCGCGAGTACGTATTCCTCATCGGGATGCTCGGCCTTGTCCATGGCTGCATGCGCCACGGCGATGATGTCGTGCATCGCCTGGTTCATCGAGTCCCGGGTGTTATCGAGATCTTCCAGCAGTTTCTCACGGACCGTGTGCAGGTCAGTGCCCGCGTAATGTTCATTGATGAAATTCTGCGCCTGCTGCAGCTCTGACGCCGTGTAGTCACGGTCGGTATGCAGGATCCGGTTCTGCACCTCGGTGTCATTGACGACCAGGATGACCAGCACGCGTTTTTCGGACAGCGGCAGAAACTCGATCTGGCGCAACGCGATTTTTGGCACGCGGGGAACGGTTACCACACCCGCCATGTGCGTGAATTCGGACAACATGCTGGATACGGTGCTGACGAGAGCACCGGAATTCTCGAACTCTCCCTTGAGCTGCTGGCGGATGCGTTCGATGTCGCTGTCACCCGGCTGCCGGTAGCGCACCAGTGTATCGACGAACATCCGGTAACCGCGTGGCGTCGGCACACGGCCGGCCGAAGTGTGCGGTGCCGAGACGAGCCCCATCTCCTCGAGATCGGACATGACGTTGCGGATCGTGGCCGGGCTGAGCTCCAGACCCGAGTCTTTTGACAGTGTTCTGGAGCCTACCGGTTGCCCGTCGCGGATATACCGCTGGATCAACACGCGCAACAGGTGTTGGCCGCGATCGTTGGGTAAGGATTTGGATGCATCTGCCGACATTCGAAAGAAACGCTAGCAACGGCTTGGCGGTCGGTCAAGGGTCTGCAACAATCCAGCCATGGACACCCAATTCCGGAATATCGCCCTCGTGGGCCGACAGACCGACAAACGCGTTGCCGAACCGATGCGCATGTTGGCTAACTACCTGACTGAGGCCGGAATTCACGTCGCCGCCGCGGAGACACTGGCGCTGGAATTGCCGGTGACGCGCATCGCCGAGGAAGAGCTCTGCCGCGACGCGGATCTTGTCATCGCGATCGGTGGCGACGGCACGATGCTGTATGCCAGTCGCCTTGCCAGGACAACGGGGACACCGATCCTGGGTGTAAACCGGGGCCGGCTCGGCTTCCTTGCCGACATCACGCCGGATGCAATGATTGCCAGCGTGGAGCAGGTGCTGAGCGGCAATTACCTCAAGGATTCGCGCCTCCTGCTCAAGGCACGCCTGGAATCGGCGAGCGGCGAAGACGCGGTCGAGTACGGGCTCAATGACGTGGTCGTCCAGCGCCGCGGCTCCGGCGGCATGGTCGACTTTTCGACGAATGTGGCAGGTCAGTACGTGAACACGCATTCCGGCGACGGGCTCATTTGCGCAACCCCGACCGGTTCCACGGCTTACGCCCTGAGTTGCGGCGGCCCGATCATCGAACCCCAGCTCGACGCCGTGGCGCTTGTGCCCATTTGCCCGCATACGCTGACCGACCGGCCTATCGTCATCCCGGCAAGCCAGGAGATCGACATCGTTCTGCTCAAACGGGATGATTCTTTTGCGGAAATAACCGTTGATGGCAGTCATATCGGGACGCTGCGTCCCGGTGACACCCTGAGGGTTGCCGCGGCAAGCCAGCGCATCACATTGCTGCACCCGCCCGGCCACGATTTCTACGGCATCCTGCGCTCCAAGCTCTTCTGGGGGCGCGACAGCCGCAAGCGCGGCGACCAGGCATCGGAATCCTGACATGCTGATGAGCCTGCAAGTTCGCGATTTCGCGATCGTCGACCGGATCGATATCGAGTTCTCGCCCGGCATGACCGTCCTGACGGGCGAAACCGGCGCCGGCAAGTCCATCCTCGTTGACGCGCTCGGACTCGTACTGGGTGAGCGCGGCAATGCGCAGCTCGTCCGCGACGGCGCCAAACGGGCGGAGTTCGCAGCCGAGTTCGACATTGGCGCCCTCCCCGCCGTTGGCGCATGGCTCGAAGAGCAGGCGCTCGACCTGGACGGTGACTGCCTGCTGCGGCGCGTCATCAATGCCGACGGACGCTCACGTGCCTTTATCAATGGCAACGCCGTGCCGTTGTCACAGCTGAAGGCGATCGGTGAATTGTTGCTCGACATCCACGGCCAGCATTTTCACCAGTCGCTCGCCAGGCGCGACATCCAGCGGGACCTGCTCGACCACTACGGTGGGCTTCTCGACGCACGCGCGGAGGCGGCAACGCACTACATCGAGTGGAAGTCCCTGTCCGATCGTCTCCAGGAACTCAGCAATGCCGAGGCCGATCGCGCCTCGCGCCTCGACCTGCTGACGTTCCAGCTGCAGGAGCTCGACGCGCTTGCTCTCGAGGCCGACGAGGTGGCCGAGCTCAATAGTGAGCGGCAGAAGCTGCAAAACAGCGGCAAACTCGCAGAAGGCGCCAGTGCAGCGCTTCTCGGCCTGTTCGACAGCGACACGGGCAATGCAAACAGCCAGATCGCCTATGCCCTGCGCACGCTGGACCCGCTGGCGGACATTGACCCGACGCTCATGCCGGTACTCGAGATGCTGAATAGCGCGAGCATCCAGGTTGGCGAGGCGGCTGACACGCTGCGACGTTACGGCGAAGCACTCGACATGGACCCCGCCCGGCGCGACTGGGTCGAGGAGCGCCTGGACGCTATCCAGACGCTTTCGCGGAAACACCGCGTAACGGCGCAGGAGCTTCCGGAGCTGGCCGAGCGGCTGCGCACCGAGTTCGACGATCTCAGTCATGCCGAAGAGCGCGGCCGCGAGCTCGAAGAGCAGGCGGCGGCGGCCAGGTCCGAATTCCTGCAGCGTGCCAAGAAGCTCTCGGCCGCAAGACATGAGGCGGCCGCCGGTTTCCAGGCCGCCGTCACGGCCGCCATGCACGGCCTCGGGATGCCGGGAGGCGTGTTCGAGGTGGCGCTGCAGTCACTGGACGACCAGGACGCCAGGCCCTGGGGAATCGACAGCATCGAGTTCCTGATCAGCGCGAACCCGGGACAGGCGCCGCAGCCGCTCGCCAGGATCGCCTCCGGCGGCGAACTGTCGCGCATGAGCCTTGCAATCCAGGTCATCGCCAGCGACGGCAGCGCCATTCCGACCATGGTGTTCGATGAAGTGGACAGCGGTGTTGGCGGCGGTGTGGCGGAAATGGTCGGGCGCAGGTTGCAGGAACTGGGGGCAAACAGGCAGGTCCTCTGTGTGACGCACCTGCCGCAAGTGGCGAGCCTCGCGGATCAGCACTTTCGAATCAGCAAGGTCACCGACGGCAAGTCCACTCGAACGCGCGTACAGGGTTTGAGCAAGGATGAGCGGATCGAGGAACTCGCGCGCATGCTGGGCGGCGTCGAGATAACGCGCAAGACCCTGGCGCATGCGGCCGAAATGCTGGCCGGTGCCCGCAGAAAGCGCGCCTGACGCCTAGCTGTCGTCCTCGCTACCCTTGTTCTTCACGTACAGGACAAGGCTGTGGTCGATCAGTTCGTAGCCGTATTTGTCGGCTATTTCATGCTGCAGGCGCTCTATTTCGTCACTTACAAACTCGACGACGTCGCCGGTTTCCACGCACACCATATGGTCGTGGTGCTCGCCATCGTCCAGTTCAAAGACCGAATGACCACCCTCGAAATTATGGCGCGTCACCAGGCCGGCGGCCTCAAACTGGGTCAGGACGCGGTACACGGTGGCGAGACCGATATCCTCGCCCGCTTTCAGCAACTGCTTGTAGATATCCTCCGCACTCATATGGCGCGACCGCATACCCTCGAGGATTTCGAGGATCTTCAGTCGCGGGAGCGTGATTTTCAGCCCGGCTTTGCGAAGGTCTTTTCGTTGCTGCATGAACAAACTCTTTCAAGGTATGATGCGCGCCTATTATGACGCAGGTGGCAGCCGGACTCTATGACTAACCGCAAATGGATCGTTATTCTCTTTATGACTATCGCACTGGCGATCAGTAGCGGCTGCGTCTATCGCGCGTCGATATCGCAGGGCAACCTGGTCAAGGAAGAGGACCTGGCACAACTCGAGGTGGGCATGACCAAGAACCAGGTACGGTTCCTGCTGGGCACGCCCATGATCGACGATCCCTTCAACAAGCAACGCTGGGACTACGTCTACTACCTCAAGTTGCGCCGTGACGATGCCACGTTCAAGCGCTGGGTCTCCGTGATCTTTGAGAACGATGTGGTCAGCGAGATCCGAAAGGACCAGGAACTAAACCCGAACCTTTAGGCGTCGCGCCTCGCGCGGGTCCATCTCCAGGGGTCTGAACAGTTCAATCCGGTCACCCTCGCTGGCCACATGGCTGCGCTCCACGGGCTGTCCCCAGATACCGGCCTGGAGCGCGTCGAGGTCATGCCCGGGAAACTGTCGCGAAATACCGCTCGCCGCCAGGACCTCCGCCACCGTCGCTCCGTCTGCCACCGCGACGGTCAGGAGCACCTGCCGCTCCGGCAGCGCAAAAACCACTTCAACCTGCATAGATCTTTGCGGCCTGTTGCGTGAAGGAGTCCACCAGTGCGTTGCACGTGTTCTCGAAGAAACGCCCGAAGATCGCATCGGTTGCCCTGTTCTCAAACTCGAACTCGAGATCCAGTGCCACCTTGCTCCCTGCGTCCCCAAGCTGCTGGAAGGTCCAGCCGCCAGACATGTGGCGAAACGGCCCGCCAACCAGTGCAATGCCCAGGAACTCGTTCGGCTTGAAAACATTGCGCGTACGAAACCGTTTGCTGATGGGGCCGCGGTGCAGTTCGAGCGAGGCCTCGATGAAGTCCTCGCCACGAATATGCACTTCGGCGTCGTTGCACCAGGGCAGAAAAGAAGGATAACGCTCGACGTCCTTGACGAGTTCGTACATCTGGGCCGCCGAATAAGGGACCAGCGCGCTGCGGCTGACTTTGCGCATTATGAGCTGGTTACCGTCAGGCCAGCCGGTCGCGAATCCACTCTATCAGGCCAACCGCATTCAGCAGCACGAACAGAATGCCGACCGGCGCGAGGAAACGTGCCGCAAAATGCCACACCTTGAATATCGCGCCCGTGTTCCCGAGCTCATCGGACGTTGAGTTACGGCACATGACCCAGCCGGCGAACCAAACGATCAGAAGGCCACCGAGCGGCAGCATGATATTGCTGGTCAGGTAATCGACGTTATCGAAGATCGTACCGGCCAGGAATCTCGTTTCCGACAATTTGTTGAACGACAGCACCGTACCGAAACCGAGCAGCCAGATCAGCAGCCCGATCATTACCGTGGCTTGCGCCCGCGTCTTGTTGAAGCGCTCTACGATCCAGGCTACGGCCGGCTCCATGAGGCCGATGGCCGAGGTCCAAGCCGCAAATGACAGAAGCACAAAGAAGATGGTTGAAAGGAATACGCCACCCTGCATCTGACCGAATGCCATGGGCAGCGTGTTGAATACGAGGCCCGGGCCATCCGCCGGCGTAAGTCCGTTCGCGAACACCAGCGGGAAGATCGCGAGGCCAGCGAGGATGGCGATCGCCGTGTCGGCCGCAACGACGGCGGCCGAAGCACCCGTAATCGAGGTTTCCTCAGGGAGGTAGGCGCCGTAAGCCATAATGGCACCCATGCCGATACTCAATGTAAAGAACGCCTGTCCGAGGGCTGCCAACACACTGTCCTGCGTCAGCTTTTCGAAGTCAGGCGTAAACATGAACGCCACGCCCTGGCCGAAATAGCCCGAATTGATCGAGTAGACCAGCAGGACAAGCATCAGGATCAGGAGCGCCGGAACCATGAATCGAACGGCCTGCTCCAGACCGCGCTCGACGCCGCGGGCGACAACGAAGACTGACAGGGCCATGAAGATTGTGTGCGTCAGCCCCACTTTGCGCCAGTCGCCCACATAATGATCAAATTCGGCACCGACTACTTCCGCTGTTGCACCGACAAACACGCCGCTCACGCTCTTGACGACGTAGGCCAGGGTCCAACCGGCGATCACGCTGTAATAGGACAGAATAAAGATGCCGGCAATGACGCCCATGCCACCAACCCATCCCCACCTGCGAGAGCCGCCTTCTTCCTCGCCGAGAATCTGCATGGTCCGCACGGGATTGCGTCGGCCGCGCCGACCGATAAGAATTTCCGACATCATCACGGGCATGCCGATCAGTACGACACAGGCGAGATATACAAGGACAAACGCGCCACCACCGTTCTGCCCGGCGATGTAGGGAAACTTCCAGATATTGCCAAGACCTACGGCGGAACCCGTGACGGCGAGAATAAACGCCATCCTGGACGACCAGTTGCCGTGCAATGAGCTTCGTTTGCCGTCGCCGGCCTGGTTGCTGAGCATGCTGGATCTCTATTCCCCGAAGATTCCGGCGATTCTTATACAAAAGCCCGTGCCATACAACGCTTTGCCCGTATAATCCGCTCGCAAACAAGGGCTTCCACCAATTCGTTATGGGCAATAAGAAGACAAAAAAACCGGCTGGCGACGTCATCGCGGTTAATCGACGTGCACGCCACGACTACTTCATCGAAGACCGATTCGAGGCCGGACTGGCTCTCGAGGGTTGGGAAGTGAAGAGCCTGCGGGCGGGCAATGCCCAGCTCACGGAAGCCTATGTGCACCTTAAAAACGGCGAGGCCTGGCTTGTCGGTGCCCATTTCGCACCGCTGAAGACGACCTCCACGCATATCAAGGCCGACCCCACCCGGGCGCGCAAGCTATTGCTGCATCGCAATGAAATCGATCGACTCACGGGCGCTGTCGAGAGGAAGGGCTATGCGCTGGTTCCACTCGATCTGCACTGGTTCAAAGGCAAGGCCAAGCTCAATATCGGCCTGGCCAAGGGCAAGAAGCAGCACGACAAACGAGTGGACCAGAAGGATCGCGACTGGCAGCGCCAAAAAGAGCGGATCTTAAAGCACTAGTTATTAATCAATAAGTTATACTATATACTTAAAGTATATTATTTCGCCTGAACTGCGAAATTTTGATTCTTTTGATTGTTTTCGCCCGATAAGTCCCTACACTAGACGCTACACGGGGGTGACATGGCTTCGACGTGGGTCGCGAAACTCCGAGTGCATGCCGAGGGACAGAGTACCTCGTAAATCCAACTGTAAAACTTATAGTTGCCAACGACGACAACTACGCTTTAGCTGCTTAAAAACCAGTTTGAAGCCTTCTGCCCGGTACGTGCCTGTGCGTCCGGTTCCCAGGAGTCACCGACACAGGACCGCGGCAAGGGCATGTTCTGGGCTCGAACCGTTAAATCCTTACAGAACTGGCTGTGAGTTTTCCCTGCCCGTCGGGTAGCCCGCAGTGAGATTAATGACGGAATAAGCATGTAGACCTCGTGGCAGAGGACTTGCGGACGCGAGTTCGATTCTCGCCACCTCCACCAAATGGAAAACGGCTCGCCCTTCAGGGCGGGCCTTTTTCATTTGTGCGGACGGTGCGAGACGAAGTCGCGTAGCGAGTCCGGCACCATCACCGATATACTGTCCCAATCCGATAACCACCGATCGATACAGATGCCCACCAGGATCCTGCTCGTGCGCCATGGCGCCACGACCCTGACCGCCGAAGACCGCTTTGCCGGATCTTCTAACGTAAACCTCTCCGAAGAAGGCCGCCGGCAGGTCACGAGCCTCGCCCAGCGGCTCGAGAAGGAGCCGCTCCATGCCATTTACTGCAGCCCGCTCGACCGGACCGTTGAAACGGCAACGATACTGGCTGCCCCCCATGGCCTGACGCCGGTCCAGGAACCCGGCCTGCGCGAGATCGATTACGGGCATTGGGAAGGACTCCGCCGTGCGGAGATCGAAACCGAATTCGCCGACGAATACGCGGCCTGGCAGGAAGACCCGTTCACGATCGGGCCGCGCGACGGCGAGTCCGGTGTCAACGTTCTGAATCGCGCGCTGCCGGTGATGCGCCGCATTGTCGAAGACAACCGTCACAGCAACGTCCTTGTCGTCGCCCACAAGGGCGTCAACCGCATCCTGATCTCGAGTCTGCTGGGTTTCGACGTGCGTGGTTACAGGGACAGGCTCGACCAGAGCCCGGCGGGCCTCAGCATCCTCGACTTCATGGGCGATGTCCACGCCCGGCTGCGCCTGCTGAACGACGTATCGCACTACGAGGGCGTGCCACCGCGGATTCTGACCGAACGCCTGTCCGCGTGGTGGGGCGCGCAGCGGGAATCCTGAGTCAGCTCCCCCGGGGGGGCTGACAGCAAGCGGCCAGGCCGCCTGCCAGAAGGCAGGCAGTGCCGCCTCAGTCGTCCTTGAAGACGCCCGTCGTCAGCGTGCCGGACGTATCGATGGCACCCCGATACATGCCCGGTGTGTTGTGTTCCATCGCGATGTTGCCGTCACCGTCGATACCGATAACACCGCCTCTGCCGCCGAATTCCACCAGCTTCTCATGCACGACCTCGTCCACCGCCGCTTGCAAAGAGGCGTCCGTGTAGCGCATGAGCGCGGCGATATCGTGCGCAACAACCGAGCGGATGAAATACTCCCCATGTCCTGTCGCAGATACAGCGCAGGTCGCATTGTCGGCGTAGGTGCCGGCACCGATGATCGGGACGTCGCCGATACGACCGAAGCGCTTGTTGGTCATACCGCCTGTCGAGGTGCCCGCAGCGATATTGCCGTCCTTGTCGAGCGCAACCGCGCCGACCGTGCCATACCGGTACTGCGGCGGAGGAAGATCGTTGGCAGAGCTTTGTTGACGCTGTACCTGCTCCAGTTGCTGCCGACGAAAATCGGTCGAGAAATAATCCTCGTCGACGAGATCGAAGCCGAGGGACACCGCGAATTCCTCGGCTCCTTCACCGGTAAGCATTACGTGAGGAGAATCCGTCATCACGCGGCGCGCCAGCAAGATCGGGTTCCTGATATGGCGCACGCCCGCAACCGTGCCGGCATTGCGTGTGCGGCCGTCCATAATGGCGGCGTCCAGTTCGTGTCCGCCCTCACTATTGAACACCGCGCCGTAGCCGGCATTAAACAATGGTGAATTTTCGAGGACGATAATCGCTGCCTCGACCGCGTCTGTCGCCGAAGCACCCGCCTCCAGCCTGGTATGTCCGGCCAGCAACGCCCGCTCGAGCGTCGCGCGGATCTCCCGTTCTTTTTCGGGACTCAGGTCGGCGCGCGTCATCGTACCGGCCCCACCGTGAATGGCGATCGCTACGGGCGGTGCGGCGGCGGCGGGGTCACCGAATGACGGTACAGCAGCGCAGACAACAAGAAACAATGCGAGTACGAATCTCACGACAGACCTCCTGCACACAGGTGCAGCAAACGTTATTCGGCTTCGAGCACCTTCTTGACCACAGGCTCCAACCCGGTCAATCCTGCCTCCTTGCCGGCCTCCAGAGCCTTGTCGACGTCACCGGTCTCCTCGTAGGCACTCAACGCGAACAGAGCGCCAACGCGATTCGCACTGCCGCAGTGCACCAACACGGGTTCGTCATAGCCATTGATGAGGTCCTGCAACGCTCTCGCATTGGCAAACGTGATGCCATCGCGGCCGATCGGGAGACTGACGTACTCCATGCCCAGGCCCTCGACGACGGCCGGTTCGTCCATACCGCGATCCTCGCCCGCCGTACGCAGGTCGATAACCGCGGCATAGCCCTGCTGTGCAAACACCTTGAAGCCGGCCTCATCCGGCTGGCCGGCGGTGCTCACACCGTCAACCGGCTGCACCTGCCCGAGCGCCACTACGGCATCAAGATCGACCTTGAGGCTGCTGCCAGCACTGGGTTGCGTCCCATCGGCCAGGGCCACCTGGGCCGCAAGCAACAGGCACAGGAAAAGGGCGAATCGTTTCATGGTCTTAGGTACTCTCTGCTAAGTCTATTCGGCAAGTGTCAAACGGCTGTCCAGCTCAACGCCGCGGTCCGTGAAGTGGACGTTGAGCGCCATCCGCTCGTACATTTCGCCAGACGATACCATAGCGTCGCGGAGCGCCGCACGAATCGCCATAGGTAGTTCTTCGCCTTCTCCGGATTCGTTGCCTTCCATCGCCGCCTGTCCGACAAACTCGTAATACCGCTTGGCATCGAACGCCATGCTCATGAACGGCTTGTCTTCCACAACGTCAGCCTCGAGCATCCCCTCGGCATTCGCTGCAGATCCCTCGCCGAGCGAAACGGCAAGGCCAACGCTCGACAGTGCGGCGAATGCCTGGTC
Source organism: uncultured Chromatiales bacterium (assembly GCA_965368465.1). Taxonomy (GTDB): domain Bacteria; phylum Pseudomonadota; class Gammaproteobacteria; order Steroidobacterales; family Woeseiaceae; genus UBA1847. The sequence continues at coordinate 78,103 of CBDUMZ010000002.1, forward strand.
GGCAATTTCAGAGAACTGTGGCAGGTCCAGGAGTTTTGCTTTGCCGTCCGGCATCAGGTTAAGTGCAGCGATTTCCGGGCTCATCATTGCCGCCATCGCTACCAGCGCCTCAGCATTCTCGACAGCGAACAGTACACTTGCATCGACCGATGTCGGAGGCGTCTGCGTGGCGACATCCATGCCCTCGATGTTGGTCACATTTGCAAGGAAACCCCGGAAGCTATAGACAACCGGCGGAACCGGCTGTGCGAGCGCTGCCCTGCCCTGCGCGACACCTGCCTGCAGTTCTGCAAGCAGCTCGCACTCAAAGGGCGATTCTTCCATGGCGTCGAGGCGGGCCTCGTAGAAATTTCGCAGGGCCATCGGGTCCAGGCTCATGCCGAAAGAAAACAGACCACCGAGATCCGGACCCAGGCCCGGCACTGGCGCCGGCAGCGTGGCGAGTCCCGCCGCGATGTCATCGCGGAGTTCTACCACCATGCCCGTGTCGATGTAGTTCTTGTTGACCGTCTTGTAACCCATGACGATTCGCGGCGCGATGCGTGCAAGACCCATAAACTCCGCCTGGCACTGCTCTGAGAATTCGGAAGCGTCGTATTCGGCTATCTCCAGGAGATCCGTATTCTGCCCGCTCGGGTCGCCAACGAACGTAGCAGCGATGCGCTCGACATCGATAAAGCTGACGAAGTGGTCGGTGTAGCCGTACTTCTTGCTTATCGCCGTAAGCGTCTTGCTCTTGGCCATACTGTTGCGCGGTTTCGTGAGACCCAGCGTGCGGGCCAGTCGCTCTTCGCCAAAGACACCGGGCACCAGGGCGAGTACGACGTCATTCTTGAGCGTCGCGATGACAACCCGGAACTCGTCCATATCGACGTAGCGGTAAACGGCTCCTCGCACCTCGGCCGTCGGCAGTCCCTCACCCGCTTTTGCTTCGATACGCGCGACCGCTGCGTCGAACTTCTTGCCGTCCGAAAGGGCGAGGCGCACGATCGGCAAGACGCCATCGCCATACGCGGCAAGCAACGCGTCGCGACCGATGCCGGCATCGCGGAGCCCCTGAACACTCATGAGACCCAGGATTTCGTTCACCAGTTCCTGCAGCGCCTCCGCTTCTTCGGCACCGCCCTCTTCGAGGCTCAGCTCGAGCATTTCTTCGGCCATCTGGTACTGAATGATGCGCTTGTAGGCGGACAGCGTTTTGTCGATGGCCGGCTCCATCTTGTCCATGACCTCATCGGGCATGGGCCGGGTTACGGCCATGACGTAGGGTGAGTCGTCAGGAATGTACTGCAGGAGCTCATTGGCCTTGCGTGCGGCGTCGGCATTCGGGGCAAACAGCACGATCGCGACAGCGACAACGCAGGTGGTAAGTCGGGCGAGGTAGTTCATCGTAAGTCTTTCCTTCAAAAAAGATCGGTCGATAGTGTACAGGCGTAGTGCGAATTATCAGTGCACCCCGTCACACACGGCGGATCCCGCAGCGCTATGGCCGCGGGCTCATTTCCTTCTCGAAGACGAGTTAAGTTGTGACGCCTGACGGTCTGGTGGGTCGCGGAAGCCGCGTGCCGTCTTGTGGCCACATTAACAAGGTACACTGCGCGGATGCAACTCTCTGACATCACCGAAGCGGACCTCGCCGCCGTCCTGGCACTCAATGAAGCGTCGGTGCCGAACGTCAACAGTATTGACCTCGAACAGATGCGTTGGTTCGCTGCCAATGCATTTTATTTTCGAGTCGCGCGCATCGAAGGTCGATTTGCCGGATTCCTCGTAGGCCTCCGGCCCGGCCTGGCCTACGCCAGCGAGAACTACCGCTGGTTCTGCAACAACTACGCCGACTTCGGCTACGTGGATCGCGTTGCCGTCGATGCCGGCGCGCGCCGGTCAGGCGTCGCATCCCGGCTGTACGAGGATTTCGCCGACCGGCTTCGTGGCCAGGTCGAATGCATGACCTGCGAAGTGAACATCCGCCCTGCCAACGAGTCCTCGATGCGGTATCACGAAACTCATGGCTTTGTTCAGGTGGCAAGCCAGGAGACCGAAGGCGGCCTGAAGAAGGTCGCGTTACTGGAGAAGAAACTATGAATGAGCCGCGCAGCACGCGCACCTACGACGTGATCGTATACGGCGCGACGGGATTTACCGGGAAGCTCGTCACTCGATACCTGTTAGAGAGGTATGGCCTGCACAACGAGCTTCATTGGGCCGTTGCGGCGCGCAGCGCCGAGAAGCTGCAGGCTCTCAAGGACGACCTTGGCCCTGCGGCTGCGGCCCTGGATACCCTCGTCGCGGACAGTGCCGACGACGCGGCGCTCGATATTCTCGCGAAACAGACACGCGTGGTCCTGACGACCGTCGGGCCCTATGCGTTGTATGGCTCGAAACTTGTCGCGGCGTGTGTCGAGGCCGGCACCGACTATTGCGATCTTGCCGGTGAGGTGCAGTGGATTCGCAAGATGATCGATACCCACCAGGTTCGCGCAGCGCAAACCGGTGCGCGCATCGTGCATTGTTGCGGCTTCGATTCCATACCATCGGACATCGGCGTCTGGTTCCTGCAAGACCACGCGCAAAGAGAATTCGGTGCGACGTGCAGCAGTATTGCCCTGTTTGTCAAAGCCACGAAAGGAACAATGAGCGGTGGCACGATGGCGAGCATGATGAACATCGTGCAGGAAGTGAAAAAGGACCGCTCGATTGCGAAAATAATGGCGGCTCCCTATACGCTGAACCCCGAGGGGGAACGCGAAGGCCCTGACGGCTACGACCAGCAGAAGGTCATCTTCGACCGGGATGCCGATGCCTGGACGGCGCCGTTCATCATGGGCAGCATCAACATGCGCGTAGTGAGACGCAGCAATGCCGTGGCCGGGTTTCCCTATGGGCGCGACTTCCAGTACCGGGAAGCGATGCTGACAGGACGGGGTATCGGCGGTCGGCTGAGAGGCACGGCGATAACCCTGGCTCTCGGTGCGCTGATGCTCGGCGTCAGTATGGGCCCTACTCGCAAGTTCCTGCAGCGCTTCGTCCTGCCGAAACCGGGCGAAGGCCCGTCGCCGGAACTGCAGAAAGCCGGGTTCTTTAATCTCATGCAGATCGGCAAACTGCCGGACGGTCGAATCCTGCGTTCGCGCATTACCGGCGACCAGGATCCGGGTTACGGATCGACCAGCAAGATGCTCGCCGAATCGGCCGTGTGCCTGGCAAAGGACGCCCTCGAGACAAAAGGCGGCGTGTGGACGCCCGCCTCGGCCATGGCCGCGCCACTCATGGCGAGGCTGACGGAGAACGCCGGTCTGACGTTCGACGTTGTCGACTAGTGGCCTGTCGCCCCTGAATAGTGCAGCGCGGGATCGTATTTCTCCCCCGCGGTTACCCTCGTTGCCAGCCTGTTGCGCGGCGATGCAACCGGGCACGTTGAGAAATCGTTGAAGGCGCACGGCGGGCTGTATGACTTGTTGAAATCGAGAATAGTCTCGCCACCGTCGACGCCGGGGTCATCTACATAGACGAAGCGCCCGGCGCCATAGGTTTCGCCGCGATTGGTTTCGTCACCAAATACAATAAACAGCTTGTTGTCCGACGAAGACTGAACCTCGAGGTCGTAGACCTGGCCGTTCAGTTCGAATTCCAGGACCCCGGGCGAAACAGGAAACTGCTGAAAGCCCTCGATAACGGTATCGACCGTGATGGTCCGAGGCTCGTCGTATTTACGCAGGGTCGCCACGACGCGTTGCGACGGATCGATGTCGTAGTACGGCAAGGGCCCGAACGTCGCCACAAAGGGGTGCTCATAATCCCGGATACGTACCGCGAGCTTCCCGCCGCGCTCGATGACACTCCACGCCAGCGAACCGTGAGACACGAGAACGCCCTTGCCCGTCGTGTCGGCCGGCATCACGAGGTCGCGGACGGCAACACCTTCGGCCTGCACCTCGACCCCGTCTTCGACAACCAGCCGCACACCTTCATCGCCGACATGAAACGCGCCGATTCGGGCAGCCGCTGTGGCTGGGACAACAATGTCGTTCTCCGCGTCCGAGCCAATGGAATACACACCGGGCGGCAGCCAGTGCAGGCCGATCTGGTTCAGGTAACCCGTCGGCGCGAGGAGTCTCTCGAGTCGCCCTTTGCGCCAATCCAGTATTTCCTGTTCATAGGCGACGAGGTCCAGATCCGCACCGGCACGCCCACAGGCCGCCAGTAACAAGGCGGCTGCCAGGATTCCCGATTGTTCAAATACCCTGCTCATAGCTTTCCCATATCAATTCACAGAACGGGTCTCTATAATCCGCCGCCACTCATCTCGGCGCAGTACCCAAATGTCTGATATTTCAAAACTCCGCAACATCGCGATCATCGCCCACGTCGACCACGGCAAGACCACGCTGGTGGACCAGATGCTGCAACAATCCGGGACCCTTGGCCCCCGCGCCGACGTACCCAATCGCGTCATGGACTCCAGCGACCTGGAACGCGAGCGTGGCATCACTATCCTGTCGAAAAACACTGCCGTCAACTGGCAGGACTACCGCATCAATATCGTCGATACCCCGGGACATGCCGACTTCGGCGGCGAGGTCGAACGCGTGCTGTCCATGGTCGACAGCGTATTGCTTCTCGTGGACGCCGTTGAGGGGCCGATGCCACAGACGCGGTTCGTGACCCAAAAGGCATTCGCACAGGGCCTCGTACCCATTGTCGTGGTCAACAAGATCGATCGCGAGGGCGCGCGGCCGGACTGGGTGATCGATCAGACGTTCGACCTCTTCGATCGTCTTGGCGCGACTGACGAACAGCTGGACTTCCCCATCATCTACGCGTCGGCGCTCGAAGGTTATGCCGGCGACGACTCCGACGTGCGCAGCGGTGACATGAGCCCGCTGTTCGAGACCATCGTAAAACACGTGCCCCACCCTGACGTCGATGCGGACGGACCGCTGCAGCTGCAGGTTTCCAGCCTCGACTACGACACCTACGTGGGCGTGCTCGGCATCGGCCGTATTCGACGCGGTACGCTCAAAGCGAACTCCTCGGTCAGCGTCGTTGCGCCAGACGGTTCGTCGAGGCGTGCCCGTGTGCTCGAGTTGTTCGGCTTTCACGGGCTGGAGCGCATACGCGCTGACAGCGCGGCTGCCGGCGACATCATCGTCTTCAGCGGCATCGACAAACTCGGTATCTCGGACACGCTGTGCGATCCCGAGCACGAAGAAGCCCTGCCCGCTCTGAGTGTCGACGAACCGACCGTCAGCATGACGTTCCAGGTGAACAAGTCCCCGTTTGCGGGCCAGGACGGCAAGTTCCTGACCAGCCGCCAGATTCGCGAACGCCTCGACCAGGAACTCAAGCACAACGTCGCGCTGCGCGTGGACAACACGAGCGACCCTGACAAGTTCCGTGTCTCGGGACGCGGTGAACTACACCTTTCGGTGCTCGTCGAGACTATGCGCCGTGAGGGCTTCGAACTGGCCGTGTCACGCCCCGAAGTCATCATGCATGACGTCGACGGCGTAGAGCACGAGCCCTGGGAACAGCTGACCGTCGACTTCGACGAGGAATACCAGGGCGCGGTCATGACGCGCCTGGCCGATCGCAAGGGCGAACTGCAGAACATGCTGCCCGACGGCAAAGGCAGAATCCGTCTCGACTACAAGATACCGACGCGTGGCCTGATCGGATTCCGCACTGAGTACCTGACGGCGACGTCCGGCTCGGGCCTGATTTACCATGTCCTCGACGAGTACGCACCGCGTGTCCGGGGTGCGATCGCCCAACGCAACAACGGCACCCTGGTCTCGATGGTCCAGGGCAAGGCCCTGGCCTATGCGCTCTTCAATCTGCAGGAACGCGGCAAGCTGTTTATCGGCCATGGTGCACCCGTCTACGAAGGCATGATCATCGGTATTCACAAGCGCCAGAACGACCTCGTCGTTAACCCGACCAAGGCGAAGCAGCTCACGAATATCCGTGCTGCCGGAACGGACGAGAACCTGATCCTGTCGCCGCCTTTGAACTATTCGCTCGAACAGGCGCTCGAGTTTCTCGACGATGACGAGTTGCTCGAGGTTACGCCGACCAACCTGCGGCTGCGCAAGAAGCTCCTGACCGAGACCGACCGCAAACGGGAATCCCGCCAGAAAGCGTCGTGAGCGATCCCGCCACGCTGGCGTTCGCCGACCTGCAGCCCGACGACATTATCGCAACGCTCGACGCTATGGGTTTCGCCTGTGACGGACGTTTTCTCGCGCTGAACAGCTACGAGAATCGCGTCTACCAGATCGGCATCGAAGACGATGTACCGGTTGTGGCCAAGTTCTACCGGCCGGGTCGCTGGAGCGACGCGGCCATCCTCGAGGAGCACGCCTTCGCGATCGCCCTGGATGCGCAGGAGATTCCCGTGGTGCCGCCGCTGGCGCATGCGGGCTCGACCCTGCACCACGCCGGCCATCACCGGGTCGCCGTATACCCCTGTCGTGGCGGTCGGGCGCCGGATCTCGACAACTACGATCTCCAGACGCAGCTTGGTCGACTGGTCGCACGCATTCACCTCGAAGGTGAAGTGTCGCGTTTTCAGCATCGGCCGAGTATCGACATCGATAGCTATGGCACCGAGTCGTTCGAGTACCTGCTGGAGAACGACTTCATTCCGGACGACAACCGGCCGGCCTACGAGAGCATTGCCGAACTCGTGCTGGATGGCGTCGAGGCGTGTTACGAACGTGCCGGCGCGATTCGCGAGATCCGTCTGCACGGCGACTTTCATCCCGGCAACGTGCTCGTGACGGAAGACCAGTTGCACATAGTCGATCTCGACGATGCCCGCCACGGTCCGGCCGTGCAGGATTTGTGGATGTTCCTGTCCGGTGACCGCGAGGAGCAGCAACCGCAACTCAAGGCGCTGCTCGAGGGCTACACGGCGTTTCGTTCATTCGATGCACGAGAATTGCATCTCATCGAAGCCCTGCGCAGCCTGCGCATCATGCACTACGCGGCATGGCTGGCGAGACGCTGGGAGGACCCGGCATTCAAGGTGGCGTTCCCCTGGTTCGACAGCCGCCGCTACTGGGACGATCACGTACTCGCATTGCGAGAACAGGTCGCACTGATGCAGGAACCGCCGCTCGAGTGGCTGGACTACTAGCGGGGACCAGCGCTTGCCGCCCTGCCTAACGCGATGGCAGGCGCTGCTTGCGCGGAACGGGCTCGAAGCGATCGATCCAGCGCGAGAATGTCGCGCGGCTGAGCTGTTCGAGCGCCTTCACCGACGTATCCGCCTGCACGCTGATCTGCGCCGGATCGACATTCCCCTCTTCCTCCTGCAACGTCGCCCGGTGTGCCGGCACGGACAGCCACCGGTCTATAAGTGGCCGGTTTGCCTCAAGATGGAACTGGAATCCGTAGGCATGCTCGCCGAAACGGAAGGCCTGCACGGGACTGGCCGCGGAGGTCGCCAGCAATTCCGCCCCGGGCGGCAGGGCGATACCGTCCTCGTGCCATTGAAAAACCTCCTGCGTCGGCGCAAAGGTACCGAGCACCGGGTCTCGAAGTCCGGCCTCGGTCATTTCGATGTCGTACCAGCCGATTTCACGCACGGCATTGCGCGAGACGCTGCCGCCCAGGGCCTTGGCCAGCAGTTGCGCCCCCAGGCAGATGCCGAGAATCGACAGGTCGCGCGAGACCGCTTCGCGGATGATGTCGACCTCGGTGATCAGGTTGGGATACGTGTCGATCTGGTCCGAGTTCATGGGCCCGCCGAGGACGATCAGGGCCTCGTAGCCATCCAGGCTCGGTCGCGACTCGGGCTGGCGACCGAAATTGACGTAACGAATCCGGAACCCGGCGTCCTTGAGCAACGGGTCGAGGGTGCCGAGCGGCTCGTACGGCACGTGCTGGAAGACGAGTACCTTCGGCCTCGCCATCAGGTCATCACTAAATCAGTTATTTGCACTGGCACTACGGTACCACTAAAGTTGTTTGGGCTAGAAAGCAGCATTTCCGGGAACTTAGGTGCGAAGGAAAGGCTCTTAACCTAGCAGTTGACGAAACTCGCGCGGATTCTACCTACTTGATCCAGGAAATACGTTACGCATCGCTTGCCGGCATGGCCGCCATCTTTATGGCCGGTTGCGCGTCAACCGTGACGATGGAGATGCCGACCATCCCGGAACCGCGCATCGAGAAGATTCCGGTTGATGTTGCGGTCCGCATACCGGCCGAATTCGAGAACTTCGTCCACGTCGAAGAGGTGCTTGGCAAGAGCTCCTGGACGATCGACCTTGGTCGCTCGAACGCCGCGTTCTTCACCCAGCTGTTTGGCCACATGTTCGACTCCCTCGTGGTGCTCGGCCCTGACGACGACGCGCGGGACTACCAGTTTGATGCCCTGATCGAGCCGTCTATCGATGGTTTCGAGTTCTCCACCCCGGGGCAAAGCCAGTCGGACGCTTTCGCCGTCTGGATTCGATACCGTATGTCGGTCTTCGACAGCGTGGGCAACCGGGCGTCCACCTGGACCGTCAACGCCTACGGGAAGAGTCAAAAAGAAGGTCTCGGCGGTGGGGATTCACTGAAGCGAGCCGCCATCCTGGCGATGCGCGATGCGGCGGCGCTGATTATCATGCAGATGGAGAGAGTCACGAATATCAGCCAGCTGGCGAACGGCCCTCTCGATCCCGCGTCATTGGAGCCCGACTCAGCCTTTGCCGGCACCGAGCCGGACAGCGATGAGCCGGCCAGTGTGATTGGTGTTTTCGCAATCGGAGGAATTGACGATGCGAAGGAATAAGTTCCTGCTGACACTTGTCGGTCTTGGTCTGGCCGGCTGCGTCACTTCTCGCGTTGAAGATGCGCGCGAGAACGTCACCGGCCTCGAGGATGGCCAGTCGGTGGTCATCATGACCAAGAGCTACCACCAGGGCAACGAAACCGAAAAAGACTACCTCACCTGTGTAGAGAAGGCGCTTGGTTCCGGTTCGAAGGGGATCAAGGTCGTACCCCACCAGCAATTCGTCGACCGCCTGTTCCCCTGGTTCGAGCCGCGGACGGCACCGGCCGATACCAAGGGGTTGCCGGCGCTCATGGCTCGACCCGGCGTGGCGGACGCCGTCAAGTCGCTGGGCGTACGCTATGTCGTGTGGCTGGATGGGGACACCGAACGCGTCGCGGAAGGCGGCAGCCTGTCCTGTGCCGCCGGGCCTGGCGGCGGCGGATGCTTTGGCTTCGCATGGTGGCAAAACGACGCAGACTACGAAGCCGCGGTCTGGGACCTCGACGGCAATGAATCAGCCGGTACGGTCTCTGCCGACGTCAGTGGTACGTCGTTCCTGCCGGCCCTCGTGGTGCCGATTCCATTGATCGCGCGCACCCAGACGAAGGCCTGCAAGGGCCTCGCGCAGCAGTTGCGCGCGTTTATCGTCCAGTAGGGCTGCTAGTAAGGCCGGCCCGCCCGCAGCAGTGCTGCCCGGTAAAACGGCGAATCCAGCGACGCAACGGAGACAGAACGCCCCGATTGCGGTGCATGCACAAAACGTCGTTCACCCAGGTACAGCCCAACGTGGGACATTTTCCCCTCGATACTGAAAAACAGCAGGTCCCCTGCACGCAGCTCGTTGCGCCCGACCGGGCTCGCGGCAGACCACAGCTGCCCCGTGGTACGCGGCACGCTAATACCCGCCTGCCTGTAGGCGTACTGTACGAGGCCGCTGCAGTCGAATCCGTTTGGCGTAGCGCCGCCATAGCGGTAGGGAACGCCCACCTGGTCGAGGGCTATTGACGCCGCCCGGTGACCGACCGTTGTTCGTGCCGCCGGCACGGCCGGCTTCGCGGCCCTCTCGTGTTTGACCGGCACCGGTGCGGGCGGATTAGCACCACAGCCGGCCATTGCCAACACTGTGATTGCTAAGGATAAAACCCGAATAATGTGGCCCGGCTGCGCTATCATCTGCGTCACTTGAACTTCCACTCCAGCAAAGAGCATAGCCTTCGGCGCCTTAATCCGGTATGAACTGCTTCTCAGCTTTCCCCAAAAACCCCTGTCGCGGGACCGTGCTGGCCGCAATGGCCTTGCTCATGGCCTGCGGCGTCCCGGCCTCTGAATCGGCCGACCGCAGCAACCATCGCGAGTACAGCCTGCACTACACGCTCGCCCCCGACCCAGCGTCATCAACGGTACTCGTGGTCCTGCGATTGAAGCAGCCGCGGGACCTCGTGCGCGAGATCGCCTTTACTGCCAATGCCAGGATCACCGATGTGAGTGGCGATGGGGACTTGCTCGTCCGCGATCAGCAGGTGCGCTGGCTCCCGCCTGCAGACGGCGGCACCCTGGAGTGGCGTGCGCTGGTGCGGCATGAACGCGGTGACGGCGCTTTCGATGCATTGCTGACCGCCGACTGGGGTATTTTTCGCGCCGAGGATGTGATTCCGCGCGCGCGGACGAGAACCCTCAAAGGCGCCGAATCGCGCACGACGCTCGACGTCGACCTTCCGGCCGGTTGGTCCGTCATCACGGAGTATTCGGCGCTGGAGAAACCAATCGTCGTGCAGCGCCCTGAACGCCGCTTCGACGAACCGACGGGATGGCTTGCCATGGGCCGCCTCGGCATCCGTCGTGAGACCATTGCCGGGACGCGTGTCGCCATCGCGGCCCCGCAGGATCAAGACGTGCGACGCATGGAGATGCTTGCGCTCCTCAACTGGACGCTACCGGAGCTGACGGAAATCCTGCCCGATGCCCTGCCGCGTCTGACCATCGTCAGCGCCGGTGCGCCGATGTGGCGCGGCGGACTGTCCGCGCCGGCGTCGTTCTTCATGCACGCGGACCGCCCATTGATTAGCGAGAACGCCACCAGCCCGTTGTTGCACGAAGTCATGCACGCGGCGCTGGGGCTCCGACCCCGCGAGGGGAGTGACTGGATCGTTGAGGGTCTCGCGGAGTACTACAGCATCGAGCTCCTGCGCCGCGGTCGCGCCATTACCGCGAGCCGGGCGAAAAAGGCGTTCGCCCTGCTGGAAGAATGGGGAGCGGAAAGCAGCAGCCTCTGCGGTACGGCATCGACCGCGGCGACGACGGCGAGAGCCGTTGGCGTATTCAGGGCCCTGGATCGCGAACTCATGAAAAAATCCGACGGCAAGATCGACCTCGACGCCCTCCTGCCGGTTCTCGTCAATGCAGAGATCGATCTCGATAGCCTGGCGGCGGCTGCGGGTGAATTGATTGGCTCAACACCGGACACACTTCACAGCGACAATCTCCCCGGCTGCCGTACTATGACAACCACCAGCCAGGACCAATAAGTCACAGCATGGACCGACGCCACGACCTCGAACTCGTTCTTCGATCGCGAACACCTATCGTCGTCATCGAATCGCAGGACGAGCAACGCATGCTCGAGTTGCTGCAATCGATTACGATCTCGCGCGCAAGCCAGACGTATACGCCGCTCTTTCGCTGGACGATCACCGACGGCCTGCAGCGTATTGACATCTCGCTGGAGCCGCAGGCGATAAACGCGCAACCGACGGACGTCCTCAAGCACATCCGGGCCGTCTCGAAACCCGGCATCTACGTGTTGCTCGATTTCCATCCGTTCCTGGACGATCCCGTACACGTGCGCCTGCTCAAGGACATTTGCATTCGCTCGGCAGAAATCAACCGGCAGATCGTGCTCATCAGTCACACTGTCAAGATTCCACAGGAACTCGAGAGCTTTTGCGCACGATTTGACATGGCGTTGCCCTCGGAAAGCGATCGCGCAACCATCGTGAAGCAGGCCGCAAACGAATATGCCAAGGACAACCCGGGAGCCCGCGTCAAAGTAGACCCCAAGGCGCATGAGCTCCTCCTGCAAAACCTCGCGGGATTAACCTGGGCAGATACGGAGCGACTGGCACGCAATGCGATCTACCAGGACGGCGCCATTACGCACAGCGACCTGCCCGATGTCATGCAGGCCAAGTATGAGCTGCTGAATCGCGGCGGCGCGCTGCAGTTCGAGTACGACACGGCACGGTTCAAAGACGTCGGTGGTCTCACCCGCCTGAAGGCCTGGCTGCAACAACGACGCCCGGTGTTTCGCGGTGACGTATCTGCTGCACACCTCGACGTGCCGAAAGGCATTCTGCTCCTCGGCGTCCAGGGCTGCGGCAAAAGCCTGGCCGCGAAAGCGACCGCGGGAATATTCGGTGTCCCGTTACTGCGCCTGGACTTCGGCACGATATACGACAAGTACCACGGCGAGACGGAACGCAAACTGCGTGAATCGCTGAAGACCGCAGACGTGATGTCGCCCTGTGTACTCTGGATAGACGAAATCGAGAAAGGTATCGCAGGCCGCGGTGGCGAAACCGGAACCACGCAACGGGTCCTGGGCACTTTTCTCACCTGGATGGCCGAGCGCCGCAGCAAGGTCTTCGTGGTCGCGACCGCCAACGACATCAGTACGCTGCCGCCGGAACTCGTGCGCAAGGGGCGTTTCGACGAAATCTTTTTCGTCGATCTCCCGGCCGACAACGTCAGGACCTCGATTCTCGCCATCCACCTCGCGAATCGCGACCAGTCCCTCAAGAACTTCGATCTCAACCGTCTGACGACCGCAACCGACGGCTTCTCCGGCGCCGAAATAGAGCAGGCCATCGTCTCGTCGCTGTACGCGGCTCACGCCCAGAACGAACCGCTCGCGACCGACCACATCCTGGCGGAAATCCAACAGACCCGACCGCTCTCCGTCGTCATGTCCGAGCGTATCGCCGCGATGCGCGACTGGGCGGCCGGCAGAACCGTGGCCTGCGACTAGCAGATTTAACTTAAGTTATTGATTTTGTCGGGCCAACCGATTGAGGAGCCGACGCTGCATGATAGACTGCGCGGATGGCTAGTGAGAAAAACAACATCAATGAATTAGTCGCAGATGACGACGACCAGACGGCCGAACTGGAAGCTGTAACCTTTCGCCAGGAGCACCCGATCCGGGGTGAGGTGCCGCCGGAGTCCGATGAGCACACCAGCGATTTTGCCGAGCATCGCAGCTCCGACGCACAGACGATCGGCAAGCTGCAATACGATATCGAGCAGCTACGCGCCAAGTGGCTCGGGCTCGAGGCTGAGATTTCGGCGCGCGAAGAACTGACCAACAAGCTCAACGCCGACATCGATGGCTTGCGCGAGACGGTGTCCCGCAAGGAAAAACTGCTCAAGGCCCGCGACCGCAAGATCAGGGCATTAAAAGCCGAGATCCGGAGTCGTGACGAGAGGCACCGGCTGGTGACGGCCGAACTCAGAGCCGAGATCGAGTCGACTCGACAGGCGGTTCGCGAAATCCCGGAATTGCCGTTGTCGGCGCATGCCCAGGACACGGTCGCAAACGACGGGAATCGGCTTGCTCGCTCTGAAGCGTATGCCGACGCACTGCGGCGCAAACTCCAGGACGTTCTGTCGCTCCAGGAAGACCTGCAAAGCGAACGCGATCGGCTCGCCGGCGCCCTCGCGGAAACCGTCGACAAGAATCGTCACCTTGAAGAGGCACTTGCGACCGCAGCCGACGACAAGACGCAGCTTAACCAACAGCTCGAAGAAATCGGCGATAAACATGCCGAGGAAATACGCATGCTGCGCTTCGAGCTGGGCGAGGCCCAGGAAACCGTTGCGCAATCCGAGATCCTCAACAGCCAGCTTGCATCCGATCTCGTGGACACACGCGGCTTCAAGGAAGAGCTCGAGCGCATGCTGTGCGACAGCGACGAGCAATCGAACAGCCGCATCAGCGAGCTCGAGAAAGAACTTGCCAACATGACCCGCATTGCGAACGACTTCGAGCAAAAGCTCGACGCCCGCAGCGAGGCTATCAACGTTTTACTGGCTGAACTCGCACGCAAGTCCGAGCAGATGGAGTCCATTAACGAGATCGGCGATGTCATCTCGGATATCGACGGGCGCATCTCGGAGCAATTTGACGATGTCGACGACGAATTGCCACCGACGCAGAAATCAGCGGACCGCGTTACCCGGGTACTGGTCGGCAAGATCGGCAAGCAGCTATTGCGATTCCCGTTGTTCAAGGATCGGCTGACGATAGGCCGGACCGAGGACAACGACATCCAGCTCAATGCCGCGTACATCAGTCGCCGTCACGCCGTCGTCCAGGCAGACAACGATGCGACGCGAGTCATCGACTGGGGCAGCAAGAACGGCGTCTTCGTCAACTCGAACCGCGTCACGGAGCACTTCTTGAAGAATGGCGATATCGTTACGATCGGCAACGCGCATTTCCGCTACGAAGAACGGCCGAAACGCGACGCCTGATCTGTGAGCGCAATCACGCCTTTTTCTTTCCGCTCGGTCTAAGGTTCGCTTATAGTCCAGTAAGCGAGACAGCACGATGCTCAGCACGACCGCAGGGAAGCCGGCCAGACTGACCGATACGCAACAGGTATCACGCCAGACAGGCCGTTGGATCTCGAGAAAGATCTGGTTACCTAAACTCTTTTACGATGTCCTGCCCTATTTCTATCTTGGTGCCGGATTCCTGGCTTTCTTGTCGACGCTTTACATCAGCGAGTGGTTCTGGATACTGCCGCACTACCTGCTGTTTTCGGCCGCGTGCATTCACCTTGGCATCGTCGTATTCCGTCGCCGGCGTCGCGCAGCCAGCAACGACGCTTGACCTGAACAGCCTGCTAGGCAACGATAACGGCCCCTTTCAAGAGGCCGTGCGTCGTGACCGAAGCCACAGGTAAGAAAACCAGCCCCACGGGCCAGTTTCTCAAGAAAGAAGCCGCGGTATTCGCAGTGCTTCTGTTCTTTGGCCTGGTGCTCCTGCCGATTGCCGTCTGGTTCGTTGGCAAGGCCGTATTTGGAGCCTATGGCGGGACTGGATACACAGAGTTTTTCGGCACCTTGAGCGGCAAGATTCGCAGCGGCGACCCGGTCGCGTGGTTTCTCGTTCTCTCACCCTGGCTGGTCTGGCAGATCGTGCGATTGATGTTTCTGGGCTGGCGCGCAACATCCAAACTGTGATCCGCTTCACAGTTCCGGGCCATGTGGCCGTGTAACGCGTGCGTGGTTTGTAGAATATCCGGAGTTGTTAGTGCATCCTCTTAGGTCACAGGTTCAATTCAGAATCGATACGAAACACCGGTTACCCACACATGCTGGAGAGACTGAAAAACTGGTTAAAGACCCGCTTCTCTGACGCGGAGCCAGCGCCGTCGCCAAAACTTCAGAAAGCGGGCGCGCATCCGGCTCCACGCGCTCGGCCGCAACAAAAAGTCCCGCGCAGAAACCCGGAGTTCGTTGACGCGGATGAAGAGCTGTCAGGTGAGATCGAGAGCATCGGCCCCGGCAAGAACGTGCTCATCCGCAACAAGTTCGTCCGGGAAGACACGGGCACTCACGAGACACTCAAGATCCTGGACGACTCGCTTGTCGACTCCGGCGAAGAACCGGGTCTCGATCCCTACAACACGGGCGGCTTCGATCGCTCAAAGAATTGGGACCGGCGCTTCGGCAAATAGTATGATCCGCATGTGACTATGCGAATCTCATTTGAACTTGACGACAGCGACCTCAAGCACTTCCGCCTGATCATGGAGGAAGCGCGCAATGCGGCGCGTCGTATTCCACCCGAGGAGATTGTCGCGGCGGCCGAGGACCTGCTCCGCCAGGTCCCGCAATCGGATGCACCGGGTTTCATACGCGAACGCCTCGAGCGGCTGCGGCTGATGATCGGCATGCTGTCAGATATCGAATGGCGTCTCCCGCACCAGGAAGCCAAGCGCGTACTCAATGCCCTCGCCTATTTCGCCGAACCCGAAGACCTGATCCCGGACCATATTCCGGGGCTCGGATTTCTCGATGACGCCATCATGATCGAGCTCGTGATGCGGGAATTGAAGCACGAGATGGAGGCTTACCAGGACTTCTGCGATTACCGGGAGCGCCTGTCCCTGAGCGGCGATGGCTCCACCGCAAACCGCGAAGGCTGGCTGAGCGCCCGTCGCAAGGAACTCCAGGCGCGAATGCGCCGCCGACGTGGCCGCGGTTCCCGCCTTCTGCGCTAGGCACAGGCTCCGAGCTGCTTCACGGCCAGAAGTAGTATCCCGTCGCCAACAGACCAGCCCACATCGCAAGTTGCGCCCAATAGCGCGACGCGTGGTTTTTTGCGAGCGTGTAGAAACTTAAGGCAGAGATCAGGGTCATACCGAGAAAGACCGACAAGCTGTTGAGCAGGGGGTCAAATTCACCCTGCAGGCGCGGGTATTCGTCGCCGAGGATCAGCACGACAATGATGACGGCCGTGAGGCTGAAGGTAATCGCGAAGCAGGATCCAAGGATGATCAGCGTAACGACAGACAAAGGACGCATGTATTATTTTCCGAGGCGGGAAAGAAAAACCGCACAACATTGAAGAATATGACGAATATGCCCTTGATCCAAGGGCGTCGGACCACTAGCCTAGCCCACAAAAGGCTATGCTGAAACCTCTTTGGCAAGATTTGGAGATTGCTTTGACGAAACACCGAAATCGCCGTATCAACTGGCTCGCAGGACTGGGATTCGTCCTCGCGTCGGCTCCTCTTTTCGGCAGCAATACGGCACTCGAGCAGAAGAGCTTTCTGTTTCCAGAGCAACGTCACGAGAAGATCGGGGAAATCGTTACGCAGTTTGTCCAGCAGCAACACTACAACCACGTTGCTGTCGACGATGAGTTGTCGTCCCGCGTACTGGACCTGTTCGTCGAATCACTCGACCACAACCGCATGTACCTGCTGAAAGGCGATATCGAGTACTTCGATACCTATCGCCATGAGCTGGATGACCTCGTCAAAAGCAAACCATTGGACCCGGTATTCGAGATGTACCAGGTGTACCAGACCCGTGTACGCGAGCGCCTTACTTTCGCCCTCGAGCAGCTGGAGGTCGAACCGGACTTCACAGAAGACGAGACCTACCAGTTTGACCGCTCCGAGGAGCCCTGGGTCGAGACCTCGGCCGAACTCGATGAGATCTGGCGCCAGCGTGTCAAGAACGACGCGTTGAACCTGGCCCTCGAGGACGAACCCTGGGAAAAGATCCAGGACGTACTCGGCAAGCGCTATCGCGGCTACCTGAAGCGCCTGAACCAGTTGAACAATGACGACGTGTTCGAGCGCTTCATGAATTCTTTCGCGCATGCGCTGGACCCGCATTCCAGCTACCTGTCGCCGCGCAATTCCGAGGAATACCGAATTCAGATGAGCCTGTCGTATTTCGGTATTGGTGCGTCGCTGCAGACTGACGAAGATTTCGTGAAGATCGCCGGGATCATTCCGGGCGGCCCCGCCGCGATCGACGGCACACTGCAGGCTGAAGATCGCATTACCGGTGTCGGCCAGGGCGCTGACGGCGAGATCGTCGACGTCATCGGCTGGCGACTGGACGACGTGGTGGACCTCATCCGCGGCCCCGCCGACTCTGTCGTCCGACTGGAAATCATCCCGGCCAATGCGTTGCCCGGCAGCCCCAAGAAATTCATCGATCTCACTCGCGGCCAGGTCAAGCTCGAGGAACAGGCCGCCAAGAGTGAAATCGTCAAGATCAGGCGCGAAGGCCGTGAGTGGTCTATCGGCGTCATCGACGTCCCCAGCTTCTACCGCGACTACCGCGCGTTGAGCAGCGGCGACAAGGACTACAAGAGCACGACGAAGGACGTGCGCCGCCTCATCGCGGAGCTTGAGGAAGAAGGCATTGACGGCCTTGTCATCGACTTGCGCGGCAACGGTGGCGGACACCTGACCGAGGCGACGGCCCTCTCCGGCCTGTTCATCGACAATGGCCCGGTCGTGCAGTTGCGCAACGCCAACGGCCGTATCAGTCGGCTCGACGATCCGGACCCCGTTCCCCGCGTCGCCTACAGTGGCCCGCTGGCCGTCCTCGTGGACCGCTACAGCGCGTCTGCGTCAGAGATTTTCTCGGCAGCGATCCAGGACTATGCGCGTGGCGTCATCGTCGGCCAACAGACTTTCGGCAAGGGCACGGTTCAAAACCTGTACTCGCTCGACCAGTACGTCCGCAGTGAGGATGACGCCGGCCTGGGTCAGCTGACGCTGACGATCGGCAAGTACTACAGGGTGACGGGCGAAAGCACCCAGCATCGGGGAGTCAACCCGGACATCGAACTGCCATCGCACATCAACGCCGAACTGATCGGCGAGAGTGCACGCGACACGGCGCTGCCCTGGGACACCGTGCAAACCACGCGTTTCCGTGCGGGCAAGCCGCTACAGGGCATGATCGAATCCCTGACGGTCGCGCATGCCGAGCGTGCCAAGGACGATCCGAATTTCCAGTTCCAGCTGGAGTCTATCCAGGCCGCCGAGAAGTTCCGGGCGCAAAAGACGATATCGCTGAACATGCAGGCCCGTCGCGCCGAGCATGAGAACGAGATGCAACGGCGCATCGACCGCGAGAATAACCGGCGTGCCGCATTGGGCCTTGAGCCCATCGAGAGCCTCGATGATATCGAGGAAGAGGATTTTCCGGACATTCAGCTCGACCAGGCGGCCGGTATCGTCACCGACCTCGCCACATTGCGGGAACTGGTGCCGGAAACACCGCCGCGGACGGCCCGCGTGCAGCCCTGATGCGCGGGCTTGACCGCCCGGGCCGCGGTGTTATACTCGACTATAACACCTAGCTGGTTGCGCTACGGCAATCATCGATTTGGAACAGGCCATGTCAGCAGGCAAACAACAGCCAAAGCACGGCACCATCGCAGCATCTGCGGCGATTCTTGTGCTGGCTGGCTGGTTCGCCGCTCCCGTCTTGGCAGCGCCTGACCGCGACCCTCTCTGCAACAGCAAGACCGGTGAAGCGACCCTCGAGATCAGCACCGAAACCATGTCGACGACGATAGAAGCCGTCTCCGACGAGCACTTGCTCAAGCCCCGGGTTGCGGCCACCGCACGCAAGGTGTTTGCGCAGGCCGATAACGAGGCTGACAACGAGGAAGCGGTCGACGATCAGGCCGAAGAGGACGAAGCGGAAGCCCCGCGCCTGCGTCCCATTTCCGACAACAAGCTGGTGCCCGTCCGGCGCCAGATGTATCGCAGAGATATCTGACCCAGCGGGTCCCGCTGCTAGCGGCTCAATACCTTGGCCACACCGAAGTAATTCTCTCCGAGAATATTGACGTCCGACTTATGCACGACGCCGTTTCGGTCGATGTCGAAAACGGTCGCTACCGAGCCAGGAACCGGCACCGCATCATCGTCGTGCCGGAACGTCGCATACTCTGCAATCATCTTTGCACGTTTCTTGAGCAAGTCGGCGCAGTCGTCGGCCCGTTCGACCTCCTCTTTGCGACTCAACAGCGTATCCAGTAACTGGTCACACTCGTACCGGGTGCCGTAGTTGACAGCCCCCACACTCCTCTCGCTGGACTCTTTGGCCAGGTCAGCCAGGTTGTCTTCGGCGAAATCGAGGTAGAGCTGCTGGACGAAGGCGAGGATCATGAGATTGATCGAGCGTTTCGCGGCAATGTCCAGACCCTGGTGAGCCGGCGGATCCAGCGCCTCGACACGTTCGAGCTCGAGCAGCAAGTCCTGCTCCTTGCTCTGCGCTGCGGCGACGGCGGACTCGATATTCTCGACCTGCGAGGCTTGTGAGCGTCCCCGCAACATCTTGGCAACACCGCCCATCGACAGCAGCTTGTGGCGTTCCGCCTGCAGCTGATCCTCGAGCATCTGGACCCGCAATCGCTGCTCTCCGATCCTGGCCTGCACGGCCTGGGTGGATTGCTTGCGTTCTTCGTTCCAGGCGACCAGCGCCTTGCTGTGCACGCGTTGCTCACGTTTCTGTTTGAGCTGCTCCGCGAAGCGCTGGATCTTGACCTCGCAATGCGCCGCAAGGCGTCGCATCTGGTAGAAGACAACGACGTTGTGCACCCACTCGGGATCCAGCAAGAGTGACTCCAGGTGATTCAGCTTTTGCTGCACCCGCTCCGTGGCGCCCTGGTGTGCCTTGATGCGGTCCTGCAGCTGGTATTTCTCGTTGCGCAGTGCCGCGAACTCTTTCTTCAGTTCCACACGGTTGCGGAACAGGTCAATGAGCTTGTCATTGTCCTGTGGCGGATGTTCCTGTTCGCCTTTGAAGATTGTCGTGATACCTGCCACGGACCGCCTCTTTACATAATCCTGCGCCTGCGCGCCGACATATCGCGCGCTATTGAACGTAATAGTCTCAGGAGCAAGGGCGGGAAACGCTGACTGAATCGACAGTTTTAGCGATCGAGGATCAGGTGTCCCTGCTCGGCAAGGTAGTCGAGCCACTTGTTCAGGACGACGTTGAGACGCCACCTTCGGTCGAGTTCCTCACGATGTTCGAGCACGAGCTTGCGCAGTTGCGCATGGCGTTGCGTGTTGCCCATCGCCATGACTTCCGCAAGCTGGCCATCCAGGTAGACGCGAACGGCCATGTCGGGATCGGCACACCGGCCATCGGCGGTTTCGAAGTGATAGGTCAACGACAGCGTCACGGTGTACCTGCAGCGCTCCAGGATCGCGACATGCAGATCGCAATCGCCGGCCACTCGCGATCGAAAGCAACCGTCGACGCGATCGATCTCCGGGATCAGGCGTCGCAAACGCAGGTAGTTGCTCTCATACAGGGCCATAAGGCCCACGAAGCTGCCAGGCTTCGCGGCCGTCTCAGGTACAAGGTATGAATCGAGCAACATGCTGCCAATATAGCAGCACATGGCGAGCAATATCAGGGTCGAACTCTGCGCTCTACCCCGGTACTATCCAGTATTCGGCTCGCGATTTCCTCGATCGAAAAACTCGTCGTATTCACATTCGGAATACCGTAGCGCCGGAACATCTTTTCCGACTCCCGCAGCTCGAATCGAACCTGTTGAGTGGTCGAATAATGGCCGTGCGGCCGCCTTTCCCTGCGAATATCTCGCAGCCTCTCCGGCTCGATGGTCAACCCGAACAGTTTGTGCTTATGTTCCAGCAGGAAATCCGGCAGCGTACCGGTCTCCAGCTCGTCCTCTGTCAGCGGGTAGTTCGCCGCATAGACACCGTACTGGAGCGCCAGGTACAAACATGTGGGCGTCTTGCCCGATCGGGATACGCCAACCAGGATTACGTCGGCTACGTCGTAGTTGCGACTAACCCCACCGTCGTCATTGGCCAGCGCGAAATTGGTCGCCTCGATGCGTTTCATGTAGGCATCGATGTCACTCACGCCATGCGCACGCCCGGACAGGTACTCGGGTGCCGCACCCAGCTCGTCAGCCAATGATTCAAGGAAGGCGTCAAAGATGTCGAGGTGCAGGCCCATCGATTCCTTGACGATCTTGCGCAAGTTCGGCTGCACGATTGTCGAAAATACGATGGGGTGAGGTGCCCCGTTATCCGCGGTCGCGTCGATTACCCGCACCGCTTCGCGCGCCTTGTCTTCAGTATCTATAAATGGCAAAGTCGTTTGGCGAAAATTCTGCCCGGCAAACTGCGTAATAAGACTGTGGCCCAGGGTCTCCGCAGTGACACCCGTTTGATCCGACACAAAAAATACGACGCGCTCAACCATCGGTGGGATTGTCCCATGCCTGCCGAGGAACACAAGGGAGTAGGACTTGGAGCAATATGTCATCAAGCTCGCTGAGCTTGGCATGGACGACGTTGAGACCGTTGGCGGCAAGAACGCCTCACTCGGTGAAATGATCAGCAATCTTGCGAACCTCGGTGTCTCGGTGCCCGGCGGTTTCGCCACCACCGCCGCTGCGTATCGCAAATTCCTGGCCGCCGATGGACTCGACAAGCGAATTCACGGCCTTCTCGACAACCTCAATGTCGATGATATCGATGCACTGACCAGCGCCGGAGCGACGATCCGTGGCTGGATACTCGAGACTCCCCTCCCCGACGACCTCATGCGCGATGTGCGGGCCGCCTGGGAGGAAATGAGCGCCGGCAAGGACATTGCCGTCGCCGTTCGCTCCTCCGCCACGGCCGAGGATCTGCCCGACGCGTCATTCGCAGGCCAGCAGGAAACGTTTCTAAATGTCCGCGGCCTGGAAAACATGGTCGAGGCCATGCACCAGGTGTTCGCTTCGCTGTTCAATGATCGCGCCATTGCCTACCGGGTTCACCATGGCTTCGTGCATGCCGACGTCGCGCTCTCTGCCGGCGTCCAGACGATGGTGCGCAGCGACGTTGGCGCATCCGGCGTGATGTTCACGCTGGACACGGAAACCGGCTTTCGCGACGCGGTCTTCATTACGTCCTCCTGGGGACTCGGCGAGACCGTGGTCCAGGGCGCCGTCAACCCGGACGAGTTCTATGTCTACAAACCCGCGTTGGCGGCCGGACTGCGCCCGATCCTCAGGAAGAACCTTGGCAGCAAGACCATCAAGATGGTTTACAGCGACAATCCTGAGCCGGGCAAGACCGTGGACACCGTCGACGTCGAGGAAAGCGACAGCCTCAGATTCTCGATCACGGACGACGACATCATCGAACTCGCAAAGATGGCCGTAACGATCGAGAAGCACTATGACCGGCCCATGGATATCGAGTGGGGCAAGGATGGCAACGACGGCAAGCTGTACATCCTGCAGGCACGGCCGGAGACAGTGCAAAGCCGCAGCGGGAGGTCTATCCAGCGTTTCACTCTCAAGGACACGGGCGAGGTCATCATTACCGGCCGCAGCATCGGCCACAAGATCGGCGCCGGCACGGCCAAAGTCATCCGGTCGGTCGCGGAAATGAACCGCGTCAAGGCCGGCGATATTCTCGTTTCCGACATGACGGACCCGGACTGGGAGCCCGTCATGAAGCGCGCCTCTGCTATCGTAACCAATCGCGGCGGGCGGACATGCCATGCGGCGATCATCGCCCGCGAGCTGGGCATCCCGGCCGTGGTGGGTTGCGGCGACGCGACCGAAAAGATCCCGGACGGTTCCGAAGTCACCGTGAGTTGCGCCGAGGGTGACGAGGGTTTCGTGTATGAAGGCAGCCTCGACTTCGAGGAAAAGAACATCGAACTGGACGCACTGCCCGAAATACCCGTCAAGATCATGATGAACGTTGGCAACCCGGATCGCGCTTTCGATTTCGCCAACATACCGAACCGGGGCGTCGGCCTGGCGCGCCTCGAATTCATCATCAATCGCATGATCGGAGTGCACCCGCAGGCCCTGCTGGACTATGCGTCACAAGACGCCGCTACCAAGGCGGCCATTGACGACCAGATGGCCGGCTATCCGGATCCTGTCGAATTTTTCGTCGATAAGCTCGCCGAGGGCATTGCCACCATCGCCGCGGCGTTCGCGCCCGAGCCCGTCATTGTGCGGACCTCGGACTTCAAATCCAACGAATACGCAAATCTCATCGGTGGCGCGCGTTACGAGCCCGATGAAGAAAACCCGATGATCGGTTTCCGCGGGGCCGCACGCTACGTGTCGGAGAGCTTCAAGCCCTGCTTTGAGCTCGAGTGCCGCGCATTGCGACGCGTGCGCGAGGAAATGGGCCTGACCAACGTCCAGATCATGATCCCCTTCGTGCGTACCGTCAGGCAGGCAAAAGACGTCATCGACCTCATGGCATTGAACGGTCTCGAGCGCGGCAAGCACGGCCTGAAGGTCATCATGATGTCGGAACTCCCGACCAACGCCCTGCTGGCGGACCAGTATCTCGAGCACTTCGACGGCATGTCGATCGGGTCCAACGACATGACGCAACTTGCGCTGGGCCTCGACCGGGATTCGGCACTGGTTGCCGACACCTTCGATGAACGCGACGATGCCGTAAAAGCGCTGCTGGCGATGACCATTTCTGCCTGCAAGGCGCAGGGCAAGTACGTGGGAATCTGTGGCCAGGGGCCTTCAGATCATGCGGACCTCGCGCGCTGGCTGTTGGACCAGGGCATCGAGAGCATGTCGCTCAATCCCGATACGGTTATCGAAACATGGATGTTCCTGGCCGGCGAAACGGTCGACTGAGGACGGCTCGCGTCAGAAGCGGTCGTAACGCGAGCGACGCTGCCAGCGAATGCGCGGCAGCCAGATCCCCAGGATTATCCCGATCAGCAGCACGAGGCCGCCCGACATAAACCAGTAGCGTGTCGTCTGGCCTGCCAGCACACGGTTTTCCTGCTCCAGCGTATCAGCGCGAATTTGCGCTGCCGTCAGCTGGTCCATCAAGGACTTGTTCTGGTCGTTGATCGCCAGCACGTTGGCAGCCGTTCGCCTGATCTCGGCCAGTTCTGCCTCGACCGCGGCCTTCTCCCGTTCGAGCGTCGCGATTTTCTTGCTGGCCGAATCGTACTCACCCTTGATTGCATTCAGCTGCGAATCCAGCGTGCTGCCGCGCGAATTCGCATTCGTAAGCTGGCTCGTCAGTTTCTCAAGCTGCTCGCGGGCACTCGCCTCGTTCATGAGGTAGCGCGTCAATACCCACCCCTCGGTACCGCCCTGCGTCCGCACGTGGGTGTAGCCGGTATCGGCATCGCGCTCGATGACTTCGAGACGGGTACCGCTCCCGACCGAGAGGCGAATGGCGTTGCTCGTACTGGGCCCCGAGCGCAGTGTGATCTCGAACTGGTCCGTAACCCATACCGATTCCGCGACAGCGGCCGGGGCGATAAATGCGCACAAAACCAGTGCGATGCTAAGTAGTCTTTTCATGATCCGGCAACTATAAGACAAGCGCTTGAATCCTTCCAGTTAATATTCAGGTAAATCAGTCGCTTATCGGAGACAATTTGGAGGAATTCTGCTCCCAGTTCCGACCGTCGAATGGCGTGACATTGACGCCCGCCACGGTAGCCTCGTCGAGGCAGTGGACGTTCACGCTGATGCCGTTGGGATGCGAACGCGGGACATAGAAGGACTTCACGCCACAGACGCTGCAGAAGTGATGTTTTGCTACCCCGGTATTGAACGTGTAGGTCGTCAGCACGTCGTCGCCCTGCAACAGCCGAAAATCACTGGCGGGGACAATCAGGTGAAGAAACCCGGACTTTCGACAGATACTGCAGTTGCAGTCGGTTGCGTCGACAACGGCCGGCGCCTCCACCTCGAATCGTACCCGCCCGCAGTGGCACCCGCCGGTATGCGTTGTCATGACGTATCTCCTCGCTGCCAGACCACAACGTTGTTGTTCGACGGCACCGCGTAGAAGCGCACTCGCCGCAGACCGGCGGCATGTGCGAAATCATCGAGAACCTCCAGGTCACGAATACCCATCGACGGGTTTCTCGACTTGAGATTCGCGTCGAAAGCCGCGTTGCTCGGCGAATTGAATCGGCTCTCCTTCCTGAACGGGCCGTACAGACAGAAGATGCCGTCATGCCGCAGCGCCCTGCCGACCAGCAGGAACATTTTCCGAACGGCATCGATATCCATGATATGTGCCGTATTCGCCGAAAACACCGCGTCGTAGGCGGCGGCCGTCACCGACGCCTCGCGAACATCCATGGACAAAGGCGGCAGGACATTGTCTGTACCGGCGGTCTCAATCCAGGCCCGGATGCCGGCGTGATTCTCGTCGAGATCGCTGGTCTGCCAGCGCAGGTGTCCGAGACGCTCGGCGAACACCACAGCATGTTGGCCGGTTCCGGAGCCGATCTCCAGGACGCGGGAGGCACCGGAGAATTCGCGCCGCAGTATCTCGAAAATGGGGGCCGCGTTTCGCGCCGCGTATTCGGCAAACGGTCTCTCAGGCATCGCTACCGACAGGGTCCAGCGCGTCGGGATTGAACAGCTTCTCCCGGTACCAGGCGAGTTCCTCGATGGAGTCCCTGATATCCGCGAGAGCGAGATGTTGCGATTCCTTGACAAACCCCAGTGCGACACCGGGTGCCCACTGCTGCGCCAGGATCTTGAGCGTGCTTACATCGAGATTCCGGTAGTGAAAATAAGCCTCGAGTGTCGGCATCTCACGCGCCAGGAAACGACGGTCCTGGCAAATGCTGTTGCCACACATCGGCGACACGCCCTCATCCACCCAATCCCGGAGGAAAGCAATCGTCGCCGCTTCGGCCTCCACCGTGTCGACTTCGCTTTCGAGAACACGCGCAGTCAAGCCGGACTTGCCGTGTTGCCGCGTATTCCATTCATCCATACCGGACATCGTTTCCCGGGACTGACGAATCGCCAGCACCGGCCCTTCGGCGAGCTCATTGAGATGCTTGTCCGTCACGATCGTCGCTATCTCGATAATCGTGTCGTGCGTCGTACACAACCCCGTCATCTCGAGGTCGATCCAGATAAGGTTGCTTGAGCGATCGTTAGCGGGTGTGGTCATGGTTCACGCAGTCTATACTCCCGCCATGAAACACGCCACGGTCATAGCCACTTACAGCCGGCGCATGCGCCTCGCACTTGCCGACGGGCGTGAGGTGAATGCGCGCATCAAGGGTAAGCGAATCAAGCCCGTCTGCGGCGACAAAGTCGATGTGGAGCCGATAGAGAACGAAGACGACTGGCTCATCACGGGTATTGCCGAACGACGCAACGAACTGTCACGGCCGAACATGCGTGGCAAGGTAGAGGTTTTGGCTGCAAACCTCGACTACCTGGTTGTGGTTGCCGCAGCCGAACCCAGGCCGGACTGGTTCATCGTCGATCGCTACCTGTGCGCGGCCGAACTCATGGGCATCGATGCGTGCGTGGTGTTCAACAAGAGTGACCTCGGTACCGCGGACGTTCGTTACGAGCTGGATACCTACTTCGACATTGGCTATGACGTGGTTGCCTGCAGCGCGCTGACCGGGGAAGGCATCGACAACGTTCGCGCGCTACTCGCGACGCACTGCGCGATCGTTGTCGGTCAGTCCGGCGTCGGTAAGTCCAGCATCATTAACAGGCTCATCGGCGATGACGTGCAGAAGACGTCCGAGGTTTCCGACAAGTCCAGGGAAGGTCGGCATACCACGGTCAATTCGGCAATGATCTCGCTGCCCGGCGGGGGCGTGATCATTGATTCGCCGGGCGTGCGCGACTACGCACCGGCGCTCGAGTCGTCGACAGCAGCGGCACAGGGTTTTCGCGAAATCCGGGACGCCGCCGGGGAGTGTCGTTTCGCCAACTGCCGCCACTTGCGCGAGCCGGGCTGCGCGGTGAAAGAACGCTGCGAAAACGGTGCGATCAGCCCTCGGCGTTACGAGAGCTACAAGCGCATCGTCAACCTGACGGAGCAGCTTGCCGAAGGTCGCTACTGACTAGCCCGGCGGCCAGTCCAGTCGTCGGCCGCCGAGTACGTGCAGGTGAATGTGAAAGACGCTTTGCCCTGCGCCTTCGTTGCAATTCATGACGGCACGATAGCCTTCGTCGGCGATGCCTTCCGCTGCCGCGATCTGTCGCGCCGCCGAGTACAGGCTTCCTACGATCGCCTCGTCGTTCTCATCGATATCGTTGATCGTCGAGATGTGCTTGCGCGGAATGACCAGCGCGTGTATCGGCGCCTGCGGATTGATGTCGCGGAACGCCACAGCCGTGTCGGACTCGTAGATCAGTTCGGCCGGAATCTCGCCCTCGAGAATCTTGCAGAACAGGCAGTTGTCGGTGGACATGGTTTTTCCCTCAGTCAACAGTACGGCGACCGTAGAACGCGTGCGACAGCGTGCCGCCGTCGACGTACTCGAGTTCGCCGCCCAGCGGAACACCATGGGCGATACGACTCGCCTTGACGTCACGTTGCGTCGCCAGGTCGGCGAGATAGTGTGCCGTCGCGTCACCTTCGACGGTCGGATTGGTCGCAATAATGAGCTCGGTCACTTCACCCCGGGCCAGCCAGTCGTCGAGCTGGCTGAGGCCGAGCTCTTCGGGCCCGATGCCGTCGAGCGGTGACAGGTGACCCATCAGCACGAAGTACAGACCCCGGAAACCGGTCGCGTCTTCCAGCGCCATCACGTCGGCCGGAGACTCTACGACGCAGAGTTGAGTGACGTCACGGCCCGGGGCCGAGCAAATGGAACACAGCTCATGCTCGGTGAACATGCGGCAGCGGCTGCAGTGGCCGATACCCTCGACCGCTTCACCGAGGGCTACCGACAGCTGGGTGGCACCCTCGCGATCACGCTCCAGCAAATGAAACGCGATCCGCTGCGCGGATTTCTGCCCGACGCCCGGCATACAGCGCAGGCCATCGATCAGGCGAACCAGTAAGGGTGAATACGACATCGGGACCTAGAAAGGCAGCTTCATACCGGGCGGCAAGCTCAAGCCCGACGCCATTCCCGAGAATCTTTCCTGCACCGTCTTCTCAACCTTGCGCACCGCGTCATTGAACGCGGCCGCCGTGAGATCTTCCAGCATTTCCTTGTCGTCGCCGATCATGCTGTCGTCGATCTCGACTTTCTGTACCTGGTGCTGGCACGTCATGACCACGCGTACCATCCCTGCGCCCGACTCCCCGGTTACCGTAATCGAGGCCATCTCTTCCTGGGCCTTCTTCATATCGGCCTGCATCTGCTGTGCCTGCTTCATCAACTGGCCAATGCCACCTTTCATTCATGCTCTCCGTATCGTCAATCCGTTGTCGTCAATCCGTTTGCGGCGGATTGATCAGCTCGATCGAATCCGTTTTGAGTTCCGCGCCAAACATGTCTTTGAGGGCCTGCACGTTAGGGTCGGCCTCGAGGGTCTGCCGCGCAGCCTCCAGGCGCTCGTCGGCCATACGTGATTCCTCCTGCACGGGCGTCTCGCCTGTCTCTGCACCCAGGGCAATATCCACCGCAAGCGTCTCGCCGAAATACTCGGACAGCCGGGCGGCCAGCGCATCCCGCCGTTGCCGGGTCAGCATCGACTCCGACCGTGGATCGAGCCCGAGGTAGATCGTATTCCCCTCGCGTCGGTCGTACGCACAATTGCTGGCCAGCAATCGAACCGCCCCGCCCAGGCCCAGCCGGCCGACCAACGCGCTCCAGTCCGGATCAGCCCATTTGTGTGTCGACACGGCCGCTGTGGCCGCGCTCGCCGCGGCCGTGCGCGTCTTGGCTGCCGGGCGCTTGTCGCCTCGAGAACTGCGCGCCGCACTGCCGCCCGACGCGGTCCCGCCCTCGGCCGCTGCGGCCGGCCTGAACGCCAGCATGCGCAACAGGGTCATCTCCGCCCCGCTGCGCGGGTCCGGTGCCAGTTGCAGATCGCGCCGGCCCAGGATGGCCACCTGGTAGAACAGCTGTACATCCGCCGTCGGCAATGCCTCGGCAAGCTCCGCGTACTCCTGCTCGCTCAGGTCGTCCTCGCTGTCGCAGGTGCCGACGACCTGGTAGACGGCAATCCGCTGCAAGTCCCTCGCGAGGTCCTCCAGCAACCGTGAGTAGTTGGGAAACTGCTCGTCGATCTCGCGAATGGCGTCGATGATGCCCTTCGCGTCATTGTCGGCGAGGAGGCGCAACAGTCGTACCACGTGGTCACGATCGATCGTGCCAAGCATCGTTGCGACCAGCGGCTCTTCGATCTTGCCGCCGCAATACGCGATCGCCTGGTCGAGAAGGCTCAGCGCATCGCGCATGCTGCCATCGGCAGCGCGGGCAATGGTCGCGAGTGCATTGGTTTCCGCCTCGATGGATTCAGCCTCGCAGATGTGTGCCAGGCGATCCGAGATCAGTCGCGGCGTCATGCGTTTGAGGTTGAACTGCAGGCAGCGCGACAGGACGGTCACGGGCAGTTTTTGCGGATCCGTCGTCGCGAGCAGGAATTTCACATGCGGTGGCGGCTCTTCGAGCGTCTTCAAGAGCGCATTGAACGAACTTTTCGACAGCATGTGGACCTCATCGATGAGGTACACCTTGTAACGCCCCCGCGCCGGCGCGTACTGGACATTGTCGAGCATGTCCCGCGTGTCGTCGACCTTGGTCTTCGAAGCCGCGTCCACTTCGATCAGGTCGACAAAGCGGCCTTCATCGATTTCCAGGCAGGCGCTGCACTCTCCGCAGGGTTCCGACGTGACCCCCTTCTCGCAGTTGAGCGCCTTCGCCAGGATACGTGCGATGGTCGTCTTGCCCACGCCACGCGTGCCGGTAAAGAGATAGGCATGGTGTAAGCGCCCGGAATCCAGGGCATTGATCAGGGCCTGGAGCACGTGCTCCTGGCCAACGGTATCCGCGAAGTCTTTGGGCCGCCATTTGCGGGCCAGGACGAGGTAACTCATAGAAGATCGGCTGCCTGTGGGGCTGATTCCGGACGGACAAGTGTAACGTAAAGTGGCCCGCGCCAGCCTCTTCCCGGCACCCGGTATCACCGCTACCGTTGCTCCCTTCCGGGCCTGGCGGAGTTCACGGCTGACCGTCGCGGGAAAGCCGACGCGGACCGGCGGCGATTATCGCCGCTGGCCCGCGTCAATACAACGAGAGATAGCCGATTTGGCGCTTAGCCCCAGAGATGGCGGTCTTTTTCAATGACTTGCGAGGATGACCCCACGATCAGGGGATCGGGCCCGCGTACCACGTGCTCGTTCTTGCCCGGGTAGTCGAGCTGGGACAGGAAGTGCTGCATGCAATTGAGACGAGCCCGTTTCTTGTCGTCGGATTTCACGATCGTCCAGGGCGCGTCGGCCGTATCCGTATAGAAGAACATGGCTTCCTTGGCCTCGGTGTATTCATCCCACTTGCCCTGCGACTCCCGATCGATGGGGCTCAGTTTCCACTGCTTGAGCGGATCGCCGAGGCGTGAATTGAAGCGCCGCTCCTGCTCCTCGTGGGTCACCGAGAACCAGTACTTGAAAAGGCGGATTCCGGAGCGTACGAGCATGCGTTCGAGATCGGGCACCTGGCGCATGAACTCGAGGTATTCGAGCGAATCACAGAAGCCCATAACCCTTTCGACGCCGGCGCGGTTGTACCAGGAGCGGTCGAAGAACACCATTTCGCCTGCCGTTGGCAGGTGCTTGATGTAGCGCTGGAAGTACCATTCCCCCTTCTCGTGGTCTGTAGGTTTTTCCAGGGCCACGACGCGGGACGCGCGGGGGTTCAGATGCTCCATGAAACGCTTGATCGTGCCGCCCTTGCCCGCCGCGTCACGCCCTTCGAACAGGATAACCATGCGCTGGCCCGTTTCCTTGACCCAGCTCTGCACCTTGAGCAACTCGACTTGCAGCTCCTCCTTGTGCTTCTCATAAGAAGCCCTGCGGATCTTCGTCTTGTAGGGGTACTTGCCGTTGCGAAACAGATCCTTGATCTGCTCGGGGCTGTGCCGCATTTCGTTGAATATATGAGACGGTGACGAAGTGTCGATCTTCTGCTGGGAAGCCGGTTTGGCCATCTCGACAACAGTATCCACTTTGCCTGCTTCTTTTTCGGTCATAGGAGCGCTCACTGCGGTTAATAATATTTCGGTATTTTCAGCCTATTTCGGGCCAACCAAAATAGGGAAAATACACTATTGCCAGCCTTTTCGGCCAGCCACGAAAAAGGGGCCTCGAGGCCCCTTTTCCGCACAGACCTGCGATTGCAGGGCCTGTCAGGTCGCGGATGCTGCCGCGATACTGGCAATAGAGGCGTCGAGCGTTGCGTCAAATTCCTCGTCAGACTGCTGCGCACTGAGGCCCTCGGACAGGGCCCGTGAGAAGCTTGCGACCATGCCTTTCTGGCGCGCCAGGCGGGCGTTCGCCTCGTCGCGGGAATAGCCGCCAGACAAGGCGACGACGCGGGCCACGTTCGGATGCGCGACGAAATCGGCATACAGGTTGTCCTTCTCCGGCAATGTCAGCTTGAGCATGACGATCTCGTCGTCACCCAGGCCGTCGAGATGCGCCTTGATCTCGGCGTGCAGGATGTCCTCTGCCGCTGCCTTGTCCGGGCAGTGAATATCGACTTCCGGCTCGATAATCGGCACCAGGCCGGCTGCCACGATACGACGACCGATCTCGAACTGCTGTGCGACAACGGCCTTGATACCTGCCTTATTCGCTTCCTTGATGACGGAGCGCATCTTGGTACCGAAGATTCCGGCCGCGCGGGCCTTCTTGAGCAGCGCATCGAGATCCGGCATCGGCTTCATGAGCTGGGCGCCGTCCACGACGTCGTCAAGGCCCTTGTCCACCTTCAGGAAGGGGACGACCTTCTTGACTTTCCAGAGGTACGCGGCCGTCGACTGGCCCTCGACCTGGCGGTCCATCGTGTTCTCGAAAAGGATCGCACCAAGAATACGGTCTCCGCCGAAGGACGGGCTGGTCATAATGCGTGTCCGCATCGCGTGTACGACGTCGAACATTTCTTCATCGTTCGACCAGGCGTCGGGCGTCACGCCGTAAAGACCCAATGCCTTTGGTGTGCTGCCGCCACTCTGGTCCAGTGCAGCGATGAATCCGGGTGCCTTCTTGATCTTCTGGAGTTGTTCTGCGTTGCTCACGATAGCCTCTGATAGTGGGGTTAATTCGGGTGTCGAGGCGCGATTCTACAGCATCTTGCGCTGTCGGGGGATGCGTAAACCCGCCGTTCAAACGCCTGTTGGCGAAAAATAGGACGTCGCGGGATTGCTGTCTATCGTGACAAGCACCTAAGCCAACCAAGACATACGCGTATTGGCAGCATCGGGCCAGAAGCGCACCGTGCGAAAGGTACAAAAGCGACAAGGAAAGGTACACGATGGCTGACACAAAATACCTGTTCCAGCGTAACAAGACCTGGTGGGTCAAGGTGGCTGTACCTCGCCTCCTCCGCGATACCCTGGGCTATGACCTGCGGCGTTCCCTGCACACGCAGGATCTTGACGAAGCGATTGCGGCACGCGACGCGGTTGTTCTCGAATTGCGCGAGGAAATCGAAGAGGCGCGTCGAGGCCCGAAGCACGAGCGCGCGTGCCGGAAACCGGCCTTCTCCGATGACGAGCGCGGCTTCCTCATCAAGCGCCGCGAGGACTTCTCGGACGTCACCTTCCTGCTCGAGGTAAACGCGCCGTTGCTCGCAAGAGCCGCGAAACCGGGCCAGTTTGTCATCGTGATCCTGCACGACCATGGTGAACGCATTCCGCTCACCATTGCCGATTTCGATCGCGCCAGGGGCACGATTACGCTGGTCATCCAGGCGGTCGGCAAGTCCACCCGGGAAATGCAGCAGCAATGCCGCGTCGGCACGTACCTGCATGCACTGGTCGGCCCCATGGGATACCCGAGCGAACTCGACGCCCGCAAGGTTATCTGCGTCGGCGGCGGCCTTGGCGTCGCACCGATCTACCCGCAGTTACGCGCTTTCAAGGAAGCCGGTGCCTACGTCGTGGGCGTGGTCGGTTTTCGCAACAGCGACCTGGTCTTCTGGCAGGACGAGTTCGAGAAATACTGCGATGAGCTGATTATCTGCACGGACGATGGCTCGGCCGGGATGCAGGGTCGCGTCACGGCTGGTCTCGAGAAGGCCCTGGCACAACATCCTGACACGGAACGGGTTATCGCGATTGGCCCGCCGGTCATGATGCAGGCCTGCGCCGAGACGACCCGCCCTCTCGGCATCGAGACCATCGTCAGCATGAATCCGATCATGGTCGACGGTACCGGGATGTGCGGCGGGTGCCGCGTGACCATCGGCAACGACATCAAGTTCGCCTGCGTCGACGGGCCCGAATTCGATGCGCACAAGGTCGATTTCGACGATCTCATGCGGCGTCTGAAGCGGTTTCGCCGTGACGAGCAACAGGCTACGGACAACTGGCAAAAGGCGACTGTGTAAGTGGCTAAGAAGACGATACGAAATATTCCGAAGGACCGCGCCGAAATGCCGGTCCAGGACCCCGTCGAACGCACCCATAACTTTGACGAAGTAGCACTCGGCTTTGGACTGGAAGATGCGCTGCTCGAGTGCGAACGGTGCCTGATGTGCCCCAAACCGAAATGCGTGGCGGCGTGTCCGGTTGCCATCGACATTCCGGGCTTCATCCAGAAAATCTGCGACAAGGACTATCGCGGCGCCTACGACATTCTCACGGAGTCGACGTTGCTCCCGGCCATCTGCGGGCGTGTGTGCCCCCAGGAAGACCAGTGCGAAGGCGTCTGCCCCGTCGGCGCGAAATACGAGCCGGTCGCCATCGGCCGCCTCGAACGCTGGGTCGGTGACCAGGCCATCGCGGCCGGGTGGCGGAATGTACCTTACATTGAGCCCAACGGCTTCCGCATCGGTATCGTCGGCTCGGGCCCGGCCGGCATGGCCTGTGCCGCGGACATGGCCAAGGCCGGATGCGACGTCACGATCTTCGAGGCGCTGCACGAGGCGGGTGGTGTGTTGCGGTACGGCATACCCGAGTTCCGCCTCCCCAACGAAATTCTCGATGCCGAGCTTGAGAACCTCAAGGCGCTGGGTGTCAAGATCAAGTGCAATACGCTCGTGGGGCGCCTGTTCACCATCGAGCAGATGCTCGACGAACTCGGCTTCGACGCCGTCTTTATCGGCACGGGCGCCGGGTACCCGAGTTTCATGGGCATCGACGGCGAATCGCTCAACGGCGTCCTGTCCGCCAACGAACTGCTTACGCGCTGCAACCTGATGGGCGCAACGGACTTCCCGGCCAACGACACACCGCTCGGCCTCGGCAAGCGCGTGGCTGTCATCGGCTCCGGCAATACCGCAATGGATGCGCTCAGGGTGTCCCTGCGGGCCGGCGCGGAAGAGGTCTATTGCCTCTATCGCCGCACGCGCAAGGAGAGCCCTGCCCGCGTGGAAGAAGTCGAACATGCCGAGGAAGAAGGCGTGCGGTTCGAATGGCTGACTGCGCCCATCGAAATTCTCGATGACGGCGAAGGCAACGTCAGGGCGTTGCGCTGCCAGCGCATGGAACTCGGCGAACCCGATGATTCCGGGCGCCGCCGGCCCGTGCCCATCGAAGGCAGCGAGTACGAGTTCGCTGTGGACACCGTCGTCTACGCCATCGGCACGAATGCGAACCCGATCATCGGTCAGACTTCGAAGATTGCACTCAACAAGTGGGGCTATATCGAGACGGACGAGCGTCTGGCAACGTCCATGGCCGGCGTCTACGCGGGCGGCGACATTGTCACTGGCGCGGCAACGGTCATCCTCGCGATGGGTACCGGGCGCCAGGCTGCACGCAGTATGAAGGCCTACCTCGGCATTCGCGATTCCGACCACGTCTACGACACGCCGACAGAACGGACTGACACGATCTTCGGCATCGACCCCAACGAAAAATCCCACGTACGCATCCGCGTCGCATAGGACATACACGATGGCAGTAGCGAAGAAAAAACGCACCACAACGCCAGTCGGGAAGCCGGCCATTGAGATCGACGAACACATCGTCGAGATCCTGAGCGACTCGGGCGAAGGGGCCCAGAAATGCGGGCAGTCATTTGGCGCGATCGCCGCCCGCCTTGGTTACGGTATCTGGACAACCGAGATCATACCCGCGGAAATTCAACCACCGGCGCGCAGCGTCGAGGGCGCCAGCGGCAATCGCATCAGGGTAGCCAGCCGCCGGCTGACCAATGGCGGCGATGAAACCGACCTGACTATCGCATTTAACGAACAGGTGCTCCTCGGCAGGCTCCGCGCAGACCAGCTGAAACCTGGCAGCACAATCCTCCTGGAGGACATGTGGCGCCATAGCGATGACCCAGGTATTGCAGCCTCCTACGCGAGAGTTTTCGACGAACTGATCGCGCTGGGTTTCGATGTCTACGAGGTACCGATGCAGGCCGAGTGCCTGAAGATCGTCAGGGACCCCCGCCGCGGCAAGAACATGTTTGTGCTTGGCCTGCTTTGCAGCATCTACAGCCTCAGCACGGACGCCGCACACGAACAGGTGCGCTTTATTTTCGGGAAGAAAGGCGATCTCGTCATTGCATCGAACCAGAAGCTGGTCGATGCCGGATTCGCCTGGGCCGAGAAAAACCTCAACATCAAGTTCAAGATTCCCGCAACGCCGCCCGTTGAACCGCACGTTGTCGTCAACGGCAACACATCCCTCGCGCTTGGCGTCATGGCATCCGGTATGGAAGTCTGCGCCATGTACCCGATCACGCCGGCAACGTCAGCGTCGCATTACCTCAGCGACGTCTTCGAAAAAGTGGGCGGTGTGGTGCACCAGGCAGAGGATGAGATCGCAGCGGCCGCATTCGCCGTCGGTTCTTCCTATGCCGGCAAGTGTGCCGTCACGATTACCTCGGGACCGGGTTACTCGCTCAAGCAGGAAGTACTGGGCCTCGCTGTAATGGCCGAAATCCCGCTCGTCGTCATCGACGTGCAGCGTGGCGGACCGTCCACGGGCCAGCCAACGAAACCCGAACAGGGCGACCTCCTGACGGCCTGTTTCGGCAGCCATGGCGATGCGCCCAAGGTGGTCATGGCCGCCAGCGATATCGAGGACTGTTTCTACTCGGTTATCGCGGCGCGCAAGATCGCAGAAACCTTCAATACGGTGGTCGTGCTCTTAAGCGACGCAAGCCTGGCAACGGCACAGCAGCCGTTCCCGCGCCCCGAACTCAGCAAGGAATGGCTCGCACCGCCGGTCGACCAAAGCCCGGTCGATCCGGACTACCTGCCCTACAACTGGGATTCTCGCAGTGGCCAGCGGCAACGCGTCATCCCGGGCCAACCGAACGGCATGCACACGCTGACGGGGCTTGCGCACGACCGCACGAGTGGCGTGGCCTACAACCTGAAGGTCAACAAGGAAGGAATGCGCCACCGCAGTCTCAAGATTGCCGCGCTGCAAAAGACACTGAAGACACCGCAAGTGTTCGGTGACGACAAGGGCGAACTGCTGGTTGTCGGCTGGGGTAGCACGCGCGGCTCCATCGAAGAAGCGGTGCAGCGCGTCAGGGCCGACGGGCACAGCGTCTCATCCTTGCATATCAAGTTCCTGCAGCCAATGGCGTCGGGGATCAAGGAAATCCTGCACCGTTTCGACAAGGTGCTCGTGGTGGAAAACAACTGGGCGGACTCACTGGACGATGAGCTGATCGACGAAGAGAACCGGCGCTACTCGAACCTGGGCTGGCTTCTCAGGGCCAGGTGCCTCGTCGACGTCGACTGCTGGGGCGAAGTCGGCGAACAACCCATTAAGCCCGGCACAGTAGAACGCGCGATTCGCGAAAGGCTGGACAAATGAGCACCAAAGCAAACGATTTCCTGCGCGAATCGGCACGCGTCGAACACACTCTCGAAGACTATGCCGGCTGTACGCCGCGTTGGTGTACGGGTTGCGGCGACAACGCCATATTGGCGGCCGTGCAGCGAGTCTGCCGCGAGGAACAGCTGCCTCTCGAAAAGATTGTCTTCGTGTCGGGCATCGGCTGTTCCAGCCGCTTCCCGTTTTACATGGGCACCTACGGTTTTCACGGCCTGCATGGTCGCGCGCTGCCCATCGCCGAGGGCATCAAGATGCGGCGCCCGGATCTCAATGTGTTCGTCAACACAGGCGATGGCGATTGCATGAGTATTGGCACCGCGCACTGGGTACATGCGACGCGCTACAACATGAACATGACCGTGATGATGCACGACAACAATATCTACGGTCTTACCAAGAACCAGGCCTCCCCCACCTCCCCGATCGGAACCCGCAGCAATACGACACCGCGAGGTACGGTTTTGCA
This sequence comes from uncultured Chromatiales bacterium, assembly GCA_965368465.1. Taxonomy (GTDB): domain Bacteria; phylum Pseudomonadota; class Gammaproteobacteria; order Steroidobacterales; family Woeseiaceae; genus UBA1847. The sequence continues at coordinate 115,627 of CBDUMZ010000002.1, forward strand.
GCCCTTCGATCCGCTGCAGGCGACACTTGGCATGTCCAACCTGTCGTTTGTCGCCCAGGCACCGGACTGGATACCGGAAGTCCTCTACCAGATCATTCACGAAGGCTTCAAGCACCGCGGCTTCTCGTTTATCCGCATCCTGCAGCGCTGTCCTGAGTTCCAGGACAACCGGTGGGAACCGTGTATTCAAAACCCGGCCAGCCTGCTGATGCTGACGCATGAAAACGGCATCCAGCTTTCGCCTGCGCTGTCCCGTGTCTACAAGGAACAGGTGGAGCACGATCCCGCCGACCTTGTCGGTGCCCGCGAAATTGTCGGTACGAGCGAGCAATTGCCGGTTGGCATCCTCTACAGGAACCCGGATGTGCCCTGCTACGAGGACATGCGCAAGCCGGACCAGCTGTATACCCCCGAACTCATCAAGCAAGGTCTCGATGAGGAACTCGACAAGTTTACGATTTGGCCACGAGATTAAGCATGAGCGTCGAACTGCAGGACCTGATCAACTTTCACCTGACCGGCCAGCGCCGCGCCACTGCTCCTGATCTGTCTGAGACGCGGTTTTGCCCGGCACTGCTCGCGCCGTACCGGAATCTCAGCGAGCTGCGCTACGATTTCCCGCTCGTTCTGCTGGACGATGAGGACTCCCCCGCGTTTGCCGACACGCTGACGGGCATCATCAATCGCCTGCTCAGGGACATCGCCCCGCAAGGCAACGCCGGCGAACAACTGCGCCGGCACATACTTCGCCTCGAGAGCCGAATTCGCGAGTTGGTCGAGAACGGCGCACAGGGCTCGCTTGGCGAACTCTGGCAAGCCGCGGAAAAATCGCTCAAAGCGGAAGTCGGTAAAGCAGAACGAGAGCCGCTGGGCGACAGCCTCAACACGGCTCGCTTCGCGTTGCGCAGCAGCGGTGTTGTGGTCAGTTGCGACGACCGGCTTCCCGAGAGAGCCCTTGCGCACGCCTGGCGAAGGCATGAGCATCGACGCGCTCGCGGAACCCTGGCTCGCCTGTCCGCCCTGGCTATTCGGCTGCGCAACATGCTGCGCGTTGACGATCTCAAGACCAGCAACTCGAGGACACCCTCGGAACTCAAGAAGACTGTCGGCAAGCATTTCAAGGATGCGTTTGACTTTGAACTGATGGCTGATGTGCTCGGCGATTCCACGCCGCGCAATCACCTGCCGGCCGAGCGTCGCGCACGCATTCGCGAGGTGCTCGGCATGCTCGAGAAACAACGCTTTTTCGGGGAGGATGCATACCGCTTCCTGTTCGACAGCCTGCCCACGGCACTCAAGGCCTACACAGACCGGCTCCCCGAGATGGCCGAGGTCGTCAAGGCAATGAGCATTGCGGAACTCGAGTGCGACAACGCGTACAGCCCGGAAAAACACGACAACTACTTCGACCGTTTCGGACCGGACGCGCTGGCACCCGAAGACCTGGCATTGTTCCCGACCTACCTGGTCACCCTGCATGAAGACGATTGCAGCACCCTGGATACGGCCAAGCTTATGGAAATCGTATCCTGCGATCTGCCGATCAAGGTCTTGCTGCAGGTCAGCGACGCATTGGGTACCCGGAAGCCGTCGAACCTGGAACTGCACGCAGGCTCCTACGTGCAACAACTCGCACACACGTTGATGGCGCCCGGCAGCGCCTTTGTCCTGCAAACCACGGCGGCCTACCTTGCCCGCCACCAGGACCAGATTGCACAGGGACTCGAATACGAAGGAGCGGCCATCTTCAGCGTGTTCGTGCCCTCTGCCAATGACGAGCAATGCCTGCCCGATTACCTTGTAGCGGCCGCAGCGCTGGAAGCGCGGGTTTTCCCCGCCTTCAGCTACGATCCTGCGAAAGGTGCCGGGCTCATCGACCGCTTCGACATACGCCACAACCCGGAATCCGGCAGCGACTGGCCCCGCCGGGAACTCCGCTACGAAGACGGCGAGTTACAGTCGGTTCGCGAGAACATCGCTTTCACACCTGCCGATTTTGCGTTGACCTGCATTGAGCTCAGCAAGCACTTCACGCTAGCCTCCGGCGACTTCGACGCCGGCAAGCTCGTGCCGGTGGCCGACTTCCTGGCCTTGCCGGCCGGGGAAGCGTTCGACAAAGTGCCGTTTGTCGTTGCCGTCGACGAGGACAATCGCCTGGTCCGGCTCGTCATCGACGAGTATCTCGTACGCCGCGTGCGCCGCAGCCTCGAGCGCTGGCATGCCTTGCAGGAACTGGGCGGCGAGCACAATTCTTACGCCGCGGCGGCACGTGCAAAAGCACAGGCAGAGATCCCGGTCGCAGACGCGGCACCCGTCCCGGAAGCTCGGAAAGAACCGGAGGCCGACGAGCTAGAAGCGGAGGCGGAGGCGGAGGTGCCGTCCGATGAGCCTGCCGGCGATGCGTCGGTCGACGACGGCGAGCCGTACATCGAGACACCGCGCTGCACAACCTGCGACGAATGCACGAATCGCAATGACCGGATGTTCGCCTACGACGACAACAAGCAGGCGTACATCAAGGACCCGGACGCCGGCACATACCGCGATCTCGTTGAGGCTGCCGAGTTGTGCCAGGTGTCGATTATTCATCCCGGGTTGCCACGCAACCCCGCGGAAAGCGGCCTTGCTGAGCTGATTGAACGCGCTAAGCCGTTCCAGGCCGGGCCGGATTGATCGGCGCAGCCGCTCTCCGGGCGATGGCGCGAACGCTGCCCCTGAACAGGAACGCGTGCACGGGAAGCGTCAGGTACCAATAAAGCAGGCCCCAGACACCGGCCGGATGCCAGTAGGCGTGCATCACGATTTCGCGTTGATGTCCCTGATCGGCGATGCGAAATTCGAGCACCCCTGCCCCGGGTGCCTTCATTTCGAGAAGCAGCGTCAGTTTCTCTTGCGGTTTTACGTCGATAACCCGCCACGCGTCGACGACATCACCGACCCTGAATCGACCCGGATCACGGCGACGCCGACGGAAACTCGGTCCGCCCGCTAGCCAGTCCATGGAACGCCGCAACCACCACAGAACAGGCGCGTAGAAAAAATCTCCGCGATACCCGAATTCAGAAACACGCGCCCAGATTGCCTCCGGGCTCGCCTCCGATACCGTCTTTTCCTGAACTTGCTTGGCATAGAAGCCGTACTCGGGACGAAAGCTTTTGCAATTGCTGGTGCCCTGGGCCCAGTGCGCGGGTATCGCGTGTTTCTGATCGGCGTTGAGCGCTGCCGCGGCGGCCGCATCGAAATCGAGCAGCGTCTGCGGGATAAGGGCTGCAAGGCGCCGATCCTTCGCGATGACGTCCTGCGACAGGCCGCCGATGAGCGCCCGGGCAACGCTGGTGGGCACCGATGTCACCAGCGCCAGCCAGTAGGACGACAGCCGCGGCGTCAGCACGGGTACCGGGATGATCAGGGGTCGCCTGCCAACGCTCCGGCCGTAACGCAGCATGATCTCCCTGTAGGTCAGTACATCAGGGCCGGCGACGTCGTACACCTCGCCCGCCGTCTCACTGAACTTCGGCACGTCGGCCAGGTAACACAACAGGTTCGACAAGGCGATCGGCGTGGACTTCGTGGACACCCATCGCGGCGTAATCATGACCGGCAGGTGATTGACAAGGTCGCGAATGACTTCCCAGGCCGCCGAGCCCGGCCCGATGATCATCCCGGCACGGATCTCGGTCACGGGCACGCTGCCCTGGCGCAGAATCTGACCGGTCTCCTCGCGCGAGCGCAGATGCACGGACTCGGGGTTCTCGGGCGTCAGCCCCCCGAGGTAGACGATCCGCTCAACCTGCTGCCGCGCCGCAGCGGCGGCGAAATTTCTTGCGGCCTCTGCATCCAGCTCCGGAAAGGACTTGCCCGCCGCCATCGAGTGCACGAAGTAATACGCCGTCGCGACCCCTTCAAGCGCGGCGTCCAGGCTCGCCGCATCCAGAGCATCGGCCTGGCAAAGCTCCGCGCCGTTCCATCCGCGGCCCTCCAGGACCTCCCTGTTTCTCGAAGAGGCGCGCACGTGTCGCCCCTCGGCCAGCAGGTACTCGACAAGATTTGTGCCGATGTACCCGCTTGCGCCGAATACCAGGTCCGGTCCCTTTTTGTCGCTCACCATCAACGTCCTCGCAAGGCTGTTACTACTTGTTACACACTACCGGTGTATTCCCGATTCGCAGCAAGGCAGGATGAGTATCTACCCTGCGCTCGTGGGCGCACGCGGGCACCGCTTTCACACTGGAGACAGACATGCGATTTTCACTTGGAGCACTCATCCTGATGACGATTTCCACACCCGTTCTGGCCGATACCGCACTACTCGATCAGGATTTTCGGCGCCTTGCCTCTGATGAAACGATCAACCTCGCCGATACCTACAAGGGCAATGTCCTGCTGGTCGTAAACACGGCATCGAAATGCGGCAATACTCCGCAGTATGACGGATTGGAAAAGCTATACCAGACCTACGGCGAAGATGGACTCGTCGTCCTCGGGTTTCCGTCGAACGACTTCTTAGGCCAGGAACCGGGCACAGAGGAAGAGATCCAGGAGTTCTGCCGACTGACGTACAAGGTCAAGTTTCCGATGTTCGAAAAAGTGACGGTCAAGGAAGGCAAGGCGCATCCGTTCTATGCTCAGCTCGCCGCACAGGCAGGGACTTACCCGACCTGGAATTTTCACAAGTACCTGATCGGACGTGATGGCGCGCTCATCGGCGAGTTCAGCCCGCGTACACAGCCCGACGATGCGGACCTTGTCGCTGCAATCGAAACCGCACTGCAACGCTGAGCAGGTCGCGGTAGGCGGCGCTCAGCGGGCGTCCGCCGGTGGCCAGCTGACTTCGACCAGCACCTCGTTGCGGCGCAGGAACCATGGCGCGAAGGGGCTGTTGTAGCGCGCGAAATACGGCAGCCCGACAACGTCCACGCCGTCCGCTTCCAGCGCTGCCAGAAGCTTTGACTTGTTGGCGAGGTATTTCTTCTCGCTCCAGCTCCCTGAATAGCGGCGCGCAACGATGACGCGCGCCGGTTTCTCAACCAGCCTGATGCGCGGATCGAGCGGTTGCGGCAGCGTGTCCATCGAGTACTTGGACTCCATCACGAAAGCAAAGGTGTAGGCATCGCGCTCCGCGGAGGCCGGTTCCGAAAGCACCGGAGCGGTCATCCGCATACGCTCACCGTCACCCGCAGGTCGGGTGCTCACGGGTGCCGTCATGGCCATTTTCACGCGAGGCTCGTTGTCGCCGAATATGTAGCCGGCCAGGATGCGGAACGCCGTGCCACCAGCGTCATCCATGGGTCCCTCGACATCCACCTCGGCCACGATAAAGGGCGCGTAGCGGCGAACCTCGTAGTCGTCGGCAACCTGCAGGACCTCGAATGAGGGCTCTTCAATAGCCATGGCGGACTGCGCAGCCACAAGCAGAAAAAATAAAACGTTGCGAAAGCGTATCAATGCTATCTCACTCCTGTCAGTTGCTAAATCAGTACTCAATGACCTTTCCGTCCCAGGCGAAACACCGGCCACTGCTTGCCGCTTCGAGCGTGTCGATAACCTCCAGCAATCGGCTTACCGAGTGAGCGGGCGAAAAAAGCTGGCCCTCGGGGACGCGACGCTGGAAGGGCTTCGACAGATCGGTGTCGACTGTTCCCGGATGCAGGCCGACCACGACACACTGCGGCATCCGTCGCGCCTGTTCAATCGCGGCGGTCTTCAGCAGCATGTTCAACGCAGCCTTGGAGGTACGGTAGGAAACCCAGCCGCCGAGGCGATTGTCGGCGATACTTCCGACCCTCGCCGACAACGCGGCGAAAACGCTTTTCGCGTCGCGACGCATCTTCGGCAGGAAGTGCTTGGCGACCAGCGCAGGCCCAACTGTATTGACGCGGAGCACGTCCAGCAGCGACTCCTGGTCGATTTCCGCGATACTTTTCTCCGGCTGAATACTCACGTCGTGCAGTACGCCTGTTGCGATGACGAGAAGATCGACGGGAGCCGTTGCCGATATGGCGGCCGCGGCATCGCGAATGGAGTCCTCATCCATGAGGTCGATGCGGCCGGGCCGCACTTTGGGGCTCGGGAACGCCCTGCATTCGCGCGCCAGCGCATGCACGTGGCTAACCGTGCCAATTGCGCTGAGCTGGCGCGTGAATTCCGCACCAATGCCGCCGCTGGCACCGATCACGACGATATTGGCGCCGGGCGCGAAGCTTTTCAGGGATGTCATTGAAAGGGACCTTTGTGCACGCATCAGGCCGCACGTGACTGTGATGGCTAATACAGTAGCAAGCCGTGAGCAATGGGAGGTGTCAGGACTGTGTACATTTGTTTCCGGTTGTACCAGCATGGCCGCTGCGACAAGGGCCCCGGATAGGACTTTTTACCGGACTCGGCGAGAAAACAAAACGGCCCCACAAGGGGGCCGTATTATTTTCTGGCGGAGAGAGAGGGATTCGAACCCTCGGTACGGTATCACCGTACACTCGCTTTCCAGGCGAGCACCTTAAACCACTCAGCCATCTCTCCGAATTCTCGTGTCGCTCTCGATTCTACAGGGTCGGTGGCTGGTCGTAACATCTGCCCTCTGGAATCCTTGGCGCCTCAGGATCCGCTTTGGGTATCGGCATCTCGGCGAACTCGTTGAGCTGATCCAGTCCCTCCGGTGCTACCACACGCTTGCCGACCCCAATATCCTGGTACTGCAAATCGTCGTTACACTGGACGACGAGGGAATCCGCGCCTCCGCAAGCCGACAGCAGTGCGCTGAGCACCAGAACAGCCATTAACCGGGTTTTCGTCATGCCGTATTCTCCGGATCGACGCCTGCCTGCCGCATCGCCGATCGCATCTCATCATGGTACTGGCCGGAAAATGGCGTCAGCGGCAAGCGGATATGCGGCTGCATCAGCCCCATCTCGCTCACTGCCCACTTCACCGGAATTGGGTTGGACTCAATAAACAAAGCCTTGTTCAGCGGCTGCAAGCTGTCGTCCAACGCTTTGGCTTCCTCGTCCCTGCCCTCACTGGCCAGGCGGCACAATCTCGCCACCTGGGCGGGTACTACATTACCACTCACCGTCACCACACCATGACCGCCCTGCCGTATGAAAGGACACAATGTAAAGTCGTCGCCACTGTAGAGCATGAAATCGTCTTCCACCAGCTCTCGAATCCGGCGCAAGCGCTCGAGGTCGCCTGTCGCCTCTTTGACGCCGAATATATTGCCGTGTTTCGCAAGGCGACCCACCGTCTCAGGCAACATGTCGGCGACCGTTCGACCGGGCACGTTGTACATGAGCAGTGGCTTGTCGAGACTATCGGCAATCGCCGTATAGTGCAGAAAAATGCCTTCCTGCGTCGGCTTGTTGTAGTAAGGGACAACCGCCATGTAGGCCGCGATCCTGGGATCCGCAACCGCCCTGGACAGCTCGATCGATTGCGACGTGGAATTTGAACCCGTGCCCGCGATGATCGGAATACGGCCGTCGGCAATCTCGATCGAACGCCCGATGAGCTCAATATGCTCTGACCGCGTCAATGTCGGCGACTCGCCTGTTGTGCCGGCGATGACGAGACCGCTCGACCCCTGCTCAACGTGAAAATCGACCAGGCGCTTGAGACTCGCGTAGTCGACCCGATTATTGCCGTCAAATGGCGTAACGAGGGCGACCAGGCTTCCGTAAAACAACAGACAATCCTCGCCACAAATGAGGCGGCGATGTTACTGTTCATATGCGGTGCTGGCAAGGACTGTCGGCGTGCGCTCCCCGCCGCTTGAAACGGCGTCAGGATGAGCCTCGTCATTCGTGGGAACACTGTAAGGAAAATTCTAGATAAATGTCACAACTTATTGTTATTTCAGCTATTGGATCCGATCGGACTGGCGTTGTTCAGGCGCTGAGCAAAGCCGTTCTCGCGTGCGGCGGCAACATCGAGGAAAGTCGTATGACGACTCTCGGATCGGAGTTTGCGATGCTCTTGCTGGTTTCGGGTAACTGGCACCTGCGTAGCCGCCTCGACCAGGAACTGGAAAAGCTGCGCGAGTCGGGCGATCTGCAGATTTCGATCAAGGAAACCGACGCGAAGCCCGTAGCCGCGGATCGCATGCCCTACCTGGTGGATGTCCTGGCGCTCGACCAGCAAGGCATCGTGTTCAACCTGGCCGATTTCTTCGCCTCGCGCGATATCGAGATTGCCGACGTCGCTACTCACAGCTACGCCGCGGCCCACACGGGTGCGCCCATGTTCTCGGTGCAGATGTCAGTCAACGTACCGTCGTCCATACAAGTTGCCCAGCTGCGAGACGAGTTTCACGAATTGTGTGAAAATCTGAATCTCGACGCCGTTTTCGACGCCGCGAAACCTTAGAAGTCTCGCAGGCTGATAGCACCGGAGAATTGAATTGAGCGCACCCCGTATTAACCGAGTCGTCCGTGACTTCACCGCCGCCGCCACCGGCAACCAGGAGATCCGTCTCAAGGACCTGCGTGGCAAGAACGTCGTCATTTATTTCTACCCGAAGGACAGCACGCCCGGGTGCACCACGGAGGGGCGGGATTTCAGCGCATTGCACAGCAAGTTCAAGCGGGCGAACACGGTCATTTTCGGTGTATCCCGCGACAGCATCGCATCGCACGAGAAGTTCAAAGCCAAGCAGGGCTTTGCGTTCGAGCTGCTGTCCGATCCCGACGAGAAATTGTGCAAGCAGTTTGACGTCATTCATGAGAAGACCCTGTACGGGCGCAAGTTCATGGGCGTTGTACGCAGCACGTTTCTCATCGACGCTGCCGGCAAGCTGCGGCAGGAATGGCGCAACGTGAAGGTTGCCGGACATGCCGACGAAGTGCTGGAGGCGGCCAAAGCCCTGTAATCGACGGAACGCGCGCCGCTCGCCGTAGTCCGAAGATAAGTCACCCGTGTTGTTGAGTCCCAGATGAACATTAACCCCTGCAAACGCCTGTCTGTCCTTGTCGCGCTGGGCATGCTGGTTTTCGTCGCCGGCGCAGGCGCCGACGACATCAAGCTGCCCGACATGGGGAGCCCGGCCGACGCGATCCTGAACAATACCGACGAGGCCCGGATCGGCCGCATGATCATGCGGGATATCCGCAATAGCGGGCAGGTTGTCGAGGACCCGCTGATTACCGAGTACCTCAATGACATCGGTAGCCGTATCGCGGCGCAGTCCAACCAGGGCGATCACGATTTCACGTTCTTCGCGGTCCAGGACGACCGTATCAACGCGTTCGCCCTCCCCGGCGGGTATATCGGCGTGCACACGGGCCTGATCGAGGCCAGCCGGAATGAGGATGAACTCGCCGGCGTCATTGCTCACGAGGTTGCTCACGTGACGCAGCGCCATATTGCGCGCGCAATCCATGCAAACTCGCGACAGAACCTGTTCACGACGGCCATGATGCTCGGGGCCATCATCGTCGCCGCCGCGGGCGGGAGCTCGGACGCGGTGCAGGGTGCCATGGCAGTCGCACAGGGCACTGCAGCCCAGCAGCAGATCAACTTTACACGCACCAACGAATACGAGGCGGACCGCGTCGGGATTGCCGCACTGGCTGACGCCGGTTTCGATCCCTATGGCATGGCATCGTTCTTCGAAGTCATGTCCAGGCAGCAGACGACGAGCCCGGAAATGCGCGCCCCGGAATTCATGCGCACGCACCCGGTGACGACAGCCCGTATCGCCGAAGCCCGCAATCGTGCCCGGGAGTATCCGCCGGTCCGGAACGAGAACTCCACGGGCTACGGTATCTCGCGCGCCCGTATCGTCGTTGCCCGCTTCGACACTGCCCAGGAGGCGGTGGCGTATTTCGAAGCGCGCGACTTCGAGGCGCAGACGGACGTGGAGCGCTACGGTCGAGCCGTCGCGTATCAGCGTGCCGAGGACTACCTGGGCGCCCTGGAGATCTTCGAGAAACTCCTCGAGAAGGACAAGTCGGTCATCGCTTACCACATTGGCCTGGGCCAGACGCTTGTCGCCCTGGACCAGACCAGCGATGCCATCAAGACGTTTGAGCGCGCCCTCGAGTTGTTCCCGCGCAATATCCCGCTCGTGATCGAATACGGCGAGCGGCTGCTCGAGATGCGTCAGCCCAAGAAAGCGCACGCGCTGCTGCTGGACCTGATGAACAACGTGCCGCCTACGCCGGAGCAGGTGCACCTCATCGCGCGGGCGGCCAGCCTGGCCGGCGAGGAAGCGGAAGCCTACTACTACCTGTCCGAATACCGCCTCATGATCGGTGATCTGAATGGTGGAATCAGCTACCTGCAGCAGGCACTGCGTCTGCCGGAGTTACAGGAGATCCAGCGGGCGAGGTTCGAGGCGCGTATCGATTTCATCCAGGAATTCATGAGCGAAGAACAACTCAAGCAGCTGCGCTCATCGCGGCAGCTCGGCCTGGCATGGAATAGCGCCCCGCAATGATGCGCGTGCCGGTTATCCTGCTCCTGTCGTTCTGCGCCAGTGGTTGCGCCACAGTGCCACCGGGCGACCGTGCCGCTCACGACCCCTGGGAAGGACTCAACCGGAGCATGTATGCCCTCAACGATGCCGTTGACAGCGTCACGCTGAAGCCCGTCGCCAAGGGCTACAAGAAGGTCATTCCGGAGCCGATACGCACTGGCGTCGGCAACTTCGCGCGCAACCTCGCAACGCCGCGGAACTCAGTCAATAACTTCCTCCAGGGCAAGCCGTCGCGCGGCTTCAGCGAGCTGGCACGATTTCTCGTCAACAGCACGATTGGCCTCGGCGGAATTTTCGATGTCGGCACCGCCAGCGGCATTGAGGCGTATCGTGAGGACTTCGGCCAGACGGCGGCAGTCTGGGGTATCCCCAGCGGCCCCTACGTCATGGTCCCGTTCCTGGGACCGCAGACACTGCGAGATGCCCTCCTGATACCTGCCGATATCGAACTTGACGTTCTGCACCACGTCGACAGCTCGTCGGTACGCGATCGGCTCTGGGTGTTGCGCATCATCGACCTCAGGCACAGGGCGCTCTCGCTTGAAGACCTCATGAAGGACTCGAAGGACCCCTACGTAACGCTTCGCGAGTCCTACCTGCAGAACCGCGAATTCGAGGTATACGATGGCAACCCGCCCTTCGAAGAGGACGATGAATTTTACGACGATCTGGACGAATTACTCGAGGAAGAGGATTACTAGGCTTCTTCGTCGGGCGCCTCGATAAAGCCTGCCCAGCGCTCCCCGCGCGCTAGCAGCGGCTCCACTTCGGTTGTCCTGGCGATGGCCAGTATTTTCTCCGGCATCCCGGTGAAACGAATCTCCCGGACGCTGTGATTCGCCCACGTGACCCATTCGAGCAACAATGCCAGCCCCGCGGAGTCGCTCTTCGTGACGCCGGAGAGATCGATCTCCAGCTGCGTGTGCTCCTCGAACGGTGTTTCACTGGCCCTGAGGATTCTCTCCGCGGTATCAAACGTCATCTCGCCGCTCAGGGCGAAACGACCGTCACCAAGATCCTCAATGGTGAATTCACTCACCGGCCCTGCTCGACAACCGTAATTCCCGCCTCGCTTTCCAGCCTGGCGATGACGGCGTCGAGGCTGGATGCCCGGATCTCCGAATCGAGCTCGGCGCGGAAATTGCGTACGTAGGACACGCCTTCGATGACAACATTGAAAACGAGCCACCCCGACTTGCGCTTGACCAATTCGTAATCGACGGCAACCTTGCTGCCGTCATCCAGCGTCACCGTGCTGCGCACGCGCGTGCGTTTCTCGTTGCCACCGCCGCGATACGGGAGAACCGTGATCATCTCCGGGTCGAACTCGAGGATACCGTCCGCGTACTTGCGCAGCAGCGCCCGGTAAAACGCTTCGATAAAACGCGTCTTCTGCTCTTCGCTGGCGGTACGCCAGTGCTTTGCGAGCACCACTTGTGCCGCAAAACGCCGATCGAACCGCGGCATGAGAATGTCGTCGATGATGCGGTAGAGCTCCTGGCGATTCTCGGCCAGCTCCTGCGCGCGGCCCTCAAGCTGTTCTGTCAGCAATTTGACCGAACTCTCGATCACGGCGTTCGGCGAGTCCTCGGCGCTTGCCGAGGTCATACCCAGTATCAGCAATACGATTGCAAGCAAGCACTTGTGCATCTGCTCTACTCCTCGTCGCTCGATCCGGCATTCACGAGGAACTTGCCGATCAGGTTCTCAAGTACGATGGCCGATTGCGTGAACAGGATTTCGCTGCCGTCCTCCAGGTACATATCGGAGCCACCGGCCTGCAGGCCGATGTACTGGCTGCCGAGAATACCCGACGTCAGGATGCTGGCATCCGAATCGTCCGGGATCTCGTCATACTGCGAGTCGATGACAAAGCGCACGACGGCCTCCAGGCTCGTCGAATCAAAGGACACTTCGGTCACTCGCCCTATCGTCACGCCCGACATCGTCACCGGCGCGCGCGTACGCAGGCTGCCGATATTCTCGAATCTCGCCTCGACCGTGTAGACGGAGTCCGCCTTGAAATCGTCGCCGCCCGTCGTTTGTGTCGTCAGGAAGAACAAAGAGCTCATCCCGAGCAACACGAACAAGCCGGTGCCTATTTCAACTGAACGAGTTTGCCGCATACCAATTCCTCAAATCATCGCCGCGGTAATCATGAAATCAAAAACGAGGATCGTGATTGCCGTGATTACCACTGTACGTGTTGTTGCTCGCCCAACGCCTTCCGCCGTTGGCACTGTATTATAACCTTCCCATACCGCGATCAGGCTCGCCGCGATGCCGAAGACAATGCTCTTGAGTATGCCTTCGTTCACGTCGGCCGATTCAACGTTGAGCTGAATTTGCTGCCAGAACGAACCGACGTCCACCTGGAATAGCTCCACACCGATCAGGTGAGCCCCGAACATGGCGATCGCGCTAAAAATCGCAGCCAGGAACGGCATGGCGATGACGCCACCGAGAAATCTCGGTACCAAAACGCGCCGCACCGGGTTTACCGCCATCATCTCCATTGCAGATAACTGGTCCGTCGCCTTCATCAGGCCGATTTCCGAGGTCAGCGCCGTACCCGCCCTGCCCGCGAACAGCAATGCCGTCATGACCGGGCCGAGTTCTTTGACCAGCGCGAAAGCCGCCGCAACGCCGGTCCAGTCCTCCGCATTGAATTTCGACATGTTGGAGTAGGCCTGCAACGCGAGAACCGCGCCAACGAAAAAACCGCAGACCATGATGATGACCAGGGACTGGGCGCCGGTATTGTGGACCTGCTTCACGACCAGTCCGAACCGCGTCGTGAGGATGGACGGCGAATGCTGGGCCAGCCGCAGGAAGAACAACTGGAACGCGCCGAACGTCCTCAGGAATTCGACGAGGTTGTTCCAGAGGTCGCGCATCGACTCTCTCATTCGGTGTCCCGTCCGAGCAATTGCTCCTCGTAGCCGGGAGCATCGAAGTGAAACGCCACGGGGCCGTCGGCCATACCGTGCATGAACTGGCGGACCAGCTCGGAACTGGCGGTGGCTAATTCGTCCGGGCTGCCCGATGCGGCCACCTTGCCGTCCGAGAGAAGAAAACTGCGATCGGCCACGGTCGAGATTTCCTCAACGTCGTGGCTGACGATAATACTCGTGATGCCCAGCGCGTCATTCAGACGACGCACGAGGCGAACGATAACGCCGAGCGAAATGGGGTCGAGGCCGACAAACGGCTCGTCGTAGATCAGGATCTCCGGGTCCATGACCATGGCGCGAGCAAGCGCGACGCGTCTTGCCATGCCGCCGGAGAGCTGGGCCGGCATCATGTCGGCAGCGCCACGCAGACCCACGGCATGCAACTTCGTGAGAACGACGTGGCGGATGAGCCGGTTGGTCAGCTTTGTGTGCTCGCGAAGCGGGAATGCGACGTTTTCGAAGACATTGAAATCGGTTAGCAGCGCACCGTTTTGAAACAGCATCCCGAAGCGCTGGCGCATCTGGTAGAGCTCGGACTGGTTCAGCGTGGCAATGTCCACACCATCCACGTAGATAGCGCCCTGCTGGGGAATCAATTGCCGCGTTATCAGCCGCAACAGTGTTGTTTTTCCCGTGCCGCTCGGGCCCATCAGCGCCGTGATCTCACCGCGCTTGATGTTTAGATTCAGCCCATTAAATATCACGCGCGGACCGCGCGAGTATTTGAGGTCACGAATCTCGATCAGGTTTTCGGAATAGTCGCCCAATGGATTTGCTGCCAGGTCCGTCTGTGGCGCGTAGGATAACCTATTAAAATCGAAAATCGCGCAGGAATTCTCTTGAAAGTATAGCCCGCAGACCTAAATAGGACTAAAATAGTCCTTTATTCACCGGCAAGCCCCTGCGAATGCTCCGAATCAGCAAACTCACCGACTACGGCACTGTCCTGCTCGCCCACCTGGCCGAACACCAGGTAACCGTGTGCAGTGCCGCCGACGTCGCGCAGGCGACCGGCATTGCCTTGCCGACCGTCAGCAAGCTGCTGAAATCACTCGCGAGGGCCGGCCTGGTCACCTCCACTCGCGGTTCGACCGGTGGCTATCGTCTGGCCCGGCCCCCGCAGCTGATCAGCGCGGCGGACGTCATCGATGCCCTGGAAGGGCCGGTCTCGATCACCGAGTGCAGCGCCAGCGACGGCGACTGCGAGCACGAGGGCATCTGCAGCGTCGGCGGCGCATGGCAACGCATCAACATCGCCATCCGCCGGGCACTGCAGGATGTAACGCTCAACGATCTCTTACGCAGCAACAGCCCGGTGCCGACATTTCGCTTCGCCGGCCTACCTATCAACGTGGAAAACAATGGCGACTGAATCAGAAAATCTCGAAAGTCTCGTCAACCGGCGTTACGAGCACGGTTTCGTCACCGATATTGCGACGACCAGCCTGCCTCCGGGCCTGGACGAAGACACCGTACGTGCGATTTCGGCACGCAAGAACGAACCGGACTGGCTGCTGGAATGGCGCCTGCAGGCGTATCGCCAATGGCGGGAGATGAAGGAGCCCGAGTGGGCCCACCTCCACTACCCGAAGATCAAGTATGACGAGATCTCCTACTACGCGGCGCCAAAATCAGACGACGATCGCCCCAAGAGCCTGGATGAGGTTGACCCGAAGCTGCTGGAGACCTACGACAAGCTCGGCATTCCACTGCATGAGCGTGCTCGCCTCGCCGGTGTGGCCGTCGACGCCGTGTTCGACAGCGTCTCGGTTGCGACGACCTTCAAGGACAAACTCGCCAAGGCCGGCGTCATCTTCTCGTCCTTCTCCGAGGCGGTCATCGAGCACCCCGAACTGGTCAGGAAGTACCTGGGAACGGTCGTGCCGCGCCGCGACAACTTCTTCGCCGCGCTGAACTCGGCCGTCTTCAGTGACGGCTCGTTCGTCTACATTCCGAAAGGCGTCCGCTGCCCGATGGAACTGTCGACTTACTTCCGGATAAATGCAGCCAACACCGGGCAGTTTGAGCGCACGCTGATCGTTGCCGATGAAGGCAGCTACGTCAGCTATCTCGAAGGATGTACCGCGCCAATGCGCGACGAGAACCAGCTGCATGCGGCCATCGTGGAACTGGTCGCCCTCGATGACGCCGAGATCAAGTATTCAACGGTACAGAACTGGTACCCGGGCGACGAGAACGGCGTGGGCGGCATCTACAATTTCGTGACCAAGCGCGGCGACTGCCGCGGCAGGAACTCCAAGATCTCCTGGACACAGGTGGAAACAGGGTCAGCGATTACCTGGAAATACCCGAGTTGCCTGCTACGCGGCGAAAACTCTGTCGGCGAGTTCTACTCGGTTGCCGTTACCAACAATCTGCAGCAGGCGGATACCGGCACGAAGATGATCCATATCGGGCGCAATACGCGCTCGACGATCGTCTCCAAGGGCATCTCGGCAGGACGCGCCCAGCAGTCCTACCGGGGGCTGGTCAAGATCCTGCCACAGGCGGCGGGAGCGCGTAACCACACGCAGTGCGATTCGTTGCTCATCGGCAAGGAGTGTGGCGCGCACACCTTCCCGTACATGGAGATCAAACACCCATCTGCCAAAGTCGAACACGAGGCAACGACGTCGAAGATATCGGCGAACCAGCTGTTCTACTGCCGGCAACGCGGCATCTCGGAAGAAGATGCCGTCAACATGATCGTTAACGGCTTCTGCAAGGAAGTCTTCAAGGAACTTCCGATGGAATTTGCTGTGGAGGCACAGGCGTTGCTGAACGTCAGTCTCGAAGGCGCCGTCGGCTAGGAATAGACATGCTCGAAATCAAGAATCTGAAAAGCCGCATCGGTGATACTGAAATACTGCGAGGCCTCTCGCTGCACGTAAAAGCCGGCGAAGTACACGCCATCATGGGGCCGAACGGCTCTGGTAAAAGCACGCTTGCACAGGTTGTCGCGGGCCACCAGGACCACGAAGTCACCGGCGGCTCCGTCACGTTCAAGGGCGTTGACCTTTTGGAACTCGAACCCGAGGAACGCGCCCGGGAAGGCATCTTCCTCGGTTTTCAGTACCCGGTTGAAATTCCCGGGGTCAACAACGCCTACCTGCTCAAGGCCGCATTGAACGCCAAGCGCAAGCACCAGGGGCTGGGCGAGATCGACGCGTTCGAATTCCTCAAACTCGCCAAGGAAAAAATGGCGACGCTTGGAATGGACCCGAAGTTCCTGAATCGCGGCGTGAACGAAGGTTTTTCCGGCGGCGAGAAGAAACGCAACGAGATCCTGCAGATGGCAATGCTCGAACCGGAGCTGGCCATCCTCGACGAGACCGACTCCGGGC
The DNA here is from genome assembly GCA_965368465.1 of uncultured Chromatiales bacterium. Taxonomy (GTDB): domain Bacteria; phylum Pseudomonadota; class Gammaproteobacteria; order Steroidobacterales; family Woeseiaceae; genus UBA1847. The sequence goes on from CBDUMZ010000002.1 coordinate 132,393, forward strand.
TCGATATCGACGCGCTAAAGGCCGTTGCAGAAGGCGTGAATTCGCTGCGAGATCCGGATCGGGCGATCGTTCTTGTCACACACTATCAGCGCCTGCTCGACTACATCGAGCCGGACTTCGTGCATGTTTTGTCGGCAGGACGGATCATCAAGTCCGGTGACAAATCCCTGGCCTTCGAACTGGAAGAAAAGGGCTACGACTGGGTGCGTGAGGCCGCCAGCGGATGACGCGTCTCTCCACCGACAAATTGCAGGCCATCGTCGACCGCCTGCCGACGACTCGCGATGAGGACTGGAAATACACGGACCTGTCGCGTGCGCGGGAGATAACGACGCGCTGGCTCGATGCTGGCGGCGCCACCGTCGCCGCCGAAATCGCCGAAGATATAGCACGCATCACCTCGTCGATCGATGCGACGTGGTTTGTAATTGCCAACGGCGAGCTGCGCCTTCCGGATGAAATTCCCGGCATCACGGCCGCGCGAGTGGATGCAGCGCCAACCGCTGAAAACGCGCTCGTTGAACTCAATACGGCGCTGTTGCTCGACGGCCTGCGCGTGCGCATCGATGGAACGCCGGCGAAACCGGTCGGCATTCTCCTGATCGATGGCGCAGCCGACGCCGCGACCTCGCAGTCCTATGTCGACGTGGAGTTCGCAGCGCATTCATCAGGCGAACTGGTCGAATACCACGTGTCGCTCGGCGCAGCAGATCACTATGCCAATGCGGTCGTCAGAATTGCAGTCGGGGACAATGCGTCGGCCAGGCACGTGCGTATCCAGGATCGTGACCTCAATCACGTACAGACCGGGATCACGCACGTCAGCGTGGGTCGCGACGCAAAATTCTCGTCGGCCGGCTTCGACCTGGGAGGCGGACTTGTACGCAATGACATCCTGATAGATATCGCGAACCCTGGCGCCGAAATCTCCTTCGACGGCCTGTACCTGGCGGGCGACGGACAGCACATCGACAATCACACACGCGTCGATCATCGCGTTGGCCCGGCCGTTTCGCGGCAAGAGTATCGTGGCATCCTGAACGGCAAGTGCCGTTGTGTATGGAACGGCAAGGCTATCGTGCACGAGGGCGCGGACGGCACGGATGCAGACCAGGCCAATCACAACCTTCTCCTGTCGGAAAAGGCGGAGATCGACGCCAAACCCGAACTCGAAATTTATACAGACGACGTCAAATGCAGCCACGGCACCACGGTCGGCCAGCTCGATGAGACTTCACTTTTCTACCTGCGCACCCGCGGGCTGGACAAACAGCATGCGACCCGGATATTGATGCACGCGTTCGCGGCGGGACTGGTCTCCCGGGTACCGGTCGAGGCAGCAAAGGCGACGGTCGGCGAACTGGTCGAGGCACGGCTCGCCGTGCTGATCAACACGGACGAGGACTTCTCCTGATGGGCGCACCCGTAAGGACCATCGCAGCGGCAGACTGGCGAGCGGATTTCCCGGCGCTGAACCAATCGGTTCACGGCCAACCGTTGGTGTACCTTGACAGCGCAGCCTCTGCGCAGCAGCCCGGCGTCGTGATTGATGCCGTTGCCCGTTATCAACGAGAAGACCACGCCAATGTACACCGCGGCGTGCACACGCTCAGCCAGCGTGCAACAGAGGCTTACGAGGGCGCGCGCGACAAGGTCCGCGAGTTTATTAATGCGGGCTCACGCGCCGAGGTCGTCCTCACCAGCGGCACCACCGAGGCTATTAACCTCGTCGCGCAGAGCTTCTGCCGCCCTCGCCTTGCGCCGGGCGACAAGATCCTGATTACGCATCTCGAGCACCACGCCAACATCGTGCCCTGGCAACTGGTCTGCGAACAAACGGGCGCGGAGCTCGTTGTCGCACCGATCAATGACAAGGGCGAGGTCGAGCTGGACGTGATGCTTGAACTCATCGATGACAAAGTATTCCTGATCGGTATCGCGCACGTTGCCAATGCGCTCGGCACCGTTTGTCCTCTCGACAAGGTCATTGAGCACGCGAGGCAACGCGGTATCCCCGTGCTCGTCGACGGGGCGCAGGGCGTCCCGCACCTGGATGTCGACGTGCAGGCACTGGGATGCGATTTCTATGCGTTCTCCGGACACAAGATGTTCGGCCCGACCGGCACAGGCGTCCTCTACGGACGGGAGGAACTGCTGGAGTCGATGCCACCCTGGCAAGGTGGTGGCGACATGATTCTCGAGGTCCGCTTCGACAAGACGATCTACAACGAGCTGCCCTACAAGTTTGAAGCGGGTACACCGAACATCTCTGGCGTTGTGGGGCTGGGTGCGGCGATCGACTACCTGCGGGCCATCGGCATGGCGAACATCGCCAGTTACGAGCAGGCATTGCATGACTACATGGTTGCCGAGTTGAAAAAGATCGAGGGAATTCGACTGATCGGCGAGGCACGCCACAAGGCGAGCGCACAGTCGTTCCTGCTCGACGACATTCACTCGCATGACCTCGGTACCATCCTCGATCACCAGGGCGTCGCCATACGTACCGGTCACCATTGCGCGATGCCGCTCATGCAGCGCTTCGGCCTGTCCGGCACCGCGCGCGCGTCGCTTGCGTTCTACAACAACCGCGACGATGTCGACCGGCTTGTCGCCGCGCTCGACAAGGCCAAAGAGATCTTTGCATGACGGGCACCGCGCGCGACATGCAGGACCTCTATCGCGAGCTGGTACTCGACCATTCTCGTAACCCGCGCCATTTCGGCCGGCTCGACGATGCGACCCACACCGCTGACGGCATCAACCCGCTGTGCGGCGACAAACTGCGGCTCTACCTGCGCGTGAACGACGCGGGCAATATTGAGTCGTCGAGTTTCGAGGGGAGCGGCTGCGCGATCTCCGTAGCCTCGGCATCGCTTCTTACCGATGCCGTTACCGGCCTGCCTGTCGAGCAGGCCCGGCGCTGCTGCGCCGCCGTTGCCGGACGCCTGGCCGGCGACGAGAGCGCCGAGCTCGCGAACAACCTTGAGAAACTGAGAGCGCTGGACGGCGTCCGCGAGTACCCGTCCAGGATAAAATGCGCGACGCTTGCCTGGCATGCATTGCGTTCAGCACTGAATCACGACGCCGTACCGGCCACCACGGAGTAAGTTGCAGCATGTTCGGTCACACCAATGAGCCCGTAAACCTTATGCGCGATGTCAGCGCCGTCATAATCCCGGCTGGCGAAGTCGTAACGCTGCGCGAAGGCACCGAGGGCTTCATCACCCAGGCGCTGGGCGGCAGTTTTACCGTGTATGTCGAAGGCAACCTCTTTCGAATCTCGGGCGCCGACGCCGACGCACTGGGAAAAGAGCCCGTGCCGCCGCCGGCGATACCGGAAAACGCCACTGACGAAGATATCGAGAGTGTGATCTGGGAGCAGCTCAAGACCTGCTACGATCCGGAGATCCCCGTTGATATCGTCAACCTCGGACTGATCTATCGCTGCGATGTCACGTCACTCGGCAACGGCGAACGATCGGTCAGCGTCGACATGACGCTGACCGCACCGGGCTGCGGTATGGGCGATGTACTTGTCCAGGACGCACGCGAAAAAATTGCCGTCATACCGACCGTGTCCGACGTCCACGTGGAGCTGGTCTTTGACCCACCCTGGAATGTTGGCATGATGACCGAGGAAGCAAGGCTGCAAACCGGCTTGATGTAAGTTTTAAGTGTAGGCTGTAATATCTTGAAAACACTGACTATTGTACGCCATGCAAAATCCAGCTGGAGCAAGACTGGTCTGCCCGACGAAAAGCGCCCCCTGAATCACCGCGGCAAGCGCGACGCGCCCGTCATGGGCCGGCGCCTGCAGAATCACGGCATACGTCCGTCGCAGATCGTCTCGAGCCCGGCCACGCGTGCCTGGACGACAGCCAAGATCATCGCCCGCGCCATCAACTACCCGCGCGAGTTCCTGCACAAGGACGACCGCCTGTATCTTGCATCACTCGACGAGATCCTGGACGTGGTCGTCGCCCAGGACAACAACTTCAATAACCTGATGATCGTCGGCCACAACCCCGGCCTGACGGATTTCGTGAATTACCTGGTACCCGGGCTGACGCACAATCTCCCCACGGCCGGCGTGGTGTCTGTCGAGATCGACCGGGATGACTGGTTCCTCTACGAACGGCCTGAGACCCGGCTGCTCGTCCACGACTGGCCCAAGAAGCCGGTCGCCTAGGCTCTGCCTGGAGGGCGTCGAACTGCGCGCGTTCCGGATCGACGCAGTTCGACAGGGCAATTGGCCCGGTTGACTTCAGCACTGCGGTACGTTGACCGCCAGGCCGCCCTGGGAGGTCTCCTTGTAACGCGACGACATGTCCTCGCCAGTCTGCCGCATCGTCTCGATCACCTGGTCAAGCGTCACTTTGTGGGTTCCATCGCCATGCATGGCAAGCTTGGCAGCGTTGATCGCCTTTACAGCACCCATCGCATTGCGCTCGATACAGGGAATCTGAACGAGCCCGCCAATCGGGTCACAGGTTAGCCCCAGGTTGTGCTCCATGCCGATCTCGGCCGCTTCTTCGATGTGGTCATTGGAACCGCCGAGCGCCGCGGCCAGCCCGCCGGCCGCCATCGAGCACGCAACACCTACCTCGCCCTGGCATCCCATCTCAGCACCGGAAATGGATGCGTTGACCTTGTAGAGTATGCCGATCGCGCCGGCCGTCAGCAGGAATGTCCGGATACGTCTCGCGTCAGCCCCTGGAACGAAGTCCGCGTAGAAGCGCATGACCGCGGGAATAATCCCCGCAGCACCGTTGGTTGGCGACGTGACGACGCGACCTCCGGAGGCGTTTTCCTCGTTCACTGCGATCGCGTAGACGTTGACCCATTCCATCGCATCGAGGGCCTGGGGTTCGCCGCGACTCGAAAGCCTGGTGGCCAGCTTGCGTGCGCGGCGAAGGACGGACATCTGCCCGGGCAGCACACCATCCGTGCTCATGCCGCGATCGATACAGGCGTTCATCGCCGCCCAGATTTCGTCCAGTCGCCTCTCGACGTTCTCTTCGGTGTCCCAGGTCAGCTCGTTCCGAAACACGAGTTCGGCAATGCTGAGATTGTTCGCCGCCGCCAGCTCCAGCAGTGACGCGCTGGTCGAAAACAGCAGCGGCGGCTCCCGGTCGTGCCCCGCCACCTCGGGCTCGTCATTCCTCGCGATGAAGCCGCCACCGACCGAGAAATAGTTGTCTTCCCGCAGGGTTGCACCGTCGGCATCGAGCGCACGAAACGTCATGCCGTTGGTATGGCGATCCAGTTCGCGCTCGAGGTTGAACGCGATGTCCGTCCCGGGGTCGAAACCGATCGCGCCAATACCCGGAACGTCAATTCGCTTGTCCGCACGAATAATCGCGAGGAGGCCGTCGATCTCGTCGGCATTGATCGTTTCGGGCCGGTGGCCGGCAAGGCCCAGCAGGATGGCCGAGTCGGTGCCGTGCCCCTTGCCCGTCCAGGCGAGAGACCCGAACAGGGTTACGTCGATCCGGGCGACAGGCTGCCCTTCGATACTGTCGACGAACGCGCGCGCCGCCTTCATGGGCCCCACGGTGTGGGAACTCGACGGGCCGACCCCTATTTTGAAAATGTCGAATACACTGACCGCCGTCATCAATCGGAGCCCAGCGTAAGAAGGCTCGCGTTGCCACCGACCGCCGAAATGTTGTTGCTCAACGTGAACTCGGTACCGAAGCGCTGCACGTAGTTCGGACCGCCGGCTTTCGGCCCGGTGCCGGACAGCCCCCTGCCACCGAACGGCTGCACGCCAACCACCGCACCAATCATGTTGCGGTTCACGTACAGGTTACCGGCCCCGCAATTCGCGGCAACGCCGGCCACCCTGGAGTCGATGCGACTGTGCAAGCCCATGGTCAGCCCGAAACCGGTCGCATTCACGGCGGCGAGCATCTTGTCCAGGTAGCGGCTCTTGAATTTGACCACGTGCAGCACCGGACCGAACTGCTCTTCCGTCAGGGCGCCGATGTCGTCGATTTCCACGAGCGTCGGTGCGAAATAGGTTCCGCTGCGGGTTTCATCGGGTAGCGTGCATCGATGTACGATCCTCTGCTCCCTGGCCATGCGCTCGATATGCGCATCCAGTGTAACCCTTGAGGGATCGTCGATGACCGGCCCGACATCCGTCGACAGATGCCGCGGGTCGCCGATGACCAGCTCATCCATGTACCCCTTGAGCAGGTCGAGCGTGCGCGGTTCGATCTCGTCCTGGACGCACAGCAGGCGCAGCGCCGAACAGCGCTGACCGGCGCTGTTGAACGCAGAATAGATAGCGTCGTGCACGACCTGCTCGGGCAATGCCGAGCTGTCGACAAACATGGCGTTCTGACCGCCCGTCTCGGCGATCAGCACGCCGATCGGGCCATTGCGACTCGCCAGCGTCTGGTTGATGGTCTGAGCGACTTCCGTCGAGCCGGTAAACACCACGCCCGCCACGCGCGGGTCGGCAACCGCCCTGCCGCCAACGAGCCTGCCGCTGCCGGGAATGAAATGCAGGATGTCCGCCGGCACACCTGCCTCGTGCAGCAGCTGCACCGCACGGTACGCCACCAGCGGCGTTGGCGCGGCGGGTTTCGCGAGCACCGCGTTGCCCGCAGCGAGCGCCGCCGTAACCTGCCCCGTAAAAATAGCCAACGGGAAGTTCCATGGGCTGATGGCGATGAACACACCGCGCCCCCGCATCGTGTACGTATTGCGTTCCCCGGTTGGTCCGGGCATCACGATCGGATCGCCGAAATGCTTTCTCGCCTGGGCGCCGTAGTACCGCATGAAATCGACAGCCTCACGCAGCTCGGAAATGGAGTCAGGGATACTCCTGCCGCCCTCCATGACGCACAGGCGCAACAGCTCGTCCTTGTGAGCCTCAAACAGGTCGGCTGCCCGGTTGAGAATATCCGCCCTTTCGTGACCGCCCAGGCGATCCCAGGCCGGCTGTGCGGCGACCGACAGTTCGATAGCCCGGTCAATATGTTCTTCAGATACCTGGTGGCAGACGCCGACGACTTCCGAGATGTTTGCAGGATTGACCGAAGGATCCTCCCTGCCGTCTACCTCTTGCCCGCCGATAATGGGCCTGCCCGTTATCGGCTTCTGGCTCGCCGCATGGAGATCGGTCAGCAGTTGCCGGCTGACACCGCGGTCCGCGAGGTTGATACCTCGCGAGTTGTCGCGCTCCGGCTGGAAAATATCAGCCGGCGCCGGAATCCGGTCGTGCGCCGCGTAATCGTGCCTGGCTGCCAGTTCCAGCGGGTCGGCGACGATGTCCATAACGTCGATCGACTCATCGGCGATCTTGTTGACGAAGGACGTGTTCGAGCCGTTCTCGAGCAGCCGCCTCACGAGGTACGGCAGCAGATCTTCGTGGTTGCCGACGGGCGCATATACGCGGCATGGCCGATCGTGCTTCTCCGGGTCGACGACCTCGGCATACAGCTCCTCACCCATGCCATGCAGTCGCTGGAACTCGTAATCGCGGCGCGATCCTGCGAAATGCAGGATACTGGCAAGTGTGTGCGCGTTGTGCGTTGCGAACTGCGCGTAGATCTTCTCGCCCGCGTCGAGCGCAGCACGCGCCGCCGCCAGGTACGACACATCCGAATGCGACTTGCGCGTATACACGGGGTAACTCTCGAGCCCCTGTTCCTGTGCCCACTTGATCTCGCTGTCCCAGTACGCACCCTTCACCAGCCGCACCGGGATACGTCGACCGACATCGCCGGCCAGCTCGATCAGGAAGCGCATGGCGTCGTTACCACGCCGCTGGTAGGTCTGCAGCGCCACACCGAAGCCGTCCCAACCGTCGAGCGCCGGGTCGCGGTAAACGCGCTCGAATATGCCAAGCCACAGCTCGAGTCGATGCGCCTCTTCGGAATCGATCGTCAGGCCGATGCCGACTTCCTTCGCATGCAGGGCGAGTTCCCGCACGGCAGGCAGCAGCTCCGCCATCACACGCTCTTCGTGAGAAAACTCGTAGCGCGGGTGCAGCGCCGACAGTTTCACCGAGATTCCGGGCGCTGAGAAAACGTCCGGAGCGTCGACCTGCGGACCGTCGGCGATACTCTTGATGCCCGTGTGGTAGTTGTCCAGGTAGCGCTGCGCATCCGCTGCCGTCAGCGCCGATTCGCCCAGCATGTCGAACGAATAGCGGTACGGCAGGTCGGTGCTTTTGAGCGCGCGTTTCAGCGCCTCGCCGATCGTGCGTCCCATGACGAACTGGTGCCCCATGATCTTCATGGCCTGGCGCATCGCACTGCGCACTACGGGCTCACCGGCACGCGTCACCAGTTTACCGAGCAGCCGCGTCGGACTGCGTCCCGAGATCTCATCGAGCGTCAGTATCTTGCCTGTCAGCATCAGGCCCCAGGTCGAGGCGTTGACGAACAGGGAATCACTGGTACCCACATGGTCCTGCCACTTTGCCGACGTAATCTTGTCCGCGATCAGGCGATCGGCCGTGTCGGCGTCCGGAATCCTCAACAAGGCTTCCGCGATGCACATGAGCAATACGCCTTCATCCGACGACAGGTCGTACTGCTGCAGGAACGCCTCGATGCCGCCCTCGTTCTGTGTGTTCTTGCGGACGGCGCGAACCAGTTGCGCCGCCGTATCCAGGATCTTCCTGCGCGCGGACTCACCGGGATCCGCCAGCGCGGCCAGCTCCCGGACGATCGTCTGCTCGTCAGCGAGGTACTTGTCGTTGATGTAGGGAATGCTGCCGGGTTGCGCAGCCGGTTGGTCGATGAAGCTCATAAGACACTCCGTACGTCCACGTCGAGTGGATTCGTGTTATTGCCCGCAGGCGGGCCTGAGGCCGGCGATTATAGGGTATTAAATGCGAGACCGGCACTCGTATTGACACGGATTTTCAGCCTTTCCCACGATTCCTGTCGCGCAGCATGCGGCGCGTATGTTTGTCCGGCCGGCCGGGCGTTGTCGGCATCCGCAGGCGATCGCTGCGCAGGTCGCCAAGGTGACTTTCCCGCGCGGCGATACTCTCTTCGGCCTCGCTGTAACAGGCCCGTGCCTCGGCCGCCGGTCCGCGCCGTGACGGAATATCCACAACCGTCAGTTCGTAGGTAAGCTGGTTGCGGACTACGCGAATCCGATCGCCAATCGTCACCTTGTTCGAGCTCCGCGATCGCTCCCCGTTCAAGCGAATATGCCCGCCCTGCACCGCGGCGCTTGCGGCCGAGCGCGTCTTGTAAAAGCGCGTAAACCACAGCCATCTGTCGAGCCGTAAGTTGCGGTCAGCCACAGTCGATCTCCTTCTTCCTGCTGATATACTTTGCGTCCAACCACCCAGAAGAGCAATCCCGTGCCCGCCAAATTCCTCTCCTCGCTCGCCGAGCAAACCGAAGCCCTCCACGGCGAAGGCCTGTTCAAGAAGGAACGCCTGATCGCCGGACCCCAGCAAGCCGCTATCGAGGTCAAGTCAAACGGCGGCACCAGGGAGGTACTGAATCTCTGCGCGAACAACTACCTCGGCCTCGCCAACCATCCGGAAGTCATTGCCGCGGCGCACAAGGCGCTCGACGAATACGGCTACGGCATGGCCTCGGTACGCTTCATTTGTGGCACGCAGACGATTCACAAAGCGCTCGAGGAACGCATCAGCGCGTTCCTGGGTACCGAGGACACCATTCTCTACCCTTCGTGCTTCGACGCAAACGGCGGCCTGTTCGAAACCCTGCTCGGCCCCGATGATGCCGTGATCAGCGATGCCTTGAATCATGCCAGCATCATTGACGGCATCCGCCTGTGCAAGGCCGCGCGTTATCGCTACGCCAATGACGACATGGCGGACCTGCGCGCACAACTCGAAGCTGCAAGCGACGCCAAAGTGGGTTTGGTCGTAACCGATGGCGTGTTTTCGATGGACGGCACGATTGCCGACCTGCAAGGCATCTGCGACCTGGCCGACGAATTCGACACGCTGACCATGATCGACGACTGCCACTCGGCCGGGTTCATGGGCGCACACGGCAAAGGGACGCATGAGTACCGCGGCGTTATGGGCCGCGTGGACATCATTACCGGCACGCTCGGCAAGGCACTGGGCGGCGCGTCGGGCGGCTACACGTCCGGCCGCAAGGAAATCGTGGGCTGGCTGCGCCAGCGCTCCCGCCCCTACCTGTTCTCGAACTCGGTAGCGCCGATGATCGCCGCGTCATCGATCGCCGTGCTCGACCTGCTCGAACGCGACAACTCGCTGCAGCAACAGCTGCACGAAAATGCGGCCTATTTCCGTGGCGAGATGACGGCGCGTGGCTTTGACCTGAAACCCGGCGAGCACCCGATAATCCCGGTCATGCTGGGCGACGCGAAACTGGCAACGACGATGGCGGATAAACTCCTCGAGCGCGGCATCTATGTCATCGGCTTCTCGTTCCCGGTCGTACCGAAAGGTCAGGCCCGTATTCGCACGCAAATGTCCGCGGGCCTGACTCGCGAGCAACTCGACAAGGCGATCGACGCTTTCACGGATGTCGGTCGTGAACTGGGCGTAATCAGCTAGGCTTCAATCAAGGACACGATGATGAAAGCACTGGTCAAAGCGAAAGCCGAACGCGGCATCTGGATGGAGGACATCGAGAAACCGCAGGTCGGCCACAACGACGTATTGATCAAGGTAAAGCGCACCGCGATCTGCGGCACCGACATTCACATTTTCAAGTGGGACGACTGGGCGCAAGCGACAATCCCCGTACCAATGGCGGTCGGCCACGAATTCAGCGGTGAGATCGTCGACAAGGGTATCGAGGTCATGGGCTTCGAGATCGGCGATCGCGTCTCCGCTGAAGGCCACATCACCTGTGGCGTCTGTCGCAACTGTCGCGCAGGCCGCAGGCACCTGTGCATGAACACCTTCGGTGTCGGCGTGAACCGTCCGGGTGCGTTTGCCGAGTACATCTCGGTCCCCGCATTCAACGCGTTCAAGCTGCCCGATGCGATTTCGGACGAGATGGCAGCCATTCTCGACCCCCTTGGCAACGCCACCCACACGGCATTGTCGTTCGACCTTGTCGGCGAGGACGTCCTCATCACGGGCGCCGGCCCGATCGGCATCATGGCCGTCGCCATCGCTCGCTACGCGGGCGCTCGCCACGTCGTCATTACGGACGTCAACGACTATCGTCTCGACCTCGCGCGCAAGATGGGTGCAACACGCGCGATCAATGTCACGTCGACGACCATCGACGACACGATGAAGGAACTCGGCATGGTCGAAGGCTTCGATGTCGGCATGGAAATGTCCGGAAATCCGCAGGCCTTCCGCGACATGCTGCGCACCATGCATCATGGCGGCAAGGTCGCCATCCTCGGTATTCCCCCGAGCGACATGGCCATCAACTGGAATGACGTCATCTTCAAGGGGCTGATCCTGAAAGGCGTGTACGGTCGAGAGATGTTCGAGACCTGGTACAAAATGTCGAGCATGCTGCAGAGCGGGCTCAACATGGAACCGATCATTACGCATCATTTCGATATCGACGAATTCCAGCCGGCATTCGAACTGATGGAGTCCGGCCAGTCCGGTAAAGTCATCCTGCATTGGAACTGATATGAGCCACACGAATCGCAGCTTCACTTTCCTGCCTGCGCTGATACTGTCGCTGGGTATCGCGGCAGCCGGCTATTTTGTCGGCCAAACGATGTACAACTCCAGCGTGGGTATCAACACGGCCGAAGTCAAAGGCCTGGCCGAACGCAGGGTCGAGGCCGACCGCGCGTTCTGGCGTATCCAGTACACCGTGTCGGGCCGGGACGAGGCCGCAATCCAGGCATTGTACGAGAAATCCAAGGCCGACCGGTCGAAGATCGTGGGGATACTGCTGGAAAGCGGCTTCGAAGAAGCGGAGATTACGCCCGGGGTCGTTGACTACAACCACCAGGAGTTTCGAGACGACGACCAGGTCCTTGTCGAGGAACGCTTCTACCTCACGGGTTCGATCGAGGTCGAAACCGACAAGGTTCGGCTCGTGTCCGAGGCGCGCTCCAAGCTCAATGAGCTCATTGCACAAGGTGTCGACATTCGCAACAACGCACCTTCCTACTACTTCACGGGCCTGAACGAGATCAAGCCCGAGATGCTCAAGGAAGCAACCACCAACGCGCGCCTGGCGGCAAACGAGTTTGCGTCGAATGCCGGGGTCGACGTCGGCGGCATCCGCTTTGCCAGGCAAGGCGGATTCATCATCAAGGATGTCGGAGAAAACTACTCCGACACGATGAAGATCGAAAAAGATGTACGTGTAGTGACGACTATTTCCTTCTATCTCACGAAATAGTCCTGGGTCGTTCCAGCTACGTGCTCAGACTCCTACGGCAACTGTCCGGTTAAGAAGAAATACGCTACGAGCAGCGTCAGTAGAACGACTGAAACCGGGATCTTCTGCACGGAAAACATGACTCATATCCTTTTGGTAAGCCATATACGGTGTCGGCAGCCCGGCGATCCTGGGTCCTTCGTGGCGTAGCGAAATGCGTCGCGGAGGATGCGAGGACCCGTGGCTTTGCGTCACTGGCTTTCGCCAGATTTGCCCTTTCGCGACCTTAGTATGTAACAGGGGTGGGAAGTGTCAATTCGGAAATGTGCGTAGGACAGGGCTCAATCCAGCTCGCAAAAGCAGTGCGCATACATGCCTTTCGGATCGTTGAATCGACGGACATCAAACAACAGTTCCTGCATCCGGTCTGCAAATACCTCGACCGCCGAGGGTGACCTGACGAACACGCCGGGCTCGATTCCTGCCACCTGCACGATCGTCAGGAAGTCGAGAATCATCTGCTCGGTCGCGGTCAGCCGTTTCTCGATCAGCTTCTCACCGTATTCACCGTCGGCCAGCCCTGCCAGTTCGGCAGCCGCGACGATTGCATCGTCGAGATCCCCGAGCTGATCGACCAGCCCGTTCTCGAACGCATCGTTGCCGGTCCATACCTGCCCCTGGCCAATGGAGTCCACGTAATCCTTGTCGAGCTCACGGTTCTCGGCCACGCCGGAGATGAAGTCGTTGTAGCCATCCTCGATGACCATCTGGAAAAGCTGCTTGGTGTGTTCGCCCATTGCGCGATCACTACGCAGTTCGCCCGCCCATGGAGTGGTCCCTACCCCGTCGGTCGCGACACCGACCATGTCCAGCGTTCGCTGAAACGTCGGCACCATACCGAAAATGCCGATGGATCCGGTCACTGTCGCCGGACTTGCGAGCACGCGGTCCGCGACGACGGAAATCCAGTAGCCGCCGGACGCCGCGACGCTCCCCATGGACGCCACAACGGGCTTTCCGGCTTCCTGCAGTGCCTCGATTTCCTGGGCGATTACCTCGGAAGCGAACACGCTGCCTCCCGGGCTGTCCACCCTGAGCACGACGGCTTTCACTGACTCGTCGGTCAGCGCACGCCGCAGCAGCAAGGCTGTCGACTCACCGCCAATGGTTCCGGGCGGCTGTGAACCGTCGAGGATGTCACCGGCCGCGACGATAATCGCGATATTCTCTGACTTCAGGCGATCCCCTCCCAGGAGACGCGCCTGCCCGAGGTAGTTAGCCATGCCCACGGCCGCATACATGGAATCGTCATCGGCATCGACGCCAACGTAGCCTTGCAGGACCTCGCGCAACTCGGCACGCCCGAGCAGGTCATCGATCAGGCCATGGTCGAGGGCGGCTTGCGCAATATCGCCGTTCGCATTCGCGACGTGCTGCACCATGTTTTGCGCGTAGTCATCAATAGCGCCTGGTGCAAGGCCGCGCGCGGAGACAACGTCATCCTGGTACATACGCCAGAACTGCTCGATCAGGTGCAGTCGCGATTCGCGATCTTCCGGCGACATGTCCATTCGCGTGTAGGGTTCAACGAAGGACTTGTGAGTGCCGACCCTGAAGACGTTCCAGTCGATACGCAACAGATCGATCGCGTCTTTGAAGTAATTGCGATAGGCGCCGTAACCCTGCAGGTAAACGATGCCTTCCGGGTGCATGTACACCTCGTCGGCATGGGCCGCCAGGTAGTAGGCCTGCTGTGAGTAGTAGTCGGCGCTCGCAACGATGCGCTTGCCCGTTTCCCGGAAGCGCGCCATCGCCGCGGCGACACGTTGCAACTTGCTGAGGCCGGCACTTCCCAACGCCGAAAGCTCGAGGTGCACGATCTCGATGCGATCATCGTCGCGCGCAGAATCCAGCGCTTCGACCACGTCGGACACCAAGGTCTGGGGCACCGGCTTTTGCGTCAGTTGGGCGACAGCGCGGTCATAGGGATCGCCCGCCACCTGCTCAACCAAAGGGCCTGCCGGCTGCAGGAACAGCGCCGCGCGCTGAGGCACGAGGTGCGGAGCGTCGCCGGAGATCGCGCCGAAGAACAGCAGGAACAGGAACAGCAGCAGGAACAGATGCAGGACTTTACGCAGCCCATCGGCGCCGCGCCAGATCGCGCCGAAAAAGCGCACCACGAAGTTGCCACTACTCATACGCCATTTCCTTAACAGCATCGCCAACGTAGCTGATGCGATAGATCTTGCCCGCGTAGTCGTCGCTGACGAGCAACGAACCGTCTTCCTTTACGATCAGATCCACAGGGCGACCGGAGACCGACTCTCCCTGCAACCAGCCAAAGGCAAAAGGCTCGTACGAGACGGCTGTATCTCCTTCCAGCCGCACGATCGAAACGCGATAGCCTATCTTGTTGGACCGATTCCATGAGCCGTGTTCCGCGATAAAGACCTGGTTCCGGTACTCAGGGGGAAACATGTCCCCCGTGTAAAACTTCAGGCCGAGGGGCGCCACATGTGGCCCCAGTTTCTGGACCGGCGGCGTGTAGTCCTCACACTTTCGCCCTTTCCCATACTCGGGATCCAGGATCTCGCCCGCGTGGCAGTACGGAAATCCGAAGTGCAGTCCCTGGCGTGCCGCACGATTCAGCTCGCAGGGCGGCAGGTCGTCGCCCAGCATGTCTCGCCCGTTGTCTGTAAACCACAGCTCATTGGAGTCCGGGTGCCACGTGAAGCCTACGGAGTTGCGAATGCCGGATGCGTAGGTCTCACGCCCGGACCCGTCCGGATTGACTCGAATGATTTCTGCGTAGCCGTACTCATCGCACACGTTGCAGGGTGCACCAATACTGATGTAGAGCTTGTTGTCCGGACCAAAACCGATATAGCGCCAACCGTGGTGACTGTCCGATGGCAGGTCGATGTCGAGAATTTCACCGGCCGGCGCATCGTTGAGGTGATCTTCGATATCTTCGTAACGATAGACGCGGTCGATCTCCGCAACGTACAGGTCACCGTCGTGAAACGCGATGCCATTCGGCGTACTCATACCACTAAGCAGCTCAATGGTGCGCGTGGAACCGTCCGCACGCTCTACGACGGCGTACACGGAACGACCCTGGCGAGTCGATACGAACAGCGTCCCCTTGTCCCCCAGCGCAAGGGAGCGTGCCTGGGGTACGTCTGCGTACTCCTCGATGACGAAGCCGGCGGGAAGCTGCACGTCCTCGAGTGACGCGACCGCGAATGGCGCGAACGCCAACAAGAACACACCGAATACAATTATAGGCCGCACGTTACACCTTCTCGCTTAGTCACCGGAAAGGAAGACAAGGGACAGTTCCGGCAGGAACGTAATAAGAATAACCGACAGCATGAGGATTACCAGGAACGGGAATGTCGCTGAGTAGACATGCATGATCGGTTTGTTGAATCGATAGCTCGCGATAAACAGGTTCAGGCCGACAGGTGGCGTCAGGTAGCCGAGCTGCATCGCCGCAAGAAATACGATACCGAGGTGCACCTCGTTCACACCGAACCCGGCCGCGATCGGCAGGATCAGTGGCACGACCAGCACGATGGCCGAAAAAATATCGAGGATCGCACCGAGCACAAGCAGGAACAACAGGAGCAAAACGAGGAACGACGTGGGGCTGCTGACGAGCTCAGCCACGAATTGCAGGAGTTTCTGCGGCACCTCGGCGTCGATCATGTAGTAGGTCGACGCCAGCGATACACCCAGGATCATCAGGATGCCGCCGACGAGTACCATCGATTCGCGTATGACTCGCGGCAACTCGCGGAACGGGATCTCGCGATTGATAAGTACCTCGGCAATGAAGACGTACAGGGCTGTGATCGCCGCAGCTTCCGACACAGCGAAGAAACCGGAGTAGATACCGCCCAGCACGACAATCGGCAGCGGTAACTCCCAGATCGCCGCTCGCAAGGCGCTCCCGACCTCGCGTAGCGAGAACGAACTCAGCGGCTTGCGGTTGTCGCGATTCACCCAGATGCTGTAGCCACCGAGCATCACCAGCATGATCAGGCCCGGAAGAATGCCTGCGCGGAACAGGTCATCGATGCTGACCTCGGCAACGACGCCATAGAGTATCAGTGGCAGCGACGGTGCGAACAACAGGCCCAGGCTGCCAGATGACGTAACCAGTCCAAGATTGAAGCGATCGCCGTAGCCGTCCTGCTTGAGGGCCGGGTAAAGGATCGCGCCCAGCGCAATGATCGTGACACCCGATGCGCCCGTGAAGGCCGTGAAGAACGCGCATGCGGCCAGGCAAACCAGGGCCAGACCGCCCGGCATCCAGCCGAACAGGGCGCTCGTCAGCCGCACCAGCCGACCCGGCGCCTTGCTTTCGCTGAGCAGGTAGCCCGCGAAGGTAAATAGAGGAATAGCCGTCAGAATCGGCATCTGCGAGATGCTGAGCAACTCCAGCGCAATGGTCATCAACTCCGTGTCGTTGTTGTGGAAGCCGACCATCGCGCTCGTGGCAATAATCGTGAACAACGGGGCCCCGAGAACCGCCAGCACGATCAACAACAGGCTCACGAAGATCATGACGCTTCCTCGGCCTGTTCAGCCGTGAAGATGCCGAGCAACAGCTTCGCGACGCGGACGAGGAACTGGTAGCTGATCAGCAGGAAGGCGAGCGGCACGATCGCGTGTGCAATCCACATCGGGACATCGATTAGAATCGTATCGCCCCAGCTCATTTCCTCGCGCACGAGACGATAGGCCTGCCAACCGATCACTGCACAGACGGCAGCGGCAAACAGATCGACAACGACCTTGATCCACGAAACGATGTTGCCGGTCAGGATATGAGTAATCAGGTCGATGCGGATGTGCTTGTTGTCCCGGCAGGCGGCTATCGAACCGACCATCGCCAGCCACAGGACGATCATCTTGACCAACTCATCCGCCCAGGCAAGGCTGAACGTGCTGCCCAGCAGCTGCCGATTGACGATCTGGGCGACGGCGACACCAATCATTGTCGCCAGCAGAACGACGAGCGCAGTGTTCTCGGCAAACCGCCCTGCGCGATCCAGCCTATCGAGCGCTTTCTTCAATTTGCCGCTGTTTGCTGGCCGTTACGATAGTCGGCGGCGTGCCGCATCATCTCTTCGTACAACGCCATCGTGAATGCGCCGTCCCGGCCGAGCTTTTCCGTCGAGACCCTCGTTACTTCGCGAACCTTCCGGTATTCATCGAGGTTGAACGGCGTGCTTTCGATGCCTGAATTCAGCAAGGCCTCAAGTGCCCCTTGATTGTCAACAAGGTTCGACTTGTCGAAATCCCGGTAAGTGCGCTCCATGACTTCACGCACGATCGCCTGGTCCGCGGGATCGAGCTTGTAAAAAGCACGTTTGTCGATCGCCATGAAACCCAGTGTGTAAACGAGCGGCAGCTCGACGACATACTTGACCTTGGTGTGCCATTGCAGGACCAGCGCCCCGATCGGTGACATGCCGACGATATCGATGAGGCCTGTTTGCAGACCGGTGAGCACATCGGTTAACGGCAAATTGACGGGCGACAGGGACATGGCCTCCATTGACGCACGACTTATCGTGTCGCCGTCGGGCACCCATACCTTTTTCCCTTTCAGGTCGGCAAGCGATGTGACCGGTGTGTTCGACATGAGGATTGCGAATCCCCCGGCCGCGAAACCGAAGTTCACCCAGCCTGCGTCTTCGAGGCCCTGCCGCAGCTTGGCGTCCATTTGCTCGCGCACATAGGCCGCTTCCTCTTCCGAATCGAACACCATCGGCAAGCCGTAGAGATTCAGATCCGGGTACTGGGACGACAACGCCGTTGGCGTGAACGCGCCACCTTGCAGTGCGCCGATGCGAATACGGCTGAGCACTTTCTGGTCATTGCCCATGACACCACCGCCGTAGTACTTGATCTGTACACGACCCTCGGTGCGCTCTTTGATCTCCTTGGCACTCGCCCGCATTTCCGTCATCCATTGGGAGCCTTCCGGAGTCACAGTAGCGATCTTCAGCGTCGCCGCGTGCAGCGGCAGGCTAAAGCACAGTACGAGGATTGTCAGGATCAGTCTTTTCATCGTCATCTCGTTCAAAAATAGTCATCTGCTTCGGCCAGCAAGGCCGCTGCTTGTTCTTTTGCGAGCACGTTGCTCAGCGTAAATCCGTCTTGCGCCGCGTCCGCAGCGATTACTTCCTTGAGCAACCGGTCATGCAACTCACGCTCATACAGCAACTTCGCGTAGCCGCGCGCATACTCGACTTTCGCGCTCAGGTCGCGCCCGTCGGTGAGGGCAATAGCCTTCTCGAAATACTCGCGAGCTTTTTCAGGCTCGCCTCCGAGGGCCGGCGGTCGCAGGGTCAGCAATATTCCCATATAGGTGTAGACGGCGCCGTTAACTTCGTCGCCACTTATGTCCAGATAGCGATTGAACAACGCCTCGATCTGCGGCAATTCAGCCAGCGAGTTCCAGTCCGAACTGTGAGCTCGCAAATAGACCAGGGACGCGAAGCCGTAGGTGTAGAGAATCTCGCTGTGCCTGGGTTTGATGCCGTCAAGCGTTGCAACAAATTCGTCGTAATTGTTGTCCGGCCAGTCGCAGGACGGCGTATAGGTTTCGCAAATGGCCGTGAATGCGTAGCGGCGCGCCTTTGTCGTCAGCCGCGACGCGCGCAATTCGTCGTCCGCGAATATCGCGCCGTAAGACGCGTACAACGTGGCACCGGATGCCAGGAGATCGGGATCGTCGGGATGGTTGCGAATCAGGCTGTCGATTGTGACCATGAAGGTCGGCAACGCGGCCTTCGCGGTTTCCGGGTCGTCCTGGTCGAGAATTGACGCGGACAGGCTGTCCGTGAAGCCGCTCGTCGCTGAGGAAACCAGCGAGGCGCAGCCACTCAACGCAAAGACGCAAACACCAATGAGCAGTGCTTTGTTCATATGTCCACGGACCCCACTGAGAGTAATTGGTTCAGCTTTTGTCGCTGGCCCGCAGTATATCGGAATGCACCCCGGCGATGACTCTGCCGGGGTGATGAATTCCTGATGAAAACTAGATTTTTTCCTTGATGCGCGCTGCCTTACCGGTACGACCACGGAGGTAGTACAGTTTGGCGCGGCGAACGTCGCCACGGCGCTTGACGGCAACGGAGTCGACGACCGGGCTGTAGGTCTGGAACACGCGCTCGACACCTTCGCCGTGCGAGATCTTGCGAACCGTAAACGACGAGTTCAGGCCGCGGTTGCTCTTGGCGATCACGATGCCTTCAAAGGCCTGCAAACGCTCGCGGTCACCTTCCTTGACCTTCACTTGTACGACGACGGTGTCGCCAGGAGCAAATGGCGGGATTTCCTTGTCCATCTGCTCTTGTTCGATCGCTTCGATAATTTTGCTCATTGTCTCTGCTCTTTCAAAAATTCGTCGAGCAGCGTTTGCTGCTCGTCATTCAATCCAAGTTTCTCGATCAGGTCCGGGCGTCGTACAAAGGTGCGACCCAGGGCCTCTTTCAATCTCCACCGCGCAATCTCTGCGTGGTCGCCGGACAACAATACATCCGGCACGTTGCGACCATCGACAAGCTCCGGCCGCGTGTAATGCGGGTGGTCCAGCAGTCCCTCCATAAAGGAGTCCTGGGCTGCAGACTCATCATCGCCCAGCACGCCGGGCAACAATCGAACAACGGCGTCGATCACTGCCATCGCGGCCACCTCGCCACCCGAAAGCACGAAATCGCCCAGCGACAATTCCTCATCGACCTGCGACTCGATGAATCGCTCGTCGACGCCTTCGTAACGGCCCGCAAGCAGAATCAACCCGGGCAGCTCGGCGAAGCGTCTCGCCGTTGCCTGATCGAATACCCTGCCCTGCGGCGAGAGGTACACGAGCGGGCTGCCCTCGGGTGACCTCGCTCGTGCGGCGGCTACTGCCCCGGCCAGTGGTTCGTACTTCATCACCATGCCCGGGCCTCCGCCGTACGGTCGATCATCCACCGTGCGGTGCACATCGCTCGTGTGGTCACGTGGATTCTCGATATCCAGCGTTACCAGATCGCGGCGTTGTGCGCGTCCCACGACGCCGTATTCGGCAATCGTCGCTACCATTTCGGGAAACAGGCTGATGACATCAAAATGCACTGTGTCAGTCCCATTCCCAGTCGACCCTGATCTCGCCGCTGGCGAGGTCAACACCGAGTACCACCTTGTCCATGACGAAGGGAATCAATCGCTCCGTTTCGCCCTTGACCACCATCACGTCGTTGGCGCCGGTTTCAAGCAGGTAGTCCACCCTGCCCAGTTCGGCACCATCCCGACCCACCACGCGCAGACCTTCCAGGTCCGACCAGTAGTAGTGGTCGCCGCCAGTCTCCGGCAAATCGTCTCGCGGCACGCCAATCTCGGTGCCGATGAGCCGGGCTGCCGCGTCGCGATCGTCGTATCCCTCGATCCGCGCGATGACGGTCTTGCCATGCCGCTGACCCTCAGCGACTGTCGCTTCCTGCCACCCGTCTTTCGAGGACAACAGCCAGCGACCGTAATTCAGTACCGCTTCACGCGGTTCGGTGTACGAGTACACCTTGACCCACCCCCGGACTCCGAACAGGCCGGAAATACGGCCCAGGATGACGGGTTGAGTCGTGACGCCCAATCAGTTCGCCGTTGCTGCCTTGCGATGCTTCTTCAGGAGGGAGGCAACGCGATCGCTCGGCTGTGCACCCTGGCTGATCCAGTGATCCACGCGCTCGAAGTCAATTCGCAGATTCTCCTCGTGCTCGCGGCCAACCGGGTTGAAAAAGCCAACACGCTCGATATACCGGCCATCACGACGATTGCGTGAGTCGGTAACGACCAGGTGATAGAAAGGACGCTTTTTCGCGCCAGCGCGCGAAAGTCGAATACTTACCATTACATTTCCGTATTAAATTCAAAGGAAGGCAGACATGCCTTGACTCGGGCAGGCCCGAGTAGACGGCGCATTGTACGGGTTTTGGGCCAAATGTGAAGCGTTTTGCCGGCCAAAAATCCCCTGTAATTCAGCACCTTGGCGCTTACCACAGAATTTTCGTCCGGAGTGGGCCCGATTCCTGCCCGATTTGCCCGAAAAATCGGCGATTAATCCGCGATTTCAACGAAATCCGGGTGGCATTCCGCCGGGGGGCATCCCACCGCCCGGCAGGCCCCGCAGCATCTTCTTCATGCCGCCTTTGGACATCTTTTTCATCATTTTTTCCATCTGCAGGTGCTGTTTCAGCAGGCGATTGACGTCCTGGATCTGCTGACCGGCACCCAGCGCGATGCGTTTCTTGCGAGAGCCATTGATCACCCGGGGGAACTGCCGCTCGCCCGGCGTCATGGAGTTGATGATGGCGATCTGGCGCTTGATCTTCTGTTCGTTGGCACTGTCCTGCAGCGCGGCAGGATTGACATTGCCCGGCAATGGCAGCTTTTCGAGCATCGAGGCGAGCCCCCCCATGTTCATCATCTGCTCGAGCTGGTCCTTCAGATCCGACAGGTCGAAGCCCTTGCCCTTCTTCAGTTTTTTCGCGAGCTGCTCGGTCTTGTCCTTGTTGACCTTTTGCTCGATTTCCTCGACGAGGGACAGCACATCGCCCATTCCGAGGATGCGTGACGCCATCCGGTCCGGGTGAAACGTCTCGAGCGCATCCGTTTTTTCACCAACGCCCATGAAACGGATCGGTTTGCCGGTCACCTCGCGCACGGACAGCGCAACACCGCCCTTGGCGTCACCATCGGCCTTGGTCAGGACAATGCCCGTCAGCGGCAGGCTCTCTCCAAAGGCTGTCGCCGCATTGACCGCATCCTGGCCGGCCATGCTGTCAACCACGAACAGGGTCTCATGCGGCGCAGCCCTGGCATGAACCTCCCGCACCTCGCTCATCATGCCCTGGTCAATATGCAGTCGGCCGGCCGTGTCCACGATCAGGACGTCTGCGTGCGAGCGGCGCGCTTCATCGAGCGCGCGGTCCACGATCTTGACGGGCTTGTCGCTTGCGGAGCTCGCGCAGTGCAACGCACCCACTTCACCTGCCAGGGTCTGCAGCTGCAGGATGGCCGCCGGGCGGTGTATGTCGACGCTGACGAGCATGACTTTCTTCTTGTCACGCTCGATAAGGCGCCGCGCCAGCTTGGCTGCCGTCGTTGTCTTGCCGGCACCCTGGAGCCCCGCCAGCATGACCACGACCGGGGGCTGGGCCTTGAGGTCCAGGGGCACCGTGTCGCTTCCCAGGATCTGCACGAGTTCTGCGTGAATGATCTTTACGAAGGCCTGGCCCGGGGTCAGGCTCTTGCCGACCTCTTCACCCAGCGCGCGTTCCTTGACGCGTTCGATGAACGTCCTGACAACAGGCAGTGCGACGTCCGCCTCGAGCAGCGCCAGTCGCACCTGCCTCAGCGTGTCCTTGATATTGGATTCGGTCAACCGGCCTTTGCCGGTAATTTGTCGTGCGGCGTCTGACAGACGCCCGGTCAGATTGTCAAACATGGGCGGAGTTTAAACCGTCAGGATGGTTCCGCGCGACAGCATCCGGATATTTTTGTCCGGTGCCGCTTTGACAACCTGCTTGTAGATCCGCTCCTCTTCGCCGGGCTTCATCCCGGTCAGCCAGATCTCCGGATCGTGCTTCAGGCGCTTCAGGTCCTCGGTCAGGGACCTGGGCGTGTAGTGGCCGGATTCCAGTGCCAGTGCCGCCATTTCATCGGGGAACGACACTTCGATGACCAGTACACGCAGGTCAGCGCAGGCGTTGAGGACGGGCCACAGCGTTTCGTTGGTTCGGGTATCGCCGCTCACCGCGAATGCGCCACCTGAGTTCTGCACCGTGAAGCCCAGCGACGGCACGGTGTGCATGACGTCAACCGCATAGAAGTCCCGGTGCCCGATGGTAATCGTGTCCCCGGGACCGGTGACGTGCCATCGCAGCATGGGATTCTCCGGCGTCGGCAGCTTCGTGAAGTCCGGCCAGATTACGTCGTTAAACAGGTGATCCTTGACAGCACGCAGCGTTTCTTCACGCGCGTAGACGGTCAGCGGCACTTCGAAATTCTCGTCGAACACCCTGTCCGCCAGCATGGGCAATCCTGCAATGTGATCGAGATGCGCGTGCGTGAGGAAGACGTGACGAATCGAATCGATATCGGCCAGCTCAAGATCGCCAATACCCGTGCCCGCGTCGATCAACACATCGTCATCGATAAGCAAAGCGGTCGTCTGTGCACCTGCACCGATCCCGCCACTGCAGCCTAGTACGCGAATTCGCATGAGGAGGGTTCTCTTAATCTGGTGCTTGTGGGATGATCTCAAACTAGGGTATTGCCTACCGGGTTTCTGTGTCTCAAATCACAATTCTTTTCCTGTACTTGTTGGCTGCCGGGGCGTTTATAGCCAGCCGGCTACCCCGCTTTGATGCCCGCTCCAGACCCCTGTTCGCGGTAGCCGCCATTCTTGTGGCCACAGGCATGGTCGTACATGGCGAAGCTCTGTTCGGCCTGATCCTGCCGGCCAACGGTTTCAACCTGACCGTCGGCAACGCCGTCTCGATGATCGGCCTGGAACTGGCGATTATCGGCCTCATTGCGGCGATCGAACCGACACTGCGAGGCATCAGCGGCGGCCTGATCCTTCTGGCTGCGCTGACCGTGTTGCTCATGGGCACCTCGGGAGACCCATCGCAGGGACATGCCCTTGCGTGGCAGGTTCGCGCGCACATCCTGGTCGCCTTGCTGTCGTACGGATTACTGACAGTCGGTGCGCTGGTGGCGCTCTACGCACTTGTTCAGGAGCGGCGCCTGCAGGCCGCAAAACTGTCCGCGGTGAGCCAGCTGTTTGCGCCACTTGAGACCACCGAGAAGCTACTGTTCGGTCTGGCCGCGGCCGGTTTTGCCGGCCTTACGCTCGCGATCGTGTCCGGCTCCTCGTTCGTCGACGATTTGATCGAACAACATCTCGCTCACAAGTTTCTCTTATCCCTGCTGGCATGGCTCATCTTCGGCGTGCTGCTCGCCGGGCGTTTCTACCGTGGCTGGCGAGGTAAGCAGGCGGTGCGCCTCTACCTGGGAGGGTTCGCGGTCCTGTGCGTGGCCTATTTCGGCAGCCGGCTCATTCTCGAGGAAGTTTTCAATCGTAGCTGGGGCTGAGACACCGGTTCTTGACTCGCCGTAGGCGGGCTGTTGAACTGCAGTTGTTCTGACACTTTCGGAGGTGCCCTTCTTTGGGCGATGACGTTCCCTTAGCAGGTACTATCAGCCTGCTTGCACTGTTGCTGATGCTTTCCGCCTTCTTCTCAGGCTCGGAAACAGCACTCATGAGCCTTAACCGCTACCAGTTGCGGCACAAGGCCCGTCATGGCCACCGGGGCGCGCGCCTTGCGGAGTATCTTCTCAGGCGGCCCGATCGACTGATCGGCCTCATCCTGCTGGGCAACAATCTCGTCAATTTTTACGCGGCCTCGCTCGTAGCCGTGTTCGCATTCAAACTCGGCGGCGAACCCGCCGCGGCCCTCGGGGCCGTGGTGCTTACTCTGATCGTGCTCGTGTTTGCCGAGACCGCTCCGAAGACCCTGGCCGCGATGCACCCGGAACGCGTGGCGTTTCCCGCGGCGCTGGTTTACTACCCCTTGCTCAAGATCACCTATCCGCTCGTATGGCTCACCAACCTGTGCGCCAACGGCGTGCTGTTCCTGTTCGGCGTGCGCTCCAGCAACAACGAACTGCAGGCGCTCACCCGGGAGGAACTACGAACCGTGGTGCACGAAGCGGGGTCGCGTATCTCCGGCCGGTACCGAACCATGTTGCTCAGCATTCTCGACCTGGAGCAAGTCACGGTCGACGACGTGATGGTGCCGCACAACGAAATCATCGGCATCGATCTGGACGACGACGATGAGGAAATCGAGAAGACGATTTCAAACAGCGAACACACGCGCCTGCCGGTTTACCGCGACAGCATTGACCAGGTTGTCGGCATCCTGCACCTGCGCAAGCTCGCCAATCTCGCGACGACGGAATTGACGAAAACCGCGCTGCAACAGCTCCTGACGGAACCGTATTTCGTTCCCGAGGGTACGCCACTCAGCAAGCAACTCGTGCAGTTCCAGCGGCGCAAGGAACGCACTGCGCTGGTCGTCGATGAATACGGCGATATCCAGGGAATCGTTACGCTGGAGGACATTCTTGAAGAGATTGTCGGCGAGTTCACGACCGATCCGGCAGACGATATCGACGACGTGGTGTCGGAGGGGTCGGATACATTTATCGTGGATGCCACCGCGAACATCCGCGAACTGAACCGTTCGCAGGAATGGAACCTGCCGACCGACGGGCCCAAGACACTCAACGGCCTGATCGTGGAACTCCTGGAGACCATCCCGGCGCCCGGTACCTGCCTTGAAGTCAACGGTTACCCGATCGAAATCGTGGAAGTAGACGACAACCGGATCCGTACGGTGCGCGTCGGCCAACCCATAGTCGAGGAATAGCCTACCAGGCTGCGTCCAGCGCGTCGGCAAGGCGCCTTACGCCGATCACCTCGATACCCTTCGGTGGCTGTTTCGGCACGTTGCCCACCGGGACGATTGCCTTGTTGAAGCCCTGCTTGGCCGCGGCAGCAATGCGTTCGGTCCCGAAGCGCACAGGCCGGATCTCCCCGGCGAGGCCGATCTCACCGAAGCACACCAGCCTGTCCGGTGCGGCTCGATCGCGAAAGCTGGAAACGATCGCCAGCAGCGTCGGCAAATCAACGGCCGTCTCGGCAATGCGCAGGCCGCCCACGACATTGACGAACACATCCTCGTCGCTGACCGCGAGGCTGCCGTGCTTTTGCAGAACGGCAAGCAGCAAAGCCAGCCGATTCTGGTCCACACCCTGTGCCAGTCTCTTCGGGTAGTTGCTGCTGCCGTCAGCAACCAGCGCCTGGATTTCCACGAGCAGCGGCCGGCTGCCCTCCCAGGCCACCGAGACAATGCTGCCGGGTTCGTCGACCGATTCGCGGGACAGGAAGATGGCCGAGGGGTTGCTGACCTCACGAAACCCCGTTTCGGTCATCGCAAAGACACCCATTTCACCGCTCGCACCAAAGCGGTTCTTCACCGAACGGATCATGGTGTAGCGACTGGAGGGGTCGCTTTCGAAATACAGCACCGTGTCGACCATATGTTCGACGACGCGCGGGCCCGCTATCGCCCCCTCTTTGGTCACATGCCCGATAATAAATACCGACACTTCATTCTGTTTCGCGAATTGCACGATGCGACCAACGCCTTCACGCAACTGCGCGACAGACCCGGGAGCCGACGGCAGGTTCTCGCTCGTCATTGTCTGGATCGAGTCGATGACCAGGACCCTCGCGCTGCAGCGCCGCGCCTGCTCGAGGATATTTTCGAGCGACGTATCCGCCAGCAGGTTCATTGATGCCGCGTCGAGACCCAGGCGCAATGAGCGCTGTCCGATCTGCCGTAAGGATTCCTCGCCGGTCGCATAGCAGAGCGGCAAGTCCTGCATCAGGTTCGCCGAGACCTGCTGCAGCAAGGTGGACTTGCCGACGCCGGGGTCCCCGCCCAGCAGAATCACCGCACCCGGCACCAGTCCCCCACCGAGTACGCGGTCGAATTCGCCGAAGCCCGTCGCGTAGCGGGCCTCGATACCGTCCGGAAGCGCCGCGAGTGTCGTGGCTGCCTTGCCCGGGCCGCCGGTGGGTCGCGGTGTATTGATGGTTGTCTCTGCCAGCGTGTTCCAGGAAGCACACTCGGGGCACTGCCCCGCCCACTTCACGCTGAACGAGCCGCACTCCGAGCAAACGTAGGCAGTCTTTGCCTTGGCCATAGGCTGTATGTCTTTGTTTTAAAAGAGTTATCTGTCAAGTAAGAGCGAATCGGCACGACCGCGAGGTAAATTATTGTTAAATTCACGCGATTCGGTACAGGCCAATGATAGCACCGCCTTTTGGAGCGAGTATTACATAAAAAGTGCCAACCCTATCTCATTACGGAACGATGCATTTCCCTATAATTTTGCCCTTATAAACAGGGACCTGACTCGCTTTGAAGACGGCAGAAAATCAAAAACGCAACCGCATAATCGCGCTCAGCTTTGTCAGTGTGCTGCTGCTGTTGATGTATGGCCCGCTGGCACAGTGGTTCCTGTCTGCCGACCGTGTGCTTTACGATCAGCTGGCGGGTAGTCGACCAGCCAAAGCACTCAGCAATGCCTATATCGTGAGCATCGACGCCGGCCGTTCATCGCCGGACAAGGTGATCGCGGAGTACGGCCAGGTCATCGAGAAGCTGAATGCGCTCGATGTCAGCCGTATCATCCTGCCGAATCCACCGGAGATCCCGGCTGCGGCGGAACTGCCTGGCTGGTCTCCCCTGCTGGCATCGGGCAAGCCCGTGTTCGTCCCGCAGCATCACCGCTTTGCAGAGATCTCGGGCAAGAGCGGTGTCGTCCAGCACGTAGCCGACAGCGACGGCGTACTGCGGCGCTCCAATCTCTGGCATTTCAACGGCGGGGCCATGTCGCCGTCACTGTCACTCGCGATCGCGTTCGAGAGCTCCGCCACCGCGACCGCACCGCGCATGTCCAGAACAGATGACGCGGTGTACTTCTCCAGCTACGAGAAGATACCGCGCCTGGCAGCCGCCGACGTCTTCAAGATGAGGGACGACGATCTGTTGAGGGCTGCAACGGTATTTGTCGATACGGACAAGGAAGTGGTCGGTTCCGTCGAAGTTTTGCCCTCAGGCCAGTTCGTCACGTATGCCGAGATTACAGCGGCCCTCCTCGCTGACATAGAACACAACCGCATGATCATTGCACCGTCCTGGGTCCGCGCAATGGAGTTCCTGCTGCCGGCGCTACTCGCGATTGTTGCCATCTTGTTCATGCCGGAAAGAAACCGCAAAGAGATCCTGGTTCTGACGGTCGGCGGTGTGCTGGCGCTGGTGCTGTTCGAAGCGCTGCTCCTCTATGCTTTGCACGCGCGCATCGACCTCGGTCGACCCATCCTGCTCTTTATCGGCGCGGGCATACTCAGCGCATACCTGGTTGCGGATCTGAAGAAAGCATCCGTTGACGCTTTCAAAAAGGGCTCGGACTTTCTTGCGGCAGGGCGCCTCGAGCCCGCCTTCGCCGAGTTTCGCCGCTGCAACCCCTCGGAGACGGTTGCGGCGGTCATGTACAAGCTTTCGCTCGCATTCGAACAGCAGGCCAAGCCCGAGCGTGCTGAAGCCGTACTGGAGTGGATGAAACGTACCCACAGCGCCACGGCGCGAAGTAATGACGACACGCTGACGGCACGCAAGCTGACAGGGGCACCGCAGCGCCTCGGGCGCTATGTCATCGAGAAACGGATCGGGCGTGGCGCCATGGGCGCCGTCTACCTCGCAAGGGATCCCCGTATCAACCGCGCGGTCGCCCTCAAGGCGATTCCCATCGAAAAGGAATTTGAGGACGAGGAGCTCAAGGAAGCACGGCTTCGGTTTTATCGTGAGGCGGAGTCAGCCGGTCGCCTGACGCATCCGAACATCATCACCGTCTACGACGCAGGCGAGGAAAAAGGACTCGCCTATATCGCCATGGAGTACGTACCCGGGATCCCGCTACGGACGTATACCGACCCCAAGAAGCTGCTGGCGCCGAAGCGTGCACTGGAACTGGCCGCAGCCACCGCCGAGGCCCTGGACTACGCCCATAACCAGGGCGTCATTCATCGTGATATCAAGCCTGCCAACCTCCTGTACAACCCGAAAGAAGGGTCGCTCAAGATCAGTGACTTTGGCGTTGCCCGCATTACGGACAACAACAGCACCAAGACAGGCATCGTCCTCGGTACACCGATGTACATGTCGCCGGAACAGCTGGGCGCAGAAAACCTCACAGGGCTATCGGACTTATTCTCGCTTGGTGTTACCCTGTACGAGCTTTTGGTAGGTGAGGTGCCATTCCGCGCATCGAACATCGCTGTACTAATGACAAAAATAACGACTGAAGACCCCGCACCGGTTTCATCCCGGCGCGCGGGTATACCACCCAGCGTTGACGCCGTCCTGGCCAAAGCTATGGCCAAACGTCCGAACGATCGCTTTTCCTGCGGCGCCGAAATGGCGATTGCGCTGAGGAATTGCGCTCGAGTTTCATAAAAGCAAAGAGCGATAAGAACCCTGACGATGAGCTTGCGCGGAAAAATTGAATTTGCCGAATTGACCGATACGGGACGCGTTCGTGAACACAACGAGGACGCGATCGGTTCGAATCCGGATATCGGCCTCATGGTCCTGGCGGACGGCATGGGCGGCTACAACGCGGGCGAAGTCGCCAGCGGCATAGCCGTGCAGATTGTCACCGAGCTCGCAACCGAGGGCGCGGCCCGGGAAGAGCTCAACGACATCGACCCGCTCAGTGGCTTGATGCGACTGTCCATCATCCTGCGCGACGCCGTCTATCGCTCAAACAAGATTATCTATCAGACCGCCCAGAGCCAGACACACTGCGAGGGCATGGGCACCACGATCGTCGCCTGCATGTTCTATGACGACAAGGTTTCCGTCGCCCACGTCGGGGACTCGCGCGCCTATCGGCTGCGCGGCGGGGCACTCGAACAGATCACCCTTGACCATTCCCTCCTCCAGGAGCTCGTCGACCGCGGCTTTTACTCCGAGGAAGAGGCGCAGCGCTCGACGAATCGCAACTACGTGACACGGGCCCTCGGTGTTGAACCGACGGTGGAAGTCGAGGTTCGCGAGTACGAGGTATTGCCCGACGATATCTATCTGCTGTGCTCCGATGGCCTGCCGGACATGGTCGAAGATGACGATATTCACTTAACTATCAGTACTTTTAATGCTAGTCTTGACGTAGTTGGTCAACAGCTTATTGACTTGGCCAACGACCACGGCGGACGCGATAACGTGTCAGTAATGCTTGCTCAGGTTAAGGAAGCCTTCCCGGCAAAAAAGGGCCTGATAGCGAAGATTGCTGGTTTGTTCCGTCCGTAAGGATGCACTGGTCTAAGAGCGAGAAAACATGGCACGTTTAATTCTGAGCCTGGACAACCAGGTCCTGGCTGAATACAACATGACCAAAGAGCGGTACACGATTGGTCGTCTGCCCGACAACGATGTCCGCATCGACAATCCTGCAGTCAGTGGCCACCACTCGCTCATCATCAATATTCTCAACGACTCCTTCCTCGAGGATCTGAACAGCACCAATGGCACTTACGTCAATGGCAAGCTGATCAAGAAGCATGCACTGCAGCATGGCGACGTCATCACGATCGGCCATCATCAGTTGCGCTTCTCCGACCAACAGGCTCCGGAAACCGAGCAGGACGAATTCGAAAAAACCATGGTCATCCCGACCGGCCAGCAAAATGCCGACCAGCTCGCCGAGGCCGAGCGTCTCGCCGATCGCGCCGTCGCGGCAGCGGCAGCGAGTGACGCAAGGGATGATGTCGCGGATGCGGTGAAGCTCGATCCGGAAGAGGCTGCAGCGCTGGAAGAAGAAGCGCCGCGTGCACCGGAACCAGAGGAGAAGCCGGAAGAGAAGCCCGAGGAAGCCGCACCACGCGTTTCCCATTCGGCGACGGCCACCGGCATCGATCCGGCGCATGTCCCCAACGCGTTGCCACTCGCCAAGCTACAGGTACTGAGTGGCGCCTTCGCCGGCCGCGAACTCGAACTGACCAAGGCGTTGACGACCCTGGGACGCCCGGGGGTTCAGGTTGCGGCCATCACGCGCCGCGCCGAGGGCTACTACATCGTGCATGTCGAGTCGGGCAAGGAAGGCGACTTCCCGCTCGTTAACGGCCAGCCGATCGGACCCCAGGCTCGCAAGCTCAGCGACAACGACGTCGTGCAGCTGGCTGGCGTCAAGATGGGATTCTTCGCCGCCTAGACGGCGACTCGAGGGCGCGCAGCCCGAAGCCTACTGGTACCCGTCGTCCGGGTAGTCGCTGTACGTATCCGGCACCCAGTTCTCGAACTTGGTGTAGCGGCCGACGAACGTCAGCGGGAAATCACCGATCGGACCGTTGCGTTGCTTGGCGATCGAGATGTCAGCGATGCCCTTGCGGGGCGTATCCTGGTTATAAACTTCTTCACGATAAATGAAGACGATGAGGTCGGCATCCTGCTCAATGGCACCGGACTCACGCAGGTCTGACATGACCGGTCGCTTGTCGGTGCGCTGTTCCACACTGCGATTGAGCTGCGATAACGCGATCACCGGCACATTGAGTTCCTTGGCAAGGGCCTTGAGGCCCCGCGAGATCTCCGAGATCTCGGTTGCGCGATTCTCCTTGGTGCCCTCGACCTGCATAAGCTGCAGGTAGTCCACAACAATCAGGTCCAGCCCGTGTTCGCGTTGCAGTCGCCGTGAGCGGGCCCGAATTTCTGTCGGCGACAGACCGGGTGTGTCGTCGATATGAATCGGCGCCTCGGACATGAGCTGCACGGCCGTGTTGATACGCGACCAGTCCTCGTCGGGGAAATTTCCCGTACGCAGATGGGTCTGGTCGACCCGGCCCAGTGACGAAATCATGCGGAACGCGAGCTGCTGCGAGGGCATTTCCATCGAGAATATGGCCGTGCTCTTCTTCGAGCCTATCGCCGCATTCTCTGCAATATTGATTGCCAGGGTTGTCTTGCCCATCGACGGGCGGCCCGCGATGATGACGAGATCCCCGCCCTGCAGGCCGGCCGTCATCTTGTCGAATTCGTTGTACCCGGTCGAGATGCCCGTAATACTGCCTTCGGATTGATGCAGTTCGTCAATGCGATCCACAGTCTCCGGGAGAATGTCCTTGAGTGCCTTGAAACCCTTGCGCCCACGACTGCCCTTCTCCGCAATCTCGAAGACCATGCGCTCGGCATCGTCGAGAACCTGGGCTGCGGACCGGCCGTCCGTTGCAAATGCGCTGCCGCTGATCTCGTTGCCCGCGTTGATCAGCGCACGCAACATCGACCGTTCCCTCAATATCTTCGCGTAAGCGCGGGCGTTGGCCGCGCCGGCCGTCTCATTGGCGAGCATGGCGAGATATTCGAGCCCGCCCGCCTGATCCAGCTCACCGCGGTTATCGAGGTGCTCCGATACCGTGACGACGTCGCAAGGGCTGCCGTCCTCAATCAGGTTGGCAATGGCTTTGAAAATGAGGCGATGGTCTTTGCGGTACAGGTCGTCAGCGGACACGACGTCCGCAACCTTGTCCCAGGCCTGGGCATTGAGCATCAGGCCACCGATAAGAGCCTGCTCCGCTTCAATGGAGTTAGGCGGCACCTTGAGGCGCTGCTCGGCGCCCCCACCTGCGTAGCCGTCGTCCAGAGCTCGGACCATTTATCGGTATCCCCTGCCAGTAAAATCCCTGGCTAAAAGGTAACACAGCCGACGGCGCGCCGTCGGCTGCAAATTCTGGCTACTCTTCGCCGACAACCTTGACGAGCACTTCGGCTTTGACGTCCGTGTGCAGGTGCACACCGACGGTGTACTCACCGAGCTCCTGGACCGGACCGTCCGGCATCCGAATCTCGGAGCGCTCGACGTCGACCTGCACGGCAGACAGTGCCTCGACGATGTCGATGGGGCCTACCGAGCCGAACAACTTGCCTTCCGAACCGGCATTGGCGTGAATGACGACCTCCAGGCCTTCGAATGCCTTGGACCGATCCCTGGCCTTGGCCAGCTCTTCGGCCGCAGCTTTCTCAAGCTCGGCACGGCGGGCTTCGATTGCCTTCATGTTCTCGGGTGTCGCCAGGGCGGCTTTGCCCTGCGGCAGCAGGTAATTGCGGCCATATCCGGGCTTGACCTTGACGAGATCGCCAATGCCACCGAGGTTTTCAACGCTTTCCAACAAAATGACGTTCATATTTCGAACCTTTACGCTTTTTTCATCCGACGCCGAAAGCCAAACCAGGCGTCCATGTAACCAACAACTGCCAGCGCCGTAATCATCAAGACCTGTAACAGCGGCACCAACACATAAACTGCAACAACGGCGCCCGGCGGAATCAGCTTTTCTGCGTGCATGAAGTGCACGAGCGCCAATCCCTGTATCCAGAACGCCACGAACATAACGAACGCAACGTTTTGTAGCCAGGTCACGCCGACCACAACCGCCAGTAAAGACACCAGCGCCATAGTGAACGCGATGACACGCCCAAAACTCAAATCGCGAAACCAGCCATAGTCGCTGGTTTCAGTGGGCAGCTTCTTATACAGCCCGTAGCCGAGCAGCAAGCCCGTGACGTACAACATCCAGAACGCGAGCGTCGCCGATACTGTCATCACTTCGGCATTGAGCAGCTCTTCATTCAATGCAAGGCCACTCTGCCTTGCCACTTCCGCCATCAGGTCCAGATACGGCTGCCAAAAGGCCACCGGATCCGCGACGACGACGTAAAACCCAATCATCATCGCAACGGCAACGATGACGGACACCTGTACCGTCAGCGTCAGCGACCGCGTGCTCAGAAGAACCACGGCCAGCAACACTACGGGCACCCAGGTGCCTGCTATCAGCATCATGGCCGAAGCCATGGACGCGCCGAACAATAGCGATGCCGTCATCACCGCTGCCCCTGCGACCAGGGCTTCAACCACGGCCTGGCGTGTACCTTGTGCCAGGACCAGCAGCACCATGACGACACCGCTGGTAAGCTGCGGCGCAGGCAGTAACAGCGTTACAGCCAGCGCCAGTATGGCGTTCAGCGGCCGGGCAACAAGCCACGTCGCGAGTGCCGCCACTTGACTATACGACCGGCGGCTTTTAGTGCCGGTCGGTGTACGGCAGCAGCGCGAGATAGCGAGCGCGCTTGACCGCCGCTGCCAGCTGACGCTGGTAGTGGGACTTCGTGCCCGTAATGCGGCTCGGCACGATCTTGCCTGTCTCGGTAACGTAGGCCTTGAGCAGGTTGAGATCCTTGTAGTCGATCTCCTTGATGCCCTCAGCGGTAAAACGGCAATACTTACGCCTGCGTGAATATCGGCTCATGTCTGGTCTCCTCAGGCGCTGCGTGCTTCAGCGGATTCGTCGGAATCCCCTGCCGCGGTTTCGGTCTTAGCGGCTTCGGCATCGTCAGCCGCAGCTTCGTCTTTCTTGTCTTCGGCAACAGCTTCGTCGGCCGGAGCCTCTTCTGCAGCCTTCTCTTCAGCTTCTGCTGCCTGCCGCGCTTTCTCCTGCTCGGCACGCTGTGCGGCCTCGGCGGCAGCCTTGGCGTCACGACGCTGCTGGGCTTCCTTTTCCTTGGCCTTCTCTTCGGCCACGGCAACCGCCATGGGCGAAGCTTCCGTCACCGCTTCGTCGCGGGCGAGAACCATGTGGCGCAGGACGGCGTCGTTAAACTTGAAGGCGCTCTTGATCTCGGCGATCACTTTGAACGGACACTCAACATTGAGCAGCGCATAGTGTGCCTTGTGGATTTTGTGGATCGGGTGCGCCAGCTGGCGACGGCCCCAATCTTCCGAACGGTGAATTTTGCCGCCGGCTTCGGTAACCATGCCCTGGTATTTTTCGACCATGGCAGGAACCTGTTCGCTCTGGTCCGGATGGACCAGAAACACGATTTCGTAGTGTCTCATTGTCTTCCCTTATGGATGAAATCGCCTGGGTTATTCCAGGGATTACAGCTGCCCGGCTATCCGGTGCAGCAAGGTATTCCCGGCCAGATGGACGGGGACGCGAATCCTACCGAAGGTCCTGCCCCATTACAAGGATCGCTGCCGGGCGATTTCATACAGGCAGATACCCGTAGCCACGGAAACGTTCAGGCTCGAGACGACACCCTGCATGGGCAGGCTGACAAGCGTGTCACAGCGGCTGGCGATGCCCTTGCCGAGGCCGGTGTGCTCACGACCCATGACCAGTGCCACGGGGCCGCTCAGATCGGCCTCATAGAGGCTGGAATCGGCCTTGTCGCTGGTGCCGACGCGACGCACGCCATAGTCGCCAAGCCAGGCCAGCACCTTGCCGACGTTGCCAACCGGCACGAAGGGCAGCTGCTCGGCCGCCCCGGCCGCCACCTTGCTGACGGTCGGCCCGAGGCCGGCCGCGCCGTGCCGCGGCACGATCACGGCGTCCACGCCCGCCGCATCGGCGGTGCGCATGCAGGCCCCGAGGTTGTGCGGGTCCTGCACGCCGTCGAGAACCAGCAGCAGCAGCGGCTTGCCGCCCTCCAGCCGGGTCTCGACCAGCGTCCGCAGCCCGCTTTCATCCAGGACCGTGCTGCGGCGCACTTCCGCGACCACTCCCTGGTGACGGGCCTCGCCGCTGATCTGCGTCAGCCGGGCCCGATTCGCGGCCTGGATTTCGATGCCGCTCTGGCGCGCCGCCTTGATCACGGCCTCCACCCGGGGATTTGCCGTCTGGTACTCCGCAAAGATACGGCGAATATCGGCCGACTCCGCCGCCAGCAACTGCTCGACGGCCCGCAGGCCGGTTATGTAGTGGGATTTGCTCATGATCTGCCTATCACGCGGACTTGCGCTGTTTCTTCTCCGCCAGTCGGAAATCGATCCGCCGGGTGTCCATGTCGACCTTGTTCACCTGGATGCGCAAGGGATCTCCCAGCCTGTATTTCCGCCCGGTGCGTTCTCCGACCAGGCTCTGGGAACCCGCGTCGAACTTGTAATAGTCGTTCGTGAGACTGGTGACATGCACGAGGCCATCGACCATCAACTCGGTGACCTGGACAAATACGCCGAAGTTCGTGACGCCCGTGATGACACCGTCGAACTCGTCGCCGAGGTGGCCTTCCATGTACTGACACTTGAGCCACGCCTCGACCTCCCGCGTTGCGTCTTCCGCGCGCTTTTCGTGCGCCGAAGTAACGGTCCCGAGCCGCTCCATGTCGCGGCCGCTGTAGTCGTACTTGCCCGGCTTGCCGCCGCGCACGATGTGACGGATCGCTCGATGCACCAGCAGGTCGGGGTAGCGCCGGATCGGCGACGTGAAGTGTGCGTAGGATTCGAGCGCGAGGCCGAAGTGACCGATGTTCGTCGGCGAATACTCCGCGTGGGTGAGCGAACGCAGCATCGTCATCATGATTGCCGTGGCGTCGGGCCGGTCGGCAGTCTGCCGGATGATCTTCGTAAAATCGCGCGGCTGCACATGGTCCGAATGGGCCACCTTCAATCCCAGCGAAACAAGGTAAAGCCGCAACTCATCGAAGCGATCCGGATCCGGCTTCGCATGCACGCGATAGAGCCCGGGGATTCGGTGACGTTTGAGGAACTTCGCGGCCTGCACGTTGGCGGCAATCATGCACTCCTCGATCAGTCGATGCGCATCGTTGCGTGGCACGACTTCGATGCGTTCGATCTCGCCAGCCCGGTTAAGCTTGAACTTGGTCTGCGGGAGATCGATCTCGATAGCCCCGCGACGCCCGCGCGCCTTCGCAAAGGCCTTGTAAAGTGCATGCAACTCGCGAATTGATCCCTGCAGGGCCTTGGGCACGGATGTCGTCGACGTGCCCTCGAGCAGAGCATTGACGTCGCTATAGGTAAGCCGCGCCTTGGAACGCATGACGCCTTCGAAAAACGTCGCGCGCGTAACCTTGCCTTCGCCGTCCACGCGCATTTCACAAACCATGCACAGCCGATCGACCTTGGGGTTCAGCGAACACAGCCCGTTGGACAGAACCTCCGGGAGCATCGGCACAACGCGGTCCGGGAAATAGACCGAAGTACCGCGGCGAGTCGCCTCCGCATCCAGCGCGGAGCCAACGTCCACGTAGTGCGAGACGTCGGCTATCGCGACCAGCACGCGCCAGCCGCTGCCGGACTTCTCACAGAAGACGGCGTCGTCAAAATCTCGGGCATCGGCGCCATCGATGGTTACGAGGTCGACGCTGCGCAGGTCGACCCGGCCCTGCTTCGCCCTTGCGGGGACCGAGCTGCCGAACTTCTCGATCTCGTTGAGC
This sequence comes from uncultured Chromatiales bacterium, assembly GCA_965368465.1. Lineage (GTDB taxonomy): Bacteria > Pseudomonadota > Gammaproteobacteria > Steroidobacterales > Woeseiaceae > UBA1847. Next base: position 169,609 of record CBDUMZ010000002.1, read on the forward strand.
ACGGCCTTTGGCCACTTGAAGGGAATGGCGTTCGAGTGAATGGCGATGTCCGTGGCGATGCCTTTTTCGCCAGGCGTGCCGATGACCTCGACGATGCGGCCGGTCGCCTGCTCGACCTGGGTCGGGAAATCAAGAATGTCCACGACGACCATCTGGCCGTGTTTCGCGCCACCCGAACCGTCCCTCGGAATCAGGATGCGGTGCGAAATCTTTGGATTGTCCGGAATCACGAGGCCGATGCCCCGTTCCCGGATGAACTGCCCGGCGACCTGGCGTTTGCCGCGATCGAGGACTTCGACGAGCTCGCCTTCTGCACGCCCGCGCCGATCCATACCCTTGACGCGGATAGCAACGCGGTCGCCGTCGAACAGGGACCGCATTTCGCGCGCCGACAGGTAGATATCATCGCCTGCGCCATCGTCACGCACGACGAAGCCAAAGCCATCGCGATGCCCGCTGACGACACCCGTCACGAGATCGAGCTTCGCCGTCAGGCAATACTCGCCCCGCCGGTTCTCGAGTACCTGCCCTGAGCGAACCATGGCGTGGAGCCTGTCCGTGAGCAAGGACCGCATGCGCTGGCCTTTCAGGTTAAACGCTTTGAGGATGGCGTCCGCTTTTTGGGGCTTACCCGCCTCTGTCAGGAAATCGATAAGGTCGTTCGGGCCCGGGATCGGGTGCTTGTAGGACTTCGCCTGGCGGGATTTCGTGTTCTTCTTCGGATTTCGAGGCAAGTGATGCTGCTCCAGTGTCTTGCGTGAATTGTCGTTTGACAGGCGGCGGCCACATTCAGTAAAGTGCGCCACCCGCAGGAACTGCAATTGTACGCGGTTCTCGCTTGCCCAGGTGGCGGAATTGGTAGACGCGCTAGCTTCAGGTGCTAGTTATCGCAAGGTAGTGGAGGTTCAAGTCCTCTCCTGGGCACCAATTCTCAAAGAAAGGCCTCCCGAAAGTGAGGCCTTTTTTTATGCCTTCTCCAGGTCGTTCTTTTCGAGGTAAAGGAACATCGCGGCGGACATCCCCGTTACGCCGAACAGCATCGACATCACGACGATCTGGTATTTGGCGGCGACCATCGGCGAGACACCGGACAGGATCTGCCCCGTCATCATTCCGGGCAGCGACACCAGCCCCACCGCAAACAGCGAGTTGATGATCGGGATAAGCGCAGCCTGCATCGCGATGCGCCGCGCTTCCGGGTAACTGCCGCCCCTTGCCACCTCGGCCTGCACCCGTTCCCCTGCCAGGCTGACCGTGGTCATGGCGCCGGCGAAAATCATGCCGGCCAGCGGAATGAGGTACCGCGGGTCGAACCAGGGCTCGATCCCGATAACCGCCTGGCTGACCAGCGCAAGCGTCAGGACACCGCTCGAGGAAATGGCGATGAAGGCATTGCGGTAGACCCGCGGTGACTTGTGCTTGAGGGGCTGCATCGAGATCCAGCTCGACACGAGCAGCATGAACCCGAGAACGGCAAGCACGACACCAGGCTCACCGGTTTCGAAAATGTAAACCAGCACATAGCCGATGAGCAGCAGTTGAGCCAGCATGCGCAGTGTCGCATAGATGCCGTTGCCGACGCCCGCGGACCATCGCCACATGATGGCGAGCACGACGAGCGTCGGCACGAAAGCCAGGGCGAGGCCCTGCCAGGAAATCGACTGTACCGCGGCGTTCATTGCTTATTTCCTTCGAGTGAGCCAGGGCGCAGTATACTTTGCGCCACATGCATCAACGTCATGGGAGATCAGGATGGCCATGTTGTACGCAGGACTAATTCTCTGGTTCGTGACACACGCGTTCCCCTCCGTTGCGCCGGCCAGGAGGACCGCGCTCGTCAAGTCGATGGGGGAACAGCCCTACCGCGGGGTGTTTTCCCTTTTCATTCTTGCCGCAATACTCCTGATGGTATTCGGCTGGAAAGGCGCGACCCCGACCGCTGTGTATTCGCCGCCGATGGGGCCCGGACTATTGAGCTCCCTGCTGGTGCTTGCCGGACTGGTACTGTTCTTCTCCTCGCGCGTGGATGGCCATATCAAGCGGCTGGTACGACATCCGCAAATGGCCGGTACCCTGCTCTGGGCCTCTGCACACCTCCTGACCAACGGTGACAGCCGCTCGCTGGCCCTGTTCGGCACAATGGCCGTCTGGGCCGTGTTCGAAATCGTCATGATCAACCGCCGCGAGGGCGCATGGACAGGCTCTGCGACCGCCTCGGCCAGGTCCGACCTGATCGCCCTCGTCATCGGGATCCTGGCTTTTGCGGTCGTTGGGCACTTTCACCAGGCGTTGTTCGGCGTGGTCCCCATCGCCGTCTAGAAAGTACTTTCAGGTAGTTAGCGCCGTTTTCTGCGGTTCCTCAGGACTTCCTAAGGAAGCCATCGCATTCGCTCACGCGAGCGTCAGTTTCCCGGAGGCGCCGTTGGCTAGATTCGACTTATCGGAACCGGAGTCGAATCATGGGTATCTTGAAACATGCCGCCACGCTCCTCGCCCTCGCATGCTGTGCAGGAGGCTGCGCCACCACCGCGACCGGCGATCGGTCAGACTTGACCCGTAAGGCAGCGGGTCTCGGGCAGGCCGGCTGGCTCTATGTTCGCTCGGTATACGAGAACCCGATCAATCGCCCGGTATCGCACGTCGCTTCGCTCGGCTCGCTGACCGTCAAATCGACCGGTGGCGCGCTGCGGCGCGTCTCGCTCAACGCGTTCGAAATGCCTGCTCTCGACGGACCCATCCCTGCCGTTGGCCGGAGGGCGCCAATGGATCTTGCGGCCTTTGAATCCCTGCTCGACAGGACCACGGGAACTCGCCTGGACTCAGGCCGGATCCGGTTCCTCGTCGATGGTCATGAGTATTTTGCGCGGCTCATGAACGCCATCGCGCAGGCGCGTGAGAGCGTCGACATCCGCACCTACATCTTCGACAACGACGACTTCGCTGTCGCCATTGCCGATGAGCTCCGGGAGCGCGCGAAGGATGTCCGCGTCCGCGTCATGATCGACAGCCTGGGCAACGTGCTGGCGACGCAGGCCGATTCGGAGTCCCTGCCTGACACGCACAACCATCCCTTGTCCATGAAGCGCTACCTGGAGCAGCAATCCGACCTCAAAGTTCGCCAGGTCACCAACCCGTGGCTCACCAGCGATCACACCAAGACCACGATCATCGACAGGAAGATTGCGTTCGTCGGCGGGATGAACATCGGTCGCGAGTACCGGTATGACTGGCATGACATGATGATGGAGGTGACGGGCCCCGTCGTGGACCAGCTGCAGTTCGAATCCGAGAAGGCCTGGTCACGCAGCGGTCCGCTGGGCGACTTCGCCAACGTATTGCGCTTCGTGAAAGGCAAGCAGGAACACGCCGATCGTGACGGTTACCCGCTTCGCGTGCTGCAGACCAGGAATTTCAACTCGCAGATTCACCGGGCCCAGATCGCCGCGATCCAGAATGCCCGGAGCTATATCTACATCCAGAACCCCTACTTCTCCGACGACCGAACCCTCTATGAGCTCGCCAGGGCGCGCCGCAGGGGTGTCGACGTTCGCGTCATCATTCCGGCACGGGGCAATCACGGCCCGTTGAATGCCAGCAACAAGGTGACGATCAACACCTTGCTTGAGCATGGCATCCGCGTCTTTGAATACCCCGGCATGAGCCACATCAAGGCTGCTGTCTACGATGGCTGGATGTGCGTCGGTTCGGCCAACTTCGACAAACTCAGTCTCAAAGTGAACAAGGAGCTGAACCTCGCAACATCCGACCCCGCCACCGTCGATGCGCTGCTCAGCAAGGTGTTCGTGCCGGACATACTGATCTCGCGGGAAATCACGCGCCCCGTACCGGTCTCGGGAGCGACCTACTGGGCGGAGATTATGGTAGACGAGTTGATGTGAATGGGACTACAGTGCATGGTAAGTATCGATTCAGGCGTGAGGAGCAAGCATGCAACTGACGTTACTTGGCGGCGCGATTGCGATAATCGTCCTATGGCTTTTTTTCCGCCGCCGGTCACAGACCAGGCAATCGCCGGAGCCCGCCAAATTCAAACCCGCAGGTAGTGGTGACTCGACGTACCACGCCGTTTCGATCAAGTTTGATACGAATGCCTGCGCCGCCGCAAAGGAAATGAGCGGCCGACGCTTTCTGTCGAGTGCCGCTCCCCGGCTGCCGCTGCCTGAGTGCAATGCCCTGGAGTGCCGCTGCCGATTCGTCCACCACGATGACCGTCGTGCCGGCAAGGACAGGCGCAGCCCGTTCGCCGCCTCAGGCTATGCGGGAGGGACGGGATCCTATCAGCAGGAACGCCGCGAAAACCGAGACCGGCGCAAGGACGACAACGATCTCGACGTTTTCTAGCGCGGCGTCCTAGTAGCCGTAGTCGGCGACCGTGCGCTGGTAGCTGTCCAGATCAGCCTGGTACTGCGCGCGCTGATCGTAGAGGTCCCTGATTTCCGCTTCCAGCCTGCCCGTGTCCTCCGACAGGTTCTTCAACTCGGCAAGCAGGATAATGCGCTGCTCAGTCGTGGTTTCCCGGTCGATCAGCGCGGCCTCGGCGTGCAGCATGGCGTCCTCGACGCTTTCCAGTTCGTGCTCTTTCGCGCTGATACTGGAATTCGCGTAGGACACGTTGCTCCTGAGCGTGTGCAGGTGATGCCCGACGTTGTAGGCATCGAGGAAGTTCGCTTCAAGGTTCACCGGGCAGACGCCGTAGTAGCGGCCGCCGCCGGCGCCAACGGAGAAGCCGCGTCCGGGCTGGCAATACTCAACCAGGCCCTGGTCACGGCCGGCCTGGTAAGAGCCAAAGTCGGCAGTGACACCGTGTTTGGCGCAGGCCTTGCGATGCTTGGCGAATTGATCGCTCGTATAGCCCCTGGCGCCATCCTCGTAGCCGATTGCCGACCAATCCGTGGCCATGCACTCATCGCTACTCATCGATGCGCAGCCGCTCATGAATAACATGACGAGCGCTGCCCCAATCACTTTCAATCTGTTGTCCATGGCGGTCTCCGATTCAGTATTGCCGTGTCAGACATAATCCCGACGTTATCGCGTTGTCCCACGTACCGCCGTGATGACATTCACATATAAGCGGAATTGCCTGAATCGGAGCTGAAAAACGCGGGGTTTCTGCGACTTTCGGTTTGCCAGTGTGACCTGTATCACAGAGTGCCGGTGCCCTGACCGATACGCTGCAGGGACGGGTAAAGGATTGTCGGGAACAGATCAGCATGGATATCGATGCAATTAGCGGAGCGGCCACCGTAGCTTTGGCGAGCGCTATCCTGTTCCTGCTGGTTGCCAAGTCCTTCAGCGCCCTGAGCCGCAATGTCGGCGCCACGCCCAGCTTCGCAGACAGCATCATGCACGAGGCCGCGCAGCGCTTTCGCGACGAACTTGAGCGCCTGTCGCGCTCGCAGGCTATTTACCTCAGCAGCGCGCTTGTTTTCCTGGTCCTGTTTGGCACGGCCTACATCCTCCAGGCTCGCGACCTGTTCGCCGGGTACCCGTCCTGGCAACTCTGGCTGCAGATCGCTTTCCTTGCCCTGGCGACCGGACTTGTCGCCTGGCGCCTCGGTTGTACGATCCTGGCACGTCGCCAGGTTAAGTTCGTACGCGACGCGAACGTTGCGATCGGCCATCAGCTGCAACAAATCTCAACGGGCGCCAATCGCGTTTTTCATGACATTCGTACGAGCGCCGGCGTCGTCGATCACGTCCTCGTCGGGCAAACCGGTATCTACGCTGTCAATGTGGTCGCACGTCGCGGCACCCGGGACGGGACTGCAGTACTCAGCGGACACGAGCTGTCGTTCTCGAACAGCGACAGCGCCATGCCGATTGTCGATATCACCGCCAGCACTGCCCGACTCGAGAAGGAAATCTGCCAGTTGCTCGGCCACAAGATTCGCGTTCGCTCGGTCATCGCGGTGCCCGGCTGGGACATCGGTGAGCAGGCGAGTGAGCGGCACCTGCTCGTCAACGAGCGCACGATCGCCATGCTGCGTGGCTGGAAGGACCAGTCCGACTACCTCATGAACGAAGACGTTGCCTTGCTGCAGAAGAACCTCACGGCGCGCTGCCGCCGCAAGTAAGCGCTACGCCTTAGCCTGCGCCGCTTCCTGGAGCTGCCGTTGCGCGTCAGCAAACTGCCTCTCCGCCTTGTGCAGGTAAGTCGCTGCTTCCTCGTCGTAACCATCCGCTGACGCAGACCAGACCCGGTTAATGTAGCGTTCGCCGGCGGCGAAACTGCTCATGATGTCCGCATAGGTCTGCAAGCCGAACAGGTGCACCATGCTGCCCCTTGCATCCGCAAAGCGTCGCAGATCGTCTCGCAGTTTGAGGTCAATGCGATCGCGAAGAACGCTGCCCTGCGCCGTACGGTCACCGATGATCTCGCCGAGATCACGGACGACGTTCTGCAGGGACTCACGCAACTCGCCGCGATTGACCTCGAGTACCTCCTCGGATCGGGCATGCGCCGAAGCCTGGGTCTTCGAAATCACGAGACCGGCTATTGCGATGACAGCCGCGCCGACGAACAACGTCCAGTTCACGTTCTGCACATCGAGTGCGGTCGCGTATGCGCCGGCCAGGAAGCCGGCGGCCAGAAGGACAAAGCCGATATTCTTCATTGTTCTCCCCTTTACGACTTCAGCACGATGGACAGTGCATCGCCCACGCCGACGAGCGCCTCACCGACGATCAGCCCGGCTGCAATGGGAATGCCGACCTCCTCGCTCCAGGTCTTGCCCTTGATGCGATCGGACAGTTCACGTCCAAGCGTACCCAGCGAGTACGTCAGCACGATATTGAATGGCAGGTAGAAGCCGAGGCCGACGGTAATGCCGAGGCCACCCATCATCGCGGACAGGATGCCACCCATAACGGCACCGGCCGCGTACTTCTGCGTCGGCACATCGCCGCCCATGATGCCATCGATCGTGCTCGCCAGGGCCTGGGCCTGCGGCGCGGGCAACTTGTCGCTACCCAGGCCGTAGGATTCGTTCAGGACGAAGATAACGACGATGACGACGATGGGGCCGAGCCACGCGCCGGCAAACTGGCCGATCTGTTGCATGCGTGGCGTCGCACCGACCAGGTAGCCGGTCTTGAGATCGAGCATCAGGTCCGTTGCCTGCGACATCGCGACGCACATCGCCGCACCCACCATAAGGGCCGCAATGATCGAGTCGTTGCGCTCCATGCCCATGGCCTGCGTCAGGACGATCAGCAAGGTAATACCGACAAGGGTCATGCCGGACAATGGCGACCAGTTCGTACGCCCGATAGCTTCCGAAAGAATAATACCGGCCATCCAGATCCACAGCGTGCCGAGCAGTGCCATGGCGATGCCACGACCGATGCCAACCGATTCGGCCGAAGTAGCCGCCATGATGCACAGGAGAATCGCGGCACCACCGACTGCGAAGTACAACATCTTGATCGGCATTTCGTCCGCGGAGATACCGGTCTCGACCTTGGCCGCTTTCTGCATAGACTTGATCGCGCTGACGATGAGCGGCGACGCGAGGATGACACCCATGATGGCGCCGCCAATCAGCATGCCGATACCGAACGGCCGATACAGCAATAACCGCAACGGACCGGGCTGATTGATCGTTTCGCCGGCAGCGTCGACGGGGAACGCCCCCATTGCCGACAGCATCGGTGAGAGGAACCAGTACGCGACAAAGCCACCGATGATGAAGGCGATACCACCCCGGCCCGCAATGAAGCCGACGCCAATGGTCATCAGCGACAGGTACCAGATGCCGTTCATGTAGTCGGGCATGCCGATCAGCGCGCCGAGATTCCAGTCCGACACCCCGGTCTTGAGCGTCGTGTAATGAACAGCCGCACTAATTAGCGCCGCGGCAAGCAGGATCACGGCCTTGCGCACGCCGGCCCCCGGCGATTTGAGGATCGTCGCGACGGCGACACCGCCCGGGTAGGTCA
>CBDUMZ010000003.1:0-129284 GCA_965368465.1 uncultured Chromatiales bacterium
CTGCGCCATGCCCCGATGCCAGGTTCCCACCACACGCTGCCAGACCGGGGCCGGGCTTCGCGGGGCTGCGATAATACGGGCCTCATGGTTGGCAATCAAGGGTTTGGCTCGGTTATATTGCCCGTCTTCGCCCCCTCGCCTCACGTGGATTTTCCTATGACTAAACGCCTGGTTTCGCTCCTCACCCTACTCGCCCTTGCGGCCTGTACGCCTGAACAGCCGGCAACGCCGCCCGCGGCACAGGCCGAGCCGAAACCGATGGTGCCGGTCACCAGCCGGGCACCGGACGTCGCGTTCGTCAAGGTCACGACGTCGGCCGGGAATTTCACGCTGCGCCTCGACGGCCGGGCCGCTCCGCTCACGGTAGCCAATTTCCTCAAGAACGTGGATTCGGGCTTCTATACGGGCACTGTTTTCCACCGCATCATCCCCGGCTTCATGATCCAGGGCGGTGGCTTCACGGAAGACTTCACCCTGCGCGAGAGTAGCGAGACGGTGCCCAACGAGTCCGGCAACGGGCTCCCCAACCTGCGCTCCACGATCGCGATGGCACGCACAGGCGACCCGCACTCCGCCGGCACCCAGTTCTTCATCAATGTTGTCAACAACGTCGCCGAAGACCCGAATACCGCCAACCTCGACCCCGTCAAACACCCCTCCCAGGGGCGCTGGGGTTACACGGTGTTCGGCTTCGTGGTCGAAGGAATGGACGTTGTCGACCTGATCGCCGCCTACGAGACCGAGCCGAACGGTCCCGGCGGTGCACCGGCGCCCATTATTCCCGTGATCATCGAAAACATGACGCGCGTGCAGCGCTGAAATCATGGCGACGCTTTTTATCTCCGACCTGCACCTTGAGCCCGGCCGGCCCGAGATTGGCGAGCAGTTCCTGGCTTTCCTCGCCGGTCCCGCACGGCAGGCGGATGCGCTGTATATACTCGGCGACCTCTTCGAGGCCTGGATCGGCGACGATGACCCGAGCCCCTACTACGCACGGATGAAGGCCGCGCTGCGCGAGCTGTCCGACGCCGGAGTGCCGGTGTTCTTCATGCACGGCAATCGCGACTTCATGATCGGCGAGACGTTCGCCAGGGACACCGGCGTAACCCTGCTCAGCGACCCGCATGCTCTCGAGTTGTACGGCGAAAAAGTGCTGCTCAGCCACGGCGATGCACTGTGCACCGACGACGTCGAGTACCAGCAAGTCCGGGCCATGACGCGCAACCCGGAGTGGCAGGCAATGATGATGTCTAAGTCGATCGAGGAACGCGTTGCGTTTGCGCAGCAGGCGCGCGAACAGAGTATGGCGCGCGGGCAGTCAACGGACGACGAGATTGCGGACGTCAACCAGGACGCCGTCGAGCAGGCCATCCGGGAATCCGGTGTCGACATCCTGCTGCACGGTCATACCCATCGCCCGGCCGTCCATCCGTTCCACGTGGACGAACGCCCTGTGCATCGCATCGTCCTCGGCGACTGGTACGAGCAAGGCAGCCTGGTGGAGTGGGATGAGGACGGACCGCGGCTCGAGGAACTGCCACGCCCCTAGAGTGACTGGCACCTATGCCGATGGCGGGCCGGAGTGAAAGCGGAACTCATTGTCGGGCTCGGTCACGAGCCTCGCTTCCAGTTGTTTGAGCTCATCGAGGCGCGCATCGATTTCCGTCTCGCCCACGCCGCATTCCGACTTCGCGAACGCAATGTAGTGCTCAAAGTGCCTGGCTTCTGACGCCAGCAAGCCACTGTAGAATCGCCCGAGCTTCTCCGGCAGGCGCGGTGCGATTCTTGCAAAGCGCTCGCAGGATCGTGCCTCGATCAGCGCACCGATCAGCAGCAGGTCCAGCAGCTTGTAGGGTTCTTCAGGGCGCACGGCCTCACGCAAACCGCCGGCGTAGCGTGATGCAGACAGCCGCTCGAAGGGAATCTCGAGATCGTCCATGATCGAGCGCACCTGCTCGAAGTGCCGCAATTCCTCGCGGGCGAGTCGCGACATGCGCTGCACCAACGCGGTTCGTGCCGGGTAGCGGTACAGGAACCCGAGCGCCGTCGACGCCGCCTTGAGCTCACAATTGGCATGATCGAGCAGCATCTCCGGCAAGTGCTCGGTCGCGACATCGAGCCACGCGTCCGGTGTCGGCGCATCCAGGAATTCGGCAATCGCGGTCGGCACCTGCGCGTCTACAGCCATTCTTCGATCTCCGCCGCCGACTGCAGCCGGTCATCCGGCGATTTTGCCAGCATCATGTTCAACAGCGCCTGGTACTTCGCAAACCGGGTCGGCAGCAACGGAATGGGGGCATTGCCGTGCAGGTAGATGATACCCATCGCCGAATCCGCCTTGAACGGCTTCGTGCCCGTGAGCATTTCAAAAAAGATCACACCGAGGCTGTAGATGTCGCTGCGCTCATCGACCGAGTTACCGTGACCCTGCTCGGGACTCATGTAGTAGGGCGTGCCGAAAATCTCGCCCTTGTCGGTAATCTCGCTCTCGAGCTTCGCACTCTTCGCGAGGCCGAAATCGATGAGCGCAATCGATCCGTCCTTGCGCAGCATGATGTTGCCGGGCTTGAGGTCACGGTGCAGAACACCCTTTGCGTGCACCGCGGACAACGCGCTCGCGATCTGTCGCAGGTATTGCACCGCCGCCCGTTCCGGGATGCCCTTTTCGATCCTGCGGCGCAGGTCACCGCCGGCCAGGTACTCCATCGCGATATGCGCATGATCGTCCCCTACGCCCAGATCGTAGATGCGCACGATATTCGGGTGGTCCATCGCCGCGATGGTCTCGTACTCCTGCAGGAAGCGATCGAATGCGCCGATCGTTTCGTCCGTGCCCGGCATCTGGCGCAGCACCTTGAGTACAACCTGCAGATGCGTCGACTCGCGCTCCGCAAGATACACACCCGAGTGTTCGGTTGACCCCAGCTTGCGCATGAACCGGTAACCCTTGATCAGCGGGTGTATGCCGGTGCGCATGTCGCCGAGGAACAGCGATGACGTCGACGCAACGCGCTGCCGCGACAGGAGTACATCGCTCAGCCCGACGATCAGCGAGTCGTGACTGATGTGGTCGCGAATGAAATGGGCGTCCGGCTTCAGATCGTGCGCCTCCTTCTCGTCGTCCTCGGTCCCGAAGTAGACCACGGGTGGGAAGTTCTCGCGCTTCAGGAAGCGCTGCAGCACCTCGACGCCGTCACGATCGCCGTGGCGGCTCCCGAGGAGGACCAGGTCGTTACCGGCCCCTGAAAATTCGTCCGGCAGGTGCCCGGCCACCGTCGGATCGTAGGCCGAGATGATCGCGTCGGGCCAGTGCGTGGTGACGTGGTGCATGAGCAGGCTGCGGAAATCCGCCTGTTCATCGATGATCATGACCTTGATACTCATAGGATTTCGATTGTCGCGCGTGAGGACGCGCTCCTACAAGTGCGTGCTACAGCGAGACTACCTTCGCGCCCGACGAGGAACTCTCTGCGCGAGCCTGCTTCGCCGCGTCATTGCGGCGCGCTTCGAGTTCGTCGAGATACTCGGGTGTCACCTCGCCGGTCACGTACTCGCCCGAGAAGCAGGACGTATCGAACTCAGTGATTGCGGAGTTGCCGTGGCGCACGGCGCGGACCAGCCCGTGCAGGTCCTGGTAGATCAGGCGATCGGCGCCGATGATCTTCTCGATCTCCTCGACGGTTCGACCGTTCGCAATCAGCTCCGATGCAGCCGGCATGTCGATACCGTAGACATTCGGGTAACGCACCGGCGGTGCGGCGGACGCGAAATAGACCTTCTTGGCCCCTGCCTCCCGCGCGAGCTTGATGATCTGCTGAGAGGTCGTGCCACGCACGATCGAGTCGTCAACCAGCAAGACGTTCTTGCCACGGAATTCGAGGTCGATCGCATTCAGCTTGCGGCGCACGGACTGCATGCGCTCGGCCTGCCCCGGCATGATGAAGGTCCGCCCGATATAGCGGTTCTTGATAAAGCCTTCGCGGTATTTGACGCCCAGGTGATAGGCCACCTGCAGGGCCGAGGTACTGGAGGTGTCCGGGATCGGGATGACGACGTCGATGTCGTGATCGGGAAAATCGCGCACGATCTTGCCGGCAAGCTGCTCACCCATGCGCAGGCGCGTCTTGTACACGGAAAGGTTATCCAGGATCGAGTCGGGCCGGGCAAAGTACACGTACTCGAAGATGCAGGGTGTATGCCTGACCTCGCCCGGGAAACTCCGGGCGTTCAGCACGCCATCGTTCTGAATGTAGAGGCACTCGCCAGGCCGCAGGTCGCGAACCCGTTCGAACTGCAAGGCGTCGAGCGCCACGCTTTCCGAAGCCACCATGTAGTCCTTGCGACCGTCGCTGTCGCGCTCACCGAGCACGAGCGGCCGAATGCCGTTCGGATCCCGAAAGGCCACGATGCCAAAACCGATAATCATTGCGACGATGGCATAACCGCCACTGCAGCGACGATGCACCGCCTCCACGGTGTCGAAAATATTCTCCACGGTGGGCTCTCCGTTGACGCGGATCTGCAGCTCGTGAGCAAACACGTTGAGCAGGACCTCAGAATCGGAGTTGGTTGCCAGGTGGCGGCGATCCTCACGAATCAGCAACTCGGCGAGTTCGTCGTAGTTGGTCAGGTTGCCGTTGTGGGCGAGGCAAATCCCGTAGGGCGAGTTCACGTAGAAGGGCTGCGCTTCGGCGGACTTGGCGCCGCCTGCCGTTGGGTAGCGCACGTGACCGATACCAACGTGACCCTTGAGACGCATCATATGGCGACTCCGGAACACGTCCCGCACGAGGCCGTTGCCCTTACGTTGCTTGAGGCCGTGTTCTCCGCTCCAGGTCACGATTCCCGCTGCATCCTGGCCCCGGTGCTGCAAAACCGTCAAGGCGTTGTACAAGGCCTGGTTGACCGGTTGCGTACTTACGATTCCTACGACGCCACACATAGATCAGCTTCTCTCTCAGAGCTCAATCGGCCCATCGGACGGCAGCGATTTCACTGCGTCGTCAGGCGTTATCAATTCGAGGCCCTGCGGGGCCATGACCTTAATCCATTCGGCAACGACTTCGAGATGCGGGACGAGCCGCGAGTTCAGCCACCATTCGTCATTGTCGAAGCCGGCAAACTGTCCGCCGATAATAAATACGGCCGCCAGCAGGATGCCGCGAACGGCACCGAACAATGAGCCCAGGAAACGATCCATGCCGCTCAGCACCGAAAGGCGTACGAGCTTCGAAATCCCCCAGCCGAGCAAGCCACCGATCGCGAGGACGACGGCAAAGACGAGCACTCGCCCGAACCACATCTGCAACTCTTCGGAACTGAACCAGTTTTCCGACACGTCGCCCACCGACGGTCCGAAGTACAGCGCCGCCCAGATTGCGAACAGCAGCGCGGCCATGGAAATGGCTTCCTTGACGAAGCCCCGGAAAATCCCGACGACAACGGAGATCGCAACAGCAACGGCAATGAGGATGTCTATGATCGGCATCGGCGATGTCGTCTCAGGTCTGTCGGTCAGCGGCCGGAACGGAAGCGGATAATATCATGGGTGCGGCACAACCTGTCCCTTGTGACCGACTTTCGCCAGGCGACCGGCCATGGCCTCGGCACTGGCGCGGTCCTTCTGCGGCCCGATACGCACACGGTGCAACTGGCCCGCGTCGGTCGAGAGTTGGCTCAGGAATGCCGCGTAGCCCTGCTTGCGCAAATCCGCGGCAAGTTTCTCGGCGTTTTCCTTGTTCGAAAAGCTGCCGAGCTGTACGGCCCACATGCCGGTGGTCGAGGCAGCGGGCTGAGTGACCGCGGGTTTTGGCGCCGGGGTCTCAGGGGCCTTCTCCGGCTCCCGCTGCTGGACAACAGCCGGCTCTGGTTCATCGCGCTCGGGCTCACGGATCGCCGGCTCAGGCTGCGTCTGCGGCTGTGCGCTGGCGCTCGGGACCGGTTCATCGCGATCCCTGTCCAGTACGACAGTCTGCGTCTTCTGGTTGTCCTGGCCCGGCAACAACACCCGTTCCGTGACGATTTCTTCGTCACCGGGCGGGCCGTCCAGGAAAATGGGGACCACAAGTACCGCGAATACGACAAGTACCACGGCGCCGACAATTCGTTCTTTCAAAGCTCGTTCCATCATGATTCGGGTCGCGAGTATAGCTCAAGGTGCGAGAGCACGGGGCCGACCAGGTAGAACGATCCCGTGACCAGTATTCTGTCATTTATTCCGGCACCGCGTCGCGCCGATTCGAGCGCCTCCTCGACCGAATCGGCGACGAGGCAGGGTCGATTGCCGGCATTGGCCAGCCGGCGTGCGAGTTCGGCCGCCGGCAAGGCCCGGTGACTGTCGGCCGTCACGGCAATCCAGCGGTCGACGTGCCTGTTGAGCGGCGTAACGACGCCCTCTACGTCCTTGTCGTCCAGCATGCCGATGATTGCGATTGTTTCGCCGGCGGGCCGCTCGCCGGCAAGCAGGAGCGCCAGGGCCTCCGCGGCCGCCGGGTTGTGGGCAACGTCGAGCAACCAGTGCGTGCCGTCTTTTTCGATGCGTTGCCCGCGCCCGGTGAGCCGAACCTGCGGCAGGACCTTCGCAACGAGATCGGGAGCCGTGGCCGCCGTGACGCCGGCAGCGTTGAGCATCGCAAGTACGGCTGATGCATTGCCCACCTGGAACTCCCCCGCAAGCCCGGGCTGCGGCACGCCGTCGGTCGAATAATCGCGACCGCGGATCAGCAACGGCGCCCCGACCCGCTGCGCTGCAGCGACAATCGCCCTGGGGACATCACGTCCGCCGAACACAACAGGAACGCCGCTTCGCATGATGCCGGCCTTCTCCGCGGCAATGGTCTCGATATCGTCACCCAGCCACGCGCAGTGGTCGAGTGCGACAGTCGTAATCAGCGCGGCCGTCGGTTCGATCGCGTTCGTCGCGTCCAGGCGCCCGCCCATGCCCACTTCGAGTATCCAGGCATCGAGATCGGTGGTGGAGAAATGCACGAGCGCTGCCAGCGTGCCGAATTCGAAGTACGTCAGCGGTACGCCATTGCGTGCCGCTTCCACGGTCTCGAAAGCGGCGACAATGGCTGTGTCGCTTGCAGGACGGCCATCTACGACGATGCGTTCGTTGTAGTCGAGGATATGCGGCGAGGTATACACACCGACACGCAGTTCCGCTGCGCGTAACAGTGCGTCTGTCATGGCGACGCAGGAGCCTTTGCCGTTGGTCCCGGCGATCAGGAAGACGTGCTCGGGTCGCCGCAGGTCGAGGCGCCCAAGGACCTCGCGAACTCTGTCCAGCCCGAGCTCAATTTCCTCCGGATGCAGCGTCTCGAGCCACGTCAGCCATTCAGACAGCGGCGCGCCGGCAGGCAACATCTTTAGATCAGGAAGCGCGAACGGGGTTGGGCTTGCGCGCGAACTTTGCCAGCAGATCGGCAATCTCTTCACGCATCCTGCGACGATCCATGATCATGTCGATCGCGCCGTGATCCAGCAGGAACTCGCTACGCTGAAACCCCTCGGGGAGGCGCTCGCGAACGGTTTGTTCGATGACGCGCGGGCCCGCGAAGCCGATCAGGGCACCGGGTTCGCCGATATTCACATCCCCGAGCATCGCAAGGCTCGCCGATACACCGCCCGTCGTCGGGTCCGTGAGGACGGACACATACGGCACACCCGCGGCGCCCAGGCGCGCGAGCGCGGCCGAGGTCTTGGCCATCTGCAGCAGTGAAAACAGGGCTTCCTGCATACGTGCGCCACCACTGGCCGCAAACGACACGAGCGGCACCTTGTTTTCGGCAGCGTAATGAGCTGCGCGTGCGAAGCGTTCGCCGACCACCGAGCCCATCGAACCGCCCATGAAGCCGAACTCAAAGGCGCAGACGACGATCGGTTGTCCGAACAAGGTGCCTGTCACCGATACGAGGGCGTCTTTTTCACCGGTCTTTTTCTGCGCCTGCACGAGACGATCGCGATAGCGTTTGCTGTCCCTGAACTTGAGCGGATCCTCCGGCTCGAGCTGGGCAGACAGCTCCTTCTGCGATTTCGGGTCGAGGAAGAAACCCAGGCGCCTGCGTGCGCCGATGCGCATGTGGAAGTTGCACTTGGGGCACACGTGGAGGTTGCGTTCCAGCTCATTGCGATACAGTTGCGCGTCGCAGCTCGGACACTTGATCCAGACGCCTTCCGGCACCGATTTTCCACGTTTCTCAGTGCTGATGCGCGACGGCATCAGTTTCTCTAACCAGCTCATTGGAGAATCATAGCCGGAAGGGGGGTCAACAGCCAGTCGCCGGAACGCCGAAAGCGGCCGGATACTCGACGCCGACGAGTGTCAGCCCGTGCGCCGGCGCGGCAATGCCACCGGCTTTGCGATCGCGGCTTTCCAGGACTTCGCTGATCCACTCGACGCGCTCCTCTGTGCGTCCGACCGTCGCAAGCGTTCCCATGATATTGCGAACCATATGCTGCAGGAACGCATTCGCCGTGACGCGTAGCGTTATCCAGTCTCCTTCGCGCGTGACCGAGATATCCGTCAGCTTGCGAACCGCCGTGTTTGCCTGGCATCCGGCCGCACGAAAGGCAGAAAAATCGTGCTCGCCCAGCAGGCGCTGCGCCGCCTCATGCATCAGTGCCGCATCGAGCGGCTCATACACCCACCAGGCGCGGTTGCGATGCAGCGCCGAGCGCTGCAGGCGGTTCAGGATCAGGTATCGGTAGCTGCGCGAGGTGGCCGAGAAGCGCGCATGGAAATCGTCCGCGACAGGCGCGACCCAGCTGACATTGATATCGTCTGGAAGATTGGTGTTGGCACCCAGCAGCCAGCCACGCTCGCTGCGCTTGCTGTGGGTATCGAAATGGACCACCTGGTCGGTCGCGTGCACGCCCGTGTCCGTGCGGCCCGCACAAACGACTTCTACAGGGTGGTTCGCGACGACGCTGAGCGCTTCTTCCACGCGCTGCTGCACACCGAGACCGGTTTTCTGGCGCTGCCAGCCGTTATACGACGTGCCATCGTATTCAATACCGAGCGCGACGCGCATGCTGCGGCACTCTTACGAGGCTTAGCTCGGCAGCGAATCGAGCAGCTGCTGCGCCTGCTGGCGCTGGCCCTCGTCGCCCTCGTCGAGTACTTCCTCGAGAATACTGCGTGCACCGGCCGGGTCACCCATGTCGACGTAGGCGCGTGCCAGATCGAGCTTCGTGCCCACCTCGGTCATCGTGCGCGCTTCATGCAGGTCGTCGTTCATGTCGTCCGGCGAGATCTCCATCGTCGGCACTTCGGACGTTTCCTCCAGCTGCGTCGGACGGGGTTGTTCTACCGTCGCATCGTCCCGCGGCTGTTCAACCGTGTCGCCGGCTTCGCTGACCTGCAGCGCCGCCGTCAGATCGTCCAGGTCGAGGTCCATGTCGGTCCGTGCGACGGCCGGCATCTCACCGGTCTCGTCAAGGCTCGATACGCCCGTGAATGCCTCCGGCGGCAGGGCTTCGGTCTTGGCGAAGTCGAAGTCGTCATCGTCCTCGTCCAGTGGCGCGAGCATGGTCACGGCATCACCCGAGACCTCGGTATCCTCGTCACCGTAGCCCGGTGCCAGCAGCGTCGCATCGTCATCCGCAATATCGGTTTCGAGGCCGAACCCGGTATCGACGGCCATGTCGTCACTCAGCACCTGCGTGCGGCCGGTGGCCTCCAGCAGGTCGACGTCGATCGAGGTGTCGGTCTCGGACTCTTTCTCGACGTCCATCAACGGCATCCTGCCCGTCTCGTCGGGCGCCAGGCGCATGCCTGTGCCGGAGACGTCGAGATCGCCGAAGCCCAGGGAATCGTCGATTCCCAGGTTACTGCCCGTCACATCGTCATCGTCGGGAAGGGCTTCGTTGATGCCCGTATCGGCAAGTGCTTC
Source organism: uncultured Chromatiales bacterium (assembly GCA_965368465.1). Classification (GTDB taxonomy): domain Bacteria; phylum Pseudomonadota; class Gammaproteobacteria; order Steroidobacterales; family Woeseiaceae; genus UBA1847. The sequence continues at coordinate 9,894 of CBDUMZ010000003.1, forward strand.
GTTAGTCCCCGTGATGTCGAGATCCAGCTCGTCGAGATTTATCTCCGCCGTCGCATCGGTATCCAGGCCGCCCTCAGAAATAGCGCCACCAAGCGCCTCGTCGAGTGACGGCAGTTCGGACGTCCCGTCCAGGCCTTCGAACTGCTGCTCGATGGTTGGGGTCTCGACCGTGGGCTCCGCCGGTGCCGGCATCTCGGCCGTCGCATCAAGATTTGCCTCAACCGTCTCTGTATCTTCTGCGATCGCAGTCCGTTCGCCCGTCGCTTCGTCAAACAGGAAGTCGATTCCACCTGTGGCATCGCCCGCGTCGCCGCTCTCGAAGTCGCCACCGAGGTCGATGACGTCGGTCTCCGGCGAGCCATCGCCACCGAAGTCCATATCCAGTTCGCCGGCCTCGTCCATTTCCGTTTCGAACGACAGGTCGACCGCCTTGGTTGCGCCGGCCACGCCAGCACCGGCAAAGAGCTCGTGGTCTGCCGCAATTTGCTGACCCATGATGACGATCTTGTCCCAGAGTGCGGAGTCACCGCCACCCACGGCCGCCTTGAGGCGTCCGGCGGCGTCGACGAACGCATCCTGGTTGCCCCAGACGAAGTAGATCTCGCAAAGCTTGGACATCAGCGCCGTGTCGTTGGGGTCTGACTCGAGCGCACCGTTTACGAGATCCGCCGCCTGGTCGTACAGACCGTAGGCCATGTGGAAATCGGCTTCGGCCAATGGGTCGGTCTGGTCGAGGTTTACCGCCGTTTCGCTGCTGAATGTGTCTTCGAGCGAACCGAACTCGCCCGTATCGCCGGTCGCCGCCTCGAGATCCGGTGCCGGCGTCTCGATCGTCTCGATGCTCTCGGTGGCTTCGCCGTACTCCGGTTCCAGCGGACGTATACCGGAGTCCTGCTCGACAACGACGATTGACTCGTCGTCACGGGTCGGCGCGCGCAGGGTTTCAGTAGAGGCCATCCCGCCTGCGGCCAGCTCATCGCTATCCAGCGTTTCCCACGGCCGGTCGTCGCCATCGTCGTCGTCACCGCGACGCGCAAACCAGAACAGCAGGCCGGCAACAGCGAGCAGCGCCGCACCAATCCATGCCCACCAATTGTTCAGGAATCCGAGGATCTGATCGACAATACCCGGCTCGCTGACGCGCGGCGTGCGGATCTCGGTCGGCGGCGGTGTGGTGTCCGTCGCTTCGTCATCGACGACTTCGTCATCCGCAACGATCTCATCGACAGCCTCGTCGCCGGCGACCTCGTCGTCGGCAACGCTCACGTCATCGACGGGCGGCTCGTAGGTTTCGCCACGAATGTCGGCAAGTTCCTGTCGCAGCGTGGCAAGTTCGTTGTCGCGAATCTCAATGAGCGATTGCTGGTCGGGCACATCGGCGGCTTCGAGCTCGGCGATGCGGTTGGCCACTTCCTGTTCGCGCGTGAGCGGCTCGGTCGTGCCGAATTCATCCTCGTAGTCGAGGCCGGACGGCTCTTCGTCAGGCGGCACGAGGACCAGGCTGGGGCGCGTTTCAGTCGTGTCCGGTGCGGTCGTATAACCCGTATCCGTCGACGTATCGGCAGAAACATCCGTTGACGTATCCGTGTAGGACGTGTCGGGCGCGGTGTAGCCCGCCGGACCACCCCACTCCTCGTTATGTTGCCGGACGGCTGTAAATGCGTCGCCGCGGCTGATCTGGAAAACCGCGTCCGCACTTGGAATGTTCAATGACGCACCGGCTTTAAGGCGATTGATGTTGCCGGAAAACGCCTGCGGGTTTGCCTCGAAAATGGCGATCATCGTCTGGTTCATGGACAGGCGACTGTCGGGGCGCATACGACTTGCAATGCCCCACAGGGTGTCCCCGCGCTGGACCTGGTAGTCACCGGCGGGCGTCCTCGAGTAGCCCGATTCGCCTGGCACCGGCGGTGGCCTGTAGCCGTCGTCCGGCTCTTTTTCGCCGGCCGGTGCCGGCGGCGGGGTTACCCGCGGCTGACTCGGCGGCGTCGCGCGTTCCTGGCGTGGCGTCGGTGCCGGCTGCTGACGTTCGATACGGGCACTGTCCGTTGGCGTCGCGCGCCGCGGTGCCTCGACGGCCGGCGTCTGCTGCACAGCGGGCGGCGCATAGGTCGGTGGATCCAGCAGCACCGTGTACTCGCGCAACAGGCGGCCGCTCGACCACGTCGCCTCCACGAGAAACGTCAGGAAAGGTTCGGTAATCGGTGAGCGGGACCGTACCTGTACCACGGCGCCATTCGGGCCGTCCGGTAACACGTTGAACTCGATCCCCTGCAAATAGAACGGTCGATCGATGCCATAACGCTCGAAGGTCTCGGCCGAGGCCAGTGAGACACTGAGGTTCGCCAGCTCTTCAGGCGTGGCCGACAGCAAATCAATCTCGGCTCGCAGCGGTTCGTTCAACGCTGAATCGAGATTGATATCACCGAGTCCAATGGCCCAGACCTCGCTCGACAGCAAAATGACCAGTGCAAGCGAGATACGCGTAAGACATCGCGACATAATGTATTTTCTCCAAACCCTTCGAAGCCCCCTTTAGCGACATCCAGTCGGGGGCTGATGTGCCTGCGAACTATAGCTTATAGATAGTTTTTTGCCAATATTTCAGCAATTTGGACGCTATTTAGAGCCGCGCCCTTACGTATGTTGTCAGCGACCACCCAGAGATTGATTCCACGCGGATGCGAGATGTCCTCGCGGACTCTCCCCACGAAGACGGGGTCGGCTCCCGAGCTCTCGGTCACCGCGGTCGGATATTCCCCGGTTTCAACGCCATCAAGCACCTCGATGCCGGGTGCCTTGGCCAATAAATCGAGCACCTCGGCAGCGGAAATCTTGTCCCGCGTTTCGAGATGGACAGCCTCGGAATGGCCGAAAAATGCCGGGATGCGCACGGCCGTCGGATTGACGAGAATTTCCTCATCTTCCAGTATCTTGCGCGTTTCCCACACCATTTTCATTTCTTCCTTGGTGTAGCGGTTGTCCTGGAAGACGTCGATATGCGGGATGCAGTTGAAGGCAATCTGTTTTGCATCGCCCTTGATCTCGAGCGGCCGTCCGTTGAGCAGGGCCGTCGTCTGGCGCACGAGTTCCTCGACGGCGCTGCGACCGGCCCCGGAGACCGCCTGGTAGGTACACACGTTGATGCGCTCGATACCGACAGCGTCATAGATCGGCTTTATCGCCACAAGCATTTGAATTGTCGAACAATTCGGGTTTGCGATGATGCCACGGGCCGGGTACCGGGCAATGGCGTCCGCGTTGACCTCGGGCACGACCAGCGGGATATCGTCGTCGTAGCGAAAATGCGACGTGTTGTCGATGACGACACAGCCCGCCGCCGCCGCCTTGGGGGCATACTCGGCCGATACGGACCCGCCCGCAGAAAACAGGCCGATCTGCACGGTCGAGAAGTCGAACCCGGCGAGATCCTCGACGTCGAGTTCACGATTGCCGAAGCTGACCGTCTTGCCGACGGAACGCTCACTGGCGAGTGCATGCACGTTCCCGACCGGGAAGTTGCGCTCGGCCAGTATCTCCAGCATGGCTTCGCCGACGACGCCCGTGGCGCCGACGACGGCGATATCGAATTGGTCTGGCATGTTCCTAGATTTCCGGTGTTGCCGACACGACGTCGGCGTTTTGCGCACGATTGCGCAGGTAGTGGTCCATGACGACGAGCGCCACCATGGCTTCCGCGATAGGCGTGGCACGCAAGCCCACACAGGGATCGTGGCGACCTTCGGTAACGATCTCGGTCTCCTTGCCCTGCTTGTCGATCGTCTTGCCGGCCTTGGTGATACTCGATGTCGGCTTTAGCGCAATGCTCGTCAGGAGATCCTGGCCCGACGAAATTCCCCCGAGCGTGCCGCCGGCGTCATTCTTGCTGAAGCCCGCGGCGGACATTTCGTCGCGGTGTTCGCTGCCGTGCTGCGTGACGGCCGCGAAACCGGCACCGACCTCGACGCCCTTGACCGCATTGATGCTCATCAGCCCATGCGCGAGATCGGCCTCGAGTTTGTCGAACACGGGTTCGCCGAGTCCCGGGGGCAGACCGCGCGCCAGCACGCTGATCTTGGCGCCGATCGAATCGCCCTGCTCGCGCAGGTCGTTCATGAAATTCTCGAGCTCGTCGAGCTTCTCAGGGTCCGCGCAGAAGAACGGGTTGTCGTCGACCATCGACAGGTCTTTCGCCGCCAGCTCGATCGGACCCAGTTGCGCCACGAACCCTTGGATAACGATGCCTGCCCGTTCCTTCAGGTACTTGCGCGCAATCGCGCCCGCCGCGACCCGCATGGCCGTTTCGCGTGCCGACGACCGCCCCCCGCCACGGTAGTCACGGATGCCGTATTTCTGCTGGTACGTGTAGTCGGCGTGACCCGGACGAAACTTGTCCTTGATGTCGCCGTAGTCCCTGGAACGCTGATCCGTGTTTTCGATCAGCAGGCCGATCGGCGTGCCCGTGGTCTTGCCTTCGAATACGCCCGAGAGAATGCGAACCTGGTCCGGCTCGTTGCGCTGCGTGGTGTGCTTGTTGCGCCCGGGACGACGGCGATCGAGGTCGACCTGGATGTCCGCCTCGGACAGGTCCATCCCCGGCGGGCACCCGTCCACGACGCAGCCAAGCGCGATGCCATGGCTCTCGCCGAACGTCGTTACGACAAATGATTTTCCGAAACTGTTGCCCGACACGATTATTTACCTGGTTGGTTGGCTGTCCGTCTTGCCTGGCCTGCCAGCAAGTCCGCGCGGGTCAGCAGGAACACGCCCGTTCCGCCCTGCTCGAATTCGAGCCAGACAAAGGGCAGTTCCGGGTATGCAGACTCCAACGCAGCCTGGCTATTGCCGACCTCACAGACGAGTATTCCATTGTCTGTCAAAAATCGCGAGGCATCCTGCAGAATCTTGTGGACGCACTCAAGTCCGTCGTTGCCTGCCGCCAGCCCGAGTTCGGGCTCGTGCCGGAACTCCGCCGTGAGGGAATCCATGTCCGGTCGATCGACGTAGGGCGGGTTGCTGATCACGAGATCGTAGCGCGCATCGCCCAGCGCTTCGAAAAAGTCGGACTTGATCGCCCGCACCCGTCCTGCAAGCCCGTGACGCTCTATGTTGATCCGGGCAACGTCCAGCGCATCGTCCGAAATATCGACCGCATCGACCGTCGCGTCGGGCAACGCAAGGGCCGTGGCAATCGCGATGCAGCCGCTTCCTGTGCCCAGGTCGACGGCCCGGCGCACATCGGCAGCCGCAATCCATGGCGAGAATCGCCTGGCGATCAGCTCCGCAAACGGCGAGCGCGGCACCAGCACGCGCTCGTCGACGTAAAACTCGAGCCCGGCGAACCAGGCCTGGTTGAGCAAATAGGCGAGCGGCCTGCGCTCGGCAATCCGGCGTGCCGCCAGCTCGTTGACCGCTGCAAGTTCGCCGGCATCGACGGGGTTCGCGTAGGCGGCCGGAGCGTCATCGTGCGCCAGCCCGAGACTCGCGAACACGAGCCACGCCGCCTCGTCGATCGCGTTGTCCGTGCCGTGCCCATAGCTCAGCGCGGCGGCTTCGAAGCGGCCCGCGATGTCCCGAATGAGTTGCTCGACGTTCATGCCGCGCGAATCTATCACGCTCATGGTCGATCTGCCTGTAGAATTGGCGCCTGGCTCTCCGCAGTTTCAAGACTTAAGACTATGTACCCCAGAAACATCATTGTTGCCGTGGCGCTCGCCATTGCACTGGTCGCAGGTGTGTTCGTCGCACTGCGCGGCCAGGCTCCCGCAGCGCCTACCGCCGCGCTCGTGCTGCCGAGCCCGAACCCCGTCCCCGCATTCTCGCTCGTCAACCAGCACGGGGAACCGGTCGACCAGACCGTGTTCCAGGGGCACTGGGACCTCGTGTTTTTCGGCTTCACGCACTGCCCGGACATCTGCCCGACAACCCTGCAGGTCCTGGCAACCGCGAGACAGACGCTCGCCGACAACGGGCGCGAGCCGTTGCCGCGCATCGTGCTCGTCAGCGTGGATCCGGAACGGGATACGCCCGAGATTCTCGGCCGGTACGTCGACTATTTCGGCGACGGCAACCTGGGTCTCACGGGTACGCTCGAGGAGATCCGCAAACTGACGGGCGGACTCGGGATCTTTTTCGAGAAGCAACCGGGCAGTGACGATGGCTACGGAGTCGATCACTCGGGTGCCGTACTCCTCATCGACCCCGACGGCGGATTCCATTCTCTTTTCGGCGGCCCTCACGTGGTGGAAGACTACGTGCATGATCTGCCCATACTGATGGGAGGCCGATGATGCGCGTTGTCGTCATGTTGCTGGCCGCTACGCTGGTGGGCTGCGGCACACCGCAGCCACCCCTGGTCATCAGCGGGCTTGAAGTCACGAAGCCCATACCCGGCCGGTCCATGAGCGCGGGCTACCTCGTCATTACCAACAATACGGACGAGGCCGTTCTCATCACCGGTGTCGAGAGTCCGCAATTCGCGAACGTGGAGATCCACGAGACCACGATGCGCGACGGTATCGCCCGTATGCGCGAACTGGGGTCGCTCGAGGTTCCCGCCAACGGCAGCGTGATCCTGGCGCGCGGCGGCAAACACCTGATGCTCATGCGACCGGTGGACCTGGGAGACTCGGTCACGCTGCGCTTCCTGAGCGAGGACGCATTGCTACTGTCTGTCGACTACACGTTTCCGAAGGACAACCGATGAAGGGCAAAGCTTTCGTGCTGCTGCAGTACCTGCTGCCACGCCACTGGCTCACGGCGCTGATCTGGCGGATAGCACGCATTCGCCATACCCGGACGAAGAACTTCCTCATCACGAAATTTTCGAGCGCCTTTGACGTGGCGCTAGACGAAGTCAAACTGGATGTGCCGGACGGCTTTGCCACGTTCAACGATTTCTTCATCCGGGAACTGCACGACGACGCTCGCCCCGTCGATGACGACGCAGACTCAATCGTGTCTCCCGTTGACGGCACCGTCAGTTTCGCCGGCCCTATTCGCGACGACAGCATCTTCCAGGCAAAGGGGATCGATTATTCGCTGGGCGATCTGCTCGCGACCGATATCGAGGAGGCCGAGCACTACGTGGACGGCAGCTTCGCCACGATTTACCTGGCACCCTACAATTACCATCGAGTGCATGCGCCGGTCGCAGGCGAGCTTGTGGCAGCGCGTTACGTGCCCGGCGATCTTTTCAGTGTGAACGAGGCGACCGTCGCGAGTCTCGCCGGCCTGTTTCGCCGCAACGAGCGCCTGGTCATGCACTTTCGCACCGAGTTCGGCCCGGCGGTCGTGATCCTGGTCGGCGCGCTCAACGTCGGCAGCATCTCCACCCCCTGGACCGGTGAGATCCGGCCGCGCAAGGCCGGCGTCGTCGATGCGCTCAATTTGAGTCGCCACCCGACGTCGGTGCCAAAGGGTGGCCTGCTGGGCTGGTTCAACATGGGGTCCACCGTGATCCTGCTCCTGCCCAAAGGCGTCTGCGCATGGGATGACAATCTCAAGCCCGGCGAAACCCTGAAGATGGGCGTCACAATCGGCGAGCTGAAGAGCGCGAGGGAGTGAGCGACTGGCGACCCGCATCGGGCCCGGCCGCAGCGGCCAGCCGCGCCGCGTTGACGCGTCGGGTACGCGCGTATTTCGAATCAGCCGGAGTCCTGGAAGTCGACACACCGGCGCTGAGCAATGCAGCGGTCAGCGACCCACAGATAGAGAGCCTCCGGATCGCAGACAGCGCCGTCAGCGAGCAGCCACTCTACCTGCACACATCTCCCGAGTTCTGTATGAAGCGCCTGCTCGCGGGCGGCTATCCCGATATCTTTTCAATCTGCCGCGTCTACCGGGACGGTGAGACGGGCCCCAGGCACCTGCCCGAGTTCACCATGATCGAATGGTATCGACTCGGCATGAATCTCAAGGACATCGTCGACGACACCGTAGCGTTGATTCGGCAGGCGCTCGGCGATGTCGCACCCGCTGCCGATCCCGTGCAGCTCGACTACCGGGACGCCATGCGCGAGGCCATCGGTCTCGACCCGGTATCGGCCGACTCTGCCGCGCTGGCACGTGCGCTGGATGCGGACGACCGGTTGGCGGCGGCCCTCGGTGAGGAAAAAGACGACTGGCTGGACCTGGCGCTCGCGACGCGCGTCATTCCCCGTTTCGCATCGGACCGGCTCACCGTCCTCAAGGCTTACCCGAAGAGCCAGGCTGCGCTTGCGCGCCTTAGCCCCGATGATCCATCGGTCGCGGATCGCTTCGAGGTGTTCCTCGGTCCCATCGAACTGGCCAATGGCTATGTCGAACTGACCGATGCGCAGGAGCAATCCTCGCGCATCGCCGTCGACAACGAGGTTCGAGCGCGTCGAGGGCGAGCGGTCCGGCCTGTCGATTCCCACCTGCTCGCCGCACTCGAAGCCGGACTTCCACCCTGTGCAGGCGTTGCCATGGGCCTGGAACGCTTGCAAATGATCCATGACAGGACCGACGATATACGCAACGTAGTGACTTTTGCCTTTGAGCCCCACGCATGACCAAGACAGATTACGAACTCATCGATTCCCAATTGCACGCGCTGCTCGACAGCGAACTCGACCCCCTGGCGGCGACGTCCAACTTCGTCGCCCTGCTCTACAACGCGCTGAGTGAGATCAACTGGCTTGGCGTGTACGTGTTGCGTGGCGACGAGCTGGTCCTTGGACCGTTCCAGGGAAAACCGGCCTGCGTACGTATTGCACTCGACGAAGGCGTGTGCGGCGCCGCCGCATCGACACTGGAGACACAGCGCGTCGCCGACGTGCACGCGTTTCCAGGGCACATCGTGTGCGATGCGGAATCGCGATCCGAACTGGTCGTACCGCTTATCGCGCATGGACAGTTGATCGGGGTACTCGACATCGATAGCCCGATCACGCGCCGCTTCAGCGAGGCGGACCAGGCCGGTGTCGAGAAACTGTGTGAGACTTTCTGCGCGCTGCAGGAAACGCGCAAATATTTTATTTGACGCGCGACACGTACTCGCGTGAGCGGGTATCGACCTTGATCGTCTCACCCTGATCGACGAATAACGGTACACGTACGACGGCGCCCGTCGAGAGCGTGGCCGGTTTCACACCGCCACTTGCCGTATCGCCTTTCACGCCCGGGTCGGTCTCGGTAATTTCGAGTTCCACGAAATTAGGCGGGGAGACGATGAGCGGCGAGTTGTTCCACAGCGTAATACCGCAAACATCCCCGTCGGTGATCCAGTCGCTCGCATCACCGACCGCCTTGGCATCGGCGGCGTACTGCTCGAAGGTATCGGGCACCATGAAGTGCCAGAATTCGCCGTCCGAGTAGAGATACTGCATCTCGGTGTCCATGACATCCGCCGCTTCCACCGACTCGCCGGACTTGAAGGTCTTGTCGACCGTTTTGCCCGTCTTGAGATTCTTGATGCGGACCCGGTTGAACGCCTGGCCCTTGCCGGGTTTTACGAATTCGTTGTCGACGATGATGCACGGATCGCCATCGATGATGATCCGCAGGCCGGATTTGAATTCGCTGGTGCTGTAATTTGCCATGATTGTCGCTCTCGAATACCTGGCCACCGATCGGCGGCGAGGCGCTATGATACCGGAGTCGGTGCCTCGCGCCAGCCGAATTTTCGGCCCGAATTGGCCCCAAATTCCACCGAAACTAGATGCAAGTCACGGTTTTGAACTCCGGCTCGGGACTCCCCCGCCCACAGTGTCTAGACTCCAAGACTCTTAACAGAATATAGAAATCACGGGGAATCACCCGGTTTGCCAAGGATTAGGATTTGAACGGGCGCCAGAGTATCTCTATCGCCGTCCTGACGGAGAATCAGGACGACGTCGAAATGATCAATAGTGCACTCCGTGACGCGGGCCACGCGGCGCATTGTCACTGGATTGCCAGCCCCACTCGCCTCGCCGATACGTTGACGGCCGAAATGGTCGAGCTCCTTGTGCTTAATTGTGACCGCTACGCCGACTCCATCCGCCAGGTCGTAAAACAAAAAGACCGCTACAACCCCGAAATACCTGTCATCGCGATGCAGGAACGAGCCGAAGAAGCGGACATCGAAGCAGCCATGCGCTCGGGCGCCTGCGACCTCGTTTCGATGGGTCTCAAGAATCGACTGCAATCCGTCGTGACACGCGAACTCCGCGCATTGCGTGTCGAGCGCGCACTGAACTCCACGATCCAGTCGGCAACCGAATACAAGAAACATTTGAAGCATCACATGGCCTCATCGGCCAGCAGTTATGCGCTGGTCCAGGAAGGCATCTTCAACGAGGTCAACGACGCCTGGCTGCGGCAGTTCAAGATAGCCAGCAAGGACGAGCTGATCGGCCTTCCCGTCATGGACTACTTCGAGAAGGAAAGCCGGGCGGCGCTCAAGGGCGCACTGGTCGCAACCGTTGCGGGCAAGTGGCAAAAAGACGAGAAGCTCGTCGTCAAGGCGCATATCGATTCAGGCGAGGCCGAAGACCTGCATCTCGAGTTCCGCAGGATCGATCTCGACGACGGCCCCAGCGTGCAAATTCGAATCGCGCCGCAGCTGAAGGTCGCCGAAGAGCCTACCAAGCTCGTGCACGATGCCTTGAAGCGCGACCCGACGATGCTTTTCTTCCACCGGGCGCAGTTTCTCGAGCGCATTGCCAAGCGGCTGAAACGCAAACCCGCTTCGGGGACGCACTGTCTCGTCTACATAAAGCCCGATAATTTCGGCGAGATTCGCAGGAAGGTCGGCATCATCCAGTCCGAGGAAATCCTCGCCCAGTTCGCGGAGGTCGTGCGCAAGCGCATGCACCCGCGCGATGTGGCGGGACGCTTCGAGGGTACGTCGGTCATGGTGTTGCTCGAGCGAGGCAGTGCGCGTGACGCACAGGTCTGGGGCAAACAGCTTATTGACCATCTCGCGAAAGTGACGTTCGAGGTTGGCGACACATCGACCCAAATGACATGCACGGTGGGCGCTTGTGGCGCCAACGAAGTCTTCAGCAACCTCGAGCAGTTTGTGGCCGCCACCGTGAGTGCCTACGAGCTTGGCAAGGAAGCTGGCGGCAACGCCTCGTTCCTGAGTGAGGCAGCAGACGAAGATACCAAGCAACGGGAGTTCGACGCGATCTGGGTCAAGCACCTCAAGGCCGCGCTGATGGACAACCGTTTCCGCCTTGCGCAATTGCCCATCGCCGGACTTCGCAGCGACTCGATCCAGATGTACGACCTGCTCGTGCGCATGATCGACGAACAGAACAATTCGGTACTGCCGTCCGAGTTCATCCCGGCGGCGGAACGCAACAACATGATGAAGAACATCGACCGCTGGATGCTGACGGCGGCCATGGACTTCTGCTCAGCCAACGATGCCGATCGTGTTTTCGTGCGCCTCTCGAAGCAGTCGATCACGGATCCCACGACAGCCGCCTGGATACAACAGAAGCTCGATGAAAGCGGTTTTGATTGCTCGCGCCTCGTTGTGCAGGTTCCTGAACGCGATGCGGCGAAACACATCAAGCATACCGTGGAGCTCGTAAAGCATACGCGCAAGCTCGGTATCGGTTTCGCGCTCGAGCACTACGGTGTCGACCAGGCGCGCTTCCAGATCCTCGACCTGCTGAAACCCGACTACATCAAGATCGATGGCGAGCTCATGCACACGTTGATGACCGACGAATCCATGCAGAGCGCCGTGGGCAGGATCGTCAAGGCCGCGCAGGCCCGCAAGATCAAGACGATTGCCGAGCGCGTTGAAAACGCCAACGCCATGGCCGTGCTGTTCCAGCTTGGCCTGGACTTCATGCAGGGTCACTACGTCCACGAGCCCGAAGTCGTGCTGCAGAATACGGACAGCGGCGTAACCAATACGCTGGACGACCTGACGGCCGCGCACGCCAACTGAGCCGGCAAGAAGTGTGACGTGCGTCACACAGCGCTGTTGGACCTGTGCGCTAACAGCTCATACTCCATAGAAACTAGAATAAGCGCTTGGCAACAACTGCGCGAAAATCCTAGACTGCGTATAGCAAGATCACCGGGGTGCCTGAAGTGAAGAAAACTGTCTATCCGTACAACAACAGGGAACGCGTTGCGACACGCGCCATCCTGCCACTCGTCGCACTCGGCGGCGGCCTTGCCGCGACGCCGGCTGCTGCGCTGGAACTGGGTGAACTGACCGTTCAGTCAAGTCTCGGCCAGCCCCTGCGTGCGAGCATCGCTTACGCGCTTGCGCCCAACGAAATGTTGAGCAACACCTGCGTCTCGATCGGCGGTGGCCGCTCGACCGGCGGTCTTCCCGGCATCGGCCGGAGCAGCGTCAGCATCACGGACAGTGCCATCCTCATCGCCGGCGAGAGCGTCGTTCGCGAGCCCATGCTCGGCACGCGCGTGACGATCAATTGCCCCTATACACCGAACCTCAGCCGCGAGTACATGCTGTTCGTCGACCCCGCGACCGTCGCGCCGGCTGCAGCCGTAGCCGCTACGGCTCCGGTCGTCGACGTTGCCCCGCAACCGGCGGCACGCTCCGCACCGCGCCGTGCGAGACCGGCGCCAGCCGACACCACGCCCATTGGCCAGTCGAGCCGTTACCAGGTCAAGGCCGGCGAAACCCTCGGCGAAATCGTTGCACGTATCGAAAACCGCTCGATGAGCCTGTGGCCCGCGGTGAACACTATTTTCATGGCTAATCCGGACGCGTTCATCGATAACGATCCGAACAAGCTCAAGGCAGGCAGCTGGCTGACGATTCCGAGTTTCGACGGCTCGGCGCCTGTCGTTGCCGATACGGCACCCGCCGCCGCCGCAACCGACGTTGTCGAGGGCTCTGTCTACGAGCCGCCGATTCTTGACGACATCGCGGAGACCGTCGTCGACGAGACACCGGCAACTGCCGCGCTTGGCGATTTGCGCCCCGGCGACGTCGTCATGGAGTCCGACAATCCGTTTGTCGAGCCCGCGACCACGGTCGGCATTCCGGACACCGCGCTGGAAGGCCCGACGACGACATCCACGTCCCCCAATGTCACCACGGCGACCATCGCCACGGATGCCGGCGATGAATCGACCTCGATTCTGGCGTGGCTTATCGGGGGTGGCATCGCCATCCTCGCACTGCTCGTCCTGTTTGGACGCCGCATCCGCAACCGCTTCGGTGCGGCACCCGCAGGCGCCATAGCGGCAACCGCCGCGGGTTACGACGATGCCCAGGACGCCTATGGTTACGATATCGAGGACGATTCACCGACCGAGGAGAACCTCGCGCTCGACGCCGACCTCGTCCTTGGCACGGGCCTCTCGCAGGGCACGGACATGGATATCGCGCAAGACTTCGGTTTCGGCGCAACGACCGAGCTCGACATCGAATTGCCCTTCGAGCCGGAGCCGGAAGTCGACGATACCGACATCATGTCGGCCGCGACCAGCAGGATGGATTCCATTCTCGAGAGCGAAATACTCCCCGAGGACGATGACTACGACATGTCGGTGATCGTGGATGCCACGAAGATGCCGCAGCACGAGGAAGTGACCGAGCGGGATCTCCAGGCCATCGAAGTCGACAAGGGCGACGACACCCAGATTACCGATACCTACACGATTACCAACGAAGTCGACTACGACATCCTCGAACGCGACTACGAAGAGGAGCTGACAGCAACGCAGGCTCTGAATCTCGAGATTGAGCGCGCAGCGGCTGAACTGAATGAAAATCTCGGCGGGACATCTGCGGACGACGCGACCGAAGCAATGCCACTGGCTACCGTGACTGAAATCGACTCGACGGCGGAGATGCCGGTTCGGGACGCCGACGACACCGTTGAAACGGCGGAAGTCGACCCGGACGAGACAGCGGCCGTCACGGTCAATATGTCGGCCGACGACAAGACTACCGAGATGCCGGTGGCGAACGACGAGGAAACCGTCGAGATGGAAGTCTCGGGCGGCAAGTCCGGCTAAGTCACAAGCGGGTCGGCGCCCCGGCTCCGGGTATTCCTACTCGATGCCGGCCAGGCGCTCTACCTTGCGCCATCCTTTCGGCAGCATCGTGCCGCGAAGCGCCCGGTCGCCGTAGTAGTCATCGAGGTCACTCCACTTGATCGTCATCTTGCGCGTGCCCGTGTAAACCTCGAGGTGCCCGTCCTCAGGCACGACGGCTGCAGCCACCATCTTCTCCGCGCCGCTCTTGTATTTCGGTCCCGGAATATTGATGAGCTTGTTGCCTTTGCCCTTGGCAAGTTCTGGCAGCTCTTCCATTTCGAACAACAACAACCGGCCTATCGAACTGACAGCCGCAATGAGGCATTCCTTGTCCTTTGGCACCGGCGCCGGCACGACGACCTTGCCGCCCGTGGGGACGCGCAGCACGGCCTTGCCTGCCTTGTTACGTGAAACGAGATCTGTGAGCGTCGCGATAAACCCGTAGCCGGCATCACTGGCAAGCAGGTACTTCTGCTCCTCGTCGCCGATCATGGCCCCGCAGAACGCGGCGCCATCAGGTGGCTTGAAACGACTCGACAGCGGCTCGCCCTGCCCCCGCGCCGACGGTAACGTGCCCGCCATGACGCTGTACACGCGGCCCGTGCTGTCTATGAACATGGCGAGCTGGTTGCTGCGGCCCTGCGCGCACGCCAGGAAGTTGTCGCCGGAACGGTAACTCAGTGTGGCCGGGTCTATCTCGTGCCCTTTCGCGGCGCGTGCGTAACCTGCCTGTGACAAGACCACGGTCACGGGCTCGCTGGCGACCAGTTGCGTTTCGTCAAGCGCCTGTGCTGCTTCGCGCTCGACAATCTCGGTACGCCGCTCGTCGCCGTAGGCTTCTGCGTCCTCGAGAATTTCCTTCTTGATGAGCGTCTTCAGGCGCGCCGCGCTTTTGAGCGTCTTTTCGAGCAGGTCACGTTCCTTCTCCAGTTCGTCCTGCTCACCCTTGATCCTGAACTCTTCAAGCTTCGCGAGATTGCGCAGGCGGAGATTGAGAATCGCTTCAGCCTGGATATCCGACAGCTTGAAGCGCTTCATAAGAACGGGTTTCGGCTCGTCCTCCTCGCGGATAATCGCGATAACCTCATCGATATTGAGGTAGGCGACCAGCAGGCCGTCCAGGATATGCAGTCGGTCGTTGACGATCTGCAAACGGTGACCCAGGCGATTCTTGACCGTGTCCTTGCGGAACGTCAGCCACTCCTTGAGCATTTCGACCAGGTTGAACATGCGCGGTCGCCCGTCCAGGCCGATAACGTTCATGTTGACGCGCAGCGTGCGCTCCAGCGATGTGGTCGAAAACAGGTGCGACATCAGCTGTTCGACATCCACGCCCCGTTTCTTGCTGATGACAAGTCGCGTTGGGTCTTCGTGATCCGACTCGTCGCGCAGGTCGTCGACCTGCGGCAACTTCTTGGCGCGCATCTGCGCCGCAATCTGTTCCTGGATCTTGGCGCCGGAAATCTGGTACGGCAACGACGTAATCACGATGTCGGTGCCTTCCATCTTGTAGGCCGCCCGCAGCCGCAGCGTCCCGTTGCCGGTCGTGTAGATTTCGACGATGTCATCCTGCGAGGACACAAGCTCACCGCCCGTCGGGAAGTCCGGCCCCTTTATGTGCTTCATGATCTGGGGCACCGTCGCCTTCGGATTCTCCAGCAGGTGCACGAGCGCACTGGCGACCTCGTTGAGGTTATGCGGGGGCACATCCGTCGACATGCCGACGGCGATGCCGGTCGTGCCATTGAGCAACAGGTTCGGCAGGCGCGCCGGCAATACCACCGGTTCCTTGAGCGTACCGTCGAAATTCGGCGCCCAGTCGACCGTGCCCTGCCCGAGTTCCTGCAACAGGCTCTTGGCGTACGGGGCGAGGCGCGACTCGGTGTAACGCATGGCTGCAAACGACTTCGGATCGTCCGTCGATCCCCAGTTGCCCTGGCCGATGACAATCGGGTACCGATACGAAAAGCTCTGCGCCATCAACACCATGGCTTCGTAGCAGGCCGAATCGCCATGCGGGTGGAACTTGCCGATGACATCGCCGACCGTCCGCGCCGATTTCTTCGGCTTCGAGGATGCCGACAGGCCGAGTTCGCTCATCGCGTAGATGATGCGACGCTGCACGGGCTTGAGGCCGTCACCGATCTGCGGCAGGGCGCGATCGAGAATGACGTACATCGAGTAGTCGAGGTAAGCCCGTTCCGTGTATTCCTTGAGTGGTTGCTGCTCAACCCCATCGAGGTTGAGGCTGTTCTGCATCGTTGTCATATGTCTGCCAGGTTGCCCTTGGTTTCAAGCCAGGTACGGCGGTCCTTGGAGCGTTTCTTGGCGAGCAGCATGTCCATCAGCTGATCGGTCTTGTCGCGTCCGCTGACGGTGAGCTGCACGAGGCGCCGGGTGTCGCGGTTCATCGTCGTCTCGCGCAACTGCTCCGGATCCATTTCGCCAAGGCCCTTGAAGCGCGTAACGGTGATCTTGCCTTTCTTCTTTTCGGCTTCGATGCGGTCGAGGATGCCCTTCCTCTCACCCTCATCGAGCGCGTAATAGACTTCCTTGCCCACATCGATGCGATACAGCGGCGGCATGGCAACGTACACATGGCCGGCCAGGATCAGCTCACGGAAGTGGCGCAGGAACAGCGCGCACAGCAATGTCGCAATGTGCAGGCCGTCCGAATCCGCATCGGCGAGAATGCAGATCTTGTGATACCGCAGGCCCTCGATGTTGTCGGCGCCCGGATCGACACCGAGAGCAACCGAGATGTCGTGGACCTCGGCCGATGCGAGGATCTCACCCGTGTCGACCTCCCAGGTGTTCAGGATCTTGCCGCGCAGCGGCATGATCGCCTGTGTCCTGCGATCACGTGCCTGCTTCGCGGAGCCACCCGCCGAGTCACCCTCGACGAGGAAAAGCTCGCAGAGTTCCGGTTCCTGCGATGTGCAGTCGGCCAGCTTCCCTGGCAGCGCCGGACCGGACACGATTTTTTTGCGTACGACTTTCTTCGCTGACTTGAGGCGCTTTTGTGCCTTGGTGATCGCGAGCTGCGCGATCTGGTCGCCCGTTTCAGGGTGCTGGTTCAGCCACAGCGAGAAATTGTCCTTGATCACGCCCGCAACGAATGCGGCGGATTCGCGCGAGGACAGTCGCTCCTTGGTCTGCCCGGAGAACTGGGGGTCTTCGAGCTTGGTGCTCAGTACAAAACTCAGGCCGTCCCAGACGTCTTCCGGCGCGATGGCCACACCGCGCGGCAACAGGTTCCTGAAATCGGAAAACTCGCGCAGGGCATTGGTGAGCCCGGTGCGCAGGCCGTTGACATGGGTGCCGCCCTGCGCGGTCGGAATCAGGTTAACGTAGCTTTCGGTTACCGACGGTCCGCCATCGCTTGTCCAGGCCAGCGCCCAGTCGACGGCCTCGTTATTGCCTGTGAGACTCCCGGAGAACGGCTCGGCGGGCAATGTCTCCCCGCCACCGATTTCTTCGAGCAGGTATTGCTCGAGACCACCCGAGTATTGCCACTCGAACTTTTCCTTTGGTTTCTCGACCTTCAGGCTGACCATGAGCCCGGGACAAAGAACGGCCTTGGCCTTCAGGGCATGTGCCAGGCTCTTTATCGAGATCTTGGTCGTATCGAAATACTGCTCGTCGGGCCAGAAACGGATCGTGGTACCCGTATTGGCCTTGCCGACCGTGCCCACGACCTCGAGCTTGCCGCGCTTCTTGCCACCGACGAAGGACATGTTGTATTCCTTGCCGCCGCGGCGAATCCACACTTCGAGGTTTTTCGACAGCGCATTGACGACCGAGACACCCACACCGTGCAGACCGCCCGAGTACTGGTAGTTCGCATTCGAGAATTTTCCGCCCGCGTGCAGGCGCGTCAGGATCAGCTCGACGCCCGGGATCTTCTCTTTCGGATGTTTGTCGACGGGCATGCCGCGGCCGTCGTCGCTGACTTCTACTGAGCCATCTTTGTAGATCGTGACATCGATCTTCTTGCAGTAACCTGCAAGCGCTTCGTCGACGGAGTTATCGACAACTTCGTGCGCGAGGTGATTCGGCCGCGAAGTGTCGGTGTACATGCCCGGGCGGCGCCGGACAGGTTCGAGTCCGCTGAGGACTTCGATGTCCGCAGCGTCATATCGTTTAGTCATCGATTAGAACGCAAGATAATGGAGTGCCAGATTGTGCCCGGCGGAATTCTAGCGTTAATCGAGATCGTTGACGAGAGATTCGCGGATATTGGCTGGAACAGGGCTGATTTCAACGCGGTAGTTGTCGTGATCGATGCCCGCGATGAGTGCCGCGCCGTTCTTCAGCGCGGCAATCTGTTCCGGCCGCAGTTCGAAACGCAGGAAATGCACGGCGGAGGTCTTCTCCTCATTGTCGCGCTCCAGGTCCTCGTCGGCGATCGGGTAGACCCGGTCGAAATCGGCAACCTGCATGTACACGCGGTCTTCGATGCCCACCAGCCGGGAGAGCATCTGCTGGCGTTCCGCGACGTCCGGGAATTCAATCATGAACGTCGCCTTCCAGTTGCTGCCGTCCGGGATCAGTGGATTGTAGGCATCGAGTTCCTCGTTGATACCGTCGGCCTCGAAGATCCTTTCGATACGCAACATCTCCTGTACCTGGTACTGCATGGTCAGGCGGTCTTCGAAGTACAGGGTCGCATTGGTGCCCAGCATCAGCCGGCGGTCTTTCTTGTGCGCCATGACTTTCTCGCGAAACTCAGGGCGAAGTTCGGCGTACTGTTCGAGGCTGTACAGGTGGTCGCGGGTCAGTTTTTGCATGTGTCAGATCCCGTAGGCCTTGCGCAGAAGGCTCATTGGATTGTTGGCATCGTGATCATCGACGTCCTGCACGATCTGCTCGGCCGCCATCGGGCAATCACTCGTGAAATGGTCAGCACCGCTTTTCTGCAGCTTGTTGACCACCGGTCGCGCAATCTTCTTCGAAATGTCATGGAACTCTTGCTTGACCGCATAGGTACCGTCGTGGCCCGAACACCGTTCAATGACTTCAATACTCGTGTCAGGCACCAACTGCAACGCGTCCCTCGTCTTCAGGCCGATATTCTGGACGCGCAGATGACAGGGCACCTGGTAGGTCACCTTGCCCAGCGAGTTCCGGAAATCGGTGTTCAGCAAACCCTCTTTGTGCCGCAGCATCAGGTACTCGAACGGGTCGTACATGGCGTCGCGTACCTTGATGACCTCGGGGTCGTCCGGGAACATGAGCGGCAGTTCCTGCTTGAACATCAATGTGCAGGACGGAATCGGCGTCACGATATCCCAGCCCTCATCGACCATCGCGGCAAGAATCGGGACATTGACATCCTTGGCCCTGGCAACGGACTCAAGGTCGCCAAGTTCGAGCTTCGGCATGCCGCAACAGACTTCCTTGCTGGCCATCCGCATGGCGATGCCGTTGTGCTCGAAGACCGCGACGAGATCTTCGTTCACGGCCGGGTGATTTCGATTGCAGTAGCAGGTTGTATACAGCGCGACCTTGCCGGTCGTACCGGCGGCGGGTTTCGCATCGGCCGTGGTTGCGTCCTGCAATCGCGCGAGGCGCTTGCGCGCGGTGCTCGAATGATACGGCGGCACGGGTGCGTCCCTGTGTACGCCGAGCGTCTTCTCCAACAGGGCGCGTCCCGCCTTGCTGCGGTTGGTCGCGTTGACGGCGTTCACGACAACAGGGATGCCCGCAAGCTTGCCCACCTTGTCCGTCGCGCTCAGGATCCTGTCGCGCGTCGAAGCGCCTTCCTTCCTGAAACGCACCGCCTTGGCACGGAGCATCAGGTGGGGAAAGTCGACGTTCCATTCGTGCGGCGGTACGTACGGACACTTGGTCATGTAGCACATGTCGCAGAGGTAGCAATGATCGACAACCTGCCAGTAATCCTTCTTGGCAACGCCATCGACTTCCATCGTGTCGGATTCGTCGACCAGGTCGAACAACGTCGGGAAGGAATTGCAGAGATTGAAACAACGGCGACAGCCGTGACAGATGTCGAATACCCTTTCGAGTTCATCGAACAGGGCCTTGTCGTCGTAGAAATCTTTTGAGCGCCAGTCCAGTGAATGGCGCGTCGGCGCCTCGAGGCTGCCCTCGCGTCGTGATTCGCTCATGAGTGTGGAAGCCGGACCTTGCGGCCCGGCTCCTCCTTAAGTTTTAGTCGTCGAGCGTGTCCAGGGCTTTCTGGAAACGATTGGCATGTGAGCGCTCGGCCTTCGCCAGCGTCTCGAACCAGTCGGCAATCTCGTCGAAGTTCTCGTCACGCGCTTCCTTGGCCATGCCCGGATACATGTCGGTGTATTCGTGCGTTTCGCCCGCGATCGCCGCTGCGAGGTTTTGCGCGGTGGAGCCGATCGGCAGACCCGTCGCAGGATCACCGACTTCCTCGAGGTACTCGAGATGGCCGTGTGCATGGCCCGTCTCGCCTTCGGCCGTGGAGCGGAATACAGCCGCTACGTCGTTGTAGCCTTCCACGTCAGCTTTCGCTGCGAAATACAGGTAGCGGCGGTTAGCCTGGGATTCACCGGCAAATGCGTCTTTCAGATTGCCTTCAGTCTTGCTGCCTTTCAGTGACATTTGTGTTCCTCTCGTTTGAGAATTGTTATCAATTAGACTGGGTCTAAGAGACTCGATAATGTATGCGGGCTACCTGTTATTGTCAATTGTGGTTTCTCAGGATTCATTGACGATCGCGAGACGGCGCGGTAGCGTTGCGACGCACTCAAAACAACCGGATTCTGTCGATGAGCTCTGCCAAACCATTCAATCTCGAAAAGTCCCTAGCCGATCTCGAAGAACTCGTCGAGGAACTGGAATCCGGGGACCTGCCGCTCGAAAAGGCGATGAAGAAGTTCGAGGAAGGCATCAAGCTCACGCGCGGCTGCCAGACCGCGCTCAAGGAAGCGGAGCAGAAAGTAGAAATCCTGCTCAAGAGCGCGGGTGGCGAAGACCTCGAGGAATTCGAGGTCGACCCGGAGTAGTTATTCCGCCATCAGGGTCTTGAGGGCCAGGACCGTGGACTCGACGCCGGCCTTGACCGACGGTTCCGGCGAGATTTTGAACAACGGCGAGTGATGGCTCGGCACCGGTGGACCGCCTGCCGCCTCTGCCTCGAAATCTTCCTGCGGTGTCCCGCCGACCGACCAGTACACGCTCGAAATCTCGGGGTCCAGGGTGAAGAACGGGAAGTCCTCGGCACCCATGCCCTTCGTCGGGATGTCTACAACCCGGTCGTCGCCCATGCCCTCTACCCAGGCGGTGCGCAGGCGACGTACCAGCGACGCATCGTTCACGACGGGCGGCACGCTCTCGTTCGAGATAATGACCTCGGGCAGCTTGTCTTCCGGCAATCCGGCAACCCGCCCCATGTTCTCGGCGATCCGCACGATACCGTCCAGCAGGATCTTGCGCGTCTCCTCGCTCGTATTGCGAACAGTGAGCTGCAGCTGCGCGCGATCGGAAATGATGTTGTGCTTCGTGCCGGAATGGAAAGACCCGACGGTCACGACGCCCGGGTCGCGTGGCGACAACTCGCGGGAAACCAGGGTCTGCAGGGCGAGCACGATCTGGCTGCCGAGCACGATCGGGTCCTTGCCACGATGCGGGCTGGCGCCGTGTGCACCCACGCCATGAATAATGATGTCGACCGTATCGGCGCCCGCGTAGGGGCTGCCTTCCTGGACGTTAATAACTCCGGCCGTACCCGACGAGGCCACGTGAAACGCCAGCGCGTAGTCCGGCTTGCCAAAGCGCTCCCAGATATCGTCGTCGCGCATCGCGCGCGCGCCAAGCACTCGCTCCTCGGCCGGCTGTACGACGAGCATCAGCGTGCCGGTCCATTCATCCCTGTTTGCCGCCATATGCCGCGCGGTACCGACCAGGCTCGTGATGTGGACATCGTGTCCGCAGGCATGCATGACGAATACGTCATTGCCCGTGATCGGGTCTTTCTGTTTGGCACGAGACGCGTTGTGCAGGCCGGACTTCTCCTCAACCGGCAAGCCGTCCATATCGGCGCGCATCATGACCAGCGGGCCGTCTCCGTTCTCCAGCATTGCCACCACGCCCGTGCCACCGACGCCTTCGGTCACATCGAATCCCGCCAGGCTCAGTTCCACGGCCATGCGCCGCGCCGTCTCGGTTTCCACCGTGGACAATTCGGGATTGCGGTGGAAATGATCGAACAGCTCCGCGAGATGCTTTTCGTAATCGCTGTCGATACTCTCGGCAAGCTCGTTGGCGAAAGCGGGCAAAGAAAACAGGACTGCCAGCAGGCAGATAGCGCGTTTGAACATGGTGACCCCTCAAGTTGCGTCAGGGGCCGAGTGTAACCGGAAATCAGTCGCCGAAACTACGGAACGACAAATGCAGCGCAAAGTCGGGCGCCGCTCCGCCCGCAATGTCCTCAACGATTGCAAACCGCAAGAGCGAAGTTCGCAGGCGGATATCGGCACCTATCAAGAGCTGCACCGTGGTGCCGCCAAGTTCGTCGAGACGGGCATCGAAATACGGAGCCTGGACGGACACCTGTGTCGCAAGAGCAATGCGCGGCGTCGCGTGCCATCTAAGCGC
The DNA here is from genome assembly GCA_965368465.1 of uncultured Chromatiales bacterium. GTDB lineage: Bacteria > Pseudomonadota > Gammaproteobacteria > Steroidobacterales > Woeseiaceae > UBA1847. Next base: position 32,469 of record CBDUMZ010000003.1, read on the forward strand.
CGCCCCGCCAAACGGCACCGTACTGCGTTGCAGCTCGTTCATGACCTCGCCATCACCGAGAAGCAATACCCCCGCGAATCCGGAATAGGACAAGTCCCTGTCCAGGAAGTCCGTGGTACCACCGCCGTACAGACCCAGCGAGAGATCTGCGGCGCCGCTGCCGGTCAGCTTGTCGGGATCCCCGGTCGGCGCCTTGATGGCGCCGCGCAACGTCATCCTGCCGAGTTCCATCGCCATAGAAACCTGGACATCGCCGAGTCCCGACGTCGGTACGTCCGTGTCGTAAAGGACCTGACCCTCCTGTTCGAAGAACAGCCGATAGCGGTCGTCGAGACCCTCACGGCTGGAATTGGACAGCCCGACGGCATTGTGGAAGTTGTAAATAACGCCGTCGAGAAAACCCCCGGAGTGCCGTACCCACGGCACGTCGATGCCAAGCTCGAAGCGCTTGCCGATTCTGCGACGGACCGAAAAATTCAGGACCTGGCTCTCCGCGTCGATGTCCAGCCGTTCGCCCAGGCGGTCTGCATCGTCAGCGTCGTTGGCGACGTCGTAGCTGAAACCGAAGTCGGTTACACCCGGCGCGGCGAGTTCGCCGCTCTGGAATGCCGGCAGTCCGAAGATCTGCAGGAAGGGATTGTGATTGCGGATGGGAAATGCGTCGGCCACACGTTCATCCGCCTGTGCCGGTATACAGGCACAGCAACAGAAGGCAGCCGTGGCTGCAACGAACCCGAATGCACGCATGGGGGGCATGCTCACTCCAAACGAGTCAGCCTGCCATACTCACAAATACCTAGGCGGCCCTAGGTGTTCGCGCCGCCGTTGCCCTGCAGCCTGTTGATCAGCGAACGCAGGAAGACCTTGTTGAAACGCAGCTGGCAGGCAGAAGATACCTGTTCCATGAGTGTCGAACTCACACGCAGGATCGTGACCTGGCCATCGGCCCTGATCGATGCCTGGCGCTTGGCACCTCGCACGTAACTGGTTTCACCGAAACAGTCGCCGTTCGAGAGTGTCCCGATCGTGTCGCCGTTGGCCTGTACTTCGACCGAACCGGCCACGATGATGTAGAAGCGGTCGTCCACCTCGCCTTCGCGCACGATGTCTTCGTTGTCCTTGTACTCGTGCCAATCCGACGCCCGCAGGACTTCCCAGATTTCTGCATGCGAAAATTCGTGGAAGAAATGCAAGGTCCTCAGCAGGTCGAAATGCTCCTGGTTGTCCAGGCTGTCGTACTTCTGGCGCAGGTCCTTGTAAACGCGGGTTAGCTCGGCCGCCATGGCATTGCCGGTTGCCAGTCGCTTGTTCGGTTCTTTCTGCATCGTCGTCATGACGACGTGTTCGAGCTCCTCGGGCAGGTCGTCGCGGTACGTATGAATAGGCGGCGGCGTTGCGTACACAATCTGGTGCAGGAGTTTCGACAGGTTGTCGGCACGGAACGGACGGAAACCCGTCAGCAATTCGTACATGACGGCGCCGAGCGAATACAGGTCCGAGCGCGGCGTCAGCTCTTCGGACTGCACCTGCTCCGGCGACATGTAACTCGGCGATCCGGCGATGCCTTCGATGCGCGACACTTCCGAGTCGCTGACGATGGCAATACCAAAGTCGATGATGCGGACGTCGTTATCGATCGTGAGCATCACGTTTGAAGGTTTGATGTCGCGATGAATAACGCCACGACCGTGCGCGTAGTGCAGCGCCTTGGCGCATTTGTAGATGATCTCCACGACGTCGTCGACGCGCAGCAGGTTGTCCGGGCGGCAGTAAGCCGCAAGCGTGCGTGCGCCCTGGATGTGTTCGGTAACAACGTAGTAGCTGCCGTCCTCTTCGCCCGCGTCGTAGATGGGCATGATGTTCGGATGCTGCAGCATGCCGACCATGTGTGCTTCGTTGAAGAACATCTTGCGGGAGACCTTCGCGCGTTCGGCGTCGGCATCTTCCTCGAGGTTGTAAACCTTGATCGCGACGTCGCGGCGGTAGTAAGGGTCATGAGACAGGTAGACGGTACCGGTACTGCCCTTACCGATCTTGTTGATGATGACGTATTTACCGATCTTCTCGGGTACGTCTGCCGGGCGCGTAATCTCAGATACCTTGCTGGCCATGTTGTCTCATCTTTAAGTCATGAGCCACCCATACAAAGCCAGCAATAATGCGGCGTAGAAGGCGGCTGCGAGGTCGTCCAGCATAATTCCCAGACCTCCGCCCAGTCTGTGATCCAGGTCTCTAATCGGCCACGGTTTTACAATATCCATTATCCGAAAAAGCACGAACGCGAGCACGAAGCCGACGATCGTGACGGGTGCGACGAGCAGCGTGATGTACATCCCGACGATCTCGTCCCAGACGATACCGCCATGGTCGTGCACGCCTATGCGCCGCGCGCTTTCACCGCAAATCCAGACGCCAATGACCGCCATTGCCGCGGCGATTCCCAATTGAACATAAAGCCCGAGATCGAGCGTCAACCAGAAAAGCAGCAGGCCCGGAATCGAACCGAAGGTACCCGGCGCAACCGGCGCCAGCCCGGTACCGAAGCCGAAAGCCAGGAAATGCACAGGATCTGTCAGTACCGTCCGCGCCAGGTTGTCGGGGCCGTTTGTCATGTGAAGTGACGGTACCCCCTGTCATCGACGTCCACAATCTCGCCGGCGTCGCGGCAGACAAGGTCGCGGTTTTCCGTGACGGTGCCGATTGCGGTGATGCCCTTGACGCCGGCAACCGCAGCGGCGGGTGCCGTGAAGCAGAGTTCATAGTCATCGCCGCCGGTGAGCGCAAAGCGCCTGGCGCTGTCGATGTCGAAGCGCGCCAGCAAGGCCGTCGACAGCGGCACTTTCTCAATGTCGATCATGGCGCCAACGCCACTCGCGTCCAGGAGTTTCCTGAGATCTGCCACAAGACCGTCGGACACATCGATCGCCGCGTTGGCCTTTTCCGCAAGTTGCAGCCCTGTAGCGATCCTCGCTACGGGCCGAAGGAACCGCCGCACGAGATCGTCATCGACGATGCCTTCCCGGAACAGTTCGAGTCCCGCGGCCGCGTCACCAATGGTGCCGGTCACGAATACCGTATCGCCCGGTTTCGCACCGCTGCGCAGGATGGCGGCGCCCTCGTCCACTTCGCCGCTCATGTGCACGGTCACCACGACCGAGTCGCCCTGTGTCGTGTCGCCACCAACCAGGGCAACACCATGTTCGGCCGCGGCTTCGTAAAGACCGTCGGCGAATGCCGCGACCCACTCTTCGTCCTTGTCCCACAAGGTCAGCGCGAGCGTCATCCAGCGCGGTCGCCCGCCCATGGCGGCAATATCCGAGAGATTGACTGCGACCGAGCGATAACCGATATCGTGTGCCGCCACGTTGGCCGGGAAGTGCACGGCCTCGACCAGTGTGTCCGTTACCTGGACCTGGTGAGTTCCCGGAGTCGGCCGCAGGACGGCACCATCGTCACCGACACCGACGATCGCGGCGCCGGCCTGCGCATCGCGCGAGAAGTAGCGACGAATGAGGTCGAACTCATCCACTGGCGCTGGCTTGCACCTCGGTCTTGCGCAGGGTCTGTGCGGCCATGTCCAGGCAGGCATTGATGTACTTGTGCCCGTCGGTCGAACCAAAACGCCTGGCGAGGTTTACACCTTCGTTGATGACGACTTTGTAGGGGATATCGATGCGGGTCTCGAGCTCATGCACGCCGATGAGCAGGATCGACAACTCGATCGGGTCGAGCTGTTCGAGCGGCCGGTCGATCAATGCGTCGATCTTTTTCTCGATCTCGGACTGGCCGTTGCTGATGGCTGGAAACAGCTCGTCAAAGAATTCCTGGTCGACGCGCGCATAGGCCGTGTCCGCCCGGAACTGCGCGACAAGTTCGGCGGTCGTGTGGCCGGCAATCTGCTTCTGGTACAGCGCCTGCACCATCAACTCGCGGGCGCGTGTGCGTGCGCCAGCGCCGGCCTGGGGCGACTTGCTCATCAGTCGATACGACGCAGCAGATTGACCATTTCGATGACGGCGACGGTAGCTTCTTCGCCCTTGTTGCCTGCCTTGGTACCGGCTCGCTCGATGGCCTGCTCGATCGTATCGACGGTCAACACGCCGTTGCCGATCGGCACGCCATGCCGCTGCCCGGCTGCCGTAATGCCCTTAACGCACTCGCCGGCCACGTAGTCGAAGTGCGGCGTGCCGCCACGAATGACCGCGCCCAATGCAATGATGCCGTCGAATCGGCGAGTCGCGGCGACCTTGTCAATGGCCAGCGGCATCTCAAATGCGCCCGGGACCCGGACGATCTCGATATTGCCGTCGTCAGCACCGTGCTGGCGAAGGCAGTGCACCGCAGCCCTGATCAGTGACTCGACGATAAATTCGTTGAAGCGCGCCGCAACGATGGCGAAGCGTCCGTCACGAACCACCACGTCGCCCTGTATTGTTCTGATTTTGTCCATGTGCTGCCGTTTCGTCAGACGTATTCGGTAATTTCGAGGTCGAATCCCGAGATCGCGTACATTTGCTTAGGCGCAGATAATACACGGATTTTACTGAGCCCGAGATCGCGCAGGATCTGGGCGCCGATACCGTAGGTGCGCAATACCGCGTCGCCGCTACGGTGCTTTTCGAGTTCGTCGCGGTGCGTGTCGAGGTTCTCGACGGAGTCGACGAAATCGCGGGAGGTTTCCTGGTCACGCAGCAACACAACCACGCCGGTTTCCTCTTCGGCAATGCGCTTGATCGCACTGTTCAACGGCCAGCCCAGCGAGTCGCTCAGTACGCCTACGACATCCCCGAGCGTATCCTGCAGGTGGACACGCACGAGGGGCGCCTCGACCTTGGAGAGGTCCCCTTTCACGAGGGCGACGTGAACGGACCGGTTCACGAGATCGTCGTAACAGTAGAGTGTGAACTCGCCGTGCTCGGTCTCGATCTGCCTCTCGGCGATCCGCTCTACATTGCGCTCCTTCTCCAGGCGATAGCGAATCAGGTCTGCGATCGTACCGATACGAATGCCACGCGCCCTGGCGAACTTCTCGAGGTCCGGGCGGCGCGCCATGGTGCCGTCCTCATTCAGAATTTCAACGATGGCCGCCGCAGGCTCCAGTCCGGCCAGCCGCGCCAGGTCGCATCCGGCTTCCGTATGGCCTGCCCGGGACAATACGCCGCCAGGTTGTGCCATGACCGGAAAGATGTGCCCGGGCTGGCTCAGGTGTTCAGGCTGCGCATCCTCGGCCACGGCGGCCTGGATCGTCTTGGCTCGATCGTGCGCGGAAATGCCCGTCGTAATGCCCTCCGCCGCCTCGATGGAGATCGTAAAATTTGTCGCGTGATGCTCGTCGGTATCGCTGACCATCAGTGGCAAGCGAAGCTGGTCGCAGCGCTGCCGCGTCATGGTCAGGCAAATCAGGCCGCGACCGTGCGTCGCCATGTAGTTGATGTCCTCGGGACGCACCTTGGCGGCCGCCATGATGAGATCGCCCTCATTCTCGCGATTCTCATCGTCGACCATGATGACCATCTTGCCGGCTGCAATGTCGGCAATAATGTCTTCAATGTCGCTGAACGGTGTGCTCTCCGCACTTGGGTGGACTGTCGTGTTGTCAGGCATAGCCATTGGCCTTCAGGAATTCGATAGAGATGCCGTCGCCGTCCTTGTCCAGCAATCGCTCCAAATAGCGAGCGAGCAGGTCGACCTCGACGTTGACGACCGTACCGGTGGTGTAGTCGTCGATGATGGTTACTTCGGCGGTATGCGGGATGATATTCAACTCAAAGGTATTTCCCGATACCTCGTTGACGGTAAGGCTGACGCCATCGACGCAGACCGAGCCCTTCTTTGCCACGTAGCGCGCATACTCGGCGGGAATTTCGATGCGAAGCCGGATCGAGCGCGCGTCGGCCTCGCGGCTTACCACCCTGCCCGTGCAGTCCACGTGGCCGCTCACGAGGTGGCCGCCCAGGCGCTCACCGAGGCTGATCGCAGGTTCGAGATTGACCGGGGAGCCTACCGCGAGGCCACCGAGCCCCGTGACATTGAGCGTTTCCACGGACACGTCCGTATCGAACCCATCGGCGTGCAATGCCACCGCTGTCAGGCAGACGCCGTTAACCGCAATGCTTTCGCCCGGCTCGTAGTCCGACCAGGGCAGGCCGTCCGAGCGCACACACAACCGGACGTCGCCACCGCGTTTCTCCAGGGCACTGACCGTACCCTTGGCTTTTATGATTCCCGTAAACATCAGTTCGTGATTCTTGCCGTTATTCTCGTATCGGAACCTATACGCCGTACGTCCCGGATGTCGAGCGTCCTGCGATCGGCCAGCGCGTTCCAGGTCGGTGTATTGAACATGCGACGCGTATTGGACCCCATTATGTGCGGCGATTGATAAATCACAAGCTCATCGACCAGGCCCTTGTCGAGCATATACCCCGTCAGCACTGGCCCCGCCTCGACCAGCACCTCATTGATTTCGCGCTCGCCCAGGACCGCGAGGACCTCGAAGACGTTGACCACGGCACCGTGTGCGCCAAATTCCCGCACTTCGGCCCCGGCAGATTCGAGCGCCGTTGCGTCGTGTTCCCCGGCGCAACAAACCAGGGTCGCGCCGGGCAAAGCCAGCATCCTGGCGCTGGTCGGCGTGCGCAGGCGGCTGTCCAGCACCACGCGTAAAGGCTGCAGGCCCTGCGTGTCGATGTCCCGCGCCCGTACGTTGAGTGACGGGTCATCGGCGAGTACGGTACCTACGCCTGTCAGCACCGCGCCCGCTCGAGCCCTCTGTTTCTGCACGTCATGGCGCGCCTCCGGCCCGGTGATCCACCGGCTTTCGCCGCTGGCCATCGCGATCGCACCGTCGAGGCTGGCTGCGATTTTCAAGCGTACCCGCGGCTTGCCGCCGCTGACACGACTCAGAAAACCCGCGTTGAGTGACTCAGCCGCGGATTGCATCAGGCCGACGTCCGTCGCAATCCCGGCCTCCTGCAGCCTGGCGAGGCCGCGCCCGGACACCTCGTCGAACGGATCCTGCATGGCGGCAACGACGCGGCCGACGCCGGCATCGATCAACGCGTCTGCGCAAGGCGGTGTCTTGCCGGAATGCGCACAGGGCTCCAGGGTGACGTAGGCGGTCGCACCCCTGGCTTTGTCGCCGGCGACGCGTAGGGCGTTGATCTCGGCATGCGCCTCGCCGGCTTTCCGGTGCCAGCCTTCGCCGACAACCTCGCCATCCCTGACCAGTACGCAGCCCACCATCGGGTTCGGGTGTGCGGTGTATGCACCGCGCGCCGCAAGCTGCAGCGCGCGCGCCATGTGGGCGCAATCCGTGGTGGAGAACATGGTCAGGTCTTCTTCTTGCCAAGCAATTCGGGGAGCAGCGACATCTGTTCGCGACTGGCCGCCGTTTCTGAAATTCGCTGGAGGCGCTTGATCTCGTCCTCGAACTCGGTGATGTCCTGGAAGCGGCGGTAGACCGACGCGAAGCGCACGTACGCGACCTCATCGAGTGCGCGCAATTCTTCCATCACGAGATCGCCGACCAGGCGGGATGGCACTTCGCGTTCTCCCATGGTCCTGAGTTTGTGAATCAGGTGGCCGATGGCCTGCTCGAGCTCCTCGCTCGGGACAGGACGTTTTTCGAGTGCGCGCACCATGCTGTTACGCAGCTTGTCCTCATCGAAGGGTTGTCGGCTGTTGTCCGACTTGACGATGCGCGGCATGACGAGTTCCGCGGACTCAAACGTTGTGAAGCGTTCGTTGCACGCCAGGCATTGTCTGCGCCTGCGAATCTGCCGGCCCTCGCCCGCGAGGCGCGAGTCTATGACCTTGGTTTCATCGTGGGCACAAAACGGACAGTGCATGCGCTGCTAACGATCGATCAGCCGTAGACAGGAAATCTCGCGCAGAGCTCGAGTACCTGCTGGCGGACGCGGTCGATCGTCTCCTCGTTTTCAAGATCGTCCAGTATATCTGCTATCCAGCCCGTGAGCTGACGCGTTTCCTTGACGCCGAAGCCGCGCGTTGTGATCGCGGGCGTGCCGAGTCTCAGGCCGCTGGTCACGAACGGGGACTGCGGATCGTCGGGAACGGAGTTCTTGTTGACGGTGATGTAGGCACGCCCCAGTGCGGCATCCGCCGCCTTGCCGGTCAGGCCCTTGTCGATCAGGCTGACGAGCATCAGGTGATTCTCGGTGCCGCCGGAGACAATCGGGTAGCCGCGCTCGTTGAGGACGGCGGCCATCGCTTTGGCGTTCTCAATGACCTTGGCCTGGTAGTCCTTGAAGTCCGGTTCCAGCGCTTCCTTGAGCGCGACCGCCTTCGCCGCGATCACGTGCATGAGCGGGCCGCCCTGCGTGCCCGGGAATACGAGCGAATTGAAGCGCTTGGTGAGCTCGTCGTTCTTGCGCGCAAGGATCAATCCGCCACGCGGTCCACGCAGGGTCTTGTGTGTCGTTGTCGTGCAGACGTCCGCATGGGGAATTGGGCTGGGGTACAGGCCCGCGGCGACCAGGCCGGCCACGTGTGCCATATCGACGAACAGGTAGGCTCCGACGGAATCGGCGATCTCGCGAAAACGGGCCCAGTCGGCAATCTGCGAATACGCGGAAAAGCCGGCGATGATCATCTTGGGCTTGTGCTCTGTCGCAAGGGCCTGCACCTGGTCGTAGTCGATCAGCCCGGTAGCGTGATCCAGTCCGTAGGGAATGACATTAAACAACTTGCCGGAGAAGTTGACGGGCGACCCATGCGTCAGGTGGCCCCCTTCGTTCAGGCTCATACCGAGGATCGTGTCGCCGGGCTCCACCAGCGCATGGTAGACCGCACCGTTCGCCTGCGAACCCGAGTGCGGCTGCACGTTCGCATAGTCGGCACCGAACAGCTGCTTCGCCCGCTCGATAGCGAGTGTCTCGACATCGTCGACAAACTCGCAGCCGCCGTAGTAGCGCTTGCCGGGATAGCCTTCAGCGTACTTGTTGGTCAGCTTGCTGCCCTGCGCCGCCATGACTCGAGGGCTCGTGTAGTTCTCCGAGGCGATCAGCTCGATGTGTTCTTCCTGGCGCTGACTCTCCAGTTCAATGGCTTTTGCTACTTCAGGATCGAAGGACTCGATCGTCGTCGAGATGTCGAACATCGGGGGATTCTCCGGGGGCGGGATCTGAAAGAGACGGCATATTAGGGTACCGGACACCGTATTTCCATTCTAAGGTGCCCCGCGCCTGCCGAAAGGAAATACGGTGTCCGGTACCATTAAGTTTGGACAAAGGAATGCACCACCCGGGTCCAGGCGCGGGCCAGGTTTCGCCGGTTGTAGCCTCCGCCACCCGTGCCGACGATCCGGCCCTCGCAATGCCTGGCGGCGAGTTCGCACAGCGATGCCGCTGCATGGGCATGGGCCTCCTCTGTCCATGCCAGGTGCGTTATCGGGTCGCCCTCGAGACTGTCCGCGCCGCATTGCATCAGGATGAACTCGGGCCGTTGCGCCTCGAGGTAGGCCTCCACCCGGTCCCAGGCTCGGCGAAACTCGAGGTCGTCGGCACCCGGCGGCAGGGGGATATTGAGCTTGGTGCCTTGCGCCCTGCCCTTGCCCGTCTCGTCTGCATGACCCGTGCCCGGGTACAAATAGCGCCCATCTTCGTGGATATCGGCAAAAATCAGGTCGGGATCGTCTTCAAACCCGTAGAACACACCGTCGCCATGGTGAGCATCGATATCGACGTAGGCAATGCGTTGCAGACCGAAGTTCTTGCGCAGGTATTCCACGGCGACGCCGCAATCGTTGAAGACGCAGAAACCCGCCGCCTCGTCGCGCGCCGCATGGTGCAGTCCCGCGATAGGGATGAACGCGCGCCTGTAGTTGTCATGCATGACTTCGTCAACGGCGCAGAGCACGGCGCCGACGACCGCCGATGCGGCATCGTATATCCCCTTCACGGCAGGCGTATCCCCACCATCCAGCCAGCCTTCGCCGGTCTCTGACATCCGCGAGACCTTGTCGATGTAGCCGGCAGTGTGAAAAAGCGCGAGTTCGTCGACACGCGCAGGGCGCGGGTGCCCCAGGTCGATATAGTCATCGAGCCCGGCCTGCTCCAGTTCGGCATGGAAGACGTCGTGGCGATCGAAACCGAACGGATGCGGATCGCCAAAACCGTAAGCCGCGATCTCCGGTCCCTTGTAGACGAGCACCGATTCGCTCATGGCAGCCCTGTAGTTGTTTTCTTGAGCGGCAGCATACCGGATAATGCGCGCTCCTCAACACACGGTCCCACTATGGCTCAGTATATTTACACAATGAATCGCGTTGCGAAGGTCGTGCCGCCGAAGCGCCACATCATCCGCGACATCTCCCTCTCGTTCTTCCCGGGCGCCAAGATCGGCGTACTCGGTCTCAATGGCTCGGGCAAATCGACGCTCATGCGGATCATGGCCGGTCTCGACACGGAGATTGACGGCGAAGCACGCCCGCAACCCGGCATCAAGATCGGCTACCTGCCCCAGGAGCCTGAACTCGATCCGAACAAGGACGTGCGTGGCAATGTCGAGGAAGGACTGGGCGATGTCATCACGGACTTACATCGCTTCAACGAGATCAGCGAGAAGTTCGCGGAGCCCATGTCGGACGACGAGATGAACGCATTGCTCGAAGAACAGGGCAAGCTGCAGGACGCGATCGACTCGGCCGGCGGCTGGGAGATCGACCGCAAGCTCGAGGTCGCCGCCGATGCACTGCGGCTGCCGCCCTGGGACGCCGACGTCACCACGCTCTCGGGTGGCGAGCGACGCCGCGTCGCATTGTGTCGTCTGCTGCTCTCGCAGCCGGACATGCTGCTGCTCGACGAGCCCACCAACCACCTCGACGCCGAGTCGGTGGCCTGGCTGGAACGTTTTCTCGACGAGTATCCGAGCACCGTCATTGCCGTGACCCATGACCGCTACTTCCTCGACAACGTCGCCGGCTGGATTCTCGAGCTTGACCGTGGCCACGGGATCCCCTGGGAAGGCAACTACTCGTCCTGGCTCGAGCAGAAGGAAGCGCGCCTCAGGATCGAGGAAGCCGGCGAGCAGGCCCGCAAGCGCGCCATGGAGCACGAGCTGGAGTGGGTGCGCAGCAATCCGAAGGGTCGCCAGGCCAAGTCGAAAGCCCGCCTCAAGCAATTCGAGGAGCTCTCGTCACCGGCGTACCAGCAACGGCATGAAACCAACGAGATCTACATTCCGCCCGGGCCCCGTCTCGGCGATGTCGTGCTCGAGGTCGAGAACCTCAAGAAGGGCTTCGGCGACAAGCTGCTCATCGACGGCCTGAGTTTTCAGTTGCCGCCGGGCGGCATCGTCGGCGTCATCGGCCCGAACGGCGCCGGCAAGACCACGATGACGCGCATGATCACAGGCCAGGAGCAACCCGACGCAGGCACGATTCGCCTCGGTGACACCGTCCAGATTGCCGCCGTCGACCAGTCGCGTGAAAGCCTCGACGACAACAAGACCGTTTGGGAAGAAATCTCCGATGGTCTCGACCAGATCAAGGTCGGCAACTACGAGACGTCGTCGCGCGCCTACGTTGGCCGGTTCAATTTCCGCGGGCAGGACCAGCAGAAAAAGATCGGCCTGCTGTCGGGCGGCGAGCGCAACCGCGTCCACCTGGCCAAGATGCTCAAGGCCGGTGGCAATTTCCTGCTGCTCGACGAGCCCACCAACGATCTCGACGTCGAGACGCTGCGTGCACTCGAGGAAGCCCTGCTGGAATTCCCGGGCTCGGCAATGGTCATCTCGCATGACCGCTGGTTCCTCGACCGCATCGCGACCCACATACTCGCATTCGAAGGCAATTCGGAGGTTGTCTGGTTTGCGGGCAACTACGCGGATTACGAAGAGGACCGGAAGCGCCGGCTCGGCGCGGATGCGGCAAACCCGCACCGAATCAAGTATAAGAGATTGGACGCCTAGGCTTTACGGAGTACGACGATGAATCTGCTGCTGACCGCGAGTTCGGTTTTTACGCTGATCGCGCTGTACTTCGTGTTTTCCATGATCCGTCATGCACGGCGGCGGCGGCCCGTAAGGGCTACGCGTTCCCTGGCCGGCGGCACCGCCTCAGCCGTTGCCGGCGGCGCCAGCATCATGCTCGCGTTCAGCTACTACGGCTACGGACGCCTCGTCGACGAGCAAACCATCGGCAGGATTGCGTTCACCCAGTCCGCCCCGGAGCAATTCGTTGCCCGCCTGATGCTCGACGACCAGCAGGATCGCATGTTCGAGCTTCTCGGCAATGAATGGCAGATGGACGCGCGTGTCGTGACGTGGAAACCGCCGGCCACGATGCTGGGTCTCGATCCGATCTTTCAGCTTGATCGCCTGAGCGGCCGCTACTCCAGCCTGGACGACGAGCGGTCCAAGGTCCGCTCCGTGCACTCCCTGTCCGAACCGATCACGCTGGATGTCTGGCAGTTTGCCCGCAAGTACCCGAAGCTGATGCCGGGTGTCGATGCGCACTACGGCACGGCAACGTACCTGCCGATGGTGCACGGCGCCGTATTCGAAGTAACAATGACGCGCACCGGCCTGATCGCCCGCCCGGTCAACGAAGAGGCGGAAAAAGCTGTCGGGGATTGGGGACAATAATCATTCATGGATTATGTCAAGCACCCGTGGCGGCCGGAAGCTGATGGTGCATACTGAAGTCACTGATTGATAAAAATAATTTGGCTAAATCGATAGACAAAAATCGATAACCAGATAGTTGAGCGAAATGGCAATCGTAATTGACCGAGATCAGGGGATAAAAAGCGAACTCGAGGACCGTATCGGCCTTGAGTGCCCCTACTGTGGCATACATGCCCACATGCAACCGCAATCCGTTCCTGACGCCGCGTCGCTGCTGCGGGACAAGCCCAAGCACGTCGGGCTGGTCTACAAATGTGACGCCTGCAACGCCCCGGTTTTCCTGCGCTTTGCGGTTCGCCAGTACGGCGACAACAAGGTCGAGCTCTACCGCAACTTCGTCGAGCTGGAACGACCCAAGGAACGCTTCGCATTTTCGTATTTGCCGAAGCACACGGAAGTCCTGTTCCGCGAAGCGTTGAGCTGTTACTCGAACAACAACTTCAACGCATTTGCATCGATGTGCCGGCGCGCGTCGGTCAGCGCGTTCCAGGCCATGGGCGAAGGCGGCAAGCTGCGTGCATTCGAAGAAGTCGTCGTTGCGCAGGATATTGCCGGCATCGATGACGAGTCGTTTGCGCCGATCAAGAAAGTCCTGTTCAGCACCGGTCCGCACGAAGAGCTGCCGTTACTGAATCGCGCCCAGGCCGGCATCCTGCTCGAAGTGTTGAAGGATATGTTCTACCAGTGCTTCGTGCGCCGCGGAAAGCTCGCTCGCGCCATCAAGGTCCGCCGCTTCTTCATCACCGAAGCCAATAACGACAGCGTCGCGTCGGCCTGACCCTGCCCTTATCCGATCGCGCGCCGCGCGTTGCGGAACATCCGCATCCACGGCCCATCGTCACCCCAGTCATCGGGATGCCAGGAGTTCTGCCGTGTCAGCGCCACCCGTTCCGGATGCGGCATCATGATCGTGACGCGGCCATCGTCGTTACTCAGGCCACAGATACCATCGACCGAACCGTTGGGATTCGCCGGGTACTTGTCCGCCACCTCGCCGAAATTATCGACGTAGCGCATGGCCACGGTGTACGAGGACGTGTAACGCGCCGTATCATCCTCAAACACGGCTCTGCCTTCGCCGTGTGATGTGGCGATCGGCAGCCGCGACCCTGCCATCTCCTGCAGGAAGAGCGACGGGCTCTCAAGGATTTCGACCAGGCTGAGGCGCGCCTCGAACTGCTCGGACTTGTTGCGCAGGAATCGCGGCCAGTGTCCGGCCCCCGGGATGATCTCCTTGAGGTGCGACAACATCTGGCAGCCGTTACAGACGCCCAGTGCGAACGTATCGTCACGCTCGAAAAACGCCGTGAACTGGTCGCGCGTGCGCGCATGGTAGAGGACCGACTTGGCCCAGCCGCCGCCGGCGCCCAATACATCACCGAAAGAAAAACCGCCGCAGGCAACCAGGCCCTGGTAGCCATCCAGTGTATCCCGCCCATCCAGCAGGTCGCTCATGTGAACGTCCACGGCGGCAAAACCGGCCCGTATAAAGGCAGCGGCCATTTCGTTCTGGCTGTTGACTCCCTGCTCTCGCAGAATCGCAACGCGGGGCTTGGCAGCGTTGCGCAGCGGGCGTGTGATGTCGTCCTGGGGATCGAAGGTGAGTACGGCATTCAGTCCCGGGTCCGCATCATCCTGAATCCGGTCGAACTCTTCCCTGGCCGTCGCAGGATTGTCCCGCAAAGCCTGGATGCGGTAACCCATTTCCGACCATTCCCGCTGCATCACGGCACGCTCGAGACTGAGAACCGTCTGTTCCTCGCTCCGCACGACGAGCCGGCCGCTGTCGTTCACGCGGCCGATCGCCTCGGCCTTGACGCCGTTTCGATCAAGCACCATCTGGACCTGCGGCAGCTTGCTTTTCGCGACCTGCACGACTGCGCCGAGCTCCTCGCTGAACAAGGTCTTGAGCAGTTCCACACGAGAACCGTTGAGCGAGAGGGTGACACCGAGCCGGCTGGCAAAAATCATCTCGGCAACCGTCGCCAGCAGGCCGCCGTCGCTGCGGTCGTGATAGGCCAGCAGCATGCCGCGCGCATTGAGCTCCTGCACGGCCGCGAACAGGCCCTTTAGCTGACCCGGATCATCGAGGTCCGGTGTGTTGCCGCCCGTGCGCGCATAGGATTGCGCCAGGCAGGAGCCGCCAAGGCGATTCCGGCCATTGCCAAGGTCGAACAGCAGCAAGTAGCTCGGCTCGTCGATCTTGTGCAGTTGCGGCGTCAGGTGCGCGGTGACATCGGTAACCGGCGCAAATGCCGTGATGATCAGCGACACCGGGGCAACGACATTGTGCTCGCCGTTCTCGTCCTCCCAGCGTGTGCGCATGGACATCGAGTCCTTGCCGACCGGGATAGCCACACCGATTTCACGACACAGCTCATCGCCAACCGCCTTGACCGTGTCGAACAGGTTGGCATCCTCACCCGGGTGCCCGGCGGCGGCCATCCAGTTCGCCGACAGCCGAACCCTGGAGAGGTCCGCAATCGGCGCAGCGGCAATATTCGTAATGGACTCCGCAACCGCCATGCGGCCGGACGCCGGCGCATTGGTCGCGGCAAGCGGCGTGCGTTCACCCATCGCCATCGCCTCGCCGCTAACACCGCCAAAGCCCGAGGCCGTAATCGCCACGTCGCTGACCGGAACCTGCCAGGGCCCGACGAGCTGGTCGCGGGCACTCAGTCCGCCCACGGTTCGATCGCCGATGTGAATCAGGAAGGACTTGTCGGCAACGGCCGGGAAACGCAGGACGCGCAATACCGCTTCCTCGATCTCTATGCCGTCGAGATTGAGCGGTTCGTCGGCGAGGTGCTGGTGCTCGACGTCGCGTTCCATGCTCGGTGGATTGCCGAGCAACATCTGCATGGGCATATCGACAACGCGATTGCCAAAGTCACGATCGTTGACGACGAGATTGCCGTCATCGGTCAGTGTGCCGATTACGGAGACGGGACAGCGCTCGCGTTCGCACAGTGCCTTGAATTCGTCGATGCGATCGTCCCCGACGATGAGGACGTAACGTTCCTGCGCTTCGTTGCACCAGATGCCCATCGGCGACATGCCGGGCTCGGCATTGTCGACCTCGCGCAGCTCGATCACCGCGCCATGACCGCTGTGATCGACAGCCTCCGGCACAGCATTGGACAAGCCGCCCGCACCGACGTCATGGATCAGCAAGATCGGGTTGTCGTCGCCCATCTGCCAGCAGCGGTCGATGACCTCCTGCGCGCGGCGCTCCATCTCCGGGTTGCCGCGCTGCACGGAAGCGAAGTCCAGCTCCGCGCTGGACGTCCCGCTCGCGAGCGACGATGCCGCGCCGCCACCCAGTCCGATCAGCATCGCCGGGCCGCCGAGTATCACGACTCTGGCGCCGACCGGCACGTCGATCTTGCAGGCATGCTCGGCGCGCACATTGCCAAGGCCACCCGCGATCATGATCGGCTTGTGGTAACCGCGAATCTCGGTGTCCGGCAGGCCCGGCAGGTGGCTCTCGAAGGTTCGGAAGTAGCCCGCGAGGTTCGGCCGGCCGAATTCGTTGTTGAAAGCGGCACCGCCGATCGGGCCCTCGATCATGATATCGAGCGGTGTTGCCAGGTGGTCGGGGTGCGGGAACGCGTCTTCCCAGGGTTGCGCATAACCCGGAATACGCAGGTGCGACACGGTGAACCCGGTCAGGCCCGCCTTGGGTTTGGCACCGAGACCGGTCGCACCTTCGTCCCGGATCTCCCCGCCCGAGCCCGTCGCCGCGCCGGGGAACGGCGAAATCGCCGTCGGGTGATTGTGCGTTTCTACCTTGATGAGGACATGGATGGGTTCTTCGACAAACGCGTACTCGCGATCCGCCGTGCGCGGCATAAGCCGTTGCCCGGTCCAGCCTTCGAAGACCGCGGCGTTGTCGCTGTAGGCCGAGATCACGCCGTCCGGCGTCTTCTGTGTGGTCGACTTGATCATGCCGAACAGGCGCTTGTCCTGCTTTTCACCGTCAATGATCCAGCTCGCATTGAATATCTTGTGGCGGCAGTGCTCCGAATTCGCCTGCGCGAACATCATGAGCTCGGCGTCGGTCGGGTCGCGCTCCAGGTCGCCGTAACACGTCACGAGGTAGTCGATCTCCTGGCCGGACAGCGCGAGCCCGAGTTCGGTGTTCGCGGCGACCAGTGCCTTGCGCCCTTTTTTCGCCAGCGGCACGATGCCGACCGGTGCCGGCTCATGCTCGGCAAAAAGCGCGGCAACGTCCTTTGCCGTGACGAACACCGCATCGGTCATGCGATCCGACAGCAGGTGGCCAAGCGCCAGGACATCGTCGTCGGTCGCCTTGCCGGAGAACTTCACGGCGTAACAGATGCCCCTCTCGATGCGGTCTACCGCATCGACGTCGCAGGCCTTAACGATATCGGTTGCCTTGGAGGACCACGGGGAGATCGTGCCTGGCCGCGGCACGACGAACAGCGTCTTCGCGCCGCGCGGGAGACTGGCCGGCTTGTCACCGGAGAGCAACAGGCCATCCAGGCGCTTCCTGTCCTCCCGGGACAGATTGGCATGAGTGGCAACGAAATACGTAAACCGTGCCTCGACAGCCGCCACTCGGTCATCGGCTCGTTTCAGGGCGCGGGTCAGTTTAGCCAGGCGAAAGTTCGAGAGGGCCGCCTGTCCTGGCAGTTCGAGCATCGGGTTCGAGGGCCTTGTGCGACATGGTTGGAAATCGAGTCGCGATGATACTGGAACGCCCTCGTCCGGACCAACTACTTGTTGCTGTCACCTGGCGTGTAGACCGGCATGGGGAACTGGGTGACATTGCCGCCTTCAAGCTTCGAGATCTTGCTCACGCCCTGCTTGTCGACCTCGTCAATGCGGATGATCGTGTGCATTGGCAGGAAGGTACGGCGCACATTCTCGAACTCGGACTTGATCTTTTCCTCGGACGGGTCGACCACCACGGTGGTGCGCTCACCAAAGACCAGCTCCTCAACCTCGACGAAGCCAAATAATTCACCATGACCGACCGAGCGGGCATAGATCTCGAAGACCTGTCCCTGGCTCATGAATACGACCTTGTAGAGGGGTTGCTTGCTCATACGTCGCGCCCAGTCTAACCAAAAGCCCTCACGTTGGCCTCATTTACCGAAAATCAAGGCCTTGGCACGCCCGGCAGAGGTTGATTATGTGAACTGGGTAGCAGTCTAAGGTCTTGATTTGGCGCAGTATTAGCCGATATCAACGAGGGATGCCATGCCGTTAATCATCAAACTTGTCTCTGAACACCGCGAACTCGTCGGCGACGACTGCGTGCGCGAGTACTACGAAGACGGCGGAACGATCGGAAGATCATTGCAGAATGACTGGATTCTCCCGGACCCGGATCGCTATATTTCCGGCCGCCACGCCACGATCGACTACAAGGGCGGCATGTATTACCTGGCCGATACGAGCAGCAACGGCGTTTACATGAACGACGAAGTCGAACCGATCGGCAAGGGCAACCCGCGACGCCTGTTCGACGGCGATCGCATGCGCATGGGCGATTTCGAATTCGAGGTGAGTATCGATAAGGGCGAAAGCCTCGTCATGCCGCTCGAGCCCAAACCCTCGGTCGCGCCCGACAACATCGAACAATTCGTCGACGAGGATGTCATCGAAACGGGCATGCAGTTGCTCGACGAATCGGAAATCACGGGCGATGACGAGTTCCAGTCGGTGTTGTTCGGCAACAAGCCCGTCAAAGTGGAACCGCGACCGGAGCCCGAGCCCGAAATAGAGCTCAAACCCGCCAGCGACTCGGCCAACGATGCATCGGCCGACCAGTCCGTCGACGTAACGGCCGAGGACCTGTTCGACTCGTTCCTGGACGGCCTCGGTATCAGTCGCGTCGAGTTGCACCCGTCAGTCAACCGGCCCGAATTGATGATGACGGCCGGCCTCGTGCTGCGGGAGTTTGTCGAAGGCGCGATCAACCTGCTCTCGAGTCGAGCGAACCTCAAGAACGCATTCCGCCTTGACCAGACGACGGTCCTGCCGCGCCACAACAACCCGATGAAGTTCTCGGACAACACGAACGACCTTATCAAGCAGCTGCTGGTCGGCACCGAAGGCGAGTACCTGGGCGCCAGGGATGCCGTTCGCGAGGCGAACCGCGACCTGATCAATCACCAGAATTCCTTCCTTGACGCGATGAACAGCGCATTCGTCGAGTTTGCAGAACGCTTCGATCCCGACGAACTGCAGGATAATTTCGATCGCACGCTCGGCAACAAGCTGTTCGCGTTCATGAACAAGTCGAAGTACTGGGACCTCTATCGGGACCTCTACCCGATCATGACCGAGAAAGGCGGCGGCCGCTTCCCACAGATGTTCGCGGAGGAGTTCGTGAAAGCCTACGAACGGCAGGTCGCCGAGTACCAGCGCCACGATCGCGAAGGCACGGCGAAGCCGGGCCTGCACCACGGCGCCGACAACCAGGCTATCGATCCCGGTCTCCTCGCAACCCAGAAGCTGGAAGGGCCGATCATCGCCGAGTCAGCGGGTGCCGACTCGGCATTCGAAGCCGATGACGTCGTCGAGATCGTTTCGGGCGAGGAACTGGACATCGACCTCACTGACGACCTCGACGACAGCCTCGCCAAAGAGATTCGCCGCGACCAGCTCGGCGGCTAGCGGCGCCCGACGGGATCGCCTATTTGCGGTTTTGCCGGTTCGCGATCAGGTCCTCGACGACTGACGGATCGGCCAGCGTCGACGTGTCGCCGAGATCACCGTAGTCATTGGCAGCAACCTTGCGCAGGATGCGGCGCATGATCTTGCCCGAGCGCGTCTTCGGTAGTCCGGGTGCCCATTGCAACAGATCGGGCTTCGCGATCGGCCCGATTTCCTTGCGCACCCATTGCTGCAGTTCTGCTCGCAACTCGTCCGTCGCTTCAACGCCTTCCATCAGCGTCACGTAGGCGTAGATACCCTGCCCTTTGATCTCGTGCGGGTAGCCGACGACTGCGGCTTCCGCGACATTGTCGTTCGACACCAATGCGCTTTCGACTTCAGCCGTTCCCATACGGTGACCCGACACGTTGATGACATCGTCGGTGCGACCCGTAATCCAGTAGTAACCGTCCTCGTCGCGGCGTGCCCCGTCGCCCGTCGTGTAGTAGCCCGGGTAGGTCGAGAAGTACGTCTCCACAAAGCGATCATGATCGCCGTAGACCGTCCGCATCTGGCCGGGCCAGCTGTCGGCAATGACGAGGTTGCCGGCAACAGCGCCCTCCAGCGTTTTGCCCTCGGCATCCAGCAGTTCGGGTTTTACACCGAAGAACGGCCGGGTAGCCGATCCCGGTTTGAGATCGATCGCACCGGGTAGTGGCGTAATCAGGATGCCGCCCGTCTCGGTCTGCCACCAGGTATCGACGATCGGGCAGCGGCCCTCGCCCACAACCTGGTAATACCATTCCCAGGCTTCCGGGTTGATGGGCTCACCGACCGATCCGAGCAGTCGCAGCGATTTGCGGGATGTCTTCTTGACGGGCTCGTCGCCCTCACGCATCAGTGCACGAATGGCGGTCGGCGCCGTGTAGCAGATGTTGACGTTGTGCTTGTCGCAGACTTCCCAGAATCGCGAAGACGTCGGGTAATTCGGCACACCCTCGAACATCAGTGAAATTGCACCGTTGGCAAGCGGTCCGTAGACGATGTAGCTGTGACCCGTAACCCAACCCACGTCAGCCGTGCACCAGTAGACATCACCGGGGTGATAGTCGAACACGTATTCGTGCGTGAGCGCTGCGTAGACCATGTAGCCGCCGGTCGTATGCAGGACACCCTTGGGTTTACCGGTCGAACCCGAGGTATAGAGGATGAACAGCGGGTCTTCGGCGCTCATTTCCTCGCAGGGACAATCGGCCGCCACGCCGGCTTCAACTTCGTGCAGCCATTCGTCGCGCCCCTCGACCCAATCGATGTCGGAACCTGTGTGGCGGACCACGAGCACTTTCTCAAGGGTCTTGACCTCGGCATTCGCTGCCGCTGCATCGACGTTGGCTTTAAGCGGCACGGTCCTGCCGCCGCGCAGTCCCTCGTCAGCCGTAATGACAATATTCGATTCACAGTCGACGATGCGACCGGCCAGTGCGTCTGGTGAAAAGCCACCGAACACGACGGAGTGAACAGCGCCAATGCGTGCGCAGGCCAGCATCGATATGGCAGCCTCCGGGATCATCGGCATGTAGATCGTGATGCGGTCGCCGCGCTTGGCGCCCAGGGCTTTCAACGCATTCGCAAACTTGCAGACGCGCCTGTGCAATTCACGATAGCTGATCTTGAGGTCGTTCGCAGGGTCGTCGCCTTCCCAGATGATGGCAATATCGTCACCCTTCTTCTCCAGGTGGCGATCGACGCAGTTGTAACACGCGTTGAGTGTGCCGTCCTCGTACCAGCGAATATGCAGGTCGTCCTTGGCAAAGGAGACGTCTTTGACTTTCGTAAACGGCCGCATCCAGTCGATGCGCTTTGCTTGCTCAGCCCAGAATGCTTCGTTGTCTTCGATCGAATGCGCGTACATTTTCTCGTAACCCGCTTTGTCGATCAGTGCGCGTTTCCTGGTTGCGTCCGGGACCGGATAGATTGTTTCCATTTTTTTCTGCCTTTGTTTGTTACTTGCGATGCGCCTGCAGTAGTCGCTGTGCCTGGATCAAGTGAGGACGGTCGATCATTTTACCATCCAGGCCGACAGTTCCAGCACCGGGGTTCTCATCAAATAGTCTAATGATGCGCTCCGCGTGCTCGAGTTCCTCAGCCGTCGGCTCGAACGCGGCGTTGATCACCTCGACCTGGGCCGGGTGGATCGCCAGCATGCCGTTAAAGCCGTCACGTCGTGCTTTCGTGGCGTAGCGTAGCAATCCATCGAGATCACGAAAGTCCGTATAGACCGTATCCAGAGCCGCAACTTCCGCAGCGGCTGCCGCGAACAGGCACATCGAGCGGGCCAATTCGTAGGGTGGTAGCCAGTTGCCGACCTCGTCGCGTCTGGCGCTGGCGCCCACCGCGGCCGCGAGGTCCTCCGCCCCCCAGGAGAGACCTGCAAGCCGCGGCACGGTACCGACGTAACTGTGCAGGGTAAACAGGGCCTCGGGATGCTCGGTACACAAGGCAATGATCCGGGTTGCACCGTGCTCGATGCCGTTGTGGCTCTCCAGGACGTCAATACGCTCCGACAACCTGACTGCATCATGGGCATGGCGTGGCTTGGGCAGAACGATGCCCGCAGGCTTGCCTGCCATGACCGCCTCGAGATCCGCCTCGGAGTCCTCGGTATCGATCGGGTTAATGCGCACCCAGACGTTGTCCCTGCCCTCCAGGTAGGCTGCCGCCAGCGCCCTCGCTTCCGGCCGGGCTGCCGCTACCACCGCGTCCTCGAGATCGAGGATGAGCGCATCGGCGGCGACACCGGTTGCTTTTTCCAGCTTGCGTTCGGAGTCGGCCGGAACAAACAGGAAGCTGCGCATCATGCGGGTTTTCTCAGCATGAGCGCGGAGCGCTTGCAGACGCCAACCAGTTCATCGTCCTGGTTGAAGGCGCGGTGGACGAAAACGACAATGCCGTTCTCGGGGCGTGATTGGCTGGCACGCGTCTCCAGGACCTCGGTTTCAATGCGTATCGTGTCACCGCAGAACAGCGGCTTGGGAAAACGCACTTCATCCCAGCCGAGATTCGCGACCGTCGTACCGTGTGTCGTGTCGTTCACCGAGATGCCGACCATGAAAGCCAGGGTCAGGCAGCTATTGATCAGTGGCTTCCCAAACTCGGTGGTCTTCATGTAGGCGGCGTCGAGGTGCAGCGCAGCCGGGTTATGCGTCATCGTCGTGATGAGCACATTGTCGGTTTCGGTGATCGTACGCCGAATCGGGTGATCGAAGGTCTGGCCGACCTCAAACTCCTCAAAATACAGTCCTGGCATCGAATGCTCACAGTCCGTCAGGCGGGGCCTCCAATTGTGCCAGCGTCGTGCACATCAATACAGTGGAGGGCATAATCGGTGGCAAATAATAATGAGAGATTGCCAATGGTCGACCAGGCCGGTACCACGCAACACACGCTTTACATCGTCGTCATCAGCTGCATCGCGACGATCGGTGGATTTCTGTTCGGCTTCGACAGCGGCGTCATAAACGGCACCGTCGAAGGGCTGCAGACAGCCTTTAACTCGGACAGCGTCGGTACCGGATTCAACGTCGCCTCCATGCTGCTTGGCTGCGCCATCGGTGCCTTTTTCGCCGGGCGTCTGGCCGACCGGTTCGGCAGGCGCGCCATCATGCGGGTTGCGGCCGTGTTCTTCATTGCCAGCGCCTGGGGATCCGGCATCGCCGGCGGATCGCTCGAATTCGTGGTCTACCGCATGCTCGGCGGGCTCGCGGTTGGCGCCGCCAGCGTCCTTGCACCGGCGTACATCAGCGAAGTCACTCCAGCCCACTACCGCGGCACGCTGGCGACCGTGCAGCAGATCGCTATCATATTTGGTCTTTTCATGGCGTTCTTCAGCAACTACCTGATCGCGAACGCGGCTGGTTCATCCATGAGCGAACTCTGGATGGGCTTCGAAGCATGGCGCTGGATGTTCTGGATTGAGCTGATTCCTGCGACGATCTTCCTGCTCGCACTGTTCCTGATTCCCGAGAGTCCACGCTTCCTGGTCCTGCATCGGCAACGTGACAAGGCGATTGAAGTCCTGACGAGATTGGGAGGCGCCAGGGCTGCAAGCGTCAAGGCAGACGAGATTGACGCCTCGCTGGCCGAAGATCGCCATAACCCGCGCCTGGCTGACCTGCTCGATCCACGGACCGGGCGCATTCGAAAACTGGTTTGGGTGGGCATCGGCCTGGCGACCTTCCAACAGCTCGTCGGCATCAATGTCGTATTCTATTACGGCGCCGTGCTCTGGCAATCGGTCGGATTCACAGAGAGCGACGCACTGCTGATCAATATCGCAAGCGGCGGCCTGAGCATTGCCGCAGTGATCGCCTCGCTGTTGCTGGTGGACCGCATCGGACGAAGACCGATACTCCTTATCGGCTCAATCGGCATGGCGGTTACGCTGGCGCTAGTCACCTGGGCGTTCGTGAATGCATCAACGGCACCCGATGGCAGCGTCAGCCTGGAGGGGCTGTACGGCCCCCTGGCGCTTGTCGCGGCAAACGTCTACGTGATGTTCTTCAACTTCTCGTGGGGCCCCGTCATGTGGGTTATGCTCGGCGAGATGTTCCCGAACCAGATTCGTGGCACCGGACTTGCCGTGTCCGGTTTGGCACAATGGGGTTCCAATTTTGGCATTACGATTACGTTTCCGATCATGCTCGCGGGCATTGGACTCGCGGGAGCCTATGGTTTTTACACGCTGTGCGCGGTAGTTTCGATCGTATTCGTCATCAAGATGGTCCATGAGACCCGCGGAATCGAACTGGAAGATATGCAGGGATGAGGTAGCAGAAATGACAATTACACGACGCGAATTCAACAAAGCGAGCCTCGGTGCGCTCTCACTTGCCGCCCTCGGCGGCAACGCGCTGGCCGGGCCGGAGCACCTGATCAAGAAGGCGATTCCTTCGTCCGGTGAGACCGTACCCATCATCGGCCTGGGTACCAATCGTTACGGGGTCGGTAACGACGTTGAAAAACGCGCGGTCCTGCGCGCCGCACTCAGCCGCTTCCACGAGCTGGGAGGCACCGTCATTGACACCGCGCCCATGTACCGTAGTTCGGAGTCGGTGCTCGGCGACCTTATCGCGGATCTCGGCATCCGGGACGACTTGTTCATCGCGACCAAGACCGACGAGGACGGCGGTGCCGCAGCGACCGTGGCGCAGATGAAGCGCTCGCAGGACGTGTTGAAAACATCGACGATCGACCTGATGCAGGTTCACAACCTGATCAATTGGCAGGAAGCATTGCCGGTCCTGCGCGAGTGGCAGCAGGAAGGGCTGGTGCGCTACATCGGCATCACCACATCGCGCGCCAACCAGTACGAGGAGTTCGAAAAGGTCATGCGCCAGGAGGAACTCGACTTCATCCAGATCAACTATTCGCTGGAGCAGCGCGAAGCGGCGGAACGCATCCTGCCGCTTGCCGCCGACCGAGGTGCCGGCGTCATTATCAATCGCGCCTTCGGAGGCGGGAGAATCTTCGAGAAGGTCGGCGATCAGCCGCTGCCCGCGTGGGCGCATGAATTTGGCTGTGAAAGCTGGGCGCAGTTCCTGCTCAAGTACGCCATCGGACACCCGGCGGCGACGCTGAGCATCCCCGGCATGACCAAGTTGCACCACGTGGACGACAACTTCGGCGCAGCCCACGGTCGTCTGCCGGATGCAAAAGAGCGCAAGCGCCAGGAAGCCTTCTTCGACGCCCTCTAAGCGTCCTTACAGGGCTTTGGCGCGTTCGATAGCCTCGACGATGAGTTGCTTTGCGTCTTCGGCCCCGTGCCAGTCGCCAATCTTGACCCACTTGCCCGGTTCGAGATCCTTGTAGTGCTCGAAGAAGTGCTCGATCTGCTCCAGCGTGATTTCGGGCAGGTCGGTGTGGGTCAGGACATGGTCGTAACGCTTGGTGAGCGCATGCGACGGCACGGCAATCACTTTCTCGTCCTGCCCGGCGTTGTCTTCCATGATGAGCACACCGACCGGTCGCACATTGATGACACAGCTCGGGACGAGTTCGCGCGTATTGATGACGAGTACGTCAATGGGATCGCCGTCTTCTGACAGGGTATGCGGCACGAAGCCATAGTTACCCGGGTACGACATCGGCGTATACAGGAAGCGGTCGACGACGAGCGTACCGGCATCCTTGTCCAGCTCGTACTTGATCGGCTGGCCGCCCAGCGGCACCTCGATGATGACGTTGACATCTTCTGGCGGATTCTCGCCGATCGGGATCGCGTCAATACGCATGGTCCGGAACTCCTTTCTAGGTCCGGCGGTATTCTAAAGGCGAAGTCAGGTGTTTAACAGCACCGCGGCGGCAAGCAGCAGCACGACCACGAGACCCTGCAGCGCAACCCGCTCCCACATGAATTTCTCGGCATGCTCCTTATCGTAGGTGCCGCCACGCGCCATGGATCGCAGGCCCAGTGACAGGACGACGATGGTCGCGATAAGCGCGGCGATGACCAGTACGTTTACGATTGACATGGAAACCTCCTGAGATGACATCCGAACGAGGCCGTACCACGTCACCATACGCCGGGTCTCCTGGCGCACAATCGAGGCTTATACGGACCTCGGCAGGTTCGCGCCCGCGATGGCGCGGCGTACGTTGCGGTGACACCAACCGCCAGGTGCTGCAAAGCGAACGGAACTCATCCGGACGCACGATGCCAAATAACGCATAATAACGGCCCTCTCCGACTCGCTTTTTACGGAATCACAATGCAAGTGGTCAGGTTTTTTGTGCTCTTGATGATCGCCAGCACGTCCGGCGCGTTCGCGCAGGGTGGCCCGTGGGATGATGTCGCTATCGCGGTAGAGACGACTACCGTAGAAGTCACCACGCTCGAATCCTCGGTCAAGGCCATAGGCACGCTCACGGCGGAGGCCTCCGCGACACTGCGCGCGGAAGTTCCTGGACAGATTCTTGCGGTGCACTTCCGCGAGGGCGAGCACCTGGTGGCTGGAACAAAACTGTATTCGATCGAGGCTACCGTGCTCGAAGCCGAGGTCAACGAGGCGCGCGCCAATATGAATCGCAGTAGAGCTGCGCTGGCACGCGCCGAGGAACTGCACGCCAAGCAGTTGATCTCCGGAACCGACTACGACTCGGCGCGGGCAAATTACGACGTCGACGCCGCCCGGCTCCGGTCCTCTCAGGCCAGGTTGGCGAAGACGGTCATCCGCGCACCGTTTGACGGTTTCACCGGACTGCGGCGAATCAATGTGGGCGATTACGCAACAGTTGGGCAGGAGCTGGTTGACGTCGTACAACTGGATCCGCTGCGCGTCGATTTCAGCATGCCGGAGATCCTGCTGCCGAAGGTCAAGTCAGGCCTTGCCGTAGACGTCACGGTTGACGCATACCCTGATGAGGTCTTCTCGGGATCCGTCATTGCGGTCGCACCGAAAACCGATGTCCAGGGCCACAGCCTGGAAGTGCGGGCCAGCCTGCCGAATGACGAACTTAAGCTGCGCCCCGGACTGTTCGTGCGTATCTCGATATCACTGGGTGAAAAGACCGGCGCGATCGTCATTCCGGAACAGGCTATCTGGCCGGTTGGCCAGGACAAGACTGTCTTCGTCGTGAACGGTGACAAGGCCGAGCAGCGTATTGTCAGGATTGGCGAACGCCAGCCGGGCCTCGTAGAGATAACGGAGGGCCTCAGCGCCGGCGAGGTAGTAGTGACGGCAGGGCAAATGAAGTTGCACGACGGCGCGAGGGTTCGCGGCGTCGCCGATGCATCGTCCGGCTCGATCTAGCCAGCGACGCAATGACACTCCCGGAACTTTCAATCCGTCGCCCCGTCCTCGCGACCGTGATGAGCCTTATCATTGTCCTGATCGGACTGATCAGCTACGACCGGCTCTCCGTACGCCTGATCCCCAACGTAGACGAACCGATCGTCACGGTAGCGACCACCTACCCCGGCGCCAACGCGCAGGTCATCGAGTCCCAGATAACCAAGCCCATCGAGGACGCACTGTCGGGGATCGAAGGGATTGACTACATCAGCTCGGTAAGCCGCGCCGAAAGCAGCCAGGTTACGGTTCGCTTCAAGCTGGATCGGGACCCGGATGCCGCGGCGGGTGACGTGCGCGACCGTGTTGCACAATCGCGCCGGGCGCTGCCCGAGGAAGCCAACGAACCTATCGTCCAGAAGCAGGAGTCGGATGCCCAGCCAATCATGTACCTGGCTTTCTCTTCCGATCGGCACGACCTGATCGAGATAGCAGATATCGCCGTGCGGCTCGTAAAAGACCGCATCCAGACGATCCCCGGCGTTGCCGAGGCTCAGGTCTACGGAAATCGCTACGCGATGCGTATCTGGTTGCAGCCCGACCGCCTTGCCGGCTACCAGCTTACGCCGCTGGATATTGAAAGCGCTTTGCGAGCCCAGAATATTGAAGTACCTGCCGGCCGCATCGAGAGCTTTGATCGCGAATTCACCGTACTGGCCGAAACCGATCTGCGTGAGCCCCAGCAGTTCGCAAACATTGTCGTCAAGGAAACTGACAAGTTTCTGGTCAGGCTCGGCGATGTGGCACGCGTCGAACTCGGCGCCGACGACTCGCGTTTCCGTGCTCGTTTCAACAAGCGCAATGCAGTACCGCTCGGTATCGTCAAGCAGGCGGTCGCCAACCCGCTAGAGATATCTCTTGCAGTCCAGGAGATGTTGCCGAAAATTTCTGCTTCTCTGCCAACCGGGATGAAGGTTGAGGTCGCCCACGACACAACCGTGTTTATCGAGCGTTCGATACGCGAGGTATACGTGACGGTTGCCGAAGCCGTGGTACTGGTGATCCTCGTCATCTTCCTGTTCCTGCGCAACTGGCGAGCCGTGCTGGTCCCGTTGGTCACCATTCCCGTATCCCTCGTTGGCGCTTTCGCCCTGATGTACATGCTGGGATTTTCGATCAACACGCTGTCATTGCTGGCGATGGTGCTGGCGATCGGGCTGGTCGTCGATGACGCGATCGTCATGCTCGAGAACATCTATCGGCATATTGAAAATGGCATGGACCCCGTAAAGGCGGCCTTCACCGGCAGTCGCGAAATCGCGTTTGCCATTGTCGCGATGACGATCACCCTCGCAGCCGTGTACTTGCCTTTCGCGTTCTCGACCGGCCGCAGTGGCAGACTGTTTATCGAGTTTGCATTAACGCTCGCTGGTGCAGTTCTCGTCTCCGGATTCGTCGCGCTGACATTGTCACCGATGATGTGCTCGAGGCTGCTGCATCACGAGGAAAAACACGGCCGCCTGTTTGAGATTGGCGAACGAGTGCTGCGCAATTTGGACAGGGGCTATCACACATTGCTCGGCAGGTTGCTCAAGCGCAGTCGGCTCGTTGTTGCAGGCGCTGTCGCACTTATCGCCGCGATGGGTTTTCTGTTTTCGACACTGCCGCATGAGCTCGCGCCGGCCGAAGATACGGGTACGGTCATGGGTGTCGGACTTGCACCCGAAGGAGCAACGATCAATTACACGGATCGCTATGCGCAACAGCTGGTTGATATCTTTGCGGCATTGCCCGAACAAAAGCGCTTCTTCAGCTTCACGGGATTTAATGGCGTAACCAACTCCATGACGTTCGTGACTCTCACGGACTGGCGTGACCGCGAGCGCAGTACGCAGCAGATAAAGGGCGCTCTGTTCCCGCAATTTTCTGAAATCACCGGCATCATGGCTTTTCCGCTCACAGCGCCGCCACTCGGCGTGCGCGACTTCGGACAGCCAGTGCGATTCATTATCCAGAGCACGCTCACCTGGGCCGAACTCGATGAAATCGCGCAGCGCCTGGTCGTGAAGATGCGTGAGAATCCCAAGCTGATGAACCCGGACTCCGACCTGCGACTGAACAAGCCGGAACTCAGGATTGACGTCAATCGCGACAAGATTTCAGCTGTTGGTGCCAGTGTCGTCGAGGTTGGCAATACGCTGGAAACCATGCTCGGCGGACGCAACGTCACGCGCTTCAAGATTGGTTCGGAACAATACGATGTCATCGTGCAGATTGAGGACGACTCGAGGCGGACGCCTGGTGACCTTAGCAACATCTTCGTCCGCGGCGACAACGACTCGATGATCCAGCTGCAGAATCTCGCAACCGTCACGGAGACGGTCGCTGCCAAGGAACTCAACCACTTCAACAAGTTGCGCTCCGCCACGATATCAGCCGGACTGCAACCCGGGTACTCCATAGGCGAAGCCATCGAATGGCTCGAAGGCGCGCTGCAGGAAGTGGCACCCGAGGCCCTGTACGACCTGGGCGGACAGTCCCGCGAGTTTCGCGAATCTGCGTCCGGCGCTTCCCTGCTCATGGGGTTGGCCCTGCTGTTTATCTACCTCGTGCTTGCGGCACAGTTCGAGAGCTTTGTCGATCCGCTAATCATTCTCGTGTCGGTACCGCTCGCCATGTTCGGCGCATTCCTGTGCCTGGCAGCAATCAATGCAGGAAACGAAATGGGATGGTGGCAGGTGATCACATCCTGGAATATCTACACCCAGATCGGGGCTGTAACGCTGGTCGGGCTCATTTCGAAACACGGCATCCTGATCGTCGAGTTCTCCAATCAGTTGCGTGAATCAGGAATGGCCAAAGCCGATGCCGTGCTCCAGGCGGCCAGCCAGCGGCTTCGACCGATCCTGATGACGACCGGCGCGATGGTCCTCGGCGCTATCCCCCTCGCATTTGCGAGCGGTGCCGGCGCAGAGGCGCGCCACCAGATCGGCTGGGTCATCGTCGGTGGTATGAGTTTCGGGACACTGTTCACGCTGTTCGTCGTGCCCATCGTCTACCTGCTACTGGCTGGCCGGCACGACGAGAATTTGCGCGAACCGCGCGCTACTCAATTGCCGGCACAGTCTTGAGGTAGGCGGCGATCGCCTGCCGGTCGGCCGGCGTCAGTTGCGCCATGTTTTCCTGCACAGCGACCATCGTGCCGCCGGCCGTGTCGTAGTCCGGGGTCAGTCCTGACTCGAGGTAGTACGCGATATCGCCGGCCGACCAGGACGCGATATTCTCACCGCCCGGCGTGATGTTCGGAATACTGCCCTTGCCTTCCGGGTTCGGCGCGCCGGCCAGCCACTGATCCGTCAGCAGCCCACCCAATCGATCGCGCGCGGTATGGCATTCACCGCAGTGTCCCATGCCTTCAACCAGTTCCCGCCCGCGTTCAACCAGCGGGTCGTCGGTCGCGGACGGCACGATCGGCTCCGCATCCAGGTACAGGCGCTTCCAGGCCCCCAATCCTCGTCTCACGGACCAGGGAAACGACAGCGCATGGTCTTCCGTCCGCCCCGCCACGGCAGGCAGCGTATCGAGGTACGCCTTGAGGTCCATGACATCCTCGGTAGCCGCTTTGGTATAGGAGCCGTACGGGAACGAGGGGTAGTAATGCCGGCCGTCCGGCGACACGCCGCGTTGCATCGCGTTGACGAAATCGAGCATCGACCAGCCACCAATCCCGTCGGCGTGCTGCGAAATATTCGGCACCCTGAATACACCGTAGGGTGACTCGATTGTCATACCGCCGCCAAGCAGCATTTTCTCGGCGCCTTTGGCCTGCTTGCCGCCGACCGGCGTCGCGTGGCAGGACGCGCACCCGCCCGCCCAGAAGACGCGTTCGCCGGCGCTCGCGTCCGGCGAGTGGTTCGGCAGGTCCTGCTCCGACATGGCTGAGGGCGCAGTGACCCACCACCCTGCGAGCAGGAGAATCAGCAGGGATGCGACGGCAAGGCGACGCACTGGCTTCAGCCTCGCCCGGGACTAGTCTTCGATGCGGTAGGTATCGTGG
This sequence comes from uncultured Chromatiales bacterium, assembly GCA_965368465.1. Taxonomy (GTDB): domain Bacteria; phylum Pseudomonadota; class Gammaproteobacteria; order Steroidobacterales; family Woeseiaceae; genus UBA1847. The sequence goes on from CBDUMZ010000003.1 coordinate 63,588, forward strand.
CAGTCCTTGCACTTGCCGAAGATGGGGCCGATCGAACCCTTTGCATCGTCCAGCGTGGCCGGATTTGCGGCGATCGCCGCGTCGACCGCGTCGCGCCATGCGGCGAGTGCCGCATCGAACCCGGCACGATCTTCCCAGATAGCGGGCGCGGCTTCCGTGTCCTCACCGGTTTCGCTGCCTTCCGGGAAGAGGTCTCCAAACCGGGCAGCGGCGCTGGCCCAGACCTCGAGCGACTCCATCGCCGCGGCGCTGTCATAGTCCGTCTCGCCCTTGAGCATTGGACCGAGAACCTTGGCGGCGTCGCGGACGCCTTCCATTAATTCGTGGCGCTCATGCTGCGGCGTGCCGGCAACTGCCATCGAGGTGAAGATCAGGACGGACGCGAGGGTCAGTGACATCAGGGTTTCTTTGTAAGGCATGTGCTGTAGCTTCTCTTTGTGAAGATTGGAAAACGGTGAGACAGGGAAATCTACTACAAGTTGCGAGTCGCTGCGATCCAGTCGCGCACGGTGGCCTCAATGAACGGTAACGGCGTGGAAGCGACATCGAGTACCGTCTGGTTGAAGTCCCGGATATCGAACCTGTCGCCCAGCTGCTCCCTGGCCTCCTCGCGCAACGAGAGAATCCTGAGCTGGCCCAGCTTGTAGCCCAAGGCCTGGGCCGGCCACACCGCATAACGCTCTATCTCCGACGTCGACGTCGCCTCGTCCAGGCCTTCGGCCTCGACCATGTAGTCGATGGCCTCCTCGCGCGACCATTTCTTCGCGTGCATACCCGTGTCCACGACCAGCCGCACGGCGCGATGCAGCTCAGCCTGCAGCCGCCCGAGATCGCCGTAGGGGTCATCGGAGTACATGCCCATCTCGGCAGCGAGTTGTTCGGCATACAGCGCCCAGCCTTCGCCACTCGTATTCGACCACAGCGCCTTCAACAGCGGCGGCACGTCCAGTTCCATAGCAGTCGCGCCGTCCAGGTGATGGCCGGGAACAGCCTCATGGAAGCTCAGGGTCGGCAGCGTCCAGCTCGGATGCAACGTCGTGTCGCGCAGGTTGATGAAGTAGTAGCCGGGCCGCGACCCGTCCGGTGCCGGGTTGTTGTAGTAGCCCATCGGCGCGGAGTCCTGGCTGAACTCGGGCACCATGCGTACCTCGACGGGATGCTGCGGTAATCTGCGGAACCAGTTGGGCAGCTCAGCGTACATGCGATCGACCTGCTCACGCACATAGGTCAGCAACGCCTCTTTGCCGTCGCTGTCGTTAGCGAACAGGAACCGCTCCTCGACGTTGAGTCTTTGCAGGCGGTCGCCGACCGACCCATCCACGTAACCTTCCGCTCGCAGTATCTCGTCCATCTCCGCGGTGATGCGCGCGACCTCGTCGAGGCCCGTCTGGTGAATCTCGCCCGCCGACAAATCGGAGTCGGTCATGTGACGGATCATCGCCGCGTACAGCGCTTCGCCATTCGGCAAACGCCAGACACCCGCGTCGTGAGGCGCGATCGAACGGATTTCGCCCAGGTAGGCCGCGATGTCCGCATACGCGGGCAGGATGTCGGCATCGATAATCCGCAATGCGCGATCGGCGTAGTCATCGCTGCCTTCTATGCCGGCTGCTTCCAGACGTTCCTTGAACGCGAGGTAGATCGCATTGTTGCCGGCGCCCGGCGCGATAAACGCTTCAGTGACGGCAAGCGATTTCTCCACGACGAAATCCGGGGGCACAGCACCCTGTTGAACGCCATGACGAACGCTCTCCAGAGCACCTTCTAGGGCGGCTTTTGCGCTCTTGAGCCTTGCCAGGAACGCTTCCGCATCGGCGGCGCTCTTGACCGGCTGCTGCGCATTCAGGAAATTCGGAATGTCCACCGTCGGCCCGGAGTTCTGGATAATCGGGTACGGCGTATACCACAAGGTCCAGGCGCCGGCGGTCGTCCCGTAGTCCACAACACGCGAGGGACCCAGCGCGCCTTCGAACAGGGTTGTGAGTACTGCATGGCTACGTTTTCGACCCGCGTCCAGGGAGCCCGGGTCTATCGCCTGCAGCTTCGCGAGTGCGGCCTCAAGGGCGGCATTGCGAGCGGCATTGCCTGCTACCGAGCGATCCATCATGCGCGTGTACGTGCCGGGCACGTCGGACTCGGGAATACCAAGCTGGGTAGCAGCCTCAGGCACGTGATGAAAGTAGGCTGCCGACATGTCAGAAACAGCCGTATCAAACATCTTGGCCGACAGCTGCACATCTTCGGATAGCGTTGCTGAATCGTCTGCTGTGCCGCAAGCCGACAGAACCGTACACGCGACAAGTGTGATGTAGAGCTTCGATCTCATTGGGACCCCCGGAAAGGTTGTGCGGATAGCGCGCAGATTGCGGCGCCCGACGTTATTTTTGTACGCCTATCATACGCAACATGGGGGCTTGCGCCATGCTCGGTCGCCGCGGTGCCCGACAAGTTGCGCGCTGCATCCTGCCCGTGTACTTTCTGGTCACTGCAAAAAGCCGAACCGGCTTCGCAGACTCTCACCAAAAACAAAGATGAAGGGGTTCACCGTATGAGATCCAGCACCCGAATTACAAAGGTCGGACGCACAGCTTTGGTGGCGAGCGTCGTTACTCTCGCCGCATTGCCAGCAGTGGCGTTTGCCGAGAATGGCGATCGCAGCCACGTGTTTCGACCTGCTCCGGCACCAGTGGACGTAGGCCCTCTGACAGGCGCCGCAATTGCCGAGCCCAACGAGTTCAACCTTGACGACTACGTCGGGTTCACCTTCCGCGGGAAGTCTATCTTCCCCCTGGACCTCGTGGTCAACCAGATCTGGAGTGGCTACACGAACTCGGTCAATGGCAACCAGATTACGTTTGCTTTTGCCGAGGGCAATCACCTCACCGGGCTTTACAACAATCCGAATTACGGTTTTACCGCGGGCAACGGCGTAAACGCATTCTCCGAGCGGCAGCGCGCGGCCGCAAGAACAAGCATCGCGCTGTGGGATGACGTCACCGCGGCCAGGTTCGTCGAAAAGAATGGCCGTGGCGCGGACATCCTCTTCGCCAACAGCCTAGACCCGGCACAGGCGTACGCCTACTACCCGGAATATGCCTTTACGAACGCAAAGGGCTGGAAGTTCTTCGGCGACATTTTCGTCGCCGACCCGAATTTCAACTGGACCAACAACTGGCTCGGCTTCAATGGCTACGGCGCCACGACGCTGGTGCATGAAATCGGGCACTCGCTTGGCCTGAGTCACCCTGGTGCCTACAACGGTGCGGGTGCAACAACCTACACCGACCAGGCCGAGTACGCGCAGGACAGCGAGCAGTATTCGATCATGTCGTACTGGAGCCCGGGCGAGACAGGCGCCTCGATTGTCGACTGGAGCACGTTCTTCTTCGGCAATGCCCAGACGCCCATGCTGCACGACATTATCTCGATCCAGGCTGCGTACGGTGCGGATCCCGCGACTCGCGCCGGCGACACGGTCTATGGCTTCAACTCGACGGCTGACAGAGCGGTGTACGATTTTTCGCAGAACATCTACCCCAACCTGGCCATCTACGATGCCGGCGGTATCGACACCATCGACCTTTCCGGATTCAATGCGAGCGTCTTCCTCGACCTGCGCGATGGAAAATTCAGCTCTGCGGGACAGGCCGTACCCTCTGAAGCCGAGGTCAACGCGGCTCGCGCCAATCTGTCCGCGGAAACCGGCATTTCGCTCGGTCCCGTCTCACAGGCCGCGATTGACGGCATCACTGCCGGCTACATTGCGGACAACGAGTTCAACCTCTGGTGGGACACCGGCGTCGGCGGTCTCTTTACGACGATCCGCTACAACCTTGCGATTGCCTACGGCACGGTCATAGAAAACGCCATTGGCGGTTCGGCTCGTGACCTGTTGATCGGCAACCTGGCGAGCAATAGCCTGGTTGGTAACGATGGCGACGATGTCATGGACGGCCTCGGCGGCGCTGACACCTACGAAGGCGGTGCCGGCGCGGACGAGTTCCTGTTCTCAACGATAGAGGCCGGCGATTCGATCGTGGACTTCACCAGCGGCGAGGACTCGATCAACCTCGCACCGACAGGCGTTAGTTTTGCGTTCATCGGCAATGCGGCGTTCTCGGGCGTCGCCGGCGAGCTGCGTTACGACGGCAGCAACCTGCTTGGTGACGTTGACGGCGACGGCGCCGCGGACCTGAGCATCGATCTGCGCGGCCGTTCACTGGCAGCGAGCGATCTCACGCTGTGACGGTCGTTTAGCGCGGTAGATCCGTGAATGAGAAAGGCCCCCACCAGGGGGCCTTTTTTTTGGATACAGAAGCGCCGGCCGAAAACTCGGACGGGCCTCGCGCTAGTTGTCGATCTCGACGGCCCCGATATCGCCGAGCAGGTCCGCCGGCCTGGCGTTACCCTGTTGGTCGCTTTGCAGCGGAACAATGGTGACGTTCCTCTCGGAAAGCGCCATTGTTATGCCGTTGAAGTTGCTTTGACCGAGGCCGAACAGAGCGATCCAGACATCGTCATTTATCGTCGCGGGCTCCAGGTCACCGATCTGGCTGATGTCGACGCCGGCGATCCGGTTCGTCAGCGCCAGGTCGAGATGGTGCCAGAACTCGATGTAGGCATGGTTGTATTCGAACTGTGGCCAGGTCTGCGCGGGACCGCACCAGAACGCCTGTTCGATCGTGTTTATCGTGACGTTGTCGCAGTTGTCATATTGCTGGGCACCCGCGGTGTCCGGGTCGACATCCGCCAGGTAGCCTTCGAAATGGGCCCTGAACTCGTTCGCGAAAGCCGGCTGGCCATAAACGTCCTGGATCTGCTGCAGCATCAGCGGGAGCAGGAGCGGGTTCCTGCCTTCATTGTTCGGCCCGTCGAGTTGAGCAAGCACCTCGGCCAGGTTGTAGTCTCCGGCAGGAAGTTGGTCCAGGGCGGAACCGACAGGGTCGTAGTAAAGCACTGCAAACGGATCTGCCGCGACACCCGCGGAATTGACCAGCGATGACAGCGTGGCATTCCCGACGACGTCACCGACGAGTACACCGTCCAGATCACCCACTTGCGGGTAATGCTTGCGTGACAGCGACGCCCAGCCCGGCTCGCCAATCGGTACCAGTACCTGGCTGAAATCAATGACCCCGATCCGGTTATGTCCCAGGCTGCGGAATTCGAACACGGACCCGCTGAATATATCGTGCGGATAAACTTCGCCAATGGTATAGCCACCCGGACCGATGCCGTCGATCGCGTGAACCGTGTTCCCGACGACGATCGAATGACCGATCATCATATCTTCCACGGCGTGAGCGTTGCCGATCGTCGCGGCAATGCCGCCCGCCAGGTTCGGCTTGTCCAGTTCGTTCGTTCGCGGCTTGCCGAACACCTGGTTTTCGACAATGGTACTGCCCTTGACCTTCATGTAGCCGTTGGACATGTACAGGCCGCCTCCGCGCCAGTAGCCGATGTCCAGGAGGCTGAACAGGAACGGCGGCAGTGCCGGCGGCTCGACGAGATTCCTCGCTATGGTGCTGTTCTCGACATGGATCCTTGTAGATCGTCCGATCCCACCGCCATCCGAGTAGACACCGGCACCGTAGGCAAACAGTCCCGTGATCCGGTTTTCCGTAATCGCCGACCCGGTGATCGACGAAATATCGGCGCCCGTGTCACGCCCGCCGACCGAGAAGACTCCGCCTCCGGCCGCACCACCGCCGTACACGGTGTTACCACTCACGACACAGTTGCTCATCACGACCGTGTCGGCATAAACGCCGCCGCCGTAAGCGCCCCCATCGCGAGACGTGTCGGCATCGTCGCCAACCGCGTGATTATCGTAGATGCTGCAGTCACTCAGCGTCGCCGTACCCCAAACAGCGATCCCCGCACCTCGTGCAAGCGTCGACGTCTGGTTGTCATCCGGGTGCTGACCGACATCGGCCGCCACGTCGAAGACGCTGTTGCCACCCGAGATCGAAACATTCCTCAAGGTGAGGTCACCCGCTACCGCGAGCACTCGTGCACTGTCTGCACCTGCCCAGGTCACGGTGATGCCGTCGGGCAGACTCGATGCATCGATAACCACGTTCTTGTCCGCGAAGAGCGCCGACTTTCCGTAGTCGCGGTTGAAGTAACCCACCAGGAAAGAGATGTTGTTCGCGTTGTCAAAACCCATCACCTCGCCGGTGAGAACGGTGTGTTCCTCACCAACGAATACCAGGCTGATCGTGCTGCCGTTGAGCGTTTGATCGAAGGTGATCCTCTGGCCGGAGGCGGCGGACGCGAGCGCGGACCGCAGGGTCACTGTCCCCGCCGCCGGTGCGGCATCGTCCGACAGGCTGTTTACGACTATCGGAGGCAGCGGGTTGAATCCTCCACCGTCACCGCCGCCACCACCGCCGCAGGCGGAGAGCCCGCCAAGCGCAAGTAAACAAGACAGTGCAATCCCGATAATTCGGTGTGAACGGTAAAGATCAGAGCAGTGACGACTCATGGCAGCTCTCCAACATAGTCCGGTGCGCCCAAGATGACTATTTTCAGGCTGTAAAAGACGAGACTATACCTCTGGTCGCGCGGCTGTGCTCAGTACTTTCCCTTAAGGGCAAACGCAAGAGGCGCCCACACGGGGCGCCTTTACGTAATCTGGCGGAAAAGGCGGCTGCGATGCTTATTCGGCCGTCGGGATCTTGCCAGCCAGCTGCTTGAGGCACTCGGTGCGCATCGCGATGTCCTCTTCGAGCAGCGCGATCTCGCTGAGAATCCTGGCCGCAATGCTCTCCTTGCGCGATTTCGCCTTCATCAGCTCGTCCAGCTCCCCAAGCGCGGCAACGAGCTTCGGATGGGTTCTGAGGATCGTGCCGCTCGCATCGCCCGGGACGTCGGTGCCCGCATCAACCTGGACCCTCGGGAACTTGTAAGTCTTGCTGGACGTCAGGAAAGAACCCTTGGGCCGGTCGTAGACGATTCTCAGCACCTCGACCTGGTTGATGTTGGTGACATAGTAGGCATCGATCTGCATGGGCTTGGTAACGCCCAATTCATACAGCGTGGGATACGCACGGCTCTTTGTCATGTCGACAGCTCCCTGAAGATTCCTGGTGAATACGTTCCGGGGTATGTTCGCATGAAATGACAGCGCTGTCACATGTTGCAGGGTATCCGGCTTGCCCGCCCTAGGCCGCCTCGCCTTTCGCCAGCGCGTGGACGTCGGAGGTCGTCAATCGCTGGCCGCCGATGGCCCAGTCACCGCTTTCGAACTCCTTGATACGGACCCAGGTAACCGGGCGCATGCTTTCGCCTTCGACGGCGACCATCGCCTCGGTGACCTTCTCAATCAGCGCTTCCTTCTGATCGGGTGTGAATACGTTCTTGATTACGTCGATTGTTACGAGTGGCATGATACTTCTCCTACGTGAAATAGTGGTTGGTTGGCTTCGTTCGGCGGCCCTCACTGCACCGCCAGTGAGGTCATTCTTGCGCCAATGGCGCTTTCGAGCTTGGCGGTTTCCTGGAGATTTCATGACCTTTTCTAGGCGCCCCGCCAGGACTGTTCTATGCTAAGCCTATGATTTACTCCTTCGGCTCGATGGAGCTCGACCTCGCCAAGGTCGAGCTTCGCGACAACGGCGAACCCCGCTCGATCGAGCCCCAGGTATTCGCGCTGGTTGCCTACCTCGCCGAAAATCGCGACCGCATGGTGTCGCGGGATGAACTGTTCGAGAAACTGTGGGAAGGCCGCGTTGTGAGCGACTCCGCGCTGGCCAGCCGCATCAAGTCGGCGCGTCGCGTGCTGGGCGATGACGGTCGTACGCAGGCGATCATCAAGACGGTGCATGGGCAGGGCCTGCGCTTCATCGCCGATGTCCGGGTGCGGCATGCCCCGGCCATCACGGCGCCGGGTGACATTAGCGAAGAGGCGGAGACGCCCGCTCCCGAGCCGGCTCCCGATGCCACGTCCAGGCCGTCGATCGCGGTCCTGCCGTTCCGCTCGACGGGGGCCGAGAGCTGGTCCGCCATCGCTGACGGGTTGCCGCACGACCTGATCACGGAGCTGGCCCGCCTTCGCTGGCTTTTCGTCGTGGCGCGCGGCTCGTCTTTCAGGCTCCGCGACGACCACCTGGACCCGCGCGAGGTCGGACGATTGCTGGGTGTCCGCTACTGCCTGTCGGGCACGGTGGAGGTGTCCGGCAATCGTCTCGTCGTCAACACCGAGCTCGTCGACACCCGAGGCGGCGACGTCGTGTGGGGAGAGCGGTACACAGGCAACGTGCAGGACGTCCACGCGATGCGGGATGAGATCCGTGTGAGTATCCTGGCGTCGCTGGAAATCCAGATTCCGTTGCACGAGGCAGGCCGGGCGCGGCTGATCTCGCCCGAGAACATGGATGCGTGGTCGGCCTATCATCTCGGGCTGCAGCACATTTATGGGTTCAACCGGCGGGACAACGCGCTCGCGGCGGAGCTCTTCAGCCGGGCCGTCGAGCTGGACGGCGCGTTCGCCCGGGCACATGCGGGCCTGTCTTTCGTGCATTTCCAGACGGCCTTCCTGCGCCAGACCGACGATATGGCCGGCGCCATCCGGCAGGCACGTGACTACGCGCAGCGCGGCGTCGACCTGGACCCGCTGGACCCGTTCGTCAACTTCACGATGGGTCGCACCTACTGGCTCGAAGACGACCTCCACCGCTCACTCGCCTGGCTCGAACGTGCCACCTCGCTAAGCCCCAACTACGCGCAGGGGATTTATGCACAAGCCTGGACCGAGTGCATGGGCGGTACCGCGGTCCCCGCCCGTCAGCACGTGGACCTTGCGATGCAATTGAGTCCGCTCGATCCCCTGCATTACGCGATGCTGGCCTTGCGGGGCTTCACGCATATCGCCGCCGGAGAGGACCAGGCCGGCGCCGAATGGGCCGAGCGCGGAGCCCGTGCGCCCGGCGCGCATGCCCTGATCGCGATGATCGCAGCCGCGGCACAGTCTCTCGCCGGCAACGACGAGCACGCACGGCGCTGGGCGGCCGAGGTGCGCAACAGAAACCCCAGGTTGACTCGCAAGGACTTCTTCAGCGCGTTCCCGATGAAGGCGGAGTCCATGCACCGGCGGATGACAGCCGCCCTCGAATCGCTCGGGTTCTAGGTTTTAAGGGGCTAGCGGCAAGCCCTGATACCCGCCCCGCTGTTATCAGCCTATGCTGTTCGTAGCGAGTTCTGGACGTGGCTACGGAGCGGCGATATGACCGACTACCCGGGACAGCGAGAGCGAATGGTACGACGCCAGATTGCGGGGCGTGGTGTGCGCTCGCCGAAAGTTCTGGAGGCAATGCGCAAGGTTCCCCGTGAGCGATTTCTGCCCCAGGGACAAGGTCTAAGGGCATACGAGGACGCGCCGCTGCCGATTGGCGACGGTCAGACGATCTCGCAACCCTATGTCGTTGCATACATGACGGAAGCACTGGCACTGGAGGGCGGCGAGAAAGTCCTGGAGATCGGCACAGGCTCCGGCTATGCCGCCGCGGTTCTTGCCGAGATCGCTGCAGACGTTTACACGATCGAACGCATCGAGGCGCTCGCGACGATGGCGAGCACGGTTCTCGACGACCTGGGCTACGCAAACGTGCATGTGCGCCATGGCGATGGAACGCTAGGCTGGCCCGAGCAAGCCCCGTTCGACGGCATTGTCGTGACGGCCGGCGGCCCCGACGTTCCTGACACGCTGCAGCACCAGCTCAGGATCGGTGGGCGGCTGGTTATGCCGGTCGGCAAGACCACCTGGTACCAGCAACTGGTGCGAGTGACCCGGGTTGGCGAAGCTGAATTCAGAACAGAAGACCTGATGCCCGTTCGTTTCGTGCCGCTCATCGGCGCAGAAGGCTGGGGCTCGTAGCGGCCGTCGACGATACGAAGACAAGTACCGCAATGGCGTATAAAACCAATGCGACAAGGATTACGAAGACAAAGCCGAACTCGATCGCAAGCAACGTCGCAAGAACTGCGCTCATCACCGAGGCAAAGCCGTTGATGCCCCAGGCCCAGGGAATGAAATTGGGCGCAGTTGCGGCAACATACTTGAGCCCCAGCGGAAATGGCATGCCCATCCCGATACCGAGCGGTGCGATCAAACCGAGCGAGATCACTATTTTCACAGGGTCCGCATAGCCGATGCAGCGCTCAAAGACCAGGGGTAGCAGGATCGCGTACATGAGCGTAAGCGCCGCGATACCGCTGACAGCAATGGCAACAGGTGAGCGACCGCTCCCCTCGAGTTTCGCGGCAAGGCTGTCCGACCAGGCGCTACCGAGCCCGGCAAATACGAGAAATCCACTCAAGACAACGGCAACCGCATACAAAGGGTGGCTCAGGAACAGGATGAACTTCTGGATGAACGCCATTTCGATGAACAGAAATGCCAGGCCGAGCAGCAGAAAGTAAGCACCCATGCGCGGCCCCGTGCCGGTCGGCCAGTCACGCTTGACCCGCGAAAGCGGCAACAGGATAAGCACCACGCCCGCAACAACCGCCTGCAACAAGGTTGCGATCAGGATCAGGTAGCCCCATTCGATGAGCCCCGCGCCGCCGAGCCGGCGCAGCGCGAAAACTTCGGGCAGCGTCGCCCATTTGAAAAAATGAAAGTAATACGGCCGGTTGTCCGTTGCAGGCCGAATGTAGAACTTGTAGCGCTCGGCGAATTCGTCAGCGCGCGGTCCGAGTAACGCCTTGGTACCGTCGTAAAGATACGGCTCATGCAGTACGTTGAAGCGATTCGGCTCGTCCGCCTGAATACCGGGAAACCAGGCTGTGTCGAATGAACGCGCCTGTGCGAATTCCCGCAGCGCCTCGATTTCGTGGGCCGTGAACACGCCATTCTTGACGAGCAAGGTCGTCGTGTTCCAGCTACGAATAACGGCAAGCCTATGCCCGGGTTCGCTTACACCCATCGTGCGCAGCGCATCAATCGCGGTTGCCACGAGTTTCAGGCCGTCGCGCGGCGGCGATTTCAACCAGCGTGTGATAGCGAGCATGCCGCCGGACGTCGTGTGCGCGAGGTATTCGCGGATCGCCTCCACCGTGTAGATGTAACTTTCACTTTGCGCATGAACGCCGGCACCGGACGCGCCGAAGGAATCGAGCAGGCCGATGTGAATCAGGTCGTATTGGCTACTGCTTCTTGCGACGAAGCCGCGTGCTTCACTCGTGTGCACGGTTACACGCGGATCCTCATAGACAAAGCCTGCGAAGCCCGCGTACGTTTCACGAACCAGTTCTGTCATGCGCGGATTGAGCTCCACCGCATCGACGCGGTTCGCCCCGTGATACAACGCGAGCAGCACGTCGCTGCCGGCGCCGGCACCGAGAACCAGGACGTCGGGCTCCTCGAGCAGCGCATAGGGTAAGGCAGCGGTGATATCGCCCAGGTAGGCCAGCGCGTTCAGGTCGCCATCGAAGCGTGTGAGTGCGCTCATGCCATCAGCATCCGTAAACACGGCAAGCTGCTCAGGCGGGATGTGTCGAGTGTTGAAACTCAGGCCCGGCGCATGCCGAAACGGTACTGTCGGGCTCTCGACGACGGTGAGTAGTCCCAGCGGACTGGACGATACATCCAGTATCCGGCTGTCGATCACCTGCAGCGCCTGGCTGAGCCCCTTGTACTCCGAGACACGCAGGTCAAGCTGGTTGTGCACAGTGCCACTGACCAGCAGTCCGAGCCAGACTAGCTGTACGGCCATCAGCGACGCGCGCGCGGAGGATCGCGCGTTCATGATGACCGACGCGACGAGCGGCAGCGTCATCAGTGCGAGGAGTGCATCCTGGGGAACGAGCGCGAACAGCGTGCCGATAATCAGAACGGCACCGAGCCCGGCGCCAAGAAGATCGAAGAAGTAGATACGACCGATGTCGCGACGCCTGCAGGTAAACGCGAGACCAATACAGGCGGCGGCGAAAAAGAACGGCACGAAGAACACCAGGTAGATCAGGCTCAGATTAAGGAGTTGCCTTGCGTCCCAGACGACCTCCAGCGCGTTGAAGGGCACACGCTGACCGAGCGCGAAGCACGCGACCATCGAAATACTGAAAAGCAGCGCACTGGCTGCAAAGGCGGCTTCGAACCTGGCCTCCAGTCGAGATTTGAAGATCGCGATGCAGGTGCCACTCGCGCCGTAGCCGAGCAACGCAAGGCTGATGATCATGTACGCAAAGTGATGCCACTGCACGATGGACAGGACGCGCATCAACAACAGTTCGTAGCCGATTGCCCCTGCGGAAACAAGCAGCGTTGCAGGTAACAGCCGGCGCACGGCGACGCGCCTAGTGCTCGCCGGTCAACGGCACGAATCGGACGGCGCCGAATTGCCGGGTGACGATCTCTCCCTTTTCCGTCTTTTCGAGCAACAACAGCGTTTGCGTCATGAAGCGGCTGCCGACCGGGATGACCATGCGGCCGCCTGGTTTCAGTTGTTCGATCAGAGGCGGCGGCACGTGGCTGGCCGCAGCCGTGACAACGATGGCGTCGAACGGTCCGTGCTCTTCCCAGCCGTAGTAGCCGTCACCGAGCCGGGTTGTAATGTTCTTGTAGCCAAGCCTGGCAAGGTCCGACTGCGCGCGGGTGGCAAGTGCGTCGATAATCTCGATGCTGTAGACATGGTCGACGAGTTCGGCGAGAACCGCCGCCTGGTATCCCGAACCAGTGCCCACTTCGAGAACGACGTCATCGGCATCGGGCTCGATGAGCTGCGTCATGAGCGCAACGATATAGGGTTGCGAAATCGTCTGGCCATACCCGATCGGCAGTGGTCGGTTCTCGTACGCGAAGCGTCTCTGCCGTGGCGGCACGAGTTCGTGACGTTTCACGGTATTCAATGATGCCAGCACGGCATCGCTTACCCTCGCTTCGTCCGGATCGTCCACGTATTGCGCGTAGAGTCTCAATTCATCAATCATGGCGGCGCGCGCGGCCGTGTAGCCGGCATCTTCCGCGGCAGCGGCGATGGCTAGGAACAACAACAGGTACGTCAGCATCTTCATTCAAACAAACATCCATGCGCCATAGCCCACTACGAGGCCTCTAGCACCCGTCGTATCCGCGGAATTTCTGAGGTCGAGCGTTGTCACTTTCATGCCGCGACGTTTTGCAGCGATGAGCAGGCCCGCAACCGGCGTCGCACCGCAGGCCATATCGTGGTTTATCTGCCGGGCGTCGAGGTCTTCGATGGCCTGGCAGGTCGCCGCATCTATTGCGCGCGCCTCGTCGTATTTCAGGTAATGGCTCAGGTCCGAACTGATCACGATCAGGGTTTCCGGACCGCCCCACAGCGCGTCGAGCACCTGCGACACCTGTTCGGGTCTGGCATCGCCAACGACCACAGGAACGACGGAAAAGTCTCCCAGCAGCATCTGCAGAAACGGCAGGTGCACCTCGAGGCTGTGCTCGTACTTATGCGACTCATCAAAGATCTGCGCGCCGGGGCAATCCAGGCTGGCGATCGCCGCCTTGTCGAGTGGCACGTCGCCCATGGGCGTGCGATACGCATCGGCGCTGCTCAGCGCCAGGCCATGTACAGGCGTTCGGTGGCAGGGACCCATGAGGATCACTCGTTGATACTGGTCGCGATACGGCTGTAGCCGGGCGTAAGCACTGGCGGCCACCGGGCCCGAATAGACATAGCCGGCGTGCGGCACAATAAGGGCTTTGGGCGCGGGGGTGTCGCGGCCCTGCGCCTCCTCAAGCAGCGTCGCTACGGTCGCGCTCAACTCCCCGGAATTCTCGGGGTAGAACTGACCGGCGACAGCCGGTGTCCGGATCAAGGTCATGGCTGTACTCCTGATCCACGTGGAATCTATTGTAGACCCCCGGCTCTCAGAACATATAGGTAGGTCTACGAGCACCGGTATTGACAGAGCGCTGCAGAGCCCCCATATCCCAAAGCCAGGGCTCATGGCGAAAACACGCGAAATCTCCGGTACTTCCGGCCGCTACTGGCACCGACTCAACGATGGTCGACTGCAGTGCGACCTGTGTCCGCGTTATTGCAGGTTGCGTGACGGCCAGCGCGGCCTGTGTTTCGTGCGCGGCCGAAACGATGACGAGATCGTCCTGACCACCTACGGCCGCTCGAGCGGCTTCTGCATGGATCCGATCGAGAAGAAGCCGCTCAACCATTTCCTGCCGGGCACGCCTGTGCTGTCATTTGGCACGGCCGGCTGCAACCTTGCCTGCAAGTTCTGTCAGAACTGGGATATTTCGAAGTCGCGTGAGTTCGATCGGCTGCAGACGAGCGCGACGCCGCGGTCCATTGCCAATACCGCTGTCAGGACCGGGTGTTGCAGCGTCGCGTATACCTACAACGACCCCGTGATTTTTCTCGAGTACGCGGTCGACGTCGCGGAGGCATGTCGTGAGCAACGCATCAGGAACGTTGCCGTTACCGCCGGTTACATCACCGAGCAGGCACGCGAGGAATTTTTTCACTTTATGGACGCCGCCAATGTCGATCTGAAGGCGTTCACTGATCGCTTCTATCGGAAAGTTTGCGGCGGACACCTGCAGCCCGTACTCGAGACACTGCTGTACCTGAAGAGCGAAACCGACATCTGGTTCGAGCTCACAACATTGCTGATACCCGGCGAGAACGACTCCGAGGCAGAAATTGAGGCGATGACACAGTGGATCATGGAGCAGTTGGGCGCGGACGTACCATTGCATTTCACCGCGTTTCATCCCGACTGGAAGATGATGGCCACGCCGAGCACACCGAAAGATACGCTGACCCGCTCACGCGAGATCGCACTCGAGGCCGGGCTGCGTTACGTGTACACGGGCAACGTTCGCGACTTCAGGGGCTCCAGCACCTATTGCCATGGCTGCGGCGAGATGCTGATCGGCCGAGACGGGTACGAGTTATCGACCTGGAACCTGGTACGCGTTGGTGCCGAATCTGTCTGCAAGTACTGCGGTGCCGCAGTTGCAGGAGTTTTCGACGATAAACCCGGTACCTGGGGTTCGCGGCGTCAGCCGATCTACGCAATAAGTTAGCGGGATTCCGGCGGATACGCGCCACTGGTCAATCGGGAGCTATCCCCAACCGAGCTCTTCGAGACGATCGTCGTCGATGCCGAAATGGTGCGCGATTTCGTGAATCAGCGTCCTGGCGATTTCGCGGCGGAGTTCATCGGGCGGCAGGGCCAGCTCCAGGTGTGGGCGTCGGAAGATATAGACGACATCAGGCAGCTCGCCGGCATAGTCGGCACCGCGTTCGGGCAGCGGCAGACCCATGTACAGGCCCAGCGGACGCTCCCCTTCGGGATCCAGCTCCTCGTCGGGCTCCTCGACAACCAACACCTCGATATTGTCCAGGCTCTCGTGGACCCAGTCCGGCAGGCTGTCGATTGCCTCAGCAACGATGGTTTCGAATTGGCTTTGATTCATCTTGGGTCGCAAGAGTGCCTTTACTTGAGACTCTAGCGCAATCGCTTTCTTGACGTTGGTGGAGAGGGTGGGATTCAGCTCGCTCGCTTCGCGAGCTCCCTGCCAACATGCCGCTGCGCGGCTGCGTTGGTCGAACAGGGTTCGAAAGCCCATACCTCGCTCGGCCGGAAAACGAAAAGGCCCCGCGAGGGGGCCTTTTCATTTTCTGGCGGAGAGGGTGGGATTCGAACCCACGGTACGGGAGAACCGTACACCTGATTTCGAATCAGGCCCATTCGACCACTCTGGCACCTCTCCATTGGTCTATAACTAATTCTGAAGCAGGCGTCCTGCGGACGCCAGTACACCTGATTTGACTCGTCGCTACGCTCCTCGCCCTTCGGGCGCACTGCGTGCGTCCAAAACGGACAGGCCGTTTTGTCGAATCAGGCCCATTGACGTCGGGCTCCTGCCCTCCGCCCTTCGGGCGCCTTCGGCGTCCAAAATCGCATCCTGCGATTTTGTCGACCACTCTGGCACCTCTCCGTGCGGGTCGGGGCGGTGATAGTGGTGAGCTATCGGTCGAATGTCAAGGGTCCATTCCGGGCCTCCAGGTGCGATAATTGCGCCTCCAGAGAGTTGGGAAGCCGCACTTGCGACTATTGCTCATCATCACTTTGGCAGGCCTTGTCGGGACGTGTTCCTCGGCCCCGCCGGTGCTTGACCAGATCCTGGATACCGGGGAACTCCGCGTGGTCACACGCAACAGCCCGACGTCCTACACGATCAGTCCCGATGGCCCCACGGGTCCTGAGTACGATCTCGTGCGTGCCTTCGCCGAGGAACTCGGCGTTACGCTGGTAATAGAAACCGTCGATAGCGTATCCGAGATCGTCCCGCTGATCCTGTCGGGCCGGGCCCACATGGCTGCGGCGGGCCTCTCGATTACAGACTCCCGGCGCGAGTACCTCAATTTCGGTTATCCCTACGAATCGGTCGACGTGCACCTGATTTACAAGCTGGGCTCTGGCAGACCGCGATCGATTGAAGACGTTCTCGATCGCTCCATTGAAGTCGTCGCGTCGAGCAGCCACGTCGACGTGCTCGAAGAACTGCAGCAGGAACATCCCGAGCTCAGCTGGACCGAGAATGCGGATGTCGAGTTCGCCGACCTCCTGACCAAGGTCGCCATGGGCGAAATAGACCTCACGATTGCCGACAGTCCCGACTTCAACATCCAGCGTCACTTCTACCCGGACCTCCGGATCGCACTGGACCTCAATGTCGACGACCAGATTGCCTGGGCCTTCCCAAGGGGTATCGCGGACTCGCTGCTGGCACGTGCCGACGAGTTCCTGATTGCCGCGGACCGCTCCGGACTGCTGGCGCGCGTGCATGAGCGCTACTACGGCCACACCAAGAAATACGACTATGTGGGCACCCGCAACTTCATCCGGCATTATGAAAGCCGCCTGCCCCGCTACCGGGCGATGTTCGAACAGGCCGGTGCGGAATCCGGTGTCGACTGGCGCCTGCTGGCTGCAATTGGCTACCAGGAGTCACACTGGCGCGCGAACGCCGTCTCTCCGACAGGCGTCCGCGGCATCATGATGCTCACCGAGGCGACCGCCGACTACCTCGGTCTCGATGACCGTGAGGACCCGGAGACCAGCATTGCAGGTGGCGCTGAGTACTACGCGCGCCAAACGGAAAGAGTCGCCGAAACCGTCGGCGAGCCTGACCGGACCTGGATGGCCCTGGCTGCCTACAACGTCGGTTTCAACCACCTCAAGGACGCGCGGATGATCGTTGAGTGGCAGGGCGGCGATCCCGACTCCTGGGTGGATATCAGCGCGGCGCTACCGCTGCTTTCCCAGCGCAAGTGGTACAAGCAGGTACCGTATGGCTATGCCCGTGGCTGGGAGCCCGTCCTCTACGTCAACAACATTCGAGCCTACTACAACATCCTCGTCTGGCTGACCGAGCAGGAAGAAGGCATCGACAGCGAACTGGACGAACCGGGCGCACCGTCAGACACCGCCTGATTCAGTTGATGCCTCGCCTGGTCACGAGGTAGGTCGCGAAACTGCCTAACCAATGGCTCCCGGAATAGTGTTCGTCAGACACCGCGGCGATGCCCGTTTCTTTGTGCAACGCGGCTGCGGCCGCCAGGGCGCCTTGCCTGGGATCACCGTCTGACAGCCCGGCGGCGATGCCTTCCAGCGCCCAGGCACGCGACAGGTTTACACCATCGAGGTGCACGAGTTTTCCGTCTTCCGCGTCCAGGACAACGCCGGGCGCCAGCCAGTCCCCCGAGCCGTCCACCGGGATGCCCGGCAGGAATTCACTCAGCCAGATCGCGAAATCGCGTTCCGACAGTACGCGGCGCATCAGGTCGGCCTCCATGAGGCACGGCGACAGGAAATCCTCCCCTGACGGCTCGTAGCCGAGCGGGCAGCGCCTGTCGCCTTTGTGAAATTCGAGGGACTTGTCGACGATCGCCTGTTCCAGGTCGGCGTCACCGACGATACGCGCATAGTCGAGCATGAGCCCGAAGGCGAACGCGGACTGATTGTGAGTACCGAGACGAATCGGATAGGCGAGGTTCGGCAACCAGGCCTTGATGCGAGTCACGATCTCGGTTTCGAGAGGCGCCAGCGTTTGCCGCCACTGCTGCATGAGTTCGTCGTCGCTCTCGTGCAATTCGGCGACGAGTTGCAGATACCACGCAATGCCGTACGGGCGTTCGAACGAGGCCCGCCCCGGCGCTTGATAGTAAGCAACCTCGCCGGCAATGTTCTCCGTGGTAAACGACTGTGCGAGCCCGCTGACGATGGCGTCGCGGAACGGAGTCTCCGGGTCGAGTTTAAGAAGCCGCGTGAGCAACCAGTGGCCATGCACCGACGAGTGCCAGTCAAAACAACCATAGAATGCCGGCGTCAATTCGCTTGGCGCACCGACATCGCTGGCGGAGTTCATGTAGTGACCGATCTTGTTCGGGTATTCCTTGTGGATGCAGGACAAGGCGAGTAGCGCAAAACGATCTTCTAGCACGCCGGGGCGCGCTTCAGGCAGTGCTGCCACATCGGCAGGACTCCCCTGGTTTCCCGGATCTCCGCAAGCTACCAGGCAGGACAATGCAGCCAGTGGCACTAAAATGGAGAACTTCATCATGGTCTCAACCTCTTTTCCTATCGGCGGGCCTCAAAAAACGCTCTGAGCAGATCCTGTGCCGCGTCTGCCAGCAATCCACCGTTGACCTCGAAGCGATGGTTTAGCGCGCGCGAGTCCGAGAGGTCCTCGACACTGCCCAGCGCGCCGGCTTTCCTGTCATAGGCCGCGAACACGACGCGCCCTACCCTGGCCTGGGCTATTGCGCCGACGCACATGACACAAGGCTCGAGCGTGACATACAACGTCGCGTTGGTAAGTCGGTGATTGCCGCGTTCGTCGGCAGCGGTGCGGAGCGCAATAATCTCGGCGTGAGCGCTGGGATCCGCATCATGTATCGTGCGGTTGTATCCTGTCGCCACGATCTCGTCGTCGATCACGACAACGGCGCCGACGGGCACCTCGCCCTCTACCGCCGCGACCGTTGCCTCGGCCAGCGCGGCACGCATGAATTCCGTATCACGTGGCGACCAGTCGGGTCCCATCACTCCCACTCGATCGTGGCCGGCGGCTTGCCCGAGATGTCGTAGGTGACGCGCGAGATGCCGTCGACTTCGTTAATGATCCGCAGCGAGACGTGCTCGAGAAACTCGTAGGGCAATCGCGCCCAGCGCGCGGTCATGAAATCAATCGTCTCGACGGCGCGTAGCGCGATAACGTAGTCGTAGCGCCGGCCGTCACCCATGACACCGACGGATTTCACAGGCAGGAATACCGCGAACGCCTGGCTCGTTTCGTCGTAAAGTTTTTGCTTGTGCAGCTCGTCGATGAAGATATCGTCAGCCAGTTGCAGCAGTGCCGCATACTCGCGTTTCACTTCACCGAGAATGCGCACGCCGAGACCAGGGCCCGGGAACGGATGCCGATAGACCATCTCGCGAGGCAGCCCGAGCTCGAGGCCGATCTTGCGTACCTCGTCCTTGAACAACTCGCGCAGCGGCTCAACGAGCTGCATACGCATGGTTTCGGGAAGACCGCCCACGTTGTGGTGCGACTTGATCACGTGGGCTTTGCCCGTCTTCGCACCCGCGGACTCGATGACGTCCGGGTAGATCGTGCCCTGTGCGAGCCAGTCGATTCCCTCGAGCTTGTGCGCCTCTTCGTCAAAGACGTCAATGAACAGGCCGCCGATGATCTTGCGCTTCTCTTCGGGGTCCGCGACACCCTCCAGCGCATCGAAAAAACGATCGGCCGCATTCACCCGGATCACATTGATATGCATATGCTCCGCGAACGTTTCCATGACCTGGTCGCCTTCATGGTGGCGCAGCAGCCCGTGGTCCACGAATACGCAGACGAGCTGGTCGCCGATGGCTTCGTGCAACAGCGCCGCTACGACCGACGAATCGACACCACCTGAAAGCCCCAGGAGTACCTTCCCGTCGCCGACCTGCTCACGGACCTGCTCGATCGCATCCGCGACGATGTTGCCCGGCGTCCAGTCACCCGAACAGCCGCATATCTCGCGGACAAAGCGGTGCAGGATTTCCATGCCCTGCAACGTATGGGTGACTTCCGGGTGGAACTGGACACCGAAGAAATTTCGTTCGACATCCTCCATCGCGGCCAGCGGCGAATTCACACTCGACGCGGTGGCAACGAAACCCGGCGGAAGCACTTCTACCCGATCCCCGTGGCTCATCCAGACTTTCAGCATCGCGTGGCTCGCCTCGTCCGACAGGCTGTGCAACAGGCGACACTCGGTTGGCTCTATCTCGGCATAGCCGAATTCCCGATGCGATGAGGCTTCGACCTTGCCGCCGAGTTGGGCGGCCATGGTTTGCATGCCATAGCAGATGCCGAGCACCGGAATGCCGAGCTCGAATACGAGCTGCGGCGCGCGCGGCGGGTCGTCGAGGTTCACGGACTCCGGTCCGCCCGAGAGAATGATGCCGCTCGGGCCGAACTCGCGAATCTCGTCGTCGGACATGTCCCAGGGATGAATCTCCGAGTAAACGCCGACTTCGCGAACCCGGCGGGCAATGAGCTGTGTGTACTGGCTGCCGAAATCGAGGATCAGCAGCTTATGGGCATGAATATCGACAGACATCAGTTTTTCGAGCGGTAATTGGGGGCTTCTTTGGTGATCGTTACATCGTGCACGTGGCTTTCGACCACGCCGGCACCGGTCATGCGGACGAAATGCGGCTTGACGCGCATCTCGTCGATGCTCGCACAGCCGGTGTAACCCATGGCGGCACGCACGCCGCCGATCAACTGGTGGACGATTGCGACCATGCCGCCCTTGTAGGCGACGCGTCCCTCGATGCCTTCCGGAACCAGTTTCTCCAGCTCCTCGGTGGCATCCTGGAAGTAGCGATCCGACGATCCCTGCGTCTGCCCCATCGCCCCGACGGAGCCCATGCCGCGATACGCCTTGTAAGACCGGCCCTGGTAGAGCTCCACCTCACCCGGCGATTCCTCGGTGCCCGCAAACAGGCCGCCGATCATGACGCAGTGCGCGCCGGCGGCTATGGCTTTGGCGATGTCGCCGGAGTAGCGAATCCCGCCATCCGCGATGAGTGGCACGCCTCTCTTGGCAAGCGCCTCGGCAACTTCCGCGACCGCCGAGATCTGCGGCACGCCGACACCCGCGACTACGCGGGTCGTACAAATGGAGCCGGGGCCGATGCCCACCTTGACGCCGTCCGCACCACAATCGGCCAACGCCTTGGCGGCGGCGGCTGTTGCGATGTTGCCGCCAATGACCTGCACGTCCGGGTATTGGTTCTTCACCGCCCGGACGCGATCCAGTACGCCCTTGGAATGTCCATGGGCGGTATCGACCACGATGACGTCAACGCCGGCGCTGACCAGGGCGTCGACCCGGTCTGCCGTGTCGCCACCCGTGCCCACGGCTGCGCCGACGCGTAATGCGCCGCTACTGTCCTTGCACGCGTGCGGGAAGTCCTTGGCTTTCTGAAAGTCCTTGGCGGTGATCATGCCCAGCAGCTTGTAGTCGTCGCCGACGACCAGCACTTTTTCGATGCGGTGCTTGTGCAACAGGCCGAGGACTTCTTCGTCGTCCGCCCCGTCGCGAACCGTTACCAGCCTGTCCTGCGGCGTCATGACTTTCGACACGGGCGCATCGAGACGTGTCTCGAAGCGCAAGTCCCGGTGCGTCACGATGCCGACTGTTTGTTTACCGTCGACAACCGGGACACCGGAGATACCCATCGAGCGCGTCAGCTCGATGACCTCATGGATGGTCATGTCCGGCGTGACGGTAATCGGCTTGCGCACCATGCCTGACTCGAACTTCTTGACCGTCAGGACCTCGCGTGCCTGCTGCTCGATGGTCATGTTCTTGTGAACGACGCCGAGCCCGCCCTCCTGCGCCAGCGCAATCGCGAGCCGGGATTCGGTGACAGTATCCATGGCGGCCGACAACAGCGGGATGCTCAGGCGAATTTCGCGCGTCAGGCTGGTGCTCAGGTCGACCTCGCGGGGGAGGATTTCCGAGTAACCGGGCTGCAGGAGGACGTCGTCAAAAGTCAGGGCTTCCTTGGCGATTCGCATGGCGGGAACACTTGGTCGGTTGCTGGGTAGCCGGCGATTGTACGCGTGCGCGTATGGCGGGTAAATGCTTGATGCCCGAAGGCTCCTCCGGGAAGTGTTTATAATGGCCGAATGCCAACCGAAGCCGCGATCACCGTCTCCCAGCTCAATCGCAAGGCCCGGACCTTGCTGGAGCAGGGTATTGCGAGGCTCTGGGTGGAGGGAGAAATCTCCAATATGTCGCGGCCCGCATCCGGCCACATATATTTCAGCCTGAAGGACGAAGCGGCACAGGTCAGCGCCGCCTGGTTCCGCCAGCGCCAGCGTGGCCCGGCGATTGGCTTCAAGAACGGCGACAAGGTCCTGGCCTACGGCCGGGTCAGCCTTTACGAGGCGCGCGGCAACTTCCAGTTCATTGTCGAACAGATGGAACCGGCCGGCGAAGGCGTCCTCAAGCAGCGCTACGAGGCCCTCAAGAAGAAACTGCTGGCCGAGGGCCTGTTCGAGGAAGACCGAAAACAGGCGCTTCCCGCCCTGCCCGGGCGCATCGGGGTCATCACGTCCCCGAGTGGCGCGGCAATCCGCGACATCGTCAGTGTCCTGGGCCGCCGTTTTCCCTCCGTACCCGTGATCATCTACCCGGCAGCCGTACAGGGCGATGCGGCGCCCGGCGAACTCGTAGCAGCACTGCAGACCGCGATTCAGAGGAACGAATGCGAGGTCCTGATTATCGGTCGTGGCGGCGGATCCCTGGAAGATCTCTGGGCATTCAATGACGAAACCCTGGCGCGCACGATCGCCGACTGCCCGATTCCCATCGTCAGTGCCGTGGGCCATGAGGTCGACTTCACCATCTGCGACTTCGTCGCCGATGTGCGAGCGCCGACGCCGTCAGGCGCGGCGGAGATCGTCGTCCCCGACAGGAGCGACTGGTTGCATCGCATCGGCGCGCTTGCGCTGCGCATTGGCCGTATCGGCCAGCGCAGCGTCGAAGACCGCGCCCAGACGCTCGACTGGCTCGGCAGGCGGCTCCTGGCTGCCAGCCCCGAGGCCACACTGCGCCGGCAACACAGCAGCCTGCGAGAAAACCGTGCTCGCCTGGTCGCGGCGATGAACCGTCAGCTCCTGGAACGAACCAACGACGCGCAGGCATTGCGCGGCGAACTCATGCAGCTTTCGCCCGCACTCGCCGTACAACGATCGATAGCCCGACTTGCCGGCCTGCGCCAGCAGCTCGCGACCGGCGCGCATGACGCCCTGTCCGATGTCCGTCACCGCCTCGCCTTGCTGGGACGCGCGCTGCATTCGGTCAGTCCGCTCGCGACGCTGGACCGGGGCTATGCGATTGTGAAAAATGCGCAGGGCAAGGTCGTGACCACTGCTGCCGCGGTAAAAAGCGGGGACGAAATTCGAGCAAGCCTGTCGAAAGGGGAACTGGTCGCCAACGTAACCAAGGTTATTGACGAATGATGAGAAGCACACTGTTCATGCTCTGCCTGCTGGCCGCGGTGCAAATATTCGCCGCGCCTGCGCATTCACCGCGTCCGGGTGGCATTGCCATCGTCGATGTGGGACCAGCCGACCAGGTTGCGCCGGCAGTGACGTTCAACGACAAGCCGGTTCTCGTGGTACGCGACGGGGCGCGATGGACCGCTGTTGTCGGCGTCCCCCTGGATACCAGTCCCGGGCCGCTCGCGATCCAGCTCGGCGGCTACCCGCTGACGGTATCCATAGGCGACCATGCCTACGCCGAGCAGCGACTTACGGTCACCAACCAGAGCTATGTAACGCCGGATCAGGAGCAGCTTGACCGTATCGGTCGCGAACGAAAAATCATCGACGCTGCGCTGAACAGCTTTCGCGATGTACCGGTCGGCGGTATATCCCTCGCTGCCCCGGTCGACGGTCGTCGCAGCTCGAGTTTCGGATTGCGGCGTTTTTTCAATGAGCAACCACGCTCGCCGCACAAGGGCATGGACATTGCCGCCCCGCAAGGCACGCCGATCAAGGCACCTCGGGATGGTGTCGTCACGGCCACCGGCAATTTCTTTTTCAATGGCAACACGGTCATCGTCGACCACGGCCAGGGCTACGTAACGATGTACTGTCACCTGAGCGAGATCGCTGTTGAGAACGGCCAGGCGGTCGCGACGGGCGAGACTCTCGGCGCGGTCGGGGCCACCGGCCGGGTAACCGGACCTCATCTGCACTTCGGTACCTACCTGAACGGCACGGCAGTGGACCCCGCGATCGTCCTGCCCGAGTAGGACAGGCTACGCCAGGAAGTCCCAGATAACCGGGCGGAACGCGTCCATGTCCACGAGGAAGGAATCGTGTCCCCGGATACAATCCAGCTCCGCCAGCTGCGTGTCGTTGCAAACGCCCGCAATCCCCTCGGCGAGTTCGCGTTGTTGCTCGGGCGGGAACAGGATATCGGTGCGCACACCGATGACGAGAGCGCGCTCGAGCTGCAGGCGTTTGAAGCCGCACTTGAGCGAGCCGCCATACTCGGCGAGATCAAACAGATCCGAGGCATGCGACAGGTATAAATAGGAGTTTGGATCAAATGCGCCGGTAAATTTCTGTGCGACGTTTTCGAGGTAAGACTCAACCGAGAACTCGAGCACGAACTGATCCTCGATGCGCGCATGCGTCGTCGAACGTTCCCGACCGAATCGCAGTTTCCATTCCTCGGGTGAACGATAGGTAATCATGCCGAGCTTGCGCGCCAGTCGCTGGCCCGTAATCGGTGGGTCGCCAACGTCGTAGTCGCCTCGCTTCCATTTCGGGTCGGAGCGAATCATCTCGCGCTGCAACGAACGCACTGCGATCGAAAAAGGCAGCGCTCGCGTGCCCGACGAAACCGAGATGAATGCACGCACGGCGCCAGGGTGTCGAACGCAAAACGCCAGGCCACTCATCCCGCCCATCGAACAGCCTATGACCGTGTTCAGCACCTCGACACCGAGCTGCTGGACAACGAACCACGCCGACTCCGCCACATCCTCGAGCGTCAGCACGGGAAAACTCAGCCGGTATCGCTCGCCAGTCTGGGGATTGATCGATGCCGGGCCCGTGGAGCCAAAGCAGCTGCCCAGCGAATTGACACAAATGACGAAGTAGCGATCCGTATCGATCGGCAGGCCCGCGCCGATCATCTCTTCCCACCAACCCGGGGTCGGATCGACGGCACAGGAAGTCGCGTGCGCTGATGGCGAGAGTCCTGTGAATATCAGGATCGCATTGTCGCGCGCCTCGTTGAGTTCACCCCAGGTTTCATACGCGAGCGTCGGCGACTCGAGGAAGCCCGCACGATGCATGCGAAACTGCCCGTCGTAGGTGAAGCTCTTTCGTGCAGAACTCATAACACGCTCCATCGAGACCCGGCGATAGTATAGCCCGCGCTATTTCTTGACGCGCTTCATGAGCCGTGCGCGCTTGCGTTCCTGGCGCGGCGTCAGCTTGTTGCGTCGACCTGCAAAAGGATTCTTGCCCTTCTTGAAGGACAGTCGCACGGGCGTGCCTTTCAGCTTGAACGCCTTGCGGAACCGGTTGATCAGGTAGCGGCGGTACGACTCAGGAAGTTTGTCCGTCTGGTTACCGTGAATCACGATGACGGGCGGATTGCGCCCTCCCTGGTGCGCATACCGCAGCTTCACACGGCGCCCGCGCACCAGGGGCGTGGGGTGTTCCATGATGGCTGCTTCGAGTTCGCGAGTCAGCTCGGTTGTCGACAGGTCCCGGGTTGCGGCGCTGTATGCGCGTTCGACGGCCGGCAACAGGTCACCGACAGCCGTGCCATGCAAGGCGGAAATCGTGATGCGCTCGGCGAAGTCCAGGAACGGCAGCCGTCGTTCCAGGTCGTCCCGCACCTTCTTGCGCTGCTCCGCGGACAAGCCGTCCCATTTGTTGGTCACGACGACGAGCGCCCTGCCTCGTTCGAGCACCAGGCCAAGCAGGCTCACGTCCTGTTCGGTCACGCCTTCCTGCGCGTCGAGCACCGCGATGACAACGTGCGCCTTTTCGATCGCCTGCAGCGCTTTTACGATACTGAATTTTTCGATCGCCTCGCTGACGCGCGCCTTGCGCCGTATACCTGCCGTGTCGATCAACAGGTACTTGCGATCATTGCGTTCGAATGGCACTTCGACGGTGTCGCGTGTCGTGCCCGGCAGGTCGAAGACAACCATCCGTTCTTCGCCAAGCAGGCGATTGATCAGTGTGGACTTGCCGACGTTGGGCCGCCCGATGACAGCGATCCGCAACTCGCTTTCGTCGTCTGCCTCGGGCGCTTCCTCTTCCGCCTCGAACGCCGCGAGAACATCGTCCATGAGCGCGCTGATGCGATCGCCGTGCGCAGCGGATACCGCGATCGGATCTCCAAGGCCCAGTCCATAGAAGTCGGCGTTCGCGGTCGTCGACTCCATGCCTTCGGACTTGTTGACGGCCAGCCAGGTCTTGCGAGCGTGGCGGCGTGCGAGGTCAGCGACGTGTTGGTCGGCTGCCGTGATGCCGCTGCGACCGTCAACCATGATGATGGCAGCGTCTGCCTCCTGCAAAGCCTTGACGGTCTGCTCGACCATGGCCTCCTCGATTCCCTCCTCGCCGCCGGCGACACCGCCGGTATCGATGACCAGGTAGGGAATGGGGCCGAGCTTGCCGAAGCCGTACTTCCTGTCGCGGGTCAGGCCGGGATAGTCGGCCACCAGCGCGTCACGCGAACGCGTGAGCCGGTTGAAGAGTGTCGACTTGCCTACGTTAGGCCGGCCGATCAGCGCGATGACGGGGAGCATGGTGTGGCACCTTTACCGATGCCGCTCAGGAACCGTCTTCGGCGACGTCGGGCTGGGTTCGCTTGGGCCGGTCGTCGACGACAACATAGGCTGCGATAGTGCCACCGTCGCTCTGCACGTACAGGCGGTTGGCAACCACCAGCGGGACAGCGCTGATCGCTTTGCTGCCGAGACGCAAGCGTGCGACGGGTTCGCCATCGATGTTGTTGAAGAAGTGCAGGTAGCCCTCGAGGTCGCCAACAACGACTGTCGTATTAAACGGCACGGGCAAGGTGGGTTCACGACGCAACAACGATGCGTTGCGCCAGATCTCGTTGCCATTGCTGCGCTTCAGAGCGACGACCTCACCTTCATCGGTAACGGTGTAAATGCTGTTCCAGTCGGCGGAAACTCCCGAATACGTGGATATTTCGCGGTTCCAGAGAACCTGCCCCGATTCGCTGGCCAGCGCGGCAATGCGCCCCTGGTAACCGGCCGCGTAGATATCCTGTCCGACGACAGTAATCGAGCCATCGACATCCGAGAGGCGATCGAGGTCGGAACGCCCTTTTGGCGGCGCCAACAGGGACTCCCATTCGATGGTGCCCGTATCGAAATCGGCAGACACGACGCGACCCGAATCGAAACCGGCGATCACGGATTGCCCAACGGCGGCCGGGTTGGCCGAGCCTCGCATTGTGAGGGCCGGTGCGCTCTGCACGATCGACCAGCGCTTCCGCCCATCGAACAATGACAGCGTTTCGATACGATTGTCGATCGTCTGCAACACGACAACGTCGCCCTTGATCAACGGCGTTGCGAGCGACTCGCCCTCGATTTCCGTCCGCCACTGTTCTGCGCCCGTCGCGGCATCCAGGGCAATCGCGAAGCCGTCTTTGCTCGCCACAACAACGCGTCCTTCACCAACGCCCGGCCCCGCAGTCAGCTCAACTTCCAGCTCAGTCCGCCAGATCTGCCTGCCGTTTTCCGGGTTGAATGCCGTAACCTTGCCGGCGTGGCCGGCTGTATAGATGCGGCTGCCGTCGCCCGCCGGCCGTAAACCGAGCCGCAGGAATTCGGCGTCGCCACCCACTTTCGCATCCCAGATCTTCCTGACTTTGAGCGTCTGTTTGAAATCAACGAGCTCCAGCGGCTTGAGCTCTTCGTCCTTCTTGTTGAACCACCCGCAGGATGCGACCAGCGCGGTCGCGACAATCAGGCTGACAATGCGAAAAGTGTGTTTCACTCGGTTTCCTCTGCCTCGGTAGCTTCGACTGCCTCGTCGGCTGCCGGTTCCAGAACGGCAGTGTCTTCGGCAACGTCGACCGGCGCCGATGCCTCGGGAAGATCAAGTGCTTTCCACTGGACCAGCTGCTGATCAACCGTTTGGGCGGACAGCGGATCCAGCATGACGTTCTGGTAGGCGGCCTGGGCATCTTCTATGCGCCCGAGTGCGTGGTAGGCATCGCCGAGCAGCTCCTGGTAAACCGCGGCAAACGATTCCGATTGCTGCCCTTCGAGCAGGTCGACGACTTCCTGTGCCTTGTTCTGGTACAGCAGAATGCGTGCGAGACGGGCACGGGCGACCAGCTTGACCTCCTCGTCGGCGTCGCTGGCAATGACCTGGCTCAGCGCGTCCGCGGCATCCTGGTCGCGATTCTTGTCCATGTAGAGGCGCGCCATGGCCAATTGCGCCTGGGCGGCATAGCTGGTCTCTGCGTAGTCCGTTGCCAGCTCGTCCGCCACGGCGGCGGCTTCGTCGAGATTGCCCGACACGACATGCTGGGTCAGCGACTCGTAAAGCTCGGAGCCCCCGAGCTGCGCCTCCAGCCTGGCGTTGGTGTAGTAATTGAAGCCCACGAGTAACGCGATACCGAGGCCCAATCCGCCGATCACATAGCCGCCGTACTCCGACCACCATGAGCGAAGCTGTTCAATCTGTTCTTTTTCTGAAAGTAAATCGTCCACGAGACTGCCTTTATTCCTGTTGCGACCCCTGGCCGCTCAACTTCTGATTCAGCACCGACGCCAGGTCACCCAGCGCGATACTCTCCTGTTCATCGTTACCGCGCAGCGGCTTCAGCCCGATGCGCCCTTCACTGAGTTCCTGCTCTCCCAGGATCAGTGCATACGTCGCGGCACTCTTGTCGGCACGCTTCATTTGCGACTTGAAACTGCCTCCGCCCAGATTCGTCTCGACACGCACACCGTCGAGGTCCGCGCGTAACTCCTCGGCCAGTGCAAAGGCCTTCTCGAGCGTCCCCTCGCCGACGGCGACCAGGTAGACGTCCGGTTTGACCTCCGGGATCTTCCCGCCGCAGGCTTCGTACAATGCAACGAAACGCTCGACGCCCATCGCCCACCCGATCGCAGGTGTCGGACGACCGCCGAGTTTCTCGATCAGGCCGTCGTAGCGGCCACCGGCACAGACCGCGTTTTGTGAGCCCAGTGCGTCCGTGACCCATTCGAAGACCGTGCGCGAATAATAGTCGAGCCCGCGTACGAGCCGCGGATTGATCTCGTATTCGACCCCCGCAACATCAAGGAGTGCCCGCAGCCCTTCGAAATGCTCAGCGGACGCCTCATCGAGGAAATCCATCATCACGGGTGCGCCGGCCACAACGTCCTGCATATCCGGATTCTTGCTGTCGAGAATCCTCAGCGGGTTCTTGTCAAGCCGGCGAATACTATCCTCATCCAGCTGGTTTTTCACGCCATTAAAGTACTCGACGAGAGCATCGCGATAGGCCACGCGTGATTCCGGTACGCCCAGCGAGTTGATCTCGAGGCGAATCCGGTCAATGCCAAGGCGAGCCCAGAGGCGTGCGCTCATGACGATCAGCTCGGCATCCACATCCGGCCCGTCATAGCCCATCGCCTCGACATCGAACTGGTGAAACTGGCGATAGCGGCCGGCCTGTGGCCGCTCGCGGCGAAACATTGGGCCCACTGTCCAGAGTTTCTGTTTCTGGTTGTGAAACAGCCCATGCGTAATCCCGGCACGCACCATGCTGGCCGTCGCCTCGGGGCGCAGGGTCAGGCTGTCGCCGTCGTCATCGAAGGTATACATCTCCTTCTCAACGATATCGGTGACCTCGCCAATCGAGCGCCGGAATACTTCCGTGTGCTCGAGCAGCGGCAGCCGCACCTGTCGGTAGCCATAGGCTTCGATGACCGTTTCAACTTCTTTTTCGAGGTACTGCCAACTGGCCGCAACCTCGGGCAGGATGTCGTTCATCCCGCGAACTGTCTGGGGTTTCTTGCTCATGATCCTGAGATAGTCAACCGCAAGGGGCGATCGGGACGGCTGGTCGCCGGCAACGCGTAATCCGCGCCATTGACGCGCAGGCGCACGTTTCCGGGATTGCCGAACAAGGCATTGAAGGGCTCGGCACCGCCGAGTTCCACGGTCCGGCCATCCTTGCCGAGATCAAACAGCAAACGACGGCCGCTGGCGTCGGTAATTTCGGTCCAGCAGTCACCTGTGTACGTCACCAACAGGCGCATCTGCCCATCTTCGGCAGGCGGTGGCGACGACACGGGCTCGCTGTCCTCGACCGTCTCCGCGACCGGTTCCTCGACCGGCGGCTCGACAGCGACGTTGTCATCGGTGACCGGCGGCGGCGTTGCGGGCTCTTCATCGGCACCTGCCGGCGCCTCGGTCTCGCTGTCCTCGACGACGGGCGGCTCAACCGCCGCTGGTTCGGACGAGTCCGGCCGCGAGAACCACCAGTACGCACTCGCAATGACGACGATGACGACGATCGCCGCAATCCACGGGCCGGGCGACAATTCACGCCGCACCCTTGGCCGCGACGAGATGACCGGCAGCACGGTTTCCGAGCGGGTCAGCTGGTAGTAGTCCGCCATCACGTCCGCAACGTCCACGTGAACCAGTTGCGCGTAAGCTTTCAGATGCCCCTTCGCAAACACCGGCGCACCCAGCACGTCGAACTCGTTGCGCTCGAGGGCGCGTACCTTTGGCTCGTCGAGATGCAACTCCTTGGCGATCTCGTCCACCGAAACCTGCTGCGCGCGACGCGCCTCAGCCAGGCGCTCACCGCCGAGGGGCCCCTTGGGCTCCTCCTCGGGCGCGGTTTCGTCCTGCTGGTCTTCGACGTCGTCGTTCATAGTCACAATGAAACGTTGTTATCCGCTACCACGGGCCTTGCGGGCTTCCGGAGAATCCGGGAACTCGTTCAGCAGCTGGTCTACGTATTCGGAACGGCCGCGCTCGTTACCGAGCTTGCCCTCGATCTCCGCCGCGAGCATGAGCACCCCGGCAGTGGGTTTTGCGGAGCTCATGAAGCGCTGCAGGAAAGCTCGCGCACTCATGAAATCCTGCTGTTGGTATTTGAGCAGGCAAAGCTGCAACAGGGCCTCACCGTAGGTCGGGCGAATTTCGAGGGCGGCACGGAAGAAGCGCTCTGCTTCAACAACATCCGGTTTTTGTGCCATGCAGAGACCCGCGTTGGTCAGGGTCCTCTCGGAATTGTCGTTCTCCGGATGATTGGCTGCCTTCAGGAAGTACTTGCTCGATCCCTCGTAGTCACGCTGCTTGCACAGAAATACGGCATACGCATTGTTGACGTCGAAGTTACGCGGTGCCACGCGAATCGCGTTGCCGTAGGCCTCGGTTGCGAGCCGCATGTTTCCGAGTGCCTCGTAGCTCATGCCGAGCGTGGTGTAGGCGACGGCCATTTTCGGATCGAGCTCAACCGCCAGTAACAGGCGATCCCGAGCAAGCTCATATTTCCCATTCTGGTAGTAACGCGCGCCGAGCTGGTAATTCAGTTCCGCCGCGCCCGCCTCGTCGGCCTCGGGGGCCGGCGTACCCGTGGTCGTCGAAACGCAGCCGGACAACAGCACGCCACCCAACAGCACTAACGCAAACAGTTCGCTCTTTTTCACGCTGATACCACCTTTAAGTTCCTGTCACCGAACGTCTTGTCGCCAAGCCGGTTACGTACGCGGTCGCTCACCTTGCCCGCCAGCTGTCCGCAAGCGGCGTCGATATCGTCGCCGCGGGTCTTGCGCGTAGTGGCGACCAGTCCCCGCTGCCGCAGGCGATTCTGGAAATGCTGAATAGTGTCAGCCGAGGACCGCTTGAATTCCGTGCCGGGGAACGGGTTGAACGGAATCAGGTTGACCTTTGCGGGCTTGTTCTCCAGCAGCTTCGCGAGCTCGTCGGCATGTGCGAGCGAATCGTTCACACCCCGCAACATGACGTATTCGAAAGTGATGAATCGATTGGCGTGCTTCGCGGCATAGGACCAGCAGGCATCGAGCAGCGACGCGATCGGGTGCAGCTTGTTGATCGGTACGATGGCATCGCGCAATGCGTCGTTGGGCGCATGCAACGACACGGCCAGCGAAACATTGCATTCGTCGCCGAGCTTGTGAATGTGCGGCACTATGCCGGACGTGCTGACCGTTACCCGGCGCCGCGACAGGCCGTAGGACCAATCGGACACAAGCAGTTTGAGCGCCGGAATGACATTGCGATAGTTCGCCAGCGGCTCGCCCATACCCATGAACACCACGTTGGTCACCGCGGGCTCCCCGTTTTCGCGGGGCGGCAGTTCGCTGTTCGCGACAAACACCTGGCCGATGATCTCGGCGCTGGTCAGGTTGCGGTTGAAGCCCTGCGCGCCCGTCGCGCAAAAAGCACAGTCCAGCGCACAGCCAACCTGCGACGAAATACACAAGGTGCCGCGACCCGGCTCAGGAATGAACACGGTCTCGATGGCCTGGCCACAGTCTGTCGCGAAGAGCCACTTTACGGTGCCGTCCGTCGAGTCGTGACGCGACTGCACCGTCGGCAGGACGATGTCCGCATCCGCATGCAGACGCTCGCGCAACTTCCTGGAAAGGTCCGTCATCGCGTCGAAATCGACGACATTGCGCTGGTAGATCCACTGCAGGATCTGCCGCGCGCGGAATGGCTTCTCATCGCGCTCGGCAAAGAACTGCTCAAGCATGTCCTGCGACATGCCGAGCAGATTGATCTTGTCAGTGGTGGTCGTCATACCGTCCTAACGCGTGCGCGGGCAAATGCCGTCGTCGCCAAAGAAGAACGCGATCTCGACAGCGGCTGTCTCGGCGGCGTCGGAGCCATGGCAGATGTTCTCTTCGATGCTCTCGGCAAAGTCGGCACGAATGGTGCCCGGTGCTGCCTCGGCAGGATTCGTCGCACCCATGATCTCGCGGTGCTTGAGAATAGCGTTCTCACCGCTCAGCGCCGACACGACAACCGGTCCGGAGGTCATGTAGCTGACGAGGTCGTTGTAGAAAGGCCGATCCTTGTGAACGGCGTAAAAGCCCTGCGCCTGCTCCTTGCTGAGGTGCAGCATGCGAGCACCGACGATTTCCAGCCCGGCTTTTTCAAAACGACTGTAGATCTCTCCGATCAGGTTCTTTTGTACGCCATCGGGTTTGATGATGGAGAGCGTCTGTTCAACGGCCATGAGTAAATCCTTTAAATCCAAAACGATGATGATGAGCACTCGGCGTCATGCCGGGCGCGGAAAAGACATAAGTCGTTAATTCTACTACGGCTATAGCCGCCGTAGAAAGGGCTGTGAGGGTCCTGGCTAGACGTTGAAGCTCTCGCCGCAGCCGCATTCGCCCTTGATGTTGGGATTGCGGAAGCTGAACGCCTCGTTGAGGCCGTTCTTGACGAAATCGACCTCGGTCCCGTCGATCAGGCTGAGCGCCTCCGGGTCGACGACGACCTTGACGCCCTTGTCCTCGAATATGACGTCGTCGTCGTCGATCGCCTCGGCGTAGTTGATAACGTAGGAATAGCCGGAGCAACCCGTCTTGGTGACCCCAAGACGCAACCCGAGACCTTTCTCGCGTTTCTCAAGGTAGCTGCGGACGCGATCTGCCGCCGCTTCGGTAAGCGAAATTGCCATTGCTGGTCCTTTTTCAGTGATTCAGACGGCGCCCAAGCGACTGGATCGCGTCCTCGAGCACGAGTATACGACCGGTCTTCTCGGTAGGTACAGCCAGATCCTCCATAATCCGGGCAATCGGGAAGACTTCAAGAGCCTCGACCGGCTTGCCCTCGTAGTAATCGCAGACCCACTCCGCAGCAGCAATCACGTGCGGGCATCCCCGAGCCCGGAAACGCAGGGCGGCAATCCGGCCGTCTTCAAGCCTTGCCGCGAATTCCACGCGCAGGCCCTGGGCGTCCAACCGCGCGGCAATACCGCCGGCCAGCTCGCCGGCATGCGGCGGCGCGGCGAAGTAATCGCGAACCTTCGCGTTATAGGGATCGGCGCTCACGCGGCCAGGTCCGGTGCGAGTTTGCGCAGATGAGCGACAGCGTCGCGGTAGCGCGCGGCAGCGAACTCGACCTCATCGCGGGTTGTGGGACGTCCAAGGCTGAAGCGAATCGCGCTCTGTGCCTGGTCGTCGCCAAGCCCCAGCGCGCGCAGGACGTACGACGGTTCCTCGGTCTTCGAGTTGCAGGCGCTCCCCGTGGCAACCAGGAGCGGCTCCAGCGCCAGCAACAGGCTCTCGCCATCGACGTCCTCGACGCTCACGTTCAGGATGCCGGGGAAGCCGCCTGGATCGCCGTTGAGACGAATACCCTCGACGCGCCGTATCCCCTCCCAGAGCACCTGTCGCAGCGCCTGCAGATGTGCGAGATCGGGCTCGATACGGGTCGCGGCGACGGCTGCGGCCATGCCAAGCCCGGCGACCAGGTCGGTCGGCAGGGTCCCGGGACGAATGCGCCGCTGCTGCCCGCCGCCATACAGGATTGGTTCCACATGGCAGCCTGCACGGTCGGCGATATACAAGGCGCCAATGCCCTTCGGACCGTAGAACTTGTGGCCTGTCAGCGACAGCAGGTCGACAGGCAGGTTGGCGAGATCGATCGGCAATTTGCCAACGGCCTGGGCCGCGTCCACGTGAAACAACACGTCGCGTTCACGGCAAATCGTGCCCAGCGCCTCGATGTCCTGGATAACGCCTGTTTCGTTGTTGACGTACATGATCGATGCGAACTGGGTATCGTCGCGCAGCGCGGCAGCAAACGTATCGGGGCACAGGCGACCGTCCGCGCCGGCATCGACCCAGGTGACGTCAAAGCCTTCCTTCGCCAACGCCTCGAACACATCGGTTACTGCCTTGTGCTCGGTTTTCATCGTGACGATGTGCTTGCCGCGATGTGCCCGGTAGCGTGCGCCGCCGGCAATCGCCAAGTTGTCCGATTCCGTCGCGCCGGAGGTCCAGATCAGGGTGCCCGGGCTCACGTTCAGGAGTCCCGCAAGCTGCGTGGCCGATTCGGCGATGATCGCCTGTGCTTCGCGACCGGCCGCATGGGTGGACGATGGATTCGCACAATTGAGCTCGGCGACTTCGCGCATGCGATCCAGCACGCGGGCGTCGACCGGCGTCGACGCCGCGTAGTCGAGATAGATCGTCTTCGCGGGCATGTCAGTCCTTGCCCATCCTGTCGATGGCGGAGAGGATGCCGCGCAGGATGTTGACCTCGTTCTTGTCAGGCCGGGCGCGAATAAAGAGGCGGCGCATTCGACGCATCAGGTGCCTGGGATTTGCCGGGTCGAGGAATTCGATTTTCGTGAGTACGTTTTCGAGGTGCGTGTAAAAGTGCTCCATCTCCTCGCCGGTCGCAGGCGGCGCCTCGACGTCGAAGCTCGGGCCGGCGTCCAGCATGCCGGCGACACGCAGCTCGTAGGTCAGGACCTGGACGGCCATCGCCAGGTTCAGCGAACTGAAGCCCGGGTCGGTCGGGATCGTGAGCAGGGTATGACAAAGATCCAGGTCGTCATTGTGCAGGCCGGTCTTTTCGGGCCCGAACACCGCAGCGACCATGCCGTTCGCGCTTTCCAGTATCATGCGTTCCGCACAGTCGCGCGGACCCATACTCGGCCAGTTGATGGTGCGTGAGCGCGCGCTGGCGCCCGCCACGTAGACGCAGTCCGCCAGGGCATCTGCCAGTGAATCCACGACCAGCGCGTTGTCGAGGACGTCCGCAGCCCCCGAAGCGCGTGCCGTCGCGTCTTCATGCGGGAAATGCTTCGGGTTGACGAGCGCAAGGTCGCGGAGCCCCATGTTCTTCATGGCGCGGGCGGCAGCCCCGATATTGCCGGGGTGCGTGGTTCCGACGAGGACGATTCTAATGCTCATTGACAAGGGACATTGCTGTGGGACACCGCGTACAAAGTCGGGTATTCTACCGCCCCCGCGGCCCGGACACACCGGGCGCGCAGCTCTTTTACATTGACGGAATCGTTTCATGCACGCATTACAGAATGTAGCCGTGATGGCAGCGCGCCGTGGAGGCGCCATACTGATCAGGCATCTCAACAAGCTCGACAAGCTCAATGTCGAGAAAAAGGGGCACAACGATTACGTCAGTGACGCGGACCGTGCCGCCGAGGAAGCGGTTATCGAGGTCATCCGCAACCACTATCCCGACCATGCAATCCTGGCCGAGGAATCCGGGCAGCAGGGTGAGTCCGATACCGTCTGGATCATCGACCCGCTCGACGGAACCACCAACTTCCTGCATGGTTTTCCGCAGTTTTGCGTCTCGGTCGGCGTCCAGGTCAAAGGTCGCATGGAGGCCGCGGCCGTCTACGACCCGATCAGCCAGGACCTGTTTGCCGCTGCACGTGGCGACGGCGCTACGCTCAATGACCGCAAGATTCGCGTCAGTGGCCGCAAGGAACTGGACTACGCGCTGATCGGCACGGGATTCCCGTTCCGCCAGGGCGACGTGGATATCACGCCCTACCTCGAGATGCTGGGCAAGGTAGTGAAAAACACGGCCGGCGTTCGCCGCCCCGGAGCCGCCGCCCTTGACTTGTGCTACGTCGCTGCGGGGCGCCTCGATGGATTCTGGGAGTACGGCTTGAAGCCCTGGGATATCGCGGCCGGGTCACTCATTATCCGGGAAGCCGGCGGCATCGTCAGTGGCCTCGACGGCAGCGAGAAATACATGGAGTCAGGCCACATCCTCTGCGGCACGCCAAAAATCTACTCGGGCCTTGCCAAGCTCTGCGCGCGCGAGATCAAGGCGATCCTCGCGTCGCAATAGGGTACCGGACACCGTATTTGCTCGAAATAGGGTACCGGACACCGTATTTGCCGATTCAAGGGGTCTGCGGGACCCAATACGCAAGAAATACGGTGTCCGGTACCCTATTAGGGGAGATCGTCGATGAGTGACGGGTCCTTGATCGGTTCGATCAGGTCCTGCGGGCTCACGTTCAATGCCAGCGCCGTGGCGCTTGCCGTGTAGATCGACGAGTACGTGCCGACGATGATGCCGACGATCAACGCGAT
The DNA here is from genome assembly GCA_965368465.1 of uncultured Chromatiales bacterium. Classification (GTDB taxonomy): domain Bacteria; phylum Pseudomonadota; class Gammaproteobacteria; order Steroidobacterales; family Woeseiaceae; genus UBA1847. The sequence continues at coordinate 100,746 of CBDUMZ010000003.1, forward strand.
CGAGAAGGGTGCGATCGACTCGCCGCCCAACACCAGCAATGCAACCAATACGAGCAGCGTCGTGAGACCCGTGATCAGGGTTCGCGCGAGCATCTCGTTGATCGATATGTTCATCGCATCCTGTGCCGACACGCCGCGCAGTGCGAAGAAGTTCTCTCGAATTCGATCGAACGCAACAACCGTATCGTTCAGCGAATAACCGATTACCGCGAGCACTGCCGCGACAACGGTTAGATCGAAAGGCAGCTGGAAGATCGAGAAGAATCCGACGGTGACAATCGCGTCATGGACCAGGGCTGCGACGGCGCCCGCCGAGAACTTCCACTGGAAGCGAATCATGACGTAGACGAAGATCAACAGCAGCGCAACGACCATCGCCAGTGCGCCTCGCTCGGCGAGTTCGCTGCCCACCTGGGCACTTACCGTTTCCATGCGCCGCAGGTCGATCTTCTGCCCGCTGGCCTCCAACGTCGCCTGCAGCTGATCACGAACCTGCAGAGCACTCTCTTCGGGCTGCGGCGGCAGGCGAACGAGCACGTCGGTATCGCGGCCGAACAGCTGCACCTGTGCATCCACGAATCCTGCATCGGCAAGGCCGCTGCGAATCGCTTCGACGTCCGCCGCCTGCTCGTAGCCAACCTCGAGCAGAATACCGCCCGTAAAGTCGATGCCGAAATCCAGGCCACGTGTGGCCAACGAAGCCAGCGACATGACAACGAACAACGCCGACAGCATCAGCGCTATTTTGCGCCGGGCCGGGCTCAGGAAATCGATGCTGGTTGTTTTGCTAATTATGCGCATTGTGCTTTCCTAGACCGGCAACGACTGCAGCTTGCGCCCGCCGAAAATAAGGTTGACGATTGTTCGGGTACCGACGATCGCCGTGAACATGGAAGTGATGATGCCGAGCAGCAACGTTATCGCGAAGCCCTTGATCGGCCCCGTACCGAGCGAGAACAACACGACCGCCGCGATGAGCGTGGTGACGTTGGCATCGGTAATGGACGACAACGCCTTCTCGTAGCCCGAGTTAATCGCCGTCTGCGGTGACGCGTTGGCCGCCAGCTCCTCGCGTATTCGCTCGAAAATGAGGACGTTGGCGTCAACCGCCATACCGACCGTGAGCACGATTCCGGCAATACCCGGCAACGTCAGCGACGCGCCCAGGATCGACAGCATCGCCACGATGAAGACGACGTTCGACAACAACGCGACGTTGGCGATCAGGCCGAATCCACGGTAATAGATCGCCATGAAGATGATGACGGCGAGGAAGCCGATCTTGATCGCATTGAAGCCGCGATCGATGTTGTCCTGGCCGAGCGTCGGTCCGACCGTGCGTTCGTCGACGATATAGACCGGCGCTGCAAGTGCGCCTGCGCGCAACAGCAAGGCGAGATCGGCCGCTTCGCCGGGCGACAGTCCGGTGATCCTGAACCTGTCTTTGAACACGCCCTGGATCGTCGCTGTACTGATGATTTCCTGCCGGACAACCTTGCGGAATTCACCCGGCTGGCCCGGAATCTCCTCGCGTGTCGTCTCGATGAACACCGTCGACATCGGCTTGCCGACGTTTTCCATCGTCGTGCGCAGCATGTTCTCGCCGCCTGCCGAGTCGAGCGTGATATTGACCTGCGGCTGGCCTTCGGCAAATCCGGCGCTGGCATCGATGATCTGGTCACCCGAGGCAATCACGCTGCGCTTGAGCATCTGCGGCGGTTCCGTGCCGCGCCCCTGGTAGCGACGAGAACCCGGTTCGCTACCGGACTGGTCGACGAGGCGAAACTCGATCGTTGCCGTTGCGGAAAGAATGCCCTTGATCTTGTTCGGGTCCTGCACGCCCGGAAGCTGGATAACGATGCGGTCTGCACCCTGGCGCTGCACCAGCGGCTCGGCCACACCCAGTTCGTTGACGCGGTTGCGCAAGGTCGTGATGTTTTGCTCGATCGCGAAGTCCTGGCGGGCCTGGATCTGCGCCTCGCTCATGCGCACGACCAGGGACCTGCCGTCCGCACCGTCGGAAATGAGGACGTCCTGGTCCGTGCGACGTATGACGTCGCGCGCGGCCTGCAGATCTTCCTCGCTCGTGACGCGTACCGTGATGGTTTGCCCGTTCAGATCGACGCGACGACGAATCTTCGCATCGCGCAGCCGATCGTCGAAACTCTGCTGATAACCCACCATGCGGCTGTCGATGGCCGTTTGCATGTCGACCTCGAGCAGCACGTAGACGCCGCCCCGCAGATCCAGACCCAGGCTCATGGGTTTGAGACCAAGGTCGCGCACCCAACGCGGCAGCTTCGGCGCGAGCGTCGCGGCAATGTTGGCCTCACGATCGTAGGCGGTACGCAGCCTGGTGCTCGCTTGCTCCTGCTCTGCCGTGGTGTTGAATCGCAGTACGGCACGGCCATCCTGCAGGTAGGCGGCTTCGGGCGTTACGCCGGCGTTCTCGACGGTGCGTACGAATTCTTCGAGCCGGGGCTCATCGTAAGCAACACCGTCATTGTCGGCGATCTGCACAGCATCGACGCTGCCATAAATGTTGGGCAGCGCGAACAGGCAACCCGCCAGGAGAATGGCGAGTACCAGCGCATTTAGCCACGCGGGGAATTTATTCATGCTTCGTCGTAGGTGCCTTTCGGAACAACCATCGAGACGCTGGCTTTCTGAATCTTGATCTCGGTGTTGTCGCTGATCGCAACGACCGCGTAGTGCTCACTGACGCCGGTGATCTTGCCGAGAATGCCTCCGGCCGTCAGCACTTCGTCCCCGACCTGCAGTCCGGCAACAAGCTCGTTGTGCTGCTTTTGCTTTTTCTGCTGTGGGCGAATGAGCAGGAAATAAAAGGCGGCGAACATCAGGACCATCATGATGATGAAACTGGTTGAGTCGCCCTGTTGCGCGCCTTGCGCGTATGCGTTCTGAATAAAGAAATCCATAAGGTGTCCCCGAAAAACAGCGCGGTATTATGGCACAAGCGCCTGAGTTGGGGGCGACTTGCGCGAAGGCAAGCCGAAAGCCCCTAAATCAGGCCTTTTTCGCGTAGGTACGCCTGAGTTGTGCCGTGAACTCAGCAAGCGTGTCCGACTCGATCGCTCCGCGAATATCGGACATAAGTTTCTGATAATAATGAAGATTATGAATAGTCGCCAGGCGCGGCCCGAGGATCTCACTGCATTTTTCCAGGTGGCGCAGGTACGCAAGACTGTAGTTCTGGCAGGTGTAGCAGGTGCAATCCGGGTCCGGCGGTGACGTGTCATCCCGGTAGCGGGCGTGCCGAAACTTCACATTGCCGCGGGACGTGAACAGCTGGCCGTTGCGTGCATGGCGAGTCGGAATCACGCAGTCGAACATGTCGACCCCCCGCAGCACACCTTCGGCAATATCGACAGGCGTGCCCACCCCCATCAGGTAGCGCGGCGCATCGCCGGGCATGCCCGGCATGAGTTCGTCCAGCACAGCCAGGCGCTCCGGCTCCGGCTCGCCCACTGCCAGGCCACCGATCGCGTACCCGTCGAAACCGATATCCGTCAGACCGGCCAGCGATTCAGCACGCAGGTCGCCATACATGCCGCCCTGCACGATGCCAAACAGCGCCTCGCCACGATCCGGTTCCTCGTTTTTCAGCTCGTCGAAGCGCTGCCGGCTGCGCGCCGCCCACCGCAGCGACAGGTCCATCGACTCGCGAGCCGCTTTCTCTGTCGCCGGATACGGTGTGCACTCGTCGAAAATCATCGTCACATCGGCATTGAGATCGTGCTGCACCTCCATCGATTTTTCGGGCGTCAGCATGACCACGTCACCGTTGACCGGCGACTGGAACTGGACGCCCTCTTCCGACAACTTGCGCATGGCGGCGAGCGAGAACACCTGGAAGCCGCCCGAGTCGGTCAGGATCGGCCCGTGCCAGTTCATGAACTCGTGCAGCCCGCCGTGCTTGCGCACGACCTCGGTGCCCGGGCGCAACATCAGATGAAAGGTATTGCCCAGGATGATCTCGGCCCCGTTCGACGCGACTTCCTCGGGCGTTACGCTCTTGACCGTGCCGTATGTGCCGACGGGCATGAACGCCGGGGTCTGCACCGTGCCGCGACGGAACTGCAGCGACCCGGTCCGGGCCGCGCCCGAGGTGGTGTTTACGGTCAGATTCATGATGCTGCGGCAGGCGTTAGGAACATGGCGTCACCGTAACTGAAGAAGCGGTACTTCTCACGCACGGCGTGGTTGTAGGCGGCGAGTATGCGATCTTTGCCGGCGAAGGCGGACACGAGCATCAGCAGTGAAGACTGCGGCAGGTGAAAGTTGGTCAGCATCGCATCGACCGTACGAAACTCGTAGCCCGGCAGGATGAACATGTCGGTCTCGCCGGCAAACGGCTGCAATGCGCCGTTCGCGGAAGCACACTCGAGCGCCCGCACTGATGTCGTGCCGACGGCGACGACCCGGCCACCCGCAGCCCGTGCCGCGGCGACCGCGTCGCAGCAGTCCTGGGAAACCAGGACGCGCTCGCTGTGCAGGCGATTTTCTTCGATGTGCTCGTCGCGCAGGGACTGGAAGGTGCCGGCGCCGACATGCAGCGTGACGTAAGTGTGGTTGACGCCCAAAGACAGGGTTTCCGCCAGCATGGCGGCATCGAAATGCAGGCCCGCAGTCGGCGCCGCAACGGCACCCGGATCGCAGGCATAGACCGTCTGGTAGCGATCGACGTCGGTATCGTCCGCTTCGCGCTCCAGGTAGGGCGGCAACGGTACGTCGCCATGTTGGTCGAGGTAGGGCAACAGGTCTACCGAGAACTCCAGCAGAAACAGGTCGTCGTCGCGCCCGGTGACAACGGCCTCTGCGCCGGCAGCAAACAGCAGCCGGCTGCCGGGCTTGGGTGATTTGCTGGCCCGTACGTGGACCAGCGCAATACGCTCGCTCTCCAGTCGCTCAACGAGGACCTCCGCCTTGCCGCCGGTCTCCTTGCGGCCGATCAGCCGCGCCTTGATGACGCGCGTGTCATTGAAGACCAGCAGGTCCCCGGCGCGCAGCAGCGACGGCAGGTCTGCAAACCCGAGATCCTGGAACCTGTCGCCGACAGACAGCAGGCGGCTGCCGCGCCGGTCGGCCGCGGGGTAGCGGGCGATCAGCTCGGGCGGAAGCTCGTAATCGAAATCGGAAATAAGCATGGGCGCGCATGGTACCAAAGCCATGCGCGCCCATGCGCCTCTTGTTGCGTGGCGGCGACCTTATGACGCGGGTAGCGGGTCTACCTCGGTTTCAAAGTGCAGGTTGCCATGATGGTCGGCAGGAATCTCGACATCGATAGTGACTTTCTTCTTGTCGCGCATGATGCCAAGTTCCAGTTTCTCGCCGGCCTGGTAGGACGCGAGGATACGCATAGCGTGGCGCACGTCCTTCGGCTCCCGCCCGTCGATACTCTGGATCACATCGCCGTCGCGCAGGTCGAACGCATCCGACTTCGGCGCGGTCACGACGAGCAGTCCCTTGTCCGTCCCGAAGTAGCGACCGAGTCCCTCGGACAGCTCAACGAGCTCGAGTTCGCCGAGTCCGGTGCCCGCCCAGGGAAAGCCGAACTCCATCTTGAAACGTTCAACCATCTCGGGCGCAGCCGGCATCGCCGGCATGACGAAATCCGATCCGTCCTTGCCGACCCAGGCAAACGAGTGGTCGGCGACGATTCGAGGTTCGACTTCCACGCGGCCGACTTTGCCGTCGCGAAGGTATTCGACCGTCAGCACGTCACCTTCTTCCACCGCCTCCATGAATTCGAGCAGCCGCATGTTGGACTCCTGGCAGCTGTCTGCACCGAGGCTTTCGTCGTTGACGGCGGTCAGGATGTCGCCCGAACGCAGGCCCGCATCACTGGCCGCACTACCCGGCGATACGCCCAGGATCGTGACGCCTTCAACCGGGCCCGGCTTGTCCGTCGACTCGATGGTCACGCCGAGACGCGGCTTGCTGGCGAACGCAAAGCGTTGCTCGATCTGTGCAATGCGAGGCAGGCGCTCCTTGGTAATCTCCGCAATCTCGCGAGCGGCCTCGGCCATCTTGGCTTCCGCCATGCGAAGCTTTTCTTCCATTGCGGCTTCCCTGGCCTCTGTTGCACGCGCGCGCTCCTCGTCGTCCGTCTGCGCAACCGCTGTCCCTGCGAGCAGCAGCACGGCTGCAACGGGCAGAATCACTTTCCACATCTTCATCTGGTCCTACTCCTGTCTAGAACGCTGCCCGTTGCGCCTGCGCATAGCGCAACTGCAGCAGCGATTTCATCAACCTGACGCGTTCGCGCCAGAAAAGCTCGGTGTCCTCAGGCGACATCTGCACCTGGGGGTCGTTCAACTGGTAGTCGATCGCCGCGATCCGGTCTTCGAGATCCGAAATCGTGGCCGTCGTGCTGGCCCGCTGCACTCGGGGCGCGTCGGGCAATGCGCGCAAGTTGCTCTCGATCTCGCGCGACTCGGTCATCAGCGTCTGCAGCGTCGTCAGGGGCACCTGCGAGCTGGTCCCGACAGCGGCGGGCACGGTCGGCAGCGTCTCCGCAGGTCCCCGTATGAGGCCCGGCAGCATAACGGCGGCTACCAGTGCGGCAGCCGCGAGCCCGGCACCCATGTACCAGGTCGACCGTTTGCGCAGGCCCTTGTCGGCGATCAGGCCTTCGGCCTCAGCCTGCTCACGAATCCGCTGCCATACGACGCGCGGCGGCATCGTGTCCGGGAGCGCCGCGAGCCCTTTTTGCAGTGCGGTGTGTTCGTCCGCAGTGAGTGCACAGATCATCTCGTTTTCCTTCCTGTTACCCGACATTCGCGGTAACTCCTTTTCAATTACGTGTTAGTAGCTGACGGTAGCGCCTTCATGCTGTTCGCCAGCTTCCTGTACTTCGAGCAGCGGTCGCAGGCTCCGGTAGGCGCGCGACAGCTGCGATTTGGAGAAGCTCTCGGTCTTGCCCATGAACCCGGCAATCTCCTTGTGCGTAAAGCCTTCGACATCGTGCAGCCAGACCACGGCCCGGCTCACATCCGACAAGCTCGCCAGTGCGGCATCCAGGTCGAGCGCATCGTCGGGATGCCGCGACACGCCATGACTCAGCGCATCGCCCTCGGTCACGTCGTGCCAGTCGTCCGTCAACATCTGGCCCCGCTTGGTCCAGGCGGAACGCAGGAACATGAGGGCCTTCGTCACCGCGATGCGCCGAATCCAGGAACCGAGGGCCGCCTCTCCGCGGAAATTCGCGATCGAGCGCATGATCTCGATGAAAGTCTCCTGGACCAGGTCCTCCGCATGGGCCGGTACCTTGGTAAACCTCAGGCAAATCGAGTACACCGGCGCCGAAAAGGCGCGATAGATGATCTCGTGCGCCCGCGCGTCACCCGCTGCGGCCCGTTTGACAATGCCCGGATCAATATCGATGTCGGCAAACTTGCTCATACCTGACATCTTAGATGCTTAATTCACCTAAAGGGTCGCAAGGATTAACATCCCCGCATATACTGTGCGCCCTCGATATGGCCGGGATGGCGGAACTGGTAGACGCGCCGGATTCAAAATCCGGTTCTGGAAACAGAGTGGGGGTTCGATTCCCCCTCCCGGCACCAAACCAGGCAACACAATGAAATTCTGTTCCAGCTGCGGTGGCACAGTCAGCTACCGCGTCCCAAAGGATGACAATCGCGAGCGCGCTATCTGCGATAGCTGCGGCCAGATTCACTACCGAAACCCGATAATCGTCGTCGGCTGCGTCGCCGAGCGTGACGGCAAGGTCCTGCTCTGCAAGCGCGCCATTGAGCCGCGCTATGGGTACTGGACCGTGCCGGCCGGGTTCATGGAGTTGGGCGAGTCCGTCGCCGGCGGTGCCGCGAGGGAAACCCTTGAGGAAGCACTGGCCACGGTTGAATTGGGCCACCTGTTCGCCTCGGTCGACGTGGTCGACGCAGGCCAGGTACACCTCTTCTATACGGGCAAATTGATTGGCGACTTCGGCGTCGGCAATGAGACGCTCGACGCCGCGCTCTTCAGTGAGGACGAGATACCCTGGGACGAGATTGCCTTCCACAGCGGCAAGTTCGCGCTACGCAAGTACTTTGAAGATCGTGGCAAGAACAACGGCGTGCACGTGCACGAGTTGCGCCGCTCCTCTTCTTGAGACGAACTCAGCGCTTGGTAGCCGCCGCCAGGCGCATGCTCAGCATCGCCGGCGTTACGTAGCCGCCGATAAAAGTGCCGTCTTCGAGAATGATTGCCGGGGTCCCGTTGAGGCCGATGTCCTGGCCCAGAATGTAGTGGCGCGACAACAGCGAGGAATCGCATTTTGCCGATTCAAAGTCCTGGCCGAGCTTGGCAGCGGTCAGCGCAACGCCCCGGTCGCTTGCGCACAGGACGTCCTCTGAGGTGCCCCAGGCACGCGATGCCGGCCCGTTGCGCGGATACAGCACGTAACGCACCGCGATGCCCCGGCTCATATAGTCGCCAATTTCGGCATGCAGCTTGCGGCAGTAGGTGCAATCAACGTCGGTGAATACCGTAACCGAGTATTTTGGATCGGCCGGCGAGAACAGGATCACGTCCTCGTCGTCGAGCGAATTGACCAGGCCGCGACGCATTTCCGTGCGGCTCAGCTCGCTCAGGTTTGCCTTCGCTTCGAGATCGAACAGGTCGCCCTGGATGACGTAGCGGCCATCGCCCGTGGCGTACGCGAAAAACGCCCCTTTCTGGATCGTGTACCAGCCTTTCACAGGGCTCCCGCTGACGTTTTCGGGGCCGATGAAATCGATCATGGTGGAGATCCGGGCGCGCGCTGCGTCGAGTTCGGGGTCGGCGTCAGAGGCCGCGGCAAGCGTCGCCAGCAACAGCAGTGAAGCCGTGACAAGCGGCCGTGAAAAGGTGCGGAAATATCGATTCATCATCAAACCCGTGGGAAAAGCGCGGCAAGTTTAGCAAACAGACCCATGCACCGGGCATTTTGTTGCATCAAATGTTGCGGCGTCTGCAAGTTGCGGATGGGAGGGCTATCCGCGCGGGTGATGCTTGCCGTGCAGGTCCTTGAGGCGCTCACGCGCGACATGCGTGTAGATCTGCGTCGTGGACAGGTCACTATGGCCGAGCAGCATCTGCACCACGCGCAGGTCCGCACCGCGGTTCAGGAGGTGTGTGGCGAACGCGTGACGCAGGCTGTGCGGCGACAACTTCTGGCGCACACCGGCTTTTTCGGCATAGCGCTTGATGATGTGCCAGAACGCCTGGCGCGTCATGCGATCGCCACGGCGTGTCGGGAACAGGTAGTCGGTCTGGCGCTCGAGCAGGATCTCCATGCGCGGACCGTTGATGAAATCCTTGAGCCAGCGCTGGGATTCATCACCGAGCGGTATGAGTCGTTCGCGATCGCCTTTACCGACGATACGCAGCACGCCCTGGTTGAAATTGACTTGCGATTGCTTGAGGTTGATGAGCTCCGAGACCCGCAGGCCCGTGGCGTACAGCAACTCGAGCATGGCGCGATCGCGGTGACCGAGCGGCTCGTCCGTGTTCGGTGCGTTCAGTAATGAATCGACCTCGTCTTCCGAGAGCGACTTCGGCAGCGACCGGCCGATGCGCGGCATCTCGATCTCTGCCGTCGGGTCATTGTCTCGCATGCCTTCGCGCATGATGTAACGGAAGAAGCGACGGAAGCTCGACAGCTGGCGCGCGGTCGAGCGTGGCTTGGCGCCAGACTCGACGCGTTTCGCGATGAAATCGAGCAGGTCGGCCTTGTCTGCCTGTTCGATGGATTTGTCGTTTTCTGAAAGCCCGCGACCGAGTGTCATCAAGTCGGCGCGATAGGCGCCGAGCGTGTTCTTCGACAGACCGCGCTCCATCCAGATAGCATCGAGGAAACGGTCGACCAACTCTTCCGAGCGGAGTACCGTTTTCGCTTCAGACTTGCTTTGTTTGTTGCCACTGGCCATAACAGTCCATCTTCCTTAGTCGCACAATCCTTGTGGTGCGATGAAATTCCCTATGCCAACCGTTGCGTCCTGCTGGTAGCATACCGGGTCACTTTCATCGCCAAGCGACGGATTTTTCAAGGGTTATGAGTATGCTGGGGAAGCCGGGGTGCGGGCGTGACCGCTGTCACATATTAAGGAAGGCGTTTACATAAGGTGAATTGGGTCACACGTACCAAGGAAGCGGCCTGGGGCCTCTTCGCCTGGCTGTCATTCGGCCTCGCCGTCCTGTTCTCGCTGGTCGTCGTGCTTGTCGTGCCGTCGGCGACGAGACGCCAGAAACTCGTGACCTGGGCCTCCAGGATGGTGTTCGTCCTGCCCCGAATCGACGTGCAGGTCCGCGGCATGGACAACCTGCCGACCGACAATTGCGTGGTCGTGGCCAATCACGCCAGCTACCTCGACGGTCCCTTGCTCAAAGGATACCTTCCCTGGCGATTTAATTTTGTGATCAAGGGCGAAATGCGGAACTTTGCCCCGGCGCATTTCCTCCTCCGCCGCTCTGGCTCGAAGTTCGTCGAGCGCACCGATGTCAAGGGCAGCACGCGCGATGCGCGCCAGATCGTGAAAGCGGCACTCGGCGGTGAATCGCTCGGCTTCTTCCCGGAAGGCACATTTCACAAGGAGCCCGGTGTCGGCCGTTTCCGGCCCGGCGCCTTCGTTGCGGCGATCAAGGGTGACATGCCTGTTGTACCGATCTCGATAGGCGGGTCACGCGACATGCTGCCCGCCGGTGGCCTCCTGCCGCGCCCGGGTCCGCTGACCATCGACATCCTGCCGGCGATCGCCCCGGGCGATCCTGAGTTTGCGACCAGTCGCGGACTGGCGGAGACGGCCCGGCAACGCATTCTGGCGGTGCTCGATGAGCCGGACCTGCTGGACGACGACGCCGAACCTGCCGCCGCCGGCTAGCATATTTGTAGTATTGCGCTGTCACGCTATATGCAGGACAGTAACCGCCGAGCGGAATATCCACAGAAAGCCTGGAGCAGCAGAATATGAGTACCGACACAGTCGTCCTTGTGGCAGCGCAGCGCACACCGATTGGCGCATTCCAGGGAGTATTGAGCGGAGCCAGCGCGACCGAGCTTGGGGCCGCGGCAATCCGGGGCACACTTGCCGGGAGCGGCGTCGACGCGGCGGACATCGATCGGGTCATCATGGGTTGCGTGCTGCCTGCGGGTCTCGGCCAGGCGCCGGCACGACAGGCTGCGCTTGCCGCCGGCGTGCCGAACGGCGTTCCCTGTGTCACCGTGAACAAGATGTGCGGCTCCGGTATGGAGTCGATCATCATGGGCCATGACATGATCAAGGCGGGGAGCGCCGGTATCGTGATCGCCGGCGGCCTCGAGTCGATGAGCAACGCTCCCTACCTGCTGCCCAAGGCCCGTGACGGTTATCGCATGGGGCACCAGGAAGTCCTCGACCACATGTTTTACGACGGACTTCAGGACCCGTTCGAGGGCCAGATGATGGGGCACTTCGCCCAGGTGACCGCCGACAAGTACGGTTTTTCACGTGAGGAGATGGACGCCTTCGCCGCCGAGTCGGCCACGCGCGCAAAACGCGCCGTCGCGGACGGGTCGTTTGCGGGCGAGATTGCGCCGGTTACGATCAAGTCGCGCCGGGGCGAGTCCGTCGTCGACACCGATGAGACACCCGGTGCGGTCAGTATCGAGAAGATCCCCACTCTGCGCCCGGCCTTCGCGAAAGACGGTACCGTGACGGCGGCAACGTCTTCGTCAATTTCAGATGGCGCGGCCGCGGTCCTCATGATGACGGCAACAGAGGCCGAGAAGCGCGGCCTGACGCCTATTGCCAGGATCGTTGCGCATTCAGCGCATGCGCAGGAACCGGCGTGGTTTACCACAGCCCCGGTGTACGCGTTGCAGAAGCTGCTCGACGCCCAGGGTTGGGTGGCCGACGATATCGACCTCTATGAAATCAATGAAGCGTTCGCCGTCGTTACCATGGCCGCCATGAAGGATGTCGGCATCGGTCATGACAAGGTCAACGTCAACGGCGGTGCGTGCGCTCTGGGTCACCCGATCGGGGCAACCGGCTGCCGTATCTCGGTCACACTGCTGCACGAACTCGCTGCCCGTGGACTGACGCGCGGCATCGCGACGCAATGTATCGGCGGTGGCGAAGCAACCGCAGTTGCTTACGAAATCCTGTAGGGGAAAAGTCCAATGAAATTGTCAGAAGCTAAGGCTGTCATCACCGGCGGTGCCTCGGGACTCGGCTTCGCCAGCGCGCAACGTATTGTCGATGCGGGCGGCCAGGTCGTCTTGCTCGATATCAACGACGAACTCGGCGCACAAAGCGCCGCGAAACTTGGCGAGCGCGCGTTGTACGTCAATACGGACGTGGCCAGTGAAGACTCGGTCAAAGCGGCTCTGCAGAAGGCGAAGGACGCTATGGGCGGCATAACGCTGGCCATTAACTGCGCCGGAGTAGCGACCGCGGGTCGCGCCCTCGGTCGTGAAGGTACCTGGCCAACAGAGATGTTCAACCGGGTCATTCAGATCAACCTTGTCGGCACGTTTAACGTGACCAAGGAAGCGGCTGCCATTATGAATGAGAATGACCCTGACGCTGACGGCGAACGCGGCGTCATCATCAGCACGGCATCGATTGCGGCGTTTGAAGGGCAGATTGGCCAGGCGGCCTATGCCGCCTCCAAGGGCGGCGTGCATGCCATGATGCTGCCGCTGGCCCGCGAGTTCGCCAACTTCGGCATTCGCGTCAACACGATTGCCCCGGGTATCATGCTGACACCGATGATGGCGGGCATGGCGCAGGAGGTTCAGGATTCGCTGGCCGCGCAGGTACCCTTCCCAAAGCGCCTCGGCAAGCCCGAGGAGTACGCGAATACGGTCCAGTTCATCTATGAGACCACCTACGTCAACAGCGAGACAATCCGCTGCGACGGCGCCATCCGCATGCAACCGAAATAACGTAATTAGGTACCGGACACCCTATTTCCACGTCGGGTTTGCGGCAATAGCGCCATCTCATGTGTGGGAAATAGGGTGTCCGGTACCTAATTTCGGGTACCTAATTTGGAAATAGGGTGTCCGGTACCTGATTACATGTTGGCGTAGTTGGGTCCGCCGCCGCCCTCGGGTACTGTCCAGACGATATTCTGCTTCGGGTCCTTGATGTCACAGGTCTTGCAGTGCACGCAGTTTGCCGGGCTGATCCGGAAGGTCTTCTCGCCGCCCTCTTCCACGATCTCGTAAACACCCGCCGGGCAGTAGCGCTGCGCCGGTTCGTCGTACTCGGGCAGGTTATAGGCGATCGGGATCGACGCGTCCCTGAGCTTGAGATGGCAGGGCTGGTCTTCCTCGTGATTGGTGTTGGACAGGAATACCGATGACATCTTGTCGAAGGTGAGCACACCGTCGGGCTTCGGATACTCGATGACCTTCGCCTCGGATGCTTTCTGCAACGACTCGTGGTCGGGCTCTCGGTTGCGCCACGTAAAGGGCAATTTACCGAAGAAGATATTCTGGTCGATAAACGCAAATACGGCGCCGAAAAACATGCCCAGCTTGTGCAGGCCCGGGCCGAAGTTACGACCGCGGTGCAATTCCTTGTATACCCATGAGGCTTTCACGCTGGTCTCGAAGTCGCCGAGTGCCGACTGGCCCGGGTCGCCCGCCGCCAGCGCCTTTTGAATACTCTCCGCCGCGAGCATGCCCGTCTTGATCGCCGTGTGCGCACCCTTGATCTTGACGCCGTTCAGAAAGCCCGCGCCACAGCCAACCAGCATGCCGCCCGGGAAAACCAGCTTCGGCAACGACTGCAGGCCACCCTTGTTGACCGCGCGTGCACCGTACGCGATGCGTTTGCCACCTTCGAGGTAACAGCGAATCTTCGGGTGCGTCTTCCAGCGCTGGAATTCGTCAAATGTCGACAGGTGCGGATTCCTGTAATTCAGCGCGATGATCAGTCCGAGATAGACCTTGTTGTTGGCAGCGTGGTAGAGAAAACCTCCACCTTCCGTGTGCCTGTCCAGCGGCCAGCCAGTCGTATGTACGACCAGCCCTTCTTCATGCCGCTCCGGTTCCACCTCCCAGACTTCCTTGATGCCGATGCCATAGTGCTGCGGGTCGGCATCCTCACGCAGGTTGAAACGTTGCATGACCTCTTCGCTGAGATTGCCGCGCACGCCTTCGGCAAAAACCGTGTACTTGCCGCGCAACTCGTAGCCCGGCGTGTAGGCGCTCTTTTTGGCTCCGTCCTTGCCGATGCCCATGTCGCTGGTCGCCACGCCGGTGACGCGTCCATCGTTGTCGTAGAGCACCTCGGACGCCGCGAAACCCGGAAACACATTGACGCCCAGGCTCTCGGCCTGCTCGCCGAGCCATTGGCATAGTGCACCGAGGCTGATGATGTAGTTGCCGTGATTGTGCATGGGGCGCGGCAGAAACAGGCCGGGCACCGGGGCCGCCCCGGTCTCGCTGGTCAGGTAGTGCACACGATCGCCGGTACACGCGGTCTTCACGGGCGCGCCTTGCTCCTGCCAGTCAGGAATCAGCTCATTGAGACCGGTCGGTTCGAAGACGTTGCCGGACAGGACATGTGCGCCGATCTCCGACCCCTTCTCCACCACGACCACCGCAAGGGAGTCATCGAGCTGCATCAGGCGGATCGCGGCCGCCAGCCCGGCGGGGCCACCGCCGACAATCACTACGTCAAATTCCATCGACTCGCGTTCAATTGCTTCTGACATATCCGGTGACACCTTCTCTGGTTGGACCCGCTGTAACAGCCATGTAATCTAGCCCTGCTGCAAGTGCGCTGCAAATACAGCTATGAGGGTAGATTGAACATACGCGAAGCATACGAAGAAAGCCTGCACCGCGAGGGGCATGTTGAAGACGCCGCGCAACTCGATGTCATCAGCCGCTTCGAAGACCTTCAGGCCAGGCTGCTCGCACAGCCGCCGCGCAGGGGAGGATTGCGCACCATGTTCTTCCGCAGTGAACCACGCGAAACCGTGCGCGGCCTCTATATCTGGGGTGGCGTCGGCCGCGGCAAGACGTTTCTCATGGACCTCTTCTTCGAAAACCTGCCCATCGAGCAGAAGCGGCGCGTGCACTTCCACCGCATGATGCATGATGTCCATGCGCGCATGAAGACGCTCAGCTTCGTCGAGGACCCGCTCGACAAGGTGGCCGCCAGCATCGCCCAGGACACACGCGTTCTTTGCTTCGACGAATTTTTTGTCAGCGATATCGGTGACGCGATGATTCTCGGCAAACTCCTGCAAGGATTGTTCAGCCGCGGCGTCACGCTGGTGACAACCTCCAACTCCAGACCGGACGACCTCTACCAGGACGGGCTGCAACGGCAGCGCTTTCTGCCCGCGATCGCGCTCCTGAAAGAAAACACCGATGTCGTCAACATGGACGGCGGGACAGACTACCGCCTGCGTATTCTGCAGAAAGCAGGTACGTATCTCTCGCCGGACGACGAGAACGCGGCCGAGAAACTGAATTACTTTTTCGATGAAACTGCATCGGCACAGGTCGAAACCGAAATCGACCTCGATATCAACGGTCGCGACGTCCGTGCGCGATGCCGCGCCAAGGGCGTCGCCTGGTTTCGATTCGAGGATATCTGTGACGGCCCGCGCAGCCAGGCCGACTACATCGAGATCGCGCGCTGGTACCCATCCGTCATCATCTCGGGCGTGCCGCAGTTCGATGCAGCGCATGACGACCAGGCGCGGCGCTTCATTTCGCTCGTCGACGAGTTCTATGACCGTCGTGTAAAGCTGATCCTGTCAGCAGACGTCGACGTCCACAATCTGTATACGGGCTCGCGGCTGTCATTTGAGTTCGATCGCACAACAAGCCGCCTGATCGAGATGCAATCGACCGAGTATCTCGCGCTGCCCCACCTCGCGTGATAAATTGACGGGACTATGAGTACCGATCTTAAACTCGAGAATTTCATGCCGTACCGGCTCGCCGTCTTGTCAAACACGGTCAGCACCACGGTTGCCCGCGCCTACGACAAGCGTTTCAACGTGTCGATCCCCGAATGGCGCGTCATAGCCGTGCTCGGTCGTTTTCCGGGCCTGTCGGCCGTCGAGGTCGCCGAGCGCACCCTGATGGACAAGGTCGCCGTCAGCCGGGCCGTGACCAAGCTCATCAAGAACGGTCGTATCGATCGGGAATTTGCCGATGCGGACAAACGTCGCTCCATCCTGAACCTCTCCGACGATGGCAAGAAGCTGCATGACGAAATAGCGGATCTCGCACTGGGATTCGAGCGCGACCTCCTCGAAGGGCTCTCGCAGGAGGAACTCGACCAGCTCAACAACATCATGGAGCGCCTGCTCGCGCGAGCGCGTTTGATCGGGGCGCCGTAAACTACGGGTATACGTACTTTAAACGTTGTATTCCATTGTCTGATCTGAGCTAAAATTGCGGCCCCAGGGACTCCCGAACCCACCAAGGCACTCGCAGTGACTAAACAAACCAACCGACGCAGCGGGGACGCGCGCCAGCAGATTATTGACGCCATCCTTGCATCGCGTGCCAACACTCCCTCGCTCAAGAAAAAGTCCGACGTCGCCCGTTACCTGCGGCAGTACTTTGCCAACGTACCCTACGAAGACCTCGAAGGACGCTCCCCGTCCGTCATGGCGAGAGTGGCCCTCGATCACCTTGAGTTTGGCGCCGTAAAGAAGCCGCGCGAGGCCTTACTGCGCATCTTCAATGCGACCGAGAAGGAACACGGCTACAAGTCGGCATTCACGTTCGTGGAGATGATCAACGACGACATGCCATTCATCGTCGACTCGGTGGCTGCTGCGATTCATCGCCAGGATCTCGGCGTGCACATTACGGTGCACCCCATCATTTCCGTCACGCGTGACCGGAAAGGCAAGCTGACAGCCATTGCCAGCAAGGACAACAAGAAAGCAAAGTCCGAGTCTTTCGTTCGTTTTGCGATTTCCCGCGAGACAGATCCGCAGCGACTGAAACTGCTGCGCAAGGAAATCCTCAAGGTCCTGTCCGATGTGCAGGTTACGGTTCGGGACTGGGGAGCGATGCGCCAGCGCATGCGCGAAACTCGCGATCTGCTCGAGAACGGCCCAAAGGGCGTCGATCCGACACTGCGCGAAGAGAGCCAGGCGTTGCTCGACTGGATGGCCAATGAGCATTTCACCTTCATCGGCTATCGCGAATACAAGCTGCGCAAGCGCGGCAAGCGGAGCTTCCTGAACGCCGTCAAAGGCACGGGACTCGGTGTCCTCAGTCGCGATGACGGCGATCACAACTCGATCGAACTTACCGCCGAGATGCAGCGCCTGACGCGGTCACGCGACTGGCTGATCCTGACCAAGGCAAATTCGCGCTCAACCGTGCATCGCGCAGCGTTTCTCGACTATGTCGGCGTGAAAATCTACGACGCCGACGGCAATGCGATCGGCGAGCGTCGCTTCATCGGACTGCTGACCTCGATCGCTTACAGCGAAAGCCCGACCAATATCCCGTTGCTGCGACACAAAGTACGCAAGATATTCGAACGCGCCAAGGTCGAGCCTGCAGGGCATCGCGGCAAGGCGCTGTTGCACATCATCGAAACCTACCCGCGTGAAGAGCTGTTCCAGAGCAGCGTGCAGGACCTGACCCGCACGACCATCGGCATCCTCAACCTGCAGGATCGCCAGCGCGTCAAACTGTTCCTGCGGCAGGATACATTTCGCCGGTTCTTCTCGTGCCTGGTCTTCGTACCCAGGGACAAATACACGACAGCGATTCGCCGCAAGATCCAGGCGTTGCTGACCGAAGCATTCGGCGGCATCTCCGTTGATTCATCAGTACAGATTTCCGAGTCGGCCCTCGCCCGCGTACACATTATTGTGCGCACGCCCGAGGGTAAGCGCCCTCACATCAGCATCAAGAAGATTGAGCAACAGCTGGCCGACCTCGTCGTTACCTGGTCCGACCGCCTGCGCGACCACATGGTGAAAGAGTACGGCAACGAAGAAGGTGACCAGCTATATCGCCTCTACGGACGTATTTTCCCTGCCGGCTACCAGGAAGACACCTACCCTGCCGAGGCCTGTTCCGATATTCGCGCAATCGACGACATGCTGCGCGATGGCGTACCGCGCAGCGTCGACCTGTATGCGGCAAGGGACCTCGAACCGGGCAACATGCGCTTTATCGTGTACAGCATGGACAACCCGATTGCACTGTCTGACGCCCTGCCAATTCTCGAGCAAATGGGCTCGGCCGTGTATACCGAGAGGCCCTACGAATGCCACCTGGATGGAGGCCGGTCGTTCTGGATCCAGGACTTCCACCTGCGACACGAGAACGGCACCACCATCGACATCGAGTCGGTATCCGAACGCTTCGAACAATGCTTCATGGCGGCACTCGCCGGCGAGGCAGAGAACGACGGCCTCAATCGCCTGATCGTAGCGGCCGGCCTGACCTGGCGCCAGGTATCGTTACTGCGCTGCTATGCGAAACACATTCTGCAACTGCGCGTACCGTTCAGCCAGGCCTACATGGAAGACGTTCTGGTCGCTCACGCCGACCTGGCACGCTCGCTCGTTGCCCAGTTCGAAATGCAGTTTGATCCGGCCGTGTCGAAGAGCAAGCGACGGAAGGAACTGAAGATCATCCTCGCCGATGTCCAGCGTGGCCTGACAAAAGCGCGCAACGTGGACGAGGACCGTATCCTGGCGGCGTTTGCCGGCGGCATCGCCGCAACTCTGCGCACGAACTACTTCCTGACCAGCGACGGCAAGCCCAAGAGCTTCATCTCGATCAAGCTCAACCCGAGCAAGCTTCCGGAAGTGCCACTGCCGAAACCGAAGTACGAGATATTCGTGTACTCGCCCGAGGTCGAAGGTGTGCATCTGCGTGGCGGCGACATCGCGCGCGGCGGATTGCGCTGGTCGGATCGTCGCGAGGACTTTCGTACAGAAGTGCTGGGACTTATGAAAGCACAGGTCGTCAAGAACACGGTCATTGTGCCAACCGGCGCCAAGGGTGGTTTCTTCCCGAAACGCGCACCGGTGGAAGACCGCGACGCGATCTTTGCGAACGGCGTGCATTGCTACAAGACCTTCATACGCGGCCTGCTGGACCTGACCGACAATGTCGTCGACGATCAGGTCATCACACCGGAAGGCATTATTCGCCGCGACGGAGACGACCCTTACCTGGTGGTCGCTGCCGACAAAGGTACCGCATCGTTTTCGGACATCGCCAACAGCCTTTCCGCGGAGTACGGCTTCTGGCTGGATGATGCCTTTGCTTCGGGTGGCTCGGCCGGCTACGACCACAAGGTCATGGGCATTACGGCGAAAGGCGGATGGGAGGCTGTAAAACGCCATTTCCATGAGCAGGGCCTGAACACGCAAACGGATCCGTTCACCGTCGTCGGTATCGGCGACATGAGCGGCGATGTGTTCGGCAATGGCATGCTGCTGTCGAAGAAGATCAAGCTCGTGGCGGCGTTCAATCACCGTCGTATTTTCCTCGACCCCGACCCGGATATGGCTGTCAGTTACAAGGAACGTCGCCGCCTGTTCCGCAAGGCCGGTTCTACCTGGGATGACTACAACGAGGCGTTGATCTCCAAGGGTGGCGGTGTTTTCTCGCGGCAGGCAAAGACCATCAAGCTGAGCCCGGAAGCTCGCAGACTGCTGGATATCGAAGAAATATCCGTGCAACCCGACGAACTGATCAGGGCCATACTGAAGGCCGACGTCGACCTGCTCTGGAACGGCGGTATCGGTACGTACGTCAAAGCCAGCAGCGAAGGCCACTCGGACGTCGGCGATCGCAGCAACGATGCCCTGCGTGTCGATGCCGACGAGTTGCGCTGCAAAGTCATCGGTGAAGGCGGCAACCTCGGGCTGACGCAGCGCGCACGCGTTGAGTTCAGTATGCATGGCGGTCGTATCAACACCGACTTTATCGACAACTCCGGCGGCGTGGACAGTTCCGACCGCGAGGTCAATATCAAGATCCTGCTCAGCCTGGTAACGAAGCAGACAAACATGCCGCGCGAAAAGCGCAACGAGTTACTGGCGTCCATGACCGACGATGTCGCGAACCTGGTATTGCGCAACAACTACCTGCAAACGCAGTCGATCAGCATGAGCGAGATGTCGTCTGCCGAACGACTGGACGAGTTCGCGAAACTGATCGCCGACCTGGAACGCACGGGTGAGCTGGACCGCGATCTCGAGTTCCTGCCCGATGAGGTTGAAATCGAGGACCGGCGCCAGCGCAAACAGGGCCTGACGCGTCCGGAATTGGCGGTCGTCTTGAGCTACGCCAAGATCGATCTGTACAACGGGCTGATCCGGTCGGACGACTCGCTGACAGACTTCCTGCAAATCGATCCGGAGCGCTACTTCCCGGACGTGCTGCGCCGTCGCTACTCGGACCTGATTCCGCTGCATCGCCTCAGCCGGCAGATTCTCGCCACGCTGATCGCCAATGACATCGTCAATCGCATGGGCCCGACGTTCGTCAAGCGCACCCAGTCGGATACGGGTGCCAGCATTCTGACGGTGGCGCGTGCCTACGAAGTCGCGCGCATTATTTGCGGCGCACGTCCCCTGTTCAAGGAAATCGAAGCGCTCGATCATGTCATCCCGGCCAGGGCCCAGATGCTCATGATGTTCGAGATCAGCCGCACACTGCGGCACGTTTGCTTCTGGTTGATCGAGCAGTACGGCAAAAACCTCGATGTCGTGAAGTGCGTCGAGCGTCTGAAACCCGGCATGGTGAAGATCTACTCCCGCGCGAGCAGTTATGTCTCGAAAGCCAGCCAGGCACGCATTGGCAAGGCTCACGACGCATGGCTCGAGATGGGTGTACCCGAGAAACTCGCCAACAAGATTTCGCTGCTGCTGGTGACGCGCGCGGCCGTCGATATCGTCGACCTGGCTGCCGATCGCAAGCGCGATGTCATCGATTCCGCGCGCCTGTACTCATCGTTCAATGATGCGCTCGGGCTGCAGTGGCTCCATAACTCGGCAGAGGACCTCAAGGTTTCAGGGCGGTGGCAGGCCAAGGCAAGAAACATCCTTCGCGAGGACTTCTTCAGGCTACGGCGTCAGATCGGCGACAACCTGCTGACCAGGCGCAGTACCCGGGACGCGCGCGAGATCGCGCGACGGTGGCTCGTGAAACACGAGCAAGAGGTACAGCGATTCACGCAGACCATCGAGGAAATGAAACGACGCGAAGACATCGACTTTGCTACGCTGTCGGTCGCTGCGCAGGAATTGCGCAACCTGATTTCAACCTGAATACAGACATGGAGTAAGTATGGCCGGAAAGCTTGTACTCTGCCGCCACGGCCAGAGCGACTGGAACCTGAAGAACCTGTTCACAGGCTGGCAGGACGTAGACCTGACTGAACTGGGCAACGAAGAAGCCGTTGCCGCAGGCAAACTGCTGAGTGAACTCGGGTTCAAGTTCGATATCGCGTATACGTCGGTCCTGAAACGTGCGATCCGCACGCTCTGGCATATTCTCGACCAGATGGACCTGATGTGGATTCCGGTCGAGCGCGACTGGCGCCTCAATGAACGCCATTACGGCGCGCTGCAGGGGCTCAACAAGGCGGAGACCGCGGCCAAGTACGGGGATGAACAGGTGCATATCTGGCGGCGCAGCTACGACATCCCGCCACCGCCGCTGGACGACGGCGACAAACGCCACCCACGCCACGATCCGCGGTACGCGGGCATCGAAGGCCTGCCCGGCGCGGAATCACTCAAGCTGACGCTAGAGCGTGTCCTGCCCTGCTGGGAAAACGCCATTGCCCCCGATCTCGCGGCCGGCAAGGACGTCCTGATCGCGGCCCACGGCAACAGCCTGCGCGCATTGGTGAAAATGCTCGATGAGGTGTCCGACGAAGAGATAACCGGCTTTAACATCCCCACGGGCATCCCGCTCGCCTACGAACTTGACGACGACCTCAAGCCACTGAAGCGCGAGTTCCTTGGCGACCCCGAAGCGGTCGCCAAGGCAGCCGCCGCCGTTGCCGCCCAAGGCAAGGCCAAGTGATTTACAGGCTCGGCGACCGCGCCCCGGTACTCGCGGGCGCCGGGCACTTCATTGCTGACAACGCGTCGATTATCGGCAGCGTCCGCCTCGGCGACCAGGCCAGCGTCTGGTTTAACTGCGTTCTGCGCGGCGACAACGACTGGATCACGATCGGCGAACGCAGCAACATCCAGGACGGCAGCATCTTGCATACCGACGAAGGCATCGAACTCATCGTCGGCAACGGCGTGACCGTCGGCCACAAGGTCATGCTGCATGGCTGCACCATCGGCGACAACTCCCTGGTCGGCATCGGCAGCACCGTGCTCAACGGCGCCAGGATCGGCAAGAATTGCCTGGTCGGCGCGCACGCGCTGGTCACCGAGGGCAAGGAATTCCCGGAGGGTTCGCTGATCCTCGGTGCCCCGGCAAAGGTGGTCAGGGAACTGAGCGATGAAGAGCTCAAGCACATCCGCTGGTCTGCGGATGTCTATGTCAGGAACGCAGCGCGATTCAATTCAGACCTGGTGCCTGGGGTCTGATCGCTGCTTCGACCGGCTCGGGTCGACCACCCTGATTAGCCCTTCCTGCGTTGTCGAGGCAACCAGTTCGCCCGCCTGGGTAAAGAACTGTCCGCGTGCATAGCCACGCGCACCCGATGCGTTCGGGCTTTCCATGGCGTACAACAGCCACTCGTCAATGCGGAACTCGCGGTGAAACCAGAGGGCGTGATCGAGGCTCGCGAGCAATATCCTGCCACGCGTGAACGGCAATGCGTGTGGCAACGTCGCCGTCGTCAGCAGCTCGAAGTCCGAGACATAGGCCATGAGGTTCTGGTGCAAGGCCACGTTGTCGGGCATAGCATCGACCGCTCGAATCCAGACGTGCTTACTCGGGGGTCGCGGCGCCGGGTCCTCGAGATCGGACTGTTCCACCGGGCGAAACTCGAACGGCCGTTCGTCCGTCATGAAACGCCTGAGTTTCACCGGGATCTTGTCCAGTACATCGGCCGCAAGATGCGTCAGGTCCTTCAGCCCTTCCGGCTGCGGAACGTCGGGCATTTCAGCCTGGTGTGACAGGCCTTCCTGGGGAATCTGGAAAGACGCCGCCAGGTTGAGTATCGGTCGTCCGTGCTGAATGGCGACGACGCGTCGATTCGAAAAACTGCCGCCATCCCTGGCACGATCGACATCGTAGATGATCGGCGCATTCACGTCGCCGCGACGCAGGAAGTAGCCATGCAGGGAATGCGCAACCCTGCCCTCCACCGTGTGTTGCGCGGCCGACAACGCCTGGCCCAGGACCTGGCCCCCGAAAACCTGCGGGCTGCCGATGTCACGGCTGACGCCACGGAAGATGTTTTCCTCGATGCGCTCGAGCTTGAGCAGCGAAATCAGGTCATCGAGAACGGGGTGCATCAGTTACCCAGGCGACCGCCATCGACAGCAACACCCGTACCGCTGACAAACACCGCGTCGTCGCTGGCGAGGAAAAGCGCCACCTTGGCCACGTCTACAGGTTCGCCAAGCCGTCGCGCGGCGGAGCTCTGGATACAATAATCGCGGAGCCCCTTGTTCCTGCGGAATACCTCGCGGCTCTCAGGCGTCATGACAGCGCCCGGCTGAATGAAATTGGCCGTGATGCCGAATTCACCGGTTTCCGCCGCCAGGGCGCGAGTCAGGTTGGCAAGGTCGCGCTCTGCACGCGCACTCGCGTCGGCGCCATCGGCCGCGAAAAAGCTGCGGAGGAACCCGAGATTGATGATTCGCCCCGAGGGACTCTTCTTGAGATGCGGCAGCGCCGCCCGGCAAACGCTCATGACCAGCGTCGCACGCTGTTTCAGCACGGCCTCGAGTTTGTCATCCACCTTGGCGAGCGGCGCCTCCTGCCGCAGCAGGAAGTCCGTCACCAGGATATCCAGTCCGCCGAGTTTGTCGACCGTTTCATCCACGAGCACGGCAAGCTGTTCCGGGTCAAGCAGGTTGGCGACGCGCCCGGTAATCCCCCTGACAGACGAGTAATGCTGTACGACACCGCTGTTGCCGGTGTCTGCTGCGACGACCTTCGCACCGTGCTTGACCAGCGTTCGGGCAATTGCCTCGCCGATGCCATCGGCGGCGTTCAGCACGAGCGCGTTTAGCCCATACAGGCGCTTGGGGTCAGCCATGGAGATTCCTCGAAAACCGGTGATTACTCAGGAAGCGCATAGTCGGCGAATTGCCGGCGCAATTCAATCTTCTTGATCTTGCCGGTCGCTGTATGCGGCAGCTCGTCGACCACGGCGACATCGTTCGGGATCCACCAGTCCGCAACCTTGCCTTTGAAGAAGGCCAGCAGCGCCTGCTTGTCGATCTCCTGTCCTTCCGCGGCAACCACGACCAGGAGAGGCCGTTCCGTCCACTTGGGGTGCGCGACGCCGATCACGGCCGCTTCCGCCACCGCCGGGTGCCCCATGGCGGCGTTTTCGAGTTCGATCGAGCTGATCCATTCACCGCCGGATTTGATGACATCTTTGGTCCGGTCGGTAATCGCCATGTAACCCTGCGCATCGATCGTGGCGACGTCACCCGTATCGAACCAACCATCCTCCTTGTGGGAGCCTCCGGCTCCTGAGAGCTTGAAATAGTCGCTGCAGATCCAGGGGCCGCGAACTTGCAGCGCGCCGTAAGCGACACCGTCCCAGGGCAGCTCAGTCCCATGGTCATCGACGATGCGCAACTCGCAGCCGAAAATGCCGCGACCGGCCTTGGTCGCAAGATCGAGTCGTTCTTCGTCGCCAAGGCCTTCCTGTCCGGCCTTGGGCGTGTTCGCGGTGCCCAGCGGGCTCATCTCCGTCATCCCCCAGCCCTGGATCGTGCGCACGTCATGGACTTTTTCAAATTGTTCGATCATGGCGCGCGGCACCGCGGCGCCACCGATGACAGTTCTGTTCAGCGACTCCAGGGTCTTGCCGGCCTGGTCACAGTACTGCAGCAGCGCCAGCCAGACGGTCGGTACGCCAAGTGCTACCGTAACTTTCTCCTCCTCGAGCAGGCCATAGAGCGCCTCGCCATCGCCCATCTTCGGTCCCGGGAAGACGAGCTTGGCGCCAACCATCAGCGTCGAATAGGGAATGCCCCAGGCGTTGACATGGAACAACGGCACCACGGGCAACACGACATCACAGCTCGAAAGATTCATGACATCCGGCGCCACGCTCGCGAAGGCGTGTAAAACAGTCGACCGGTGGTCGTAGAGCACACCTTTCGGATCGCCTGTCGTTCCGGACGTGTAGCACAACGCGGAGGCCGTGCGCTCGTCGAGCCGGGGCCACTCGAACTCCGCCGACTCGGCAGCCAGGAGCGACTCGTAGCAGAGGGCATTCGGCAGCGACGTGTCAGGCATGTGGGCTTCATCGGTCATTATGATGAAGCCTTCGACGTTCGGAATCTGTGGCAATAGCTTCTCGAGCAGCGGCACGAACACCAGGTCTGTACAGATCCAGCGATCCTCGGCATGGTTGATGATAAACACGAGCTGTTCGGGAAAGAGCCGCGGATTGATCGTATGACACACGTAGCCGGACCCGCTGACGCCGTAGTAGATCTCAAGGTGCCGATAGTCGTTCCACGCAATCGTGGCCACGCGATCGCCGGTTTCCAGGCCCATCCCGGCCAGCGCGTTGGCCAGTTGCCGCGATCGCCGGACAGCATCCCGGATCGTGTAGCGATGCCGCGGATTGTCCATGGTGACCGACACGATCTCGCGGTCGCCGTGAAATTTTTCCGCGTGTCTGGCGATCGAGGAAATAAGCAGGGGTGTGTCCATCATCAAGCCGTGCATGAGCGTGTCCTCTTCTGAGTCCTGAGTGGGGATAACCACGTATTTTTCATAAGCTTATAGAACATTTCCACGCGCGAAAACCATGCTATGCTTGGGCGCGATATTGAATCAATTTCCCATTGAAGGGGGGGAGACATGAAACCGATTGGTACCAGCATACTCAATCTCGGTCGTTTTGTTGCGCTGCCAGTAGTCGGCCTGACACTGGCGGCACCAACATTTGCACAGGGGGAGGACGCGTCGTTTCTCGAAGAGATCGTCGTCGTCGCTCAAAAACGCGAACAGAACCTCATGGACGTGCCCGTCGCCATAACGGCGGTCACGGGTGCACAGATAGAACAGTCCGGCATCAAGGACATGATCGATCTGCAGCAGAGCGTTCCAGGACTCATCGTCGGCGGTAGCCAGACAACGACAACAACAAACTTCAGCATCCGCGGCATCGGCTCGACCTCGAACAACTTCGGCGTCGAATCCTCGGTGGGTCTCTACGTGGACGGCGTGTATCGTTCGCGGCAGAGCTCGCTGATCAACGAGCTCGTCGACGTCCAGGCGGTCGAAGTACTGCGTGGCCCGCAAGGTACGCTGTTCGGCAAGAACACGGCATCGGGCGCTATCAACGTGCGTACGGTCGCGCCCAGCACCGACGGCAACAATGCCTTTGTCGAGGTCACTGCCGGTGACTATGACCTGGCGCGCGTTGCAGCCGCCACGAATATCGTCCTGTCTGACAACCTGGCCGTTCGGGGTACGCTGTTCACCTCGAAGCGCGATGGCTATGTCACGGACGACAACTTCCGCCAGCAGATCTCCCCCATCTCGGGGCCGGTCGAGGATCTCTACAACGACCGTGACCGTATCGGCATGCGCCTGCAGCTCGCCTACGACAACCAGGACGATTTCAACCTGCGCGTCATCGCGGATTACGCCGAGATCGATGAAGTCTGCTGTATCGGCACGACGCGCGTTGACAGCCTGTTTTCACGCGGCGCCCTCGCGGCCGGACAGGTCCTCAATGGCCCTGACGCCATCCTCATGTCCATGGGCCGCACCGTCTATACGGACCAGAACTACCCGTTCGCTCTGCCACCCAATGTCATCCAGGCGAGCTGGGAGGACTACCGTACGGCGGTGAACTTTGCGCCGATCTCGCAAAACGAGGATCGCGGCATCTCGGTCGAGATGAACAAGTCGCTGACCAACGGTTCGACGTTCACGTCGGTGACTGCCTACCGCGCGTTTGATACGTACGACTCGATCGATGCCGACTTCACCGATACATCGATCGCCGAGCGCACCAACGACGCAGCGCAGCAGTCGTTCTCGCAGGAGTTCAGGCTCGCCGGCGAATTTGGTGAGAGCAGCAACTGGGTCGTCGGCGCCTACTACTTCGCGCAGGACATCAAGAGCAACACGAGAACGATCGGCGGTACGGAACTGCAGACCTACGCTGACCTCGGAAATGCAGCCCAGGGACTACCGACGCTGTCCGACATCACGAACGGCGTTACTGCGATTTCGCAGGGCCTTGCAGGCGCCGGCATTGCCTTCCCGGCCGGTGCCCAGGGCTTCCCGCCGGGCGCTTTCGCGAACGATGACGTGACGCAGGAGCACGATGGCTATGCCGTTTTCGGACAGGTCGACTGGGCCCTGAGCGACGCCTTCGAGTTGTCACTTGGCGCGCGCTTCACGGATGAGACCAAGGACATCGAAGCGATCTACACGCAGACGAACCCGGGCACGATGGTGCCGGATACGACGGCGATTGCGACCTCGATATTCCTGTTCCAGCAGTGGGCCGCTGGTGGCATGGTCGGCGCACCGCCCGATCTGACGCCGCTGCTGGCCGTCGCGCAACCTAACGAAGGCTGGGCGGCCTGGACGCTGGCGCCGTTCTCACCGCGTCCCGACGTGCGTGAGACGCTATCGGATGACCAGGTCACCGGTACGGTCAAGGGCACGTGGTTCATCAACGACAATGCGATGGCTTACGCGTCGTACTCGACGGGCTTCAAGTCCGGCGGTACCAATACCGACCGCATCTGGTTCTACCTGCCGCAGCTGTTCAACGCCGAGACCTCGAAATCGGCGGAGATCGGTTTCAAAGGCGACCTGGGCGACCGCTTCCGCATAGCGCTTGCGCTCTACCAGACGGACTTCGAGGACTTCCAGGCCAACTCCTTTACCGGAACAGGCTTCAACCTGCAGAACGCCGGCGACCTCGAAGTCAAGGGCGTCGAGGTCGAGTTCACCTGGCAGCCGCTGGACAACACGCTCGTCTCGGGCTACTTCGCGCACAACGAGGGTGAATTCAAGACCTTCGAACTGGGCACGTGCTGGGATGCAACACCGTTCCATACGCTGATGCCGGACCCCGGGCTCAACCCGTCGACCGGAACCTGCAGCCGTGGCGGCGAGGCCATTCCGTACAATCCGGAAGATCGCTTCAACCTGAGCGTCATGCAGTCGTTCCCGATGGGTAACAACGAGATGTTCCTGCGTGCCGAGTACGCCTGGGCATCGGAGCAGTTGACCGACGGCGACAACGATCCACTGACGAAGATGGAAGACTTCGGCATCCTGAACGTCCGCCTCGGCTACAACATCGAAAGCTGGAATTCGTCGATCACGCTGTGGGGACGCAACATCACGGATGAGCGTTACTACGGTGGTTCCTATGATCCGCC